>NZ_CP045354.1:1032500-1077500 GCF_009363435.1 Labrenzia sp. THAF82 | reverse complement strand
ACCCATAGACGCTCAATGCCGGCATCTGTTGCCAGTTTGATGCGCTCCTTGAAGAAGGTCAGCTGGTGATCGAATATTTCATCCGCCGGCGGCAGATAGTCTTGCGAACGTGCATTTTCGCCCGGCGTATAGCAAAGAACAATTCCAGCCTGGTGAAAGGCGATCGCCTCGTAGAAGGAAGGATCGTCGACCCGCCCGGTCAGGTTGATGACACCGGCACCTGCTTCCAGCAGGGCAACGCCCACCTCCGGATGATAAGTCTCCACCGAGACCAGAATGTTTTCATTCGCCAGCGCCCGAACCACCGGCCGCATCCTGTCGATCTGACGCTCAGCTGCCACAATATCAGCGGTGTCGCCCGTGGACTCAGCGCCAATATCCACCATGGCAGCGCCCTCAAGTGTCATGCGCTTTCCGCGATAAAGAGCGGCCTCGAACGTGTGGCAGACGGTTTCCCGGTAGGTGCTGTCGGGCGACAGATTCAGCACCCCCATCTGATACGTCCGATCCTCAAAGCGTCGGCCAAACTTTTCAAACTCGAATGTGCGCACGGGCGTTTCGAGCGCCTCACGATATTTCAGCCAGAGTGGGAGAAGACGGTCTGCGGAAATCATTAAGTGAGGGCTCCATGAACAACAGGCTCAAATCAATCAGTTTTCGGGCAAATAGAAAAGGTCACCCTGGCGGCAAGTCTCTATGCTTCAGCACGTCGACGCGAGATGCGGATGCCGACACCTTGGGCTTCGTCGAAGATTTCCGGCTTGGTCACCTTCACCGTGACCCGCTCAGCCAAGG
This sequence comes from Labrenzia sp. THAF82, assembly GCF_009363435.1. GTDB lineage: Bacteria > Pseudomonadota > Alphaproteobacteria > Rhizobiales > Stappiaceae > Roseibium > Roseibium porphyridii. The sequence continues at coordinate 1,076,705 of NZ_CP045354.1, read as the reverse complement.
GATTGGAGAGCACAAACTCTGCGACCGCTTCGGCCCAATCTTCGACCAGATCAATATGGCCTCCAGAAGCGGCCTTTTCCTGAATGAAAGCGACCGTGTCGGCATAAGATACGAAAGTCCCCTTTTCGCGCACGATTCTCCGGTAACCTGGAATTGTGCCGATTTCGACGTCGAAGCGAACAGTTTGGCGTCGGCCTTTCTCGCTGTCCAGAATACCGATCTCGGTCGGCAGCAATAACCCGTCGATCAGGATGGTGTCGCACCCCTCCTCGATCAGTTCATATTTCAACGGCAGATCAGAATGGACGGACATCGAAGCTCCTTGTCCCGGGCAAAAAACGACTGATCATGGATGTAACCACATCCCGCACTGGGTCAAGCCGCTCCAAGCTCAAACCTTGCTTTCCGAATCTGGGCGCAAAAATCGGAAGACTGTTCGAGGCACATCTCAATGCCAACGCAGCCTGGTCGAAGCGAACTATGGCCGGGTAGGGCCTCAACGGCAGTGCCGAAGAGCTCCATCAAGCACCCCAGGTGTCGCTCAACCGATAGCCACTCGGCCAGGGATCGTCCGGATCCAGCATGTGCTGGTGAATTCCGGTAATCCATCCCCTTCCGGAGATCTCCGGGACAATTCCTGCGCGATCGCCGATCCGTTGTTCTTTGATTATCCGGCCCAGAAACGTCGAACCGATGATTGAAACGGCTTCAAATTCCTGACCGACACTCATCTTCCCTTTTGCGGCCAAAAGGGCCATCCGTGCCGAAACCGCCGTTCCAGTTGGCGACCGATCGACTTTTCCTGGCTGAATTGCGACAGCAGATTTGCCAGTGAACCCGATTTTCTTTGGGGTCAACGGGCCACAAAAAGCGCAAAACGAAATGTGATTCCAGTCCGGGTTATCCGGGTGACGAAAACCCAGTTGTTCATTGGCAGCGTTGGTGATCCGCACACCAAGGCGGGCAATGTCCTTTGCTTCATCTTCTTCGATTGCAAATCCGAGTTCACCGGCATCGACCACAACAAAGCTGTCACCACCGAAAGCCGTGTCGACCGTCAAAGTGCCTATGCCTTCGATTTCCAGAGGAACCGAGATCTTGTCGGCAAAACTGGTCAGATTCCGGACGAAAATCCGTACAGCCTTGCCATCGCGGCATTCGGCCTTCACTTGCACCAGTCCGCCCGGTGCTTCCAGCGTCATGTCCGTGAAAGGTTCCCGCATTGGAATGATGCCGGTGTCCAGCAATACCGTGGACACACAGATCGAATTCGAGCCCGACATTGGCGGCGTGTCTTCGGGCTCCATGATGATGAACGCAGCATCGGCGTTCGGATGTTTGGGCGGCACGAGAAGGTTGACATGTCGGAAGACACCGCCGCGCGGCTCGTTCAAAACGAAGTTTCGCAGTGTTTGGTCGTTGGCAATATGGCTGCGTTGTTCCCAAAGCGTTTCGCCGGGTGGAGGCACGACGCCGCCAACTATCACATCTCCGACCTCACCTTCCGCATGGCAGGAAACAACATGAATGGTTTTGGCGCTGCGCATGGACCTGCCTCAAGTGTAACTGGCAACGGGGGCGCCCAGAGCATCAAAAATCGGTTCAATCCCGAGCCCAGGGCGATCAGCGGCAGTCATACGGCCGTTCACGCGCTTTGGCGCGCCATCTGCAATATCTACCGTGCCATAACTGTTGAAGTCCGTCGCTGAAAACGTGAATTCAGCAGGTGTGGAACGCGCAAGATGGGCGATGGCAGCCGTCGTAATGTCACCACCCCAGGTGTCTTCGATTGTCATCGGAATGCCATGCGCAACACAAAGGTCCCGCATCAACTTGGCTCTGGTGAGCCCGCCAACTTTCGAGATCTTCAGGTTGATGCAATCCATAGCGTCTTCGGCTATGCCCCGGACCAGCATATTCGGCCCGTCAATTACTTCGTCCAGAACAAAGGGCAAAGAGGTTCGACGCCGGATCGAAAGGCTTTCTTCATAGGTCAGACAGGGTTGTTCGATATAGGCATCAAGACCGGCGACCGCGCCAACAACCCGCGCAGCCTCATGGCGGGTCCATCCGGTATTTGCATCGGCAACCAAAAGATCAGAAGGCCTCAACACAGAGCGTGTGGCGCGAATGCGCTCGATATCATCATTTGCATTCCCTCCCACCTTGAGTTGGAACTTTGTATAGCCCTCGGATGCATAACCCTCGATCTTGCTGGCCATGACTTCCGGCGCTTCCTGACTGATTGCCCGGTAAAGAACAACATCATCCTGTGCAGCGCCGCCAAGCAGAGTAAAAAGCGGCTGCCCCGTGGCCTTGCCCAAAAGATCCCAGCACGCGATATCGATTGGCGCCTTCGCATAAGGATGTCCACGCAGCGCGGCATCCATGATCCGATTGATGTCTCCGATATTGAGCGGATCCCGGCCGATCAGCTGAGGAGAAAGCTCTTCAAGTCCAGCCCTCACACCGCGGGCAAAGCTCGGCAGATAAGCTGACCCGAGCGGACAGCATTCAGCGTATCCCTTCAAACCTTCGTCGGTTTCGACTTCAACAACGGTGCTGTCAAAGACCTCGACGAAGTTTCCATTCGACCAGCTATACCGTCCTTCTTTCAAGGGAAGGTCGACCTGATAGACGTTGATGGCCGAAATTTTCATATGGCTCTCCTTGCGGATCTAGAAGCGACGCGCGGAAAAAGCGCTCATGTCGATGGGAATTGAGGTATCAGACGCCAGTGCCGCGACCAGTTCGGCCGTTCCGGCTGATTGGGTCAACCCCAGGTGACCATGACCAAAGGCATAAAGAACACGGCGATCATTCGGAGACCGGTCAATAACCGGCAAACTGTCGGGCAGCGAAGGCCGGAAACCCATCCATTGGCGTCCCCCATCTGCCTTGAGCTCTGGCAAAAAGCTCTGCGCTTTTTTCAACAATATCTCAGATCGCTTGTAGTTGGGCTCCAGATCGAGCCCACCCAGTTCAACAGCCCCACCAACACGAACACCGCCATTGATCTTGGTCACCACAAATCCGTGCCCGGAAAAACTCAGATGCGTTTTCAGATCAAATGCGCCCTGAGGCAGGGTGGTATTGTACCCACGCTCGGTTTCAAGCGGGATCCTGTCACCGATTGTTCGGGCAATGTGATGCGACCAGGCGCCGGCGCATACGATCACCTGTTTCGCACTAAGATCTTTTCCTTCGAGCCGGATACTGACACAAGCTTCATCCGGTATGAGTGTTTTGACATCACCCGCAAAAATCTCGCCGCCACGCGCCAGAAACGTTGTCCGCAGCCGATCCAGCCAGCGGGCCGGATCGCAGCTATTGATCCAGTCAGGTGTAAATCCGGCATGCGAGAAACGAGGGTCGAGGCCAGGCTGATAAGCGGCAATCGCATCCGGCGTTTCAAGCAATTCAAACCGAACCCCGTGTTCACGGCGCCTTTGCCAGACTGGCAAGCTTGCCCGGTATTCTCGCTCGCCCTCGAACAACTGCAACTGGCCTTCGCGTTGAAGCAGCTCCTCGCCATCGACATCCGCGACAAGAACTTTAAGCGCAGACTGCGACACTTCCATCAGGCTGGCCTGAGCATTGAGGGCAAGCTGATGCCTATCCGGCCAACTCGCCCGCCAGAAGCGCAGCATCCAGGGCGCTATCTTGATCGCATAGGACGGTGGGATGGAGAGAGGGCCAAGTGGATCGAGCAGCCACTTGGGTGCCTTTCGCATAATTCCAGGTGTCGCAAGCGGTTCAATATCGGAAAAAGCGAAGGCCCCGGCGTTCATTTCCGATGCCCTTTGAGACATCTGCGGCCTGTCGAGGATCAAGACGGACCGGCCTCGGGATTGCAGCGCAAGGGCGCTGCAAATGCCCACTATCCCGGCACCGATGACGATGACATCCTGCACGTGTCTGTCAGCCATGACGAATCCCTTCTCAAAGCCTGCGGATCGAAACCGCCGCACACATTCCTGTCTAAAGACGAATGCCAGATTTATAGGGATCGCCAGGCTCAAAGATGAGACGGGCGTCAGAGGTTACGAAGGCCTGGCCCCTGACCTGAGGAATGACGCCGCCATTCCGTCCGGGCTGATAGCTGATATCATAAGTGCTTCCGACAACACTCTCCTGCCGCCAGGCTTCTCCAGCAGCGAGCAGACCGTCCTCAGCAAGACAAGCGAGTTTGGCCGAGCAGCCGGTACCGCATGGTGAACGGTCATAAGCCCCTCCGGGACAAAGCACAAAGTTCCTGCTGTTGGCAGTTGCCTCAGCTGGTGGACCGAAGAGTTCAACATGATCGATCCAAGCACCTTCAGCGCCGGTAACACCCGCATTTTCAAGTCCAGTTCTGATCTTTAGCGTCAGGTCTGTCAGGGCGCGGATATTCGAACCGGTAATTGCCAGCGGGCTGTCTTTGACAAGGAAGAACCAGTTGCCGCCCCAGGCAACATCGCCAGTGATCGTACCGAAACCTTCCACCTCAATCGCGACGTCCTTTGCAAGCCGGTAGCTTTCAACGTTGGTTACTGAAACGGTATTTGCGTCCAAGAGATCGACGTCGACAACGCCGACCGGTGTTTCAAATTTGTGAACCCCGGGGCCAATTCGGTTCATGTATGCAAGCGTGACCGCAAGTCCGATCGTCGCGTGACCGCACATTCCAAGGTTTTGAAGGTTGTTGAAATAGATGACGCCCGTCACGCAATCTTCTCGGGTCGGCGGCACCAGAAGCGCACCGATGATCGCATCATGGCCTCTGGGCTCCAGAACAACCGATGCGCAGAAATCCATGTAATCGGCTTCCAGCCGCGCTGCGCGTTCTGGAAGTGGTCCGCACCCCAAATCCGGACCACCCTCGATCACGACGCGTGTTGGCTCACCCGCCGTATGGCTGTCGACTACGCGCATTCGGCAATCACGCCTCCCTGTTTCGACCAGTCGACGTACCAGGCTTTAAAAAGCTCATATTGTGATTCAACATAGTTGCGCTGCGCGTCGTTCAACGCGTCGGTTTCATTGAAATGCAGCCGGTATGCATCCTCACCGTTCAGAACCATCAGATGCTTGTAGTAAAGAACAAGGTCTGGCCCTTCATCGAAACTGGACAGAACCGCCAGCGCGTCTTCTAACTCTTTCGCCCTTAACCGTGCCTCGGAGCTCCCTTCGGCAGCCCTTTTGCAAAGAGAAACAAGATGCAACACCTCACCGGGCAGCGCGTTGCCAATGCCGGTAATCGCACCAGTCGCGCCGCAGTTTACAAAGCCATGATAGACGGCGGTATCGACACCAACCATCAGTGTGACCTGATCGTCCTGCGATGTGATGTTTTCTGCTGCATAGCGCAGGTCGTCCGGGCCACCGAATTCCTTGAAGCCGACGAGATTTGAATGCTGCTTCCGCAAGTCGAAAAAGAGGTCTGCTCTCGTCGCAAATCCATAATACGGGCTGTTATAGATGACCGCCGGAAGGTCCGGTGCCGCAGCAAGGATCGCGCTGAAGTGCTGTCGCTGCGCCGACACCGAAACACCCCGTGACAAAACTCTCGGAATGACCATGAGGCCATGTGCGCCAACTTTTGCAGCATGCCTTGCATGGGAGACCGCCGATGCGGAATTAATAGCACCAGTGCCCACGACAACCGGGACGCCCGCTTTGACAAGACGTTCCACGCCCTCCATGCGCGCTTCGTCGGTCAAAAGCGGCCAATCGCCCATGGAGCCGCAATAGACGACAGCCGACATTCCGGCACTCATCAGCTCCTGACCCTTTTGCACCAGAGCATCATAATCCGGCAAGCGGTCGGCTTTGCACGGGGTCATAAGTGCCGGCATGCATCCGGAAAAAACATTCGACGACATTCCTAACTCCTCACAGGGCCAGACAACTCATGAAATCCAGTCGTCTGACGTCACGATGATTGCGCCGGTGAGCGCTGCTTGGCAAGAAAACTCCGCGTCTTCCCTTTACCTTCGGCTCAAACTTTCAAGGTTGGAGCTTCACGCCACGCCGCCCGGAACCATTGCGAACCCGACGCGAAGAGAAACACAGATGCATCCATGATGAGTACTCGCTTTGAAACAGTCGCTTTCCGCTCCTGTACGGCGACTGCTTGACGGCGAATGTTCAACCCTTGCTGTCCGAACACGCAGAGACTTCATTCAGCGATCCGGAAATCCTTCTCGACGGGATTGATAATCCAAATTGGATCCAATATTCAATATAAAATATTCAAAAGCATTCCCTCTTCACCGAAACGGGCTGATCCCGTAGAAGGTTGAGGTCAAGGAGAACGGCACATGAAACTGGAATCGATGGACATTTCGGCGACCGCTTCGGCGTCCTCGATCGTGTTCAGTGCGCTCAGGAAGGCCATAATCGAGGGTCAGCTCGAAGAAGGTGAACCTCTTCGGCAAGACGAAATAGCCCGGCTCTTCAACACCAGCCGGATCCCGGTCCGCGAAGCAATATCCAGGCTTGAAGAACAAGGATTGGTGAGAACGCAACGTTACAAGGGAGCCGTTGTCGCGGGCCTGTCACCGACAGAAACCGCTGAAATATTTGATCTACGCGCTCTGGTCGAACCCGAAATTATCCGTGATGCCGTACCGCGCATGACGCCTGAACTCCTGACGAAAGCACGAAAGAAATGCGCAGCCTTCGCGTCGGCCAAGGATCCGATGCACTACGGCGATCTCAATCGGGATTTCCACGAGACTCTTTACAGCGCTAGCGAGCTGAAGTTCTTTTTGGAGATTGCCGGAAACGCAATAGACCGTGTCGAACGCCAAATTCGTGCCCAACTGGTAATGTCTGACGGCATGGAGCGTGCCGGCACCGAACATGCGTCCATTCTGAACGCCTGCGAAACCGGCAACGCTGAACTTGCTGCAAAACTGACGCGTGACCACATTCAGGGCGCAAAAAAGTCATTGCTGCTGCACCTGACCTGAATCTGGTCAATCACCTACTCATGTCAGGACGCCGAACCACGCAGCGAAAACGGTTCATTTTGAGAGATCCTGCGCCAACATGAGCGCATTGCCATCCGGATCATAGAATGTCGCCGTGCTGACCATCCCCTCGATCGTCTCGGTCGGCCCGTCAAATTTGACTTCAACGCGCTCCAGCGCCGTCCGAGCCTCCGCAATATCAGCAACACCAAAAACGGGAACGGTGTTCCCGGGCGAAGGCTCCGCCTGCTCACCCAATCCCAGCGTGACCCCTTCAGTCTTGGTTTGCATCTCGCTCCAGCCAGCTTCGTCAAAATGATACAGCAACTCGAAGCCGAGTTTTTCCTTGTACCAGTCGGCACTGACATGCCGGTCGCGCACTGAAAGTGCCAAAGTGATTGTATTGTCCAAAGAAACTACCGGCATGTCGCTTTCCTATGTAGCAAAAATATAGTAACTATATTTCATGGATATCACACTGCTTGTCAAGCTCACATCAAAAGCGTGGTCTCTGAAAATCCTCGCACTCATGCATGCCGGCACTCCGGGCAGACAGGCCCCGCTGATCGCCGCGACCAACGCAAGCCGGTCGGCCTTTGCCTCGAGCCTCGATCATCTGGTGCAACTTGGCCTGCTTGAGAAGAACCCAGGGCACGGCCATCCCTTGCGACCGGAATTCCGACTGACTGCACGTGGTGTTCCACTGGCTGCTGTAGCTGCCCGGATCATCGAAACAGCTCCTGACGAAGCAGCATTTTCCATCATTCGCCGGAGCTGGGCCGTGCCAATATTGGCCGTCACATCGAAACCGACCCGATTTTCGATCATCAAATCCGAACTGGGTTCAGTCACCGATCGTGCATTGTCTAAGTCGCTGTGCAGTCTGGAAGACCTTCAATGGCTCAAACGCGAGATTGATGTATCGAAGCGCGCTCCGTTCCCGACGTATCTGGCAGTGAATGCAGGTTCGCAGATTAACCAGGCAATTCACCTGACCACTTAACGACTGCATTGGACAAACGTTCAAACGTGAACGAACTGACGGCACAGAGCCGGACGGTATCAATGCCCACTCCACGACCTCCAAAAATGTCCTGTCGGGAAAAGAAACTTGACAAATTGGAACGTTCCAGTTTTTATGCAGAAAAATTGGAACGTTCCAAAAATTTCAGGGAGACGAGATGCGCTGGGGTCTTATTGGTGCAAGTCGAATTGCATCGGGTTATGTCATTGATGCCATCAGGGCGCAGGCAGACTGCGAGATCCAGTCTGTCTTGAGCACCAGCACCTCTCGCGGGGCTTCCTTCGCTGCCAACCACGGGATTGCGGACAGCTACACGGACCTTGACGCGCTTTTGACTGATGCGTCAGTCGATGCCGTTTACATATCGACCACAAACGAGAAGCACCACCCACAAGCCATGGCCGCCATTGCGGCCGGCAAACATGTCTTGTGTGAAAAACCGCTGGCAATGTCCCTTTCCGAAGCCTGCGAAATGGTGCGCACTGCTGAGGAAAAAGGCGTCGTCTTTGCGACCAACCACCATCTGCGCAACGCTGGTTCGCATCTTGCTATTCAGGACCTGATCGCGAACGACCGCATTGGCAAAGTCCTCAGCGCACGCGTGTTTCATGCGGTCAATCTACCTGAACACCTTCGAGGCTGGCGGATCAACGATGCCGCCGCCGGCGGCGGTGTCATTCCCGACATAACTGTTCATGATGCCGACACCATCCGCTTCCATCTCTCTGAAGATCCTGTCGATGTTGTTGCCAAATCAGGCTCTTCCGGACTGGGTGAAGGCGTCGAGGACAGTGTCATGTCGGTCTGGAGCATGCCGTCGGGCGCGATGGTCCAAACCCATGAGAGCTTCACACACGGATATGCCGGCACCGGCATCGAGTTTCACGGCACAAAAGGCTCCATCTTTGCCCGCAACGTCATGACACAGGAACCTGTCGGCGAAATCCGTCTGGTCGATGCGCAAGGCGAAGCGGCTGTTGCCTACGAAAAACACAATCTCTACCACCGCGCGCTTGGCTTGTTTGTCCAGGCCGTGACGGGCAGTGGCCAGCCTTCGGCGGACGGTGTGGACGGCGTCAAGTCCCTGGCTGTCGCACTTGCGGTGCGTGAAGCAGCCAAGTCAGGCACCGCCACGACTGTCGACTATGGAGGGTTTTGAAACCATGTCCTCGAAAGTCGTCTCCATGGAAGATGCAGCCGCCCGGATCTCCGATGGCGCTGTCGTGACCGTTTCCTCCTCCTCCGGCCTCGGGTGTCCCGACAAGATACTGGAGGCAATCGGCAACCGGTTTGATCAGGAAGGGCACCCGAGAAACCTCACGACGCTGCATCCGATCGCAGCCGGTGACATGTATGGCATCAAGGGCATCGATCACATAGCCAAAGACGGCTTGCTGTCCACCATCATAGCAGGATCATATCCCTCAGGGCCGTCGTCTCTGCCGATGCCGCTGATCTGGCAAATGCTTGTCGAAGACCGGGTCGCTGCTTACAACGTTCCCTCCGGCATCCTGTTTGACATGCATCGAGACGTTGCTGCCCGGCGCCCTGGCGTGCTTACGAAAATTGGGCTGGACACATTTGTCGACCCCACGCGGCAGGGCTGCGCCATGAACGACGCGGCAAGCAAAGAGCCAATCGTCTCGCGCCTGGAACTTGGGGGCGAAACCTGGCTTCATTTTCCCAACATTGTTCCCGACGTCGCAATCATTCGCGCCACCACCGCAGATGAACGCGGCAATCTGACCTATGAACATGAAGGGGCATATCTTGGTGGCCTTGAGCAGGCGATTGCCGTGCGCAACCACGGAGGCCTCGTCATCGCACAGGTTAAGCGGATCACGGCCGCCGGGTCTTTGCGCCCACATGATGTGCGGGTTCCAGGTCATCTGGTGGATTTGATCGTTGTCGACCCGGACCAGCGCCAGACAACCGAAACCGAGTATGATCCGGCGATTTCCGGCGAAATCATGCGGCCATGGTCGAGTTTTTCACTCGCAGAGCACGGTGTTGAAAAGATTGTAGCACGCCGGGCGGCCATGGAACTGAGCTCAGGACAAACGGCCAATCTCGGCTTTGGCATTTCCGCCATGGTCCCGCGCGTCCTGCTGGAAGCCGGTCAGGAGCAGGCCGTCACCTGGGCCATCGAACAAGGCGCGACCGGTGGAATGCCCCTGACCGGTTTCGCTTTCGGTTGCGCATCGAACGCTGATGCCTACATGCCCTCGCCTCAGCAATTCACCTACTTTCAGGGCGGCGGGTTTGACGTCTCGTTTCTGTCGTTTCTCGAGATCGACCTGGAAGGCAACGTGAATGTTTCCAAGCTCGGCAAGAAACCCTACCTGACGGCCGGCTGCGGCGGCTTTGTCGACATCACCGCGCATGCCCGCAAGATAGTCTTTTCCGGGCTATTTGAAGCGGGAGCGGACCTGGAGCTGAGCAATGACGCGCTGACGGTCAAGTCTCCCGGAAAATTCACCAAGATGGTGGATGAGGTCGAGCATGTCACATTCTCCGGCCGCAGAGCACGCGAACAGGGGCAAGAAGTTCTCTATGTCACTGAACGTTGTGTAATCGAGTTGACGAATAGCGGTCTGATGGCGACGGAAATCATGCCGGGCATCAATCCCGAACGCGACATCGTCGATGCTTCAAAGGGCCGCGTGCGCCTCGCCAACAGCCTGAGGGAAATGCCAAAGGCTCTCTTGCAAAGCGAAGCGATGGAGCTGAGCCTTTGAGCGCGTTGCACCTCACTCGTCACGGCCCGATTGCCGAACTGAAACTGGACAATCCGGGAAAGCTCAACGCGTTCACGTTGGAGATGTTGCGGGCAGTAGAACCATTCTGCGATGAACTGGAGCGCGATCCGGACATTCTTGCTGTTGTCATCAGTGCAGCTGACAGCAAGGCCTTCTGCGCCGGTGCCGACATTTTGGAATGGTCTGAGCTTTCTCCTTATGATTTTGCGCGACACTGGGTGCGCGAAGGGCACCGTGTGTTCGATCGCCTGGCTCGGTTGTCGAAACCCACAATTGCCGCAGTCGGTGCACACGCATTTGGCGGTGGTCTTGAATTTGCGGCAACCGCAGACATTCGCATCATGGCGCCTGGTGCAACACTGGCGCTTCCCGAGGCATCGGTCGGGATTGTCCCGGGCTGGTCTGGAACCCAGAGGCTGATCCGTCTGCTCAGCGAGTCAGTGGTGAAGGAGATGGCTCTTTTCGGGCGTCGCATCTCTGCAGAGCGCGCATATTCAATAGGCTTTGCAGCAGAGATAGCCGAAGATCCGCGCGCTGCCGCCTTCGAATGTGCCCAGAAGCTTTCGACCAGGTCGCCACATGCAAACGAAGTGGCAAAATACATGATCCATGCGGCCGTTGGCGAAGATCGCGACGCAATGATCGAGACCCTCGGCGCTGGCATGATCAGCCCGACCGAAGATCGCAACGAAGGCGTCACGGCCTTTCGTGAAAAGCGCAAACCGAATTTTTCCGGAAACCAGTCATGAGCGAATTGAACGTTGTCTCCATCAGCGAAACACAGATCCCGAGCGAAGCATTTGTTGCCCGCCACCTGATTGACGGTTCCTGGCAAGCCAGCGCTGACGGCGCGACCTTTGAAAGAATCTCACCATCTCATGGCAGCGTTGTCACGCTTGCCAGCAAAGGCAGTGCCAGAGACGTTGATGCCGCTATCTCTGCGGCTCGCCTCGCTTTCGACAAGGGCCGCTGGTCAAGAACTTCCGGCAAGGAACGAGCAACACTGCTGCTCAAGGTGGCGGATCTGATCGACCGTGAACGCGACCGGATCGCCCTCATGGAAACGCTTGAGTCTGGCAAACCGATCAGCCAGGCAAAAGCCGAAATAGAAGGCGCTGCCGATATCTGGCGCTATGCAGCTTCCCTCGCGCGGACACTCCATGGCGAGAGTTACAATTCGCTTGGAAACGACTTTCTGGGTCTCGTTCTGAAGGAACCGATTGGGGTCGTCTCAATCATCACACCCTGGAACTTTCCATTCCTTATTGTCACGCAGAAATTGCCGTTTGCGCTTGCCGCAGGCTGCACGGCTGTCATCAAGCCTTCCGAAATGACACCTGCAACCACCGTGATCCTCGGCGAACTTCTCCTGGAAGCGGGATTGCCCGCCGGTGTCGTCAACATAGTCCTTGGCTACGGTGACCCCGTTGGCGCTGCAATGACCACAGACAAACGGGTCGACATGGTGACCTTCACCGGCTCGACAGCGGTCGGCAAAGCCATTGTAAGCGCTGCTTCAAGCTCCTTGAAAAAGGTTTCGCTGGAACTTGGCGGAAAGAACCCGCAAGTCATTTTCCCGGACGCGGACCTCGACAGCGCGGTCGATGCCGTGGTGTTTGGCGTCTATTTCAATGCCGGCGAGTGCTGCAATTCCGGCTCCCGGATCATCGTGCACGAGGATATTGCCGAGGAATTCACAAGGCGAACGGTCGCGCTGTCGCGGCAGGTGCCTTTCGGCGATCCATTGGACCCATCGACCAAAGTCGGCGCGATCATCACCCCTGAACATCAAAACAAGATCGACAGATATGTTCAGGAAGCTGCCCAATCCGGAGCGTCAATTGAACTGGGAGGAGAGGTTTTGGCCGTTCCCGGCCTGAAGGGACAGTTCTACCAGCCGACGGTCGTCTCCAATGTTCGGAGCAACATGCCGATTGCACGAGATGAGGTATTCGGGCCCGTCCTGTCCGTTCTGACCTTCAAGACCCTCGATGAGGCCATTGAGCTGGTCAACGATGCTGACTACGGGCTTTCGGCAGGCGTTTGGAGTGAGAACGTTCACACCTGCCTGGAATTCGCGCGCCAAGCTCAGGCCGGGACTGTCTGGACCAACACCTGGATGGACGGATTCTCCGAGCTGCCGTTTGGCGGCGTGAAGGAAAGCGGTCAGGGACGGGAACTTGGCAAATACGGCCTTGAGGAATTTCTTGAAGCCAAGACCGTAACCATGCGGATCGGTCGTTCGCGCGCACCATGGGTATCCTGATGAGGCACTCAGCCGGAAATCGAAAACGGCCCTTGGGGCTTGAGGAGAACCTGCATCTCCTCCATTGGCCTGCCGTCGATCCGAGCCAGAAGAACTTCAGCCATCGCGCGTCCCGTGGCACGAAGGTCTTCGTCCACCGTCTCGATGCGCGGACGAAAATGATTGGAAATCGGCGAAGCACGCTTGGCGACAAGGTCGACTTCCTGTCCAGGGGTCAAACCCATGTCATTCAGACCGGCAAGCGTGATCAACGCCATCACTTCACCAACGCAGACATATCCGTCCGGCGCGTCCGGTCCGGCGTGAAGCGCGCGCAGTGTCGCGGCAATCTCGTCCGGCTCGCTGTCAAGATCGACGCCCTCGGGGATCGTGAGCCGGGCACCGCAGGAAATTACCGCCTGCCGGGCGCCAAAGCGCAAGTGTTGTCCAAACGTGTACCGCTCATTCGGCATGACAATACAAATATGCTGACGCCCCTTTTGGACGAGGCGCTCGATTGCCAGGCGCACGAAAGCCTCGTTGTCGAAGTCGACAAAGGGATGTGGCGTGGTGAAATCCGTCCTGCCGTGGCTGACAAACGGAAAGTCATGCTCGAGCAGATATCGAACGCGGTCATCGAAACACTCGGTACGCGTAAACACAATAGCATCCGCCAGCGCGTGACGCCGTATCTGGCGGATTGCATCAAGCCGGTCGCCCCCAAGGCTGTCGGCCGTGATGTTGAAGGCATATCCGGTACCCTGCAGTCCCTCACTCATGCCGCCGAGAAACTCGGACGTGAAACTGAGAAACTCGTGCCGGGTGTTGAGCAAGAGACTGATGACTTTCGTGCGCCCGGTGCGCAGTCGCTGCGCCGCACGGTTCGGAACGTAGCCCTGTTTGCTGGCAACGTCCGCAACCCTCTTGCGGGTCGCTTCAGCGATCCTGGGATCTTCGGCAAGCGCGCGGGAGACAGTGGTGACCGCAAGACCTGCCTCCGCAGCAACTGTGCGCAGGGTCGGACGCGACACAGCGCCGGCGGCATTTTCTTCTTTGGAAACCAAATTCTTTCGCGGCATGCCCGTTCAACTCACCCCAAGCCTTGTAGCGCAGAAATCAAAACAAGTCTAATCAACGCATTTAAAACGTTACAACAAAAAAATTTCACCCAGCATAAATTTTCAAAATTTCTTATAATAGTATGTAAAAAAAGAACAAAACTATTTCCGAAACAAAATCGAAAAGCCATTGACAGAGATCAGGTTTGCAACGTTACAATAGACGTTGCGTAATCATCGGACTGATGGACACCCGCAATCCGAAACGCCTATTGGCACGCAAAGGGAGGAATACCATGCGTAAATTGACCATGATGACAGCGGCTGCCGCCCTGATGGCAGCAAGCACAACCGCTCAGGCAGAAGATGTTGAAGTTCTGCACTGGTGGACATCCGGCGGCGAAGCAGCCGCGCTCAACGTTCTGAAAGAAGATTTGCAAGGCCAGGGCATTGGCTGGCAGGACATGCCGGTTGCCGGCGGCGGCGGAACCCAGGCCATGACCGTGCTGCGTGCCCGCGTCACATCTGGCAACCCGCCCACCGCAGTTCAAATGCTCGGCTTCGACATTCTTGACTGGGCAGGTGAAGGCGCACTGGCCGACCTCAACATTCAGGCAGGCCTGGAAGGTTGGGATGACGTGGTACCCGAAGCTCTTCAGCAATTTGCCAAGCACGACGGAAAGTGGGTATCCGCACCGGTCAACGTGCACTCCACCAACTGGGTATGGGCCAACAAGGCAATTCTGGACGATCTCGGCATTGCCGTCCCAACCACCTGGGACGAGTTTGTTGCTGCGCTTGAAAAAGTGAAGGCATCCGGCAAGACCGCGATCGCTCATGGCGGCCAGGCATGGCAGGACGCAACGGTATTTGACGCGGTTGCAATGTCGACCGGTGGTCCGGAATTCTACAAGAAAGCCTTCATCGATCTCGACGAGGAAGCCCTCGGTTCGGACACAATGAAAGAATCCTTCGACCGGATGGCGGTGATCCGCTCCTACGTGGACGACAACTTTTCCGGCCGCGACTGGAACCTGGCAACAGCCATGGTGATCAACGGCGATGCCGCTTTCCAGATGATGGGCGACTGGGCCAAGGGTGAATTCCTGAACGCGGACAAGAAACCAGACACGGACTTCCTGTGCTTCCGCTTCCCGGGCACGCAGGATCAGGTCACATTCAATGCCGACCAGTTTGCAATGTTTGCGCAGGGCAAGGAAGTCGGCAAGGAACAGGCTGCACTTGCAACTGCGATCCTGTCCCCAAGCTTCCAGTCAGCGTTCAACGTGGTCAAAGGGTCCGTTCCGGCACGCACGGACGTCTCCGACGAGGCATTTGACGCTTGCGGCAAAAAAGGCATGGCGGATCTGAAAGCTGCTGCTGACAGCGGCAACCTTTATGGCTCAATGGCCCATGGCCATGCGAATCCGGCAGCTGTGAAGAACGCCATGTATGATGTCATCACGGCACATTTCAACGGCGAATACGACAGCGCCACTGCCGTTGAAGAACTCGTGACCGCAGTACAAATCAACAAATAATCTGCCCTTGAGAGCGGTGATAAGTCACCGCTCTCGCACGGGACCGGGGACTGACAATGTCTATTTCTGAAACGGCGAACCCGAGAGGTTCCGTTGTTGACAGACTGCGTGATGCACTGCCCAAACTCGTCCTGAGTCCGACTGTCGCGATCGTTGCGATCTTCGTCTACGGGTTCATCTTCTTCACGCTGTATCTGTCCTTCACCGACAGCCGTATTCTGCCCTCTTTCGGTTGGGTCGGCTGGCAAAACTTTGAAAACCTGTTCCGGATCCGGGCTTGGGATACAGCCGTCTGGAACCTTGTCATCTTCGGTTCGCTCTACATTATCATCTGCTGCGTGCTCGGCCTTCTGCTTGCCATCCTGCTCGACCAGCGCATCCGCGCAGAAGGGTTCATTCGAACCATTTATCTTTATCCGATGGCGCTCAGCTTCATCGTGACAGGTGTTGCCTGGAAATGGTTTCTCGACCCGGGAATAGGCATCGAGGCCGTGGTCCAGGGCTGGGGCTGGACCAGTTTTGAGTTCAACTGGATCAAGGACCGTGAAATGGCGATCTATACGATCGTGATCGCCGCGGTCTGGCAGACATCCGGTTTTGTCATGGCAATGTTTCTTGCCGGTCTGCGCGGCATCGACAGTGAAATGATGAAGGCCGCCCAAATTGACGGCGCTTCGACATTTGCGCTCTACCGCCGGATCGTCATCCCGCAGCTGCGACCCGCTTTCATGTCAGCCTTCGTCGTCCTCGCCCACATGGCGATCAAGTCCTACGACCTCGTCATCGCGCTGACAGGCGGCGGTCCTGGCACGGCAACCGAGCTGCCTGCAACCTTTATGTATTCCTACACATTCACACGAAACCAGATGGGCATCGGTGCAGCCTCCGCGGTGATCATGCTGATGACAATTGCGGCGATCATCGTGCCGTATCTCTGGTCGGAACTGCGGGAGAAAAAGTAATGTCGACCGCAGCCAAAACCACTTCGTTCAGTGCAGGCCGCATAATTCTTTATGTCCTGCTTCTGCTATTTTGCATCTACTACCTCCTGCCGCTCTACGTGATGGTGGTAAACTCACTCAAACCGCTGTCAGAAATTACCGCAGGCGGCATGATGGCGTTGCCGCAGGAATGGACGGCAGCACCCTGGTTCAGCGCCTGGTCAAGTGCGCAGGTCGGAGTTGAGGCAACGGGTTTGCGCCCTTACTTCCTCAACTCCATCATCATGGTCGTTCCGGCTGTTGCCTTGTCGACGCTCGTCGGCGCATTGAACGGTTATGTCTTGACCAAATGGGCCTTCAAGGGTTCCACGGTCCTTTTCGGCCTGCTTCTCTTCGGCTGCTTCATCCCGTTCCAGATGGTTCTGATCCCGATGGCACGCATGCTTGGGCTGATGGGACTGGCCGGTTCGGTGCCCGGACTGATCTTCGTTCATTTTGTCTACGGCATCGGGTTCTCGACGCTTTACTTCCGCAACTACTATGCGGCCTTCCCGACAGAACTTGTCCGTGCCGCACAAATCGATGGTGCCGGTTTCTTCCGCATCTTCTGGCGCATTTTGTTGCCCTCATCCGGTCCGATCGCGGTTGTCTGCATCATTTGGCAGTTCACCAATATCTGGAACGACTTCCTGTTCGGAGCGTCTTTCTCCGACTTCGACAGCCAACCGATGACCGTTGCCCTGAACAACCTGGTGCAGTCTTCAACCGGGGTGAAGGAATACAACGTCCATTTTGCAGGCGCGATCATGGCCGCGCTGCCAACACTCCTCGTCTACATCGTGGCGGGACGCTACTTCGTCCGCGGTCTGATGGCTGGCTCAGTAAAAGGATAAAACAATGGGCTTTCTCGACATCAAACAGGCGACCAAGTCCTATGGTTCCCTCCAGGTTCTTCACGAAACCGACATTTCGGTGGAAGAAGGTGAGTTCCTCGTGCTCGTCGGGCCGTCAGGCTGCGGCAAGTCCACCCTGCTCAACATGATTGCCGGGCTTGAGGACATCACATCAGGCGAAATTGCCATACGCGGCAAAAGCATGAACGGCGTCAAACCTGCGGACCGCAACATCGCGATGGTGTTTCAGTCCTACGCGCTCTATCCGAACATGACTGTGCGGGGAAACATCTCCTTCGGCATGGAAATGCACGGCATCCAGAAACCTGAACGCGAGAAGCGGATCGACCAGGTCTCTGATCTTCTGCAGATCAGCCACCTGCTTGACCGCAAACCCGGCCAGCTCTCCGGTGGTCAGCGTCAACGTGTTGCCATGGGTCGGGCGCTTGTGCGCGAGCCGGATGTCTTTTTGTTCGACGAACCGCTGTCCAACCTTGATGCCAAGCTGCGTGTCGACATGCGCACCGAAATCAAGAAGCTTCACCAAAAGCTCGGAACAACCATCGTCTACGTGACCCACGATCAGATCGAGGCGCTGACACTTTCAACCCGGATCGCGGTCATGTTCGGCGGGTATGTGCAGCAGCTCGGAACACCGAAGGAAATTTACGACAATCCGGCAAACATGTTTGTTGCCGGCTTCATGGGATCTCCATCCATGAACCTCTTTCCGGCCAAAGTTGTTTCCGGCGAAGGCAAACCTGCTGCTGAAATCAAGCTGGCCGACGGCAAGACTGCAGCAGTGCCATTTGCCAAGGATGCACTGACCTCCAGTATCGGACGCGACATTATTCTCGGTATCCGGCCAGAAGCGATTACCGACAAGGACGGCGCGGATCGTAATTCACAAGCGGTGCACATTGTCGAAGCGCCTGTCGAGGTCACGGAACCGGCAGGGTCCGATACCTTTGTCGTCAGCCAGATTGGCGGCAAGGACGTGACCGGACGCTTCCGTGCCGACGTTGCCGTGAATGCAGGTGATGTCTTCCCGTTCGCATTCAACATGGAAAAGGCGGTTGCCTTCGATCCGCAGACCGAAAACCGGATCGCCTGACAAATGACAAACGCACCGGACATCGTCATCATCGGCAGCGGCATGGGCGGTGCGTCCCTTGCCGCCGGTCTGGCGCCGTCGGGTGCACGCATCACAATTCTGGAACGCGGACATCACATACCTGACGATGCGCCAACGCGTGATCCCTGGCGGATCTATACCAACAGTGCCTTTCGGTCCGATGAGACCTGGCTGGACGCCGACGAAAAACCGTTTGAGCCAGGCAACTATTATAACGTCGGCGGGAATTCCAAACTCTACGGCGCTGTTCTGATCCGCTACCGGCAAGAAGATTTCGGTGAGCTGGAACACTTTGACGGTGTGTCTCCGGCCTGGCCATTCGGCTACGATGAGCTGGCCCCCTGGTATGATGCCGCAGAAGCGCTCTACAATGTGCGTGGCGACCGCCGCTCAGATGGCACAGAACCTCCGCACACGTCTGATTATCCTTTTCCGCCTGTCCCTGATGAACCCGCGATCAAGGTCGCGCGTCAGCGTCTGGAGAATGCAGACACCAAACCCTTCAGCCTGCCGCTCGGCATTGACATCGACCGCTGGCTCAAGGCCGGCGAAACCGGCTGGGACGGCTATCCGGACGTTAGATGCGGCAAGATGGATGCCGAAACCTGTGCGCTTTCGGAAGCTCTTTCCTATCACAATGTTGAACTGAACACGGGAGCTGAAGTGACGCGGCTGGACGTGGAACCAGGCTCAAGGCGTATTGCCTCTGTAACCTATCGCAAGGACGGAACAGAAACGTCCCTGAAGCCGGCTTATGTCGTCCTTTGTGCAGGGGCAGTTCAGTCAGCAGCGATGCTGTTGCGGTCAGGTGTTGCCAACAGCTCCGGCTACGTCGGCCGCTGCTTCATGAACCACAACGCAACAGCGGTGATCGCCGTCGATCCCAGATTTCGAAACGACGCTGTCTACCAAAAAACCTTTGGCATCAATGACTGGTATCTGTCCGATGGGTCAGAGGGGAAACCGCTCGGCAACGTGCAGCTTCTTGGGAGGGTCACACCCGACATCTTGAAGATCCAGGCACCTCAATTGCCGATGTTCGCCGCCCGCTGGGTGTCGCACCACGCATTGGACCTTTATCTTATCTCAGAAGATCTGCCGGATCCTGAAAGCCGCGTGGTTTTGAAGGATGGCAAGATCCAACTGCGCTGGCGGCGGTCGAACATGACCGCGCACACCAAACTTGTCGCCAAAACGAAGGCAACGCTTCGAAAGGCAGGCTTTCCGATCATTCTGACGCGCCTCTTCGACGGAAGAGTGCCATCGCATCAATGCGGCACAGTGCGATTGGGAAGCGATCCGGAAACATCCGTTCTTGATCCTGATTGCCGTTCCTGGGACCACCCGAACCTTTTTGTGGCAGACGCAGCAGCCCTGCCGACTTCGGCTGCTGTCAACCCGGCTCTCACGGTTGCTGCCCTTGCCCTTCGTACCGCCAAAATAATTGAAAAGGATATGGCGGCATGACCAAGACAGCGCTCGTAACAGGCGGACAAAGAGGGATTGGACTTGGCATTTGCGAAGCGCTCGTCGAGGACGGTTATCAGGTCGCAATTCTTGCCCAGGTCGAGCCGGAAGATCAGGACGTAACCAAAGCCCTGGATCAACTCGGTTCTGCCGCTCGGTACTATCGTCACGATCTGCAAGAAATAGCTGGTCACGCTGCCATACTCGACCGCATCGAAAACGAACTCGGCGCCATCACGACACTTGTCTCAAATGCGGGTGTTCCGGCCAAAACACGCGGGGACCTGCTTGAAGTTCAACCGGACAGTTTCGATTTCGTTCTGGGCGTAAACCTGCGTGGCGCTTTCTTTCTGGCGCAGGAGGTGGCGCGGCGCATGCTTGCAGGGCATTCAGAGGCATACCGATCCTTGATCTTCGTGACCTCTGTCAGTGCTGAAATGGTCTCCATAGAACGCGCAGAATACTGTGTGTCGAAGGCCGGCGCTGCGATGATGGCGGACCTTTTTACCGCAAGGATGGCACCACACGGGATCGGCGTCTTCCAGATACAGCCAGGCATCATTGAAAGCCCGATGACTGCCGGTGTGAAAGACAAATATACATCGCGCATCAATGACGGCCTTGTGCCTGCCCGGCGATGGGGGCAGCCGGAAGATATCGGTTCTGCGATCGTTCCGCTGGCGCAAGGGCAAATGGCATACGCGACAGGCACGACTATCAAAGTTGACGGCGGACTTTCAATCCCACGCCTTTGAGAGATGACAATGGAAAACGGCTACGACTTCATCATTATCGGTGGCGGGAGCGCAGGGTCGGTTGTTGCGGCCCGACTGACCGAGGATCCGAACATCCAGGTGCTTCTGCTGGAGGCGGGAGGACGTGACCGGCACCCATTTTATCACTTGCCGGCCGGCTTTGCGAAAATGACCAAGGGCATCGGTTCTTGGGGGTGGCACACCGTGCCGCAAAAGCACATGAACGATCGGGTCTTCCGCTACACACAAGCCAAAGTGATTGGTGGCGGGTCTGCAATCAATGCTCAGATCTACACGCGTGGAAATGCGCGTGACTATGACGAATGGCGCCAGCTTGGATGTGAAGGTTGGGGCTATGACGATGTCCTGCCTTACTACCGGAAAGCTGAAGACAACGACACCTATGACAACCGCTATCACGGCAAGGGTGGACCGCTCGGTGTTTCGAAGCCATGTGCACCTCTTCCGATTTGCGAAGCCTATTTCGAAGCGGCGGCCAAGCTGGGCATTCCCAAGAACGAGGATGTAACCGGCGAGACACAGGACGGAGTTGCCTACTACCAGTTGACCCAGAAAAATGCGCGCCGGTCTTCGGCTGCAATGGCTTATCTCGCTCCCAACAAAGATCGTTCCAATCTCCATGTGCGCACCAGTGCAAATGTTCACCGGATCATTGTGGAGAGCGGCAAGGCAACGGGCGTGGAACTGGTCGACGGCACCCGGCTCACGGCAAACGTGGAAGTCATCCTTTCTTCCGGTTCTATCGGTTCACCGCGTCTTCTTCAGCTTTCGGGCATTGGCCCGGCGGCGGAGTTGCATGATCTTGGAATCGATGTCGTTCTCGATTGTCCTTCAGTTGGTGCGAACCTTCAGGATCATCTGGATCTTTATTGCATCTGCGAGGTCAGCGGCCCGCACACTTATGACCGTTTCGCCAAACCGCATCTGTCAGTGCTTGCCGGACTGCAATACATCTTCACGCGGCGTGGGCCGGTATCCTCCAGTCTCTTTGAAACGGGAGGCTTCTGGTACGCAGACCCGGAAGCACGCTCGCCGGATCTTCAGTTTCACCTTGGTCTTGGCACCGGCATCGAATCCGGCGTCGCGGCAATGCCGGACGGCGGCGTAACGCTCAATTCGTGCTACCTGCGACCACGCTCGCGCGGAACCGTCCGGCTCCGCAGTTCAGACCCCTCAGATGAGCCTCTGATCGACCCGAACTACCTGCAAGACCCGCAAGATCGCGAGATGTCGATCCGAGGGCTCAGGCTCACACAGGAAATCCTGGCACAGGAGCCGTTGAAACCGTTCATAAAGGCAGAGCGACTTCCCGGCCCAGATATCAAAAGCGATGAGGATTATTTTCACTTCATCTGCGAACACTCCAAGACGTCCCACCATCCAGCCGGAACATGCCGGATGGGCATTGACGACCAGGCTGTCGTAGACCCGCGGCTGCGGTTCAACGGCATCGACCAATTGCGTGTTGTCGACGCCTCCATCATGCCGAATGTCATTTCGTCCAACACCAATGCCGCGGCCATCATGATCGGTGAAAAAGCCTCCGATATGATCCGCCAAGATCACGGAAGCAAAACATGATCCGCCATATCGTACTAATCAAATTCAATCCGGAAGTAACGGAAGAGACTGTTGCGGGGCTCTTTCAGGAGCTCCGTGAGATCGAAAAGCAGGTGTCGGGCATCCGCGACATCACGTCCGGACGCAGCGAGAGCCCGGAAAAGATTGAACGCGGTTACATGCACGGTTTTGTGGTCGACTTCGATGACTGGGACGCACTGGAACGATATCAGATCCATCCCGACCACAAGGCTCTCGGAGCCAAGCTGGTCGCCAACGCTGTTGGCGGAATAGACGGCATTCTGGTGCTGGACATTCCGGTCCCGGCCTAAGCAGCTTCCAACTAAATTCGGAGCCGCAGATGCTGAACCTTCCGACTTACGAAAACACGCTCGAAGCTTATTCGCCGACAGGCGATGCTCTGACGCCAAGAGCCCCTCGAACCGCGCTGACCCGTACCGCGTTTGCAGCCGCCCATGTGGTTTCCGACCCGCTTGCTGAACGCGACCCTTGGGAGGGATCTCCTGCGGTGGACTGGGAAAACACACTGCGCTTCCGCCACTGGTTGTGGGACCAGGGCCTTGGACTGGCAGAGGCCATGGATACGGCACAGCGCGGCATGGGCGTTGACTGGCCAACGGCAAAAGAACTGATCGAACGCACCATGCGAGAAGCCAAGGCACATCCGATGAAGCCCCGTGTCGCCTGTGGGGCCGGGACGGACCAGAAAGCGCCGGAAGAGCTGGCAACACTCCGCGACATTCAAGCGGCCTATTGCGAGCAGATGGAAGCGATTGAGGCGGCAGGCGGGCAAGTCATTTTGATGGCATCACGAGCTTTTCCCGCCATCGGTGCCGGTGCCGACGATTATGCTGAAACCTATGGCGCGCTGCTTGAGCAAGCGTCCAGTCCGGTGGTTCTTCACTGGCTGGGCGACATGTTTGACCCTGCGTTGAAAGGGTATTGGGGCAGTGACGATGTCGACGCGGCATCAGACCTCGTTCTTCAGATTATCAATGCAAACAGGTCCAAGGTTGACGGCATCAAGATTTCACTGCTGGACCAGGCGCATGAAGAAGGTTTTCGTGCACGGCTACCCGAAGGCGTTCGTCTCTATACCGGTGATGATTTCAACTATGCTCCGTTGATTGAGGGCGATGGAACGCACCATTCCCACGCGCTTCTGGGTGCATTCGCGGCTATTGCGCCAGTGGCGAGCCAGGCGCTGGAAGCGCTTGCTGAAAATGATCTTGAAACCTACCACGCACTTTTCGCACCAACGGTTCCGCTCAGCCGCGAATTGTTCAAAGCACCAACCCGCTTCTATAAAGCGGGAATTGCTTTTCTGGCATGGCTGAACGATGCCCAGAACCACTTCATCATGCCTGCCGGGTTTCAGTCTTCGCGTGAAATTGCGCATTATGCCGAGGTTTTTCGGCTTGCAGACAAGGCGCGATTGTTGTCAAAGCCTGATATAGCCGTGGAACGAATGCGACTGTTGCTAAAGCTTCACGGCGTGGGTTGATCAGCTTTGGAAGGCGAATGAAGAAAAGACCGACGATCCTGGATGTCGCAAAACACGCCGGCGTATCAAAATCGACCGTATCGCTCGTTTTGCAGAATTCTCCGTCGGTTAAGAAGTCGACCCGTGACGATGTCACCCGCGCCATCGAGGATCTCGGCTATGTCTACAACAGGTCAGCAGCAGGTTTGCGCGGCGCGGCATCGGGCCTGGTGGGATTGATCATCAACGACTTGCGAAATCCGTTCTTCACCGAGTTCGCGGCCTCAGCTCAGATGACTTTTGCGCGCAAGGGCTATTCGACCGTTGTTGCCAACACCGACGAAGACCCTGAGATCCAATCCCAGGTGATCGCTTCGATGATCGAGCATGGCGTCTCGGCTTTCGTGATTTCTCCCGCCTATGACGCGGGCGGATCGGCCTTTGACGCCATTCAGCGCGCCGGCATACCAACGCTTCAGGTCCTCAGGCAGATCGATGAGAGAACCGGCGTCTTTCCATTCGCTTCGCACAACTATGTTGACGGTGGAGCGTTGGCAACAAACCACCTGATTGACGCAGGGTGTCGGAAAATTGCCTTCGTCGGAGGCCTGGAAGAACGTCCGATCACTCTGGAACGCATGTCGGGGTACTGCAATGTCATGAAAGCGCGAGGCCTTCCGCTCGAAACTTTCTATGGCCGCCCTTCGAGAGCTTTCGGCCGTGAAATCGCACTGGAGATTGCTGCAAAGCACCCGGAAATCGATGCTGCCATATGCTTCAGCGATCTGGTGGCACTCGGCATGCTGTCCGGTTTTGCTGAAGCTGGAGTGCGCGTTGGAGATGATTTCAAGCTCATCGGTTTCGACGACATTGAAGAAAGTTCGCTTGTCTATCCCCGTCTCAGTTCTATACGGTGCGACACCGGAGCGTTCGGAGAACACGCGGCAGACGCCATGCTGGCGTGGATTGTGGATGGCGTACGTCCGCCCGACACCAAACGCTACGACGTCGAACTGATCAAACGCCAATCCAGCCTCGGAATCTGATCATGACACAAAACCCTGAAGCGCTCTTGAAGCGCCTGTTCGATGTTGCCGTCGCGGCGGCCGATCCGATGGTCTGCGTTCCAAAACACCTACCGGAAAAACCCTCCGGTCGGTTGTTGGTAGTTGGCGCCGGAAAAGCCTCTGCGCGTATGGCGGAAGCGCTTGAAACAGCGTGGGGACCAGTTGATGGACTTGTCATTACACGCGATGGCTATGCAAGGCCTTGCGCGGGAATAGAGATCGTCGAGGCGTCTCATCCGGTCCCGGACCAGCGTGGTCTTGACGCTACGGCCAGGCTTCTGGAGCTCCTTGACGGCCTTGAAGAGGGTGATCGGGTCATCGCCCTGATTTCAGGTGGTGCATCCGCATTGCTGGAACATCCGGCTGGCGAGATTTCGCTCGAAGACCTGAGGAAACTCAATGAGGATCTCCTGTCTTCCGGAGCGCCCATCGACCAGATGAACACGGTCAGAAAGCATGTGAGCCGTGTCAAAGGCGGACAACTGGCGGCGGCTGCCTACCCCGCCCGCATGATCTCATTGATCGTTTCTGACGTCGCAGGCGACGACCCTGCCTTTATTGCATCGGGTCCAACAGTTGGAGACAACACCAGTTCTGAAGATGCGAAGGCGATTTTGGCAAGCAACAACATCGTTCTTCCCAAGTCCATCGACGACGTGCTGATGGCACCGACCGGCGTATTGCCGGCAGGCGCGGCCAAGCTGTCAAAGACTGAAAACATCATTGTCGCCGCTCCTTCCCTCTCGCTGAAAGCGGCAAGTGAACAGGCGGAAGCAGAGGGAATTGATGTAACGCTTTTGGGCGATGCCCTTGAGGGCGAAGCACGTGATCTTGCAAAAGAACATGCAAGCCTTTCCCTTGAAGTGCAGGCAAAGCTCGCACCTGGCGATAAACCTCGGCTGCTGCTTTCAGGCGGAGAATGCACCGTTACACGCCGCGGCAACGGTATCGGCGGACCTAATGCAGAATATGCACTCGCACTTGCACTGGCTTTGAACCAGCAGCCCGGCATTCACGCAATAGCCTGTGATACGGACGGTGTGGACGGTGCAGCGGATGTTGCCGGAGCACGCATCGGGCCACAGACGTTGTCAAAGGCATCAAAAAATGGCGTCAATGCCGCAGACATGCTGGCCGCCAATGACAGCCATAGTTTCTTTGACCTGATCGACGACCAGATTGTCACGGGCCCAACATTGACCAATGTGAACGATTTCCGGGCAATCCTGATCGAAAGCACCTGATATGCGGGACATTGAAGCGCGGATCGAGGCAGCAGAGGCGCTGATTTTCGATTGCGACGGAACGCTCTTGAAGACGCCGGATCTGTATGCGCTTGGCTGGAAGGCCGCTTTTGGCGCGGCAGGGCTGGAGATGGATCTGGACTGGTATCACGTGCGCGCGGGCATGTCAGAACATGTCCTGATGGACGAATTCGAGGCGGAAAAGCAAGTCACCCTTGATCGCGCTCAAACCGTCCGCGACCTCCGAAAGGCTGTTCTTCAGCAAATGCACACGGTTGAGGAAATCCCCGCCATCGCATCGATTGCCCGCGAGTATCATGTCCATAAGCCAGTTGCAGTGGCATCGGGAGGCCCGCACGCCATTGTGGTTCCGGCATTGAAGGCAGCCGGTTTGTTTCCGCTTTTCAAAACTGTCGTCACAATGGACGACGTCGTCAGAGCCAAACCCTCTCCAGACTTGTTTCTCTTGGCTGCCGAAAAACTTGCGATTCCCGAAACTGCCTGTCTGGTCTTCGAAGACAGCCCACAGGGGCTTCTTGCGGCTGAAAGAGCCGGAATGTCGGCAATTGACGTGAATGATCTTATGTAAATTCTGACCTTACGCGGTTGCAGTCAGCGCCTTGCCGTGTTGCTCAGGCATTGTGTCCTGTTCAATGCACGTTTGCGCAAAGACATCGCCCACAGCAATGAGAACCGGGCCTGAAGACTGCAGACTTTCGACGCCTTCTGCCAAGTTGGCAAGGTAACCTGACCAAGACGCCGCATTGTGGCGGGAGACATTGGCCATCACCCTCACAGGGGTACGCGATGAAAGACCTTCTGCGATCATTCGCGCAGTGATCCGGCCTGCCATTCGCCCGGCCATGTAAAACACGGTCGTGGTTGCCGGATCTGTGAGACCTTTCCAGTCGACGGTTTCAGGCAGTTTTCCATTCCGAGCATGCCCTGTTACGAAGCGAACTGATTGCGCGTGATCGCGATGAGTCAGCGAAATGCCCAGTTCAGCTGCCATTGCCGATGCAGCTGTAATGCCTGGCACAACACTGGCCGGAATTCCTTCGTCAGAAAGGCGCTGAAGTTCCTCACCTGCCCGGCCGAAAATCATCGGGTCGCCAGACTTCAGCCGAACCACATTCTTTCCCTGCCGGGCCAGAGAAACCATCAGATCGTTGATGTCCTCCTGCCGGCAACTTTCCCGGCCGCCTCGCTTACCGACCAACATGCGTTTCGCCTCTCGGCGGGCGAGCTCCAGCACGGCGTCATCAACCAGGTCGTCAAACAAAATGACATCGGCAGCCTGCAAGGCCCGCATCGCCTTCAACGTCAGATATTCGGCATCGCCCGGTCCTGCACCGACCAGCGTCACGCGCCCCTGGCCTGCATGGCTGGCCTCGTCGAGAAGTGGATCGAACTCTTCCAGGTCCGTTGTCTCGGGGGCTGATCTGGATGAAAACGCCAGATCCACAAAACGCTCCCAGAAACGACGGCGTTCGGCACCTGCTGATAGCGATTTCATGACGCGACCGCGGATTTGTTGCGCCAGCAAGGCCCAATTTCGCAATGAGCCTGGCAACAGAGTTTCAATCCGCCTGCGAATAGCTTGCCCCAGGATGGGAGCTGCTCCATTGGTTGAAACGCCGATGACAACTGGCGATCTGTTCACGATCGATCCGAACTGAAACTGACAAAACGGCGGATTGTCGATAACGTTTACAGGTACACCGGCAGCCTTTGCCGCGCAGAAAAATGCTTGCGCTTCGCCTTGCGACCGCGCATCGGCTATCGCAAGACTGGCACCTTCAAAGCTGTCCATCGACCAGCACGTCTGGTGGTGAACAAAACCTCCTTTGACACTCCCGGCCTCAAGCAACCGCTCGAATGTCTGTTCCAATTGCTCAGCGAAAACGTGAACCTCAGCTCCCGCTGCAGCCAGCAGTTCAGCCTTCCAGGCTGCGGCATCCGTTCCACCGGCGAGAACAACCCGCTTGCCTTCCAGGGAGAAAAACAAAGGCACACTTGCCAGGGGTTCGACCCGGACAGCCCGGCGTTTGGATCCGACTTCAACCGGCCTGCGCAATGTCGACATCCTCCGAGATCTCCCTACTGAAACCATCTATGATCGCCTGGATCTCCGATCGGCATGACCCGCAATTCGTTCCGGCCTCCAGGCAAGCTCCAATGGCGCTTAAACTGGCGGCACCATCTTTGACCGCAGCTGCAATCTGGTTGTTGCCGACCTGGAAGCAGGAACACACGATTGCGCCCTTGTCGGGCATATCAGCAGGGGGACGACCCGCCAGAACCTTGAAACGCTGATCCCTGGAAAGGGTCGGGCTCTCCAACAGGCTGCAGGCCCATTGACGCGACACGGCTACTGGATCTTTTGAAAAGAAAAATGCCCCGTCCAGGTCATCTCCGCACCACCCTGCAACGCGCAGGTATCCTGCATTGCGATCTTCGAGGCGAAGCGGCTCTGTTGCGTTTCCCATGAGGCGTTCGGAAAAAGCCGTGAGGTCGGTCTGCTCAATTCCTGCCATCTCGATCCGCCAACCGCCATTGGTCGGTGCGATCGCCCAATAATCAACGTCCAGCGCCTGCGGCCTGCTGCGCATGACAGCGAAGCCATACCAGGAATACTGCTTTTTCCGAATTGCGACTGGTGTGAATTTTGATCCCGGTTGACCCGAAAAAGGGTCGGTTTCAGGGGCAACAACGGCATCCACCCGCGCCTGTGAAGCAACCTGATCCGTCCAGTGCATCGGCACAAAAACCGTACCTTTCTGGACTTTTTCCGTCACCTGCGCACGCACTGTGACTGCTCCATATGGACTTTTAACCTCGACAAGGTCAGCGGCATCAATGCCGGATTGTTTTGCATCCACTGGATGAATTTCCACGTAAGGCTCTGCAATATGCGCGGCAAGGCGTGGTGTCTTTCCGGTCCGGGTCATTGTATGCCATTGATCACGGATACGGCCCGTATTGAGCACGAAAGGAAATCTGCGTCCGGTCTCGCGTGGTTCTTTGACCTTTGTTGCCACAAAGGCTGCCTTGCGATCTGGCGTGTAGAAGTTTCCGTTTGCGAAAAAACGCGTTTCTTCGCCGGATCCCATCCCACTCGGCTGTGGCCACTGCACGGGTTCCAGGCCGTCAAACTCCGAAAGTGCAAGGCCAGCCAGAGCACTGATATCAAAATCTCGACTGCCCCGGTTCTCGTACCCGGAAAGGGCAGCGTGTTCGCGAAAAATCGCATCCGGACCTGAATAGTCAAAGGCTTCTTTGAAGCCCATGCGACAGGCAACCTCACTCAACTGCCACCAGTCAGGTCTGGTTTCTCCAGGAAGGTCAAGAAGGCTTCGCTGCCTTGAAATCCGCCGTTCGGAATTTGTAACGGTGCCGTCTTTTTCGCCCCACGCTGCGGCCGGCAGAAGCACATTCGCATACCCAACCGTATCTGCAGCTCTTGTCACATCGGAAACCACAACGAACGGACAAGCTTTCAGCGCATCGGTAACGCTATCCGCGTCCGGCAGGCTGTCGACCGGGTTCGTTGCCATGATCCACAAAGCCTTGATCTTTCCGCTGCGTGCCGCCCGGAACAAATCAACCGCCTTGAGACCCGGTTTTTCGGCGATGACCGGGCTTTGCCAAAAATCCTGCACTATCGCGCGGTGCTTTGGGTTCTCGATCGCCATATGCGATGCAAGCATGTTGGCAAGACCGCCAACTTCACGCCCACCCATGGCATTGGGCTGCCCTGTCACCGAGAAAGGGCCCATGCCTGCTCTGCCGATGCGACCTGTCGCCAGATGGGTGTTGATGATCGCATTGACTTTGTCAGTCCCGGTGGTGGACTGATTGACGCCCTGGCTATAGACAGTGACGGTTTTTTCCGTGCGCGCGACCATCGTATAAAATGTTGCCAGATCACGCCGTGCCAACCCAGTCGCCTCGGCAATTCGATTGATTTCGCAGGCACCGGCCGACGCCAGAGCGTCCTCAAAGCCGTTCGTGTGGGCCTTGATATAGGCCTGGTTCAACGCTCCGGCTTCTGACAGGAATGCCAGCAGACCGTTGAACAGGGCAACGTCAGAGTCAGGCTTCAACGCCAGATGCAAGTCCGCGATGGCACAAGTTGCTGTTTCTCTCGGATCAATCACAACGACACGCATCTGCGGATTGGCCGCTTTCGCTGCTTCGACCCGCTGAAACAGAACAGGGTGACACCAGGCAAGATTGGACCCGACCAGCACAAGCAGCTCACAGGATTCCAGATCCTCATAGGTTCCTGGAACCGTGTCGCTGCCAAAGGAACGCCGATGACCGGCGACCGAAGAGGCCATGCACAAGCGCGAATTCGTGTCGATATTGGCCGAGCCGATGAACCCCTTCATCAACTTGTTTGCGACGTAATAGTCCTCGGTCAGAATTTGACCTGATACATAAAAGGCAACGCTGTCGGGTCCATATTCCCGAACAGCTTGGGTGAAGCGGTCTGCGACCAGGTCGAGGGCCTCGTCCCAACTTGCCTGTGCACCTTCGATTTCCGGAAAAAGCAGTCGGTCGTCCAGAGAAAGCGTTTCACCCAGGGCTGAACCTTTGGAACACAAACGCCCGAAATTCGACGGATGTTCCGGATCACCGGAAATGGCGACCGATCCATCCTCCTTGACTTGCGCAAGCACGCCGCAACCCACCCCGCAATAGGGGCAGGTTGTCTTGACCGTTTTTATTGTTTCTGGACCGGCCATACGGCGAAGCTCCTTGGGCTTTCCTCGATTTCTTTGATGTGTTTGTTCAAGCGACGGTTCTGCGCGCCAGGTCATCGGCGGCAAGTAAAATCGTTCCGTTCTCGATCTTTGCTGTCGTGACCGGAACCTTGCCATCGTCGGCGCCTTGCGCGAGACCCGTTGCGAGATCAAATACCCAATTGTGCAAGGGACAAGTCACTGAAGTTCCATGGACAATGCCCTGACTGAGTGGTCCGCCTTTGTGCGGGCAGCGATCATCGAGCGCATAGACCTCATCATTGACGGTTCTGAACACTGCGACGCACCCTGCCGACGTCTTAACGACCCGTGCGCCCTCGCGGGGTATGTCAGACAACGTCCCGATTGCGACCCAACTTCTGGTTTCCGCGGTCATTCCGCAGCCTCCCTGGTGAACACGGCCATTGGATTGAATTCGTGTTTGTCCTTCCCGGACACACGTTCGGACCAGGGATCAACCTGTGCGAATTTCTGCGAGAAGACGAAGCGGTCGAAATAAGCTCTGCGCCGATCATGGTCTTCCATGATCTGTTGCCGGATCTCGTCATATCCGACACGCTTCGCCCATTTGTAGATCCGCTCCAGATACCAGCCCTGCTCCCGGTACATCTGAGTGAGCGCGACAACATGCTCAAGGACTTCTTCCTCGGTCTTTACAAGACCAAGGACTTCCGTCCCCTTGATGTCCAGACCGGCGGCACCGGCGTAGTGGATCTCAAACCCGCTGTCGACACACACAACGCCAATATCCTTGCAGGTCGCTTCAGCGCAGTTGCGCGGGCAACCAGAAACCGCAAGTTTCAGTTTGGCAGGCGTCCAGGACCCCCACATGAACTTCTCAAGCTGGATGCCGAGACCGGTGGAATCCTGCGTACCGAAGCGGCACCAGTCGGATCCGACACAGGTTTTCACCGTACGCAGGCCTTTTGCATACGCCTGACCGGAAACAAACCCTGCCTTCCCCAGGTCTTCCCAGACCGCCGGCAGGTCTTCTTTCTTGATGCCCAGCATGTCGATGCGCTGACCCCCGGTGCACTTGACTGCTGGGATATCGAATTTGTCGACGACATCGGCAATCGCCCTCAGTTCCTTGGACGAGGTCATACCGCCCCACATGCGCGGAACGACCGAATAAGTGCCGTCCTTTTGAATGTTGGCGTGAACTCGTTCGTTGATGAACCGGGACTGATAGTCATCGGCATATTCATCGGGCCAGTCCGAAACCAGATAATAATTCAATGCCGGGCGACACTTGGCACACCCGCCGGAAGTGGACCACTCCAGTTCCTGCATGACCGCCGGAATGGTTTTAATTTCCTTCGACTTGATGAGACGACGAACCTCGTCATGGCCCAGAGTGGTGCAGCCGCACATGGGCTTTACCGCCGCCGGATTGTAGGCATCACCCAAGGTCACCTGCATCAGCTGCTCAACCAGACCGGTACAGGTTCCACAGGACGCAGAAGCCTTGGTATGAGCCCGGACATCATCCAGGTTCGTCAGGCCCTTGTCCTTGATGGTGGTAACAATCTTTCCTTTACATACGCCGTTACAGCCGCAGATTTCCGCATCATCCGGCAAGGCTGCAACGGCCGCCATAGGGTCCAGTGGGGCACTCCCCTGGTAGGCCTGGCCAAAAATCAGTGTCTCGCGCATTTCCGAGACATCGGTTCCCTTCTTGAGCAGATCGAAGAACCACGGACCATCGGACGTCTCACCATAGAGGACAGCCCCGATGATCTTGTCGTCCTTCAAGACAAGGCGTTTGTAAACACCTGCTGTCGCGTCCCGAAGAACGATCTCCTCGCGATCTTCGCCTTCTGCAAAGTCACCTGCGGAATAAAGATCGACCCCGGTTACCTTGAGTTTGGTCGCAGTAACCGAACCTCTGTAGCCGGACGCCCCGTCCAGCAGATTGTCGGCGATCACCTCTGCCATTTCGTAGAGTGGTGCAACCAGACCGTAACAGGCACCTTGATGTTCGACACATTCGCCAAGGGCGAAAATGTCTGTGTCGCTGGTCCGCATGTCATCCTTGACAAGAATGCCGCGATTGACTTCAAGCCCGATGTCTTTCGCCAGATCGGTTGAAGGCCGGATGCCGACAGCCATGACGATGATGCTCGCGTCGATCTCTGTCCCGTCATCCAGGCGAATGGCTTTCACTTTGCCGTCGCCATCATCGACAATCTCGTGGCTGTTGGCCTTCGTGCGAACGTCGATGCCCCGTCGCTTGAATTCTTCTTCCAGAAGATGACCCGCGGCCGGGTCGAGCTGACGTTCCATAAGGGTCGGCATAAGATGAAGAACGGTCACCTCCATGCCCTGCATTTTCAAACCGGCTGCTGCTTCCAACCCCAGAAGACCACCACCAATAACCACTGCGCGCCCACCGCGTTGAGCGGCTGCAAGCATCTTGTCGACGTCATCCAGGTCCCGGTAGGTCAGAACGCCATCGAGGTCCTTGCCCGGAAGGGGAATTATGAATGGGTTCGAACCGGTCGCTATCACCAACTTGTCGTAGGCAGCAGTTACACCACTTTCCGACGTGACTGTTTTTGAAGCCCGGTCAATGGCACTCACGCGTGCAGACTTGTGGAGCGTGATGTCATGCTCAGCATACCAATCATCACCATGGGTGATGATGTCTTCATAGGTTTTCTCCCCCGAGAGGACAGGGGACAACATCAACCTGTTGTAATTGACCCTTGGCTCAGCGTTGAAAATCGTGACCTCGTAGGCCTCTTTGTCTTTCTCGAGCAGATATTCAAGCATCCGCCCAGGGGCCATGCCGTTCCCGACGATGACAAGTTTCTGTTTGTTCATTGTCTCCCTCCCCGGTTTCACTCTGCGGCCTCTATGGCGGCTCTTTGTCTGGCCAGACGGGCTGCGCGTTTTTCCTGGATGGATTTCAGTTGGTCTTCACTCGGATCAGCTCCGCCCTCATAGGCCTCGAGGAAATCGAGAAGCTCTTCGCGATAGGCGTAATAGTCCGGGTGTGCGAGCAGCTCTTTACGGGAACGAGGGCGCGGAAGATCGACCTCCATGATGTTACCAATCCGGGCATTCGGCCCGTTGGACATCATCACAACGCGGTCTGCGAGCAGAATGGCTTCGTCAACGTCATGGGTGACGCAGACCGCCGTCACCTGCGTACGCTTCCAGACATCCATCAGAACGTCCTGAAGCTCCCAACGCGTGAGGCTATCGAGCATTCCAAAGGGCTCATCGAGCAGGAGCAACTTCGGCGACAATGCAAATGCACGTGCAATACCGACGCGCTGTTTCATGCCGTTGGAAAGATCCGCTGCCGCCTTTTGCATGGCATCGGCAAGGCCGACTTTCGACAGGTAGTATTCGATGACGTCGCGCTTTTCGGCCTTGGACGCATCCGGATACACCTTGTCGACACCCAGTTCGACATTCTCGTAAGCTGTGAGCCAGGGCATCAGGCTTGGAGCCTGAAAAACAACAGCCCGATCAGGACCAGCCTGGGTGACATGCGTACCGTCGAGGACAATCGCTCCTTCCGTGATCGGATTTAGACCCGCGACCATTGATAGGACCGTGGACTTGCCACAGCCTGAGTGACCGATCAGGGTGATGAACTCACCCTTCTTCATCTTCAGTTCAAAGCCGTCGACAACTGTCAGCGGCCCCTTAGGCGTCGGATAAACCTTCTTCAACTGAGAGAAATCGAGGAAGCGGTCCTGATTGAAGCTTTCTGCCGCACGCTCATAGGCGACCGGCAGCTTGTCACCCTTCTTGGTCCGCTGTGTGATCGGAACGATGTTGGGCAGAACGATGTCGCGTTCCAGATCAGCCCCACGCTCCGCACCCACCTGCATCAGGTATTCCGTGATTTCGGCACGCAATCTGATGAAATCATCGTCGTGATTGAGTTCAGCCCGTTCGCGTGGTCGCTTGAACGGCACCTTGAATTCAGGACCAAGCGTTGCCGGCGTGCCCGGTTTGAGCGGAATAATTCTGTCCGCGAGAAGAATGGCTTCGTCCACATCATTGGTGATGAGGACAATCGTCTTCTTCTCCTCTTCGCAAATTGCTGCGAATTCGTCCT
Organism: Labrenzia sp. THAF82; assembly: GCF_009363435.1. Lineage (GTDB taxonomy): Bacteria > Pseudomonadota > Alphaproteobacteria > Rhizobiales > Stappiaceae > Roseibium > Roseibium porphyridii. The sequence continues at coordinate 1,041,688 of NZ_CP045354.1, read as the reverse complement.
GGAGTTTCGCGCGGGTCAGAGCGTCGAGTGCTGACAGTGGCTCATCAAGCAACAGCAACTCCGGCTGCATGGCAAGCGCACGAGCAACCGCAACACGCTGACGCATACCACCGGAAAGCTCAGCAGGCTTTCGCTCACGGGCATGGCCCAGCCCCACCATCTCGATATACTTGTCGCAGATCTCTTTGCGTTCCTTGGTGCTCTTCTTTTTGAAGACACTGTCGACCGCGAGCGCGACATTTCCTGAAACCGACAGCCACGGCATCAGCGAATAGGACTGAAACACGACGCCCCGGTCCGGGCTCGGCCCGTCTATTTCTTTGCCTTTGAAAACAATGCCGCCTGTATCAGGTTCTATGAGGCCAGCCAGAAGCGAGATGAGCGTCGTTTTACCGGTGCCGGAAAACCCGACAATGGCAATGAATTCACCCTCATCCACCTTCAGGTTGATGTCTTCAAGAACATCAGTCCGGCTTGCAGCTTCGCCATAACACTTGGAGATACCGGCAATTTCCAGAAAGGACATATCTGCGCTCCTTATCTGTTGGCCGAGAACGTAAAGGCGCGCTGAAGCGCAAACATCAGGCGGTCAAGCATGAAGCCGATAATCCCGATGGTTAGAACAGCGACCATGATTTTCGCCAGTGATTGGGAAGAGCCGTTCTGGAATTCATCCCAAACAAACTTTCCCAGACCAGGGTTCTGGGCCAGCATTTCCGCCGCGATCAACACCATCCAGCCCACACCGAGAGACAGGCGCAAACCGGTGAAGATCAATGGAAGTGACGACGGCAGGACCAGCTTGGTCACCGTTTTCCATGTCGGCAGCTGCAGGACCCGGCCAACATTCATCAGATCCTTGTCGACCGAGGCGACGCCGAGAGCGGTATTGATCAATGTCGGCCACATGGAACAAAGCGTGACAGTGACGGCAGAGATCAGAAGCGATTTCGACAACCAGTCATAAGGATTGGCGTAAGTCGCCGACACGATCATGGTCACGATCGGCAGCCAGGCGAGCGGCGAGACAGGTTTGAAGATCTGTATGAGTGGATTGATCGCACCGTTGAAGGTTCTTGAAAGACCGGATGCAATGCCAAGAGGCACCGCAATGATGGTGGCAATCAGAAAACCGAGGCCGACGGTTTTAAGCGATGTCCCGATCTGGTCGATGTAAGTCGGCTTGCCCGTGTAGCTCCGCCATTTAACCTTGTCGGTTTTTCCTTCGGCTTCATATTTGGCATTGCGCGTGTCTTGCCGCTCATAAAACGCAGCTGCTTTTTCCCGCTCCCGGACATGGTCGTCCCAAAGATTGACCGTTTGCGCCCAAACCTGAGCTGGCCCGGGCACCGCTCCAAGCGAGGTTTGAACCTGTGGTGCCAGAACGCCCCAGAGCACAAGGAATGCAGCAATCCCGAGAACGGGAATGAGGAGGACCCGCTTCAGTTCTCCGAGCTGCTCCTTCGGACTGTCGCCGGCAGCGATTTTCAAGAGCGGCACAGACCATGACAGGCCAAGCGCATCCAGCCAACCGGCAGCTTTGTTAATTCGGGTGAAGAGCCGTTCCTTGCGCGCGGTGCGCTCAAGGTCTTGGCTGCCTGCGGTATCGGCATTGGCCATAATGAAGGTCCTTGCTCGGATTTCTTGGTTTCGCTTGAACTTGGAAAAGAGGAGCGGCGAAGGCTGCAGGTCCGCCACTCCAGTTTCACAGTGGCTTAGCCGCCGACAACTTCGTTGCCATCGACAACCTGCTTGCCCTTCAGACCGATGGGCAGACTGTCGAGATAGGCATTCGGTTGCTTGCCGTCGTAGGGAATGCCGTCAATGATATCTTCAGCCGGTGTCGGAACGCGGTATCCGTCCGTGTCCCACGGGAAGTCCTCTTCAGCGACATGGCCTTCCTCGACCAGCAATCGTGCCGCAGCCAGGTAGATTTCCGGCTGATAAACCGACTTGGCAACTTCATCATACCAGCTGTCAGGCTTGTGCTCGCTGATCTGTCCCCATCGGCGCATCTGGGTGAGGTACCAGACAGCATCCGAATAGTAGGGATAGGTCGCAAAATAGCGGTAGAAGACGTTGAAGTCGGGAACGTCGCGCTTGTCGCCCTTCTCATATTCGAAAGTGCCGGTCATGGAGTTCGCGATGACCTCTGCATCAGCGCCAACATATTCGGACCTCGCCAGAATCTCGACGGCTTCCATGCGGTTGGCGTTGTCGTTCTCATCGAGCCATTTGGCGGCGCGGATCAAGGCTTTTGTGATTGCAAGCGTCGTATTCGGATTTTCTTCGGTAAACTCCTTGGTAAGACCAAAGACTTTCTCAGGGTTGTTTTTCCAGATCTCGAAGTCGGTAATGACCGGAACGCCGATGCCTTTGAAGACGGCTTGCTGGTTCCACGGCTCGCCCACGCAATAGCCATAGATGGTGCCAGCTTCCAATGTTGCCGGCATTTGGGGGGGCGGTGTCACAGACAGCAAAGCTTCTGCCTGGATTTGACCGGAAATATCTGACTCCGAATAAAAGCCCGGGTGAATGTCGCCCGACGCGAGCCAGTAACGCAGCTCGTAATTGTGCGTGGAAACAGGGAAAACCATTCCCATGTTAAACGGCTTGCCCTCATCAATGAATTTGTCGACCACGGGCTTCAGCGCTTTTGCTGAAATTGGATGCTGCGGGCGGCCGTCATCCATCTTCGGAATGTTCGGCTTCATCATTTCCCAAATCTCGTTGGAAACGGTGATGCCGTTGCCGTTGAGATCCATGGAGAAAGGCGTGACGATGTGTGCCTTTGTGCCAAAGCCGATCGTGGCCGCAAGCGGTTGGCCGGCCAACATATGGGCGCCATCCAGTTCTCCTGTTATGACCCGATCAAGCAGAACTTTCCAGTTTGCCTGAGGCTCCAGGGTCACGAAGAGGCCTTCTTCTTCAAAATAGCCTAGTTCATAGGCGACCGCGAGCGGCGCCATGTCTGTCAGTTTGATGAAACCGAAGGTCAGTTCATCCTTTTCGACATCAAGCATTTCTGCAAATGCGCCGGAAGTCGGCACCAAGGCAGTTGCAGCCATGAGTGCGCCAAGAGCAACCCGGCGAGTCATCTGGAAGGTTTTTGCCATTGTCACGTCCTGTTCCCTCTCTTGCCCCGCCGCCTTGGCATTGGGACCAAACAAAAGAAAAGCCGCCGACTGACCCTGCATGTATAGGAGGAGGAACCATGCAGATCAGAGCGGCGGCTTTGCCTGTGCGCCCTACGATGGACGCGATATCAGTTGGGCCTGCGTCGGCCACACCGTCTTGAAAGCAGGAAGCGTGCCAGTTTTCAGAAAACGGGGTTTATTCTTCTAGAACAGATAGATAGATAAAACAGCGGTCGTCATGTGTTTCAACAGTCTGCTCGTTTCGTCAGCTTAGTCGGCAGGCAAGTGAACTTTTTTTGTGCAACGCAGCGAAAACGAGACCTTGTTAACCAACCCAGTTTCAAGCGTGATCGGACAGATCGAAGGCAAGGTCTACACTGCGCACGATCTGCATTCGTGTCGCTGCATTCTCATGCTGCAGGAGACCGAACCGGTCGTCTCCAGTCTCTTTCAAAGAGTTCCTGTATTGGCTGACCAGCGCACTTCTATGGCGCTAAGCATCAAAGAGTTTGATCGCCGGCTCCAACCAGCTCTCGTCAAGTCCAAGTGCGGTTCGGTAGATCTGCGGGGAAAAGACAGCTTCAGCCTGAAGGGACGCCTCTTCAGATGCCAACGCCTGTCTCCAGCGAACCATTTGCTCAAAAAACCAACGCCCGTGCGCAGGCATTGGCGCAGCCTTGGTGCCGCCTGAGAAACTCAGGAAACCGGGTACCGAAAATTCGGGCTCGCCGGTGCCAAAGCGCATCTGACCTGTGATGGCCGGCATGCAAATTTCCAATGGACAGGACAACAGATCTGAACGGGATAATATGCCGGCCAAATGGCCGGCGTTTTCCGGTGATGCGCACCAATCGGCGGCAGCTGAAAATGCGCGCAACAAAGCAGAAAGTGTCTCAGGATTTCGCTCTGCCCAAGTTTGCGTGACTCCCAAAACTTTTTCAGGACTATCCGGCCAGATCGCTTGTTTATAGGTGACGATCCGACCTGTTCCAGCCGAAACTGCTGCCGTGTTCCAAGGTTCACCAACGCAGTATCCGTCGATCTGTTTGGCCCGCAACGCATCTGCCATGACCTGTGGGGCAAGGACCGCAATCTCAACATGTTTGTCAGGATCAACGCCTGCTGCTGCCAGCCAATAGCGTAGCTCATAGGCATGCCCGGAAAAGGGATGCACAACACCGAAACGCAATGGTTGATTTCCGTTTGAGTACCGCGAGAAGACTAAGGATGCCAATGCCTTGCCGGTTGAAACCGGATCACCCTTCAAGTCCGCCCCGGTGTCGGTCATTTGCTGCCACAAATCCGTTGAAACCGTAATGGCATTGCCCCCGAGACCGAGAAGCATCGGCGCTTTCATGGGAACTGCCAAACTTGTAAGATTGAGCGTCGCCGCAATCGGCATCGGGGCAAGCATGTGTGCAACGTCAAAATGACCGACCGAAATTCGATCGCGAATGTTTGCCCAGGAAGTTTCCCTTACCAGCTTAAGAGCAATCCCCTCCTCTTCGGCAAACCCCAATTCTGAAGCAACCACCGGGACAGCGCAGTCGAGCAACGGAATGAAACCGGCAATGACGGGTCTTAGATTTGGGTCCATTACGATTCACCCCCCTGGTTGTCCGCTCCTCCCCAACCGGTTAATTTTAATGTCATCATCTAGTCCCCCAACAAACCGCTGGCGATAACCAGACTTTGTGCCACGTCGATAATTTTGCGGCTTTGGTTCATGGCGGTTCTGCGCAAAAGATCATAGGCCTCCTGTTCTGAGAGCCCTTTCGATTTCATCAAAATGCCTTTGGCCCGATCGACAGTTTTCCGGTCGGCAAGCTCCGTCCGTGCCTCTTCGAGATCATTTTCCAGTTTTGAAAAGGCTCGAAACCTGCTGATCGCCATATCAAGAATTGGTTTGACACGCTCTCGCCGGAGCCCGTCAACGACATAGGCCGAGACACCGGCATCAACCGCTGCCTCAATCGAATGACTATCAGCGCTGTCTACGAACATTGCGATCGGTCTATGAACCGCACGCGACACCTGAAACATGTGTTCAAGCTGATCGCGATTTGGATTTTCGAGATCTATGACAATCACATCAGGATTGATGTCCGCGATTTGCCGAACAAGGCCGTCCATCTGATGAACGACTATGACCTTGTCATGCCCTGCGTCTTGCAATCCTTCTTCGATAATCGAAGCACGGATCTTGTTGTCATCTATGACCAGTATGGACAAACCACCATTCATGCCGCCATTATGCGCAGGACTATTTTTTATGCAATCTATTTGCTGCACTGCAGTATTATAATTTGAGATATGTGAAAACGAGGTTTCCAACCCTATGGGCGGCCTATTCAAATAAGGTTATGGCGTTCGAATTCTTCTTAGATTTCCAGTGCCCCACCAAGTTCTATTTTGCCTGCTGCCCTGCCGCACGCCTATCTGGCGGACCATGCGTCGGAGCTTTGTCCGCGTTGCATGGAGTTTGTTTCTGGACGGCCAAAGGTCTCTTTGTCAGGTTTTCCGGTTTAGATTTTGGGCGTTTCGTTCAGCAAAAAAGCCGCCCGAGATGGGCGGCTTTTTTGGTTTTGTGAGCAGGATTTGGGAGTTTTTTGCCCTTCTGCGTCGGACGTTGTCCTCCTTGATGGGGCCCGGGGAGGTCCAACTCTGTATCCACTGACCGAATACGACAACAGCCCCACCCCTTACGGGATGAGGCTGTTGTCGAATTTGGTTGCGGGAGCAGGATTTGGTGTTTTTTGCCCCGTTGCGTCGGGCAAAGCCCTCCTTCCGGGGACCCCGTCCGGTTCAAATCGACGACCCCTAAGCAAAAAAAAGCCGCCCGAGATGGGCGGCTGTTTTTTGGTTGCGGGAGCAGGATTTGAACCTGCGACCTTCAGGTTATGAGCCTGACGAGCTACCGGGCTGCTCCATCCCGCGTTATTTTTGTTTTGCGCGTCCTCGATCTTTTGGATCTTCGGTTGTCGCGTGGGCTGCTCCCTTTTGGAGAGGGTCCCTATTTGATTTCGCTGGAATGGAACGATTGTTCCGAAGCGCAGCGAAGGCAAGCGCAAAGCGCGTCGGCCACTTTTGGCCGCCCTCGCGGAGGCCAGGGCGAAGCCCGGTGCGGCCGTGAGCGCTCAAGTTGAAGAGATTTAGCGCTCAAGTAGCCGACAGGCGGTAGCGCACTAAACTGTCAAACTGCGTTTAGCAGGCCTGGCGGCGACCTACTCTCCCACACCTTAAGATGCAGTACCATTGGCGCTGGGGAGTTTCACGGCCGAGTTCGGGATGGGATCGGGTGGGGGCTCCCCGCTGGGGCCACCAGGCCGGCGAAGCGCAGTTTGTTGTGAACTGGTCTTGGTTTGTTTTTTGTTTGCCCTCACGGCCGCACGCTGCTTTGCAGCTGGCCTCCGGGAGGCGGCCTGACCGGCCGGCGCGCTTTGCGCTTACGAACCTTTCGGTTCGAACCTTTTCCCTTGAGGGGCAAACTGGTCTTAAACGCGCTCAAGTAGCCCGAAGGGCGGTAGCGCATTTAAAAGATGAACATTGACTAATGAGAGGATCAAGCCGAACGAGCTATTAGTAAAGCTAAGCTTCATGCGTTGCCGCACTTCCACACGCTTCCTATCGACGTGGTGGTCTTCCACGGCTCTTCAGGGAGAGCTGGTTTTGAGGTGGGTTTCCCGCTTAGATGCTTTCAGCGGTTATCCCTTCCGTACATAGCTACCCTGCAATGCGGCTGGCGCCACAACAGGTCCACCAGAGGTACGTCCATCCCGGTCCTCTCGTACTAGGGACAGATCCTCTCAATTCTCCTACACCCACGGCAGATAGGGACCGAACTGTCTCGCGACGTTCTGAACCCAACTCACGTACCACTTTAATTGGCGAACAGCCAAACCCTTGGGACCTGCTCCAGCCCCAGGATGTGATGAGTCGACATCGAGGTGCCAAACAATGCCGTCGATATGGACTCTTGGGCATCATCAGCCTGTTATCCCCGGCGTACCTTTTATCCGTTGAGCGATGGCCCTTCCACGAGGGACCACCGGATCACTATGGCCGACTTTCGTCTCTGCTCGACTTGTCAGTCTCGCAGTCAGGCAGGCTTATGCCATTGCACTCAACGAGCGATTTCCGACCGCTCTGAGCCCACCTTCGCGCGCCTCCGTTACCATTTGGGAGGCGACCGCCCCAGTCAAACTACCCGCCACACACGGTCCCGGATATTGTTGTACCGCGGTTAGATATCCATGACGACAAGGGTGGTATTTCAAGGGTGACTCCACAAGAGCTGGCGCCCTTGTTTCAACGTCTACCACCTATCCTACACATGTCGTGACGAATACCAGTGTGAAGCTGTAGTAAAGGTGCACGGGGTCTTTCCGTCTGACCGCAGGAACCCCGCATCTTCACGGGGAATTCAATTTCACTGAGTCTATGCTGGAGACAGCGGGGAAGTCGTTACGCCATTCGTGCAGGTCGGAACTTACCCGACAAGGAATTTCGCTACCTTAGGACCGTTATAGTTACGGCCGCCGTTTACTGGGGCTTCAATTCGGTGCTTGCACACCTCCTCTTAACCTTCCAGCACCGGGCAGGCGTCAGACCCTATACGTCGCCTTGCGGCTTCGCAGAGCCCTGTGTTTTTGATAAACAGTCGCCACCCCCTGGTCTGTGCCACCCCAATCCGGTTGCCCGAACTGAGGTCTCCCTTCTCGCGAACTTACGGGAGCATTTTGCCGAGTTCCTTCAGCATAGTTCTCTCAAGCGCCTTGGTATTCTCTACCAGTCCACCTGTGTCGGTTTCGGGTACGGTTTATACGGTGGAGCTATTTCCTGGAACACCTTCGCTGCACCCCCAATCCAATAAGGAGATACAACACACGGCATCCGTCACTACCACCAAGCTGCAGAATATTAACTGCATTCCCATCGACTACGCCTTTCGGCCTCGCCTTAGGGGCCGGCTAACCCTGCGCCGATTAGCGTTGCGCAGGAACCCTTGGACTTTCGGCGAGAGTGTCTCTCACACTCTTTATCGTTACTCATGTCAGCATTCGCACTTCTGATATCTCCAGGAGCCCTCACAGGTCTCCCTTCGCAGACTTACAGAACGCTCCGCTACCGCGCATCAAAGATGCACCCGCAGTTTCGGTGTATGGCTTGAGCCCCGGTACATTTTCGGCGCGGGACCCCTTATTTAGACCAGTGAGCTGTTACGCTTTCTTTAAATGATGGCTGCTTCTAAGCCAACATCCTGGTTGTTTTGGGAGTCCTACATCCTTTCCCACTTAGCCATAACTTAGGGACCTTAACTGGCGGTCAGGGTTGTTTCCCTCTCCACAATGGACGTTAGCACCCACTGTGTGTCTGCCGGATAGTACTTCTCGGTATTCGGAGTTTGGTTAGGATCAGTAAGGCGGTAAGCCCCCATAGCCCATCCAGTGCTCTACCCCCGAGAGTATTCATCCGACGCTCTACCTAAATAGATTTCGCGGAGAACCAGCTATTTCCGAGTTTGATTGGCCTTTCACCCCTAGCCACAGCTCATCCCCGACTTTTTCAACAGGCGTGGGTTCGGTCCTCCAGTGCGTGTTACCGCACCTTCAACCTGGCCATGGCTAGATCACTCGGTTTCGGGTCTAATCCAACGAACTAAGCGCCCTATTCAGACTCGCTTTCGCTGCGCCTACACCTATCGGCTTAAGCTTGCTCGTTAAATTAAGTCGCTGACCCATTATACAAAAGGTACGCTGTCAGGCTTGCGCCCTCCAACTGTTTGTAGGCATCCGGTTTCAGGGTCTGTTTCACTCCCCTCGTCGGGGTGCTTTTCACCTTTCCCTCACGGTACTTGTTCGCTATCGGTCGACAAGGAGTACTTAGGCTTGGAGGGTGGTCCCCCCACGTTCAGACAGGATTTCACGTGTCCCGCCCTACTCAAGGACTTGCAGAACTTCTACCCGTACGGGGCTATCACCCACTAAGGCCCGACTTTCCAGACGGTTCCGGTTCTTATCTACAAGCCACTGGCCTGGTCCGCGTTCGCTC
>NZ_CP045354.1:190000-1027500 GCF_009363435.1 Labrenzia sp. THAF82 | reverse complement strand
TCCGCAAGCCGCTCAATGGCGGCAAGTTCCGGTCCGGTTTCGGCATGCGCCGTCACCCGATCCATAAATACACCAAAATGCACCGTGGCGTGGACTGGTCTGCACCGCGTGGCACGCCGATTATGGCAGCAGGCAATGGGACGGTCCAAAAGGCCGGCTGGAGTTCAGGTTACGGACGCCGGATCGAGCTGCGTCACACCAACGGCTATACCACCACCTACAATCACATGACCGGCTTTGCCAAGGGCGTGCGCGAAGGTGCGCGCGTGACCCAGGGGCAGATTATCGGGTATGTCGGCTCAACAGGTCTTTCGACCGGGCCTCACCTGCACTACGAAGTTCTTGTCAACGGGCGTTACATGGACCCGATGCGGATCAAACTGCCCAAGGGCCGTACCCTCGATGGCGAAATGCGCACGGCATTCGAAGCTGAGCGCTACCGTGTCGACACTTTGATTGATCGCGCCCGCAAACCTTCCCGCGTTGCTGCCGTCAACTAAATCCGGAAAATCTGCTTTGATCAAAAAAAGCCCGCGGATTGCTTCCGCGGGCTTTGTTCATTTCTGCTCGGAACCAAACCTCCGTCAGGCAGCGACGATTTCAGAACCGGCAACCTGAAACAGGAGACGGTCCGCACCTGCTGAAACATCCACAGTCTGCCCATCCATGACATCTCCGGACAGCAGTCTTTCTGCCAGAGGATCCTGAACGTCCTTTTGGATAATACGCTTCAGCGGCCGGGCTCCGTATGCCGGGTCGTACCCCTTCTGCGCCAGCCAGCCGAGGGCGCTATCGTCCAGATTCAGCGTGATCTTGCGATCGCTGAGCAGGCTGCGAAGCCGCTCAAGCTGGATCTTGACAATATCGGCCATCTGCGACCTCTGCAGACGGTGGAACAGGACGATCTCATCCAACCGGTTCAAAAACTCGGGTCGAAAATGAGATCGGACTGCGCCCATGACTTCATCGCGCACTGCATCCGTATCCTGGCCCTCCGGCTGGTTCACAAGATACTCAGCGCCAAGGTTAGACGTCATGATGATCAGCGTGTTGCGGAAGTCGACTGTGCGTCCCTGGCCGTCAGTCAGCCGCCCATCATCAAGCACCTGAAGCAGCACATTGAAGACATCTCCATGCGCCTTTTCGATTTCGTCGAACAGGACGACCTGATACGGGCGTCGTCGCACGGCTTCGGTCAAAGCACCGCCTTCCTCGTAACCGACATATCCCGGAGGCGCACCGATCAACCGAGACACGGAGTGCTTCTCCATATATTCCGACATGTCGATGCGAACCATCGCGCTGTCATCATCGAACAGGAAACTCGCCAATGCCTTGGTCAGTTCCGTTTTGCCGACGCCGGTCGGCCCGAGAAACATGAAAGAACCGATCGGCCGGTTGGGATCCTGAAGACCAGCGCGCGCGCGGCGCACGGCTGTCGAGACCGCATGAATGGCTTCTGCCTGACCGATCACTCTCCCGGCAAGAACATCTTCCATCCTCAGCAGCTTTTCCCGCTCGCCTTCCAGCATCTTATCGACTGGAATGCCGGTCCATTTGGAAACAACCTGCGCAATATGCGAGGGCGTAACGGCCTCATCCACCATGGCGTCCTTGTCTTCGGACGCTTCGGCATCGCTCAGCTTCTTCTCAAGATCCGGGACCACGCCATAGGCAAGCTCACCGGCCCGCGACAGATCACCACTTCGCTGTGCAATTTCCAGGTCGATACGCGCCTGTTCGAGTTGCTCCTTGATTTTCTGCTCAAGGTTCAGTTTTTCCTTTTCGCCGAGCCAACGGTTCGTAAGCGCCTGCGACTGTTCCTCAAGTTCCGTCAGCTCTCTTTCCAGCTTGGCGAGCCGATCCTTGGACGCCTCGTCGCTTTCAACTTTCAAGGCTTCACGCTCGATCTTAAGCTGAATGATCCGGCGGTCCAGTTCGTCCAGTTCTTCAGGCTTGGAGTCGACCTGCATACGCAACCGGCTTGCAGCTTCATCCATCAGATCAATTGCCTTGTCGGGCAAAAACCGGTCAGTGATGTAGCGGTTGGAAAGCGATGCGGCTGAAACAACGGCAGAATCGGTGATCCGAACACCATGATGGAGTTCGTACTTCTCCTTGATGCCACGCAGTATCGAGACAGTGTCTTCAACGGTTGGCTCGCTGACAAAGACGGGCTGAAAACGACGGGCAAGCGCTGCATCCTTTTCAACATGCTTGCGATACTCGTCGAGCGTCGTCGCACCCACACAGTGAAGCTCGCCTCGCGCCAGCGCAGGTTTGAGCAGGTTCGAAGCGTCCATCGCGCCATCGGCCTTTCCGGCTCCGACCAGCGTGTGCATTTCGTCAATGAACAAGATGATATTGCCAGCGGCTGCCTCAACTTCCGACAGCACCGCTTTCAGGCGCTCTTCGAACTCACCGCGATATTTGGCCCCGGCAATAAGAGCGCCCATGTCGAGCGCGAGAAGTTGCTTGTCCTTAAGCGATTCGGGCACATCTCCATTGACAATACGCAATGCGAGCCCTTCAGCGATTGCCGTCTTACCCACACCTGGCTCACCGATCAGAACGGGGTTGTTTTTGGTCCGTCGAGACAACACCTGGATCGTGCGACGAATTTCCTCATCGCGTCCGATAACAGGATCAAGCTTACCGTCCCGGGCAACCGCCGTAAGATCTCGGGCGTATTTCTTAAGAGCGTCATACTGGTTTTCTGCCGTTGCGCTGTCCGCGGTCCGACCCTGACGCAGCTGATTGATCGCTTCATTCAGACCGTTGGGCGTAACGCCGTGACGTTTCAACAGCTTGCCGGCTTCACTGCCACTGTCCATGGCAAGCGCCAGCAACAACCGCTCTACGGTTACAAAGCTGTCACCGGCTTTTTCGGCAATCTGTTCAGCCTGTTCAAACAGCCGCGCCGTCGCCTGGCCCATGTAAAGCTGACCTGAACCGCCTGAAACCTTGGGCATTTTTTCAAGCACGCCTTCAAGGTCACCTTTCAGCGCCTTTGACTGACCGCCTGCCCGATCAATCAGGCCGCTTGCCATACCTTCCGGATCGTCCAGAAGCACTTTTAGTATGTGTTCGGGAGAAAACTGCTGATGACCGCGCCCCAGCGCAAATGTTTGAGCGGACTGGACGAAGCCACGGGCACGCTCAGTGTATTTTTCAAAGTTCATATTCAACCTCCTATCCGCCCGCACCACCCGAAGCGTGGAGAGCGTCTTGGGATCCGGACCCTGCAATCAGGCATCCGCACAGTTATTTTCGAACTGCCACTCATATATAGTGTTGCATTTTCATCACAAAAGTCCCCTGTGACAAAATCCGCAGACAAAAGAAAAACGGCGCTCCAATGAAGCGCCGTTCCAATAGTTCTATTGTCGTCAGTGGTCTATTCGCCAGCACCGGCTTCTGCAGAAGTTTCTTCCGTCGCTTTGGGCCGGCGAGTGCGCGTTGTCCGTCGCCGTGGCTTCGGCTGCTCTTCTTCAGCGCCCTCTGCAGGTGCTTGTGGCGCGTCCGCGCTGGCGTCAGCTGAAGCTTCGGCAGTCGCGTCATCGCCAGCACTCCGGCGAGGAGCGCGCGACCTGGGCGTACGGGCGCGTCGGCGCGGCTTTTCTTCCGAGTCGGCATCGTCGGCTTCGGCCTTCTGACCGGCACCATTGACTTTGCCTTCCTGGTCGATCACCGGCATGTCCTCGATAAAGGGCTGCGGGCTGTTTGCATCGACAACGTCGCCATCAGCAGAAGCTCGTTCCTGCTGCGCTGGTCTTTCCGACCCGTTTGCAGGGCCGGAGCCATTGGCCTGAGTGGCATCAGGCGCATCTTCGTTTTCGTTGCGAGCTTGTTGCTGCTGTTGTGCGGCAGGTTGCTGCTGCGGCTGCGCTGCAGCCACGATACGCTGATAGTGCTCGGCGTGTTGATTGTAGTTCTCGAACATCACACGGTCGCCGGATGCCTGAGCATCGCGTGCAAGCTGCTGGTACTTCTCCGCAATATGCATCGCTGTGCCACGGATTTTCACATCTGGACCGTTAGACTCATAAGTCCGGGTTAACGGATTAGGACCTTTGCGGCCCCTTCCGCGCATACGCTTATTGCTTTGATTTCCTGGTCTCATCCTGCCGTTTTCTCTTGCGGAACGGCGGTCAACTGTCGCTGACCCAACATCGGAATTGTTTAAAACCGACACGAAATACATCACCGAAACCAACAATGCTGGTTAGCGGCTGTCATTGAAAACATACGCAGCGCGTTAAAGGCCACTGGCCACGCGATTGTCTTTTTCCTCGACAGTCCGAAAACACCGGATAGTCCGATACGCAACGGATTCCTTGGCGCTAAATTTGCGTCAGTCCCCACGCTGCCGGATGCGTTATGCCCCGCTGAACGCTGATCACATCTCCGGTCTCGGCAACTGGAACCTAACCGTTTCCGTCGAGTTTTCCAAGTGCTTTTTCGCTATTGGATCAAAACCGGAGAATTATCGCCTGCAGGCCAGCAGCACTCGGTCGTTTCCAGAAAGATCCTTAACGATTTCAATTGCTCCAAAGCTATGATGACGCAACCGTTTTTCAACGGCGTCTGCTTGATCGAAGCCAATTTCGAGTGCGATTCGCCCTCCTGACCTGAGAAGCATTTCGGCTTGCGCGATGATTCGCACATATCCTTCCAATCCGGATTCGCCGCCATCAAGAGCCAAGACAGGATCGTGCTTTGTGACTTCCGGACTTAACCTTACAAGATCTTCAGTACGGATATAGGGCGGGTTGCTCACCACCCAATCGAAGACGCCGGATTTCGCACCTTCAAGCGCGGATGCATAATCTGAACAAAGTGGCAAAAACCGATCAGATACCTCATGCAGCTCTGCATTTTTCGAAGCACATAAGAGCGCTTCAAGGGATAGATCGACGGCAACCGTCCTGGATCTTGTCATTTCCGCAAGAAGCGTCACCGCAATGGCCCCGGTTCCGGTACCGATATCGCAAATCAACAGCTCCTCGCTGGGAACGCTCAGTGTGATCACCGCATCGATCAGAACTTCTGTGTCAGGCCGCGGTTCCAGCGTTGCCGGGTTCATGAGAAACCGCCTGCCGTAGAACTCTCTTTCCCCCAGGATCCGCCCGACCGGCATGCCGGCAAGGCGCTTTGCGGCATGAGATTGCGCTGTAGCAGAATTCGTATCGCTTACCGGATCGTCGCCACGCAGCATCAAATCAGAGATCGAGATTCCCAGTGCAGCGCTCACCAGCAGTTTCGCGTCGAGTTCAGGCAGGTCAAGTTCTGCATCCCGAAACATGTCGCGCACCTGCCGATAAAGCTGGCCGACTGTCATGGTCAGGCTTCTTCCGATGCCAGCAGATTTGCCTGATGATCCACGATCAACGCATCGATCACTTCGCCAAGGCCTTCACCCGCAACGATCTGATCCAGCTTATAGAGGGTCAAGCCGATGCGGTGATCGGTGACACGCCCCTGGGGATAGTTGTAAGTCCGAATTCGCTCCGAGCGGTCGCCGGACCCGACCTGAAGACGGCGAGCCTCAGTACGTTCGCTGGCAGCCCGTTCCCGCTCTTCATCATATATGCGAGCCCGGAGCAACTGCATCGCCCGAGCCTTGTTCTTGTGCTGAGAGCGCTCATCTTGCACGGCCACGACGATACCAGTCGGCATATGTGTGATACGCACTGCAGAATCCGTGGTGTTGACGTGCTGTCCACCTGCGCCCGAGGCCCTGAAGGTATCAATCCGCAGATCGCTGTCCTGAATGTCGACGTCGACATCCTCCGCCTGTGGCAGCACGGCGACGGTTGCCGCCGATGTATGGATCCGGCCACCAGACTCCGTTGCCGGTACGCGCTGCACCCGGTGCACGCCCGATTCAAATTTAAGTTTCGCGAACACGCTGTCACCTGAAACGGAAGCGATGATTTCCTTGTAACCACCAACTTCTCCGTCACTGGCAGAAAGCACTTCGACCTTCCAGCCCTGGAGTTCTGCAAAACGCTGGTACATTCTAAAGAGATCGCCTGCAAAAAGAGCAGCTTCGTCTCCGCCGGTGCCAGCTCGAACTTCCAGAATGGCGTCATTCGTGTCCGCTTCGTCTTTTGGCAGCAGACCAATGCGTACATCCTGCGTCAGAGTTTCCACTGTTGCTGACAGCTCACTGCATTCCAGTTCAGCCAGCTCACGCATTTCCGCATCCGTTTCCGGATCAGACATCAATGCCTCAGCGTCGGACAATTCGTCTTCCGCCTTGATCAGGGCCCGGATCTTGAAAACAAGGGGCTCAAGCCCGGCATATTCGCGGGACAGTTTGACATAGGCAGCAGGGTCCGGATTCGCCGACATCGTGTGTTCGATTTCGGCAAAACGATCCAGCAAATTATCAAGTTTGTGACGCGCCAGCATACGCGCTGATTCTCCTGATACCCCAATGCGGGAATGAGTTAAGACTGATCGTGCTAAAGAGCAACATCGGTTTCGGCAGCAAAGCGCTGCAGCACGTCTCGGATGCTCCTGTCATTGTGGCCCGGCTCCAGCCTGGGCAACAACCGAGCAGACAAGCGCCCCGCATCAACGGTTCGCAACATCGCCTTCACCGGCCCCAGCGAGGCTGGAGACATCGAAAGATCTTTAAAGCCGAGTGCGAGCAAGGCCATGGCCTCAAGCGGGCGTCCTGCGAGTTCACCACACAATGTCACCGGGACATGAGCTTTATGTGCGGCGTCTGCAATGGATTTCAAGGCGCGCAGGAAGCCGACGCCCAAAGTATCGAAACGATCCGCGACACGCGTATTGCCGCGATCAACCGCACAGAAAAACTGAAACAGGTCATTGGAGCCGACCGAGACAAAGTCGACACAATCCATCAGTTCTTCAAGCTGGTACAGAAGCGAAGGCACTTCGACCATAACACCCAACCGGATATTTTCCGGCGTCGCATGGCCATGTTGCCGCAAGTGTTTCACTTCCTTGTCGACAAGCGACTTTGCCTCCAAAAACTCCTCAACGACCGCAACCATCGGAAACATCAGTTTCAGGTCCCGGCCGGCGGCTGCATGCAGGAGGGCCCGAATTTGGGTTCGCAGCAAGCCTGGTCGATCCAGCCCAAGCCGAAGGGCACGCCAACCCATGGCAGGATTTTCTTCCTGGATCGAACGCAGATAGGGAAGCACCTTGTCGCCGCCGATATCCAGCGACCGGAAGGTCACCGGTTTGCCGCCGGCCGCGTCCAGGATCTGGGAATATTGCTGTTGCTGCTCGCGCATGCGCGGAAACGATGAAGCAACCATGAACTGCAGCTCTGTTCGAAACAGTCCGACACCAGCCGCTCCAGATTCTTCCAGATGCGGAAGATCGACCAGCAGACCGGCATTCATCTGCAATGAGAACTCGACACCATCGCGTGTAACCGAGGGCTTGTTTCTCAGCCTGCGATACTGGGCCTGCCGGCGTGCCCGGAACCGCACCTTTTCCGCATATGCATTTTCCAGGTCCGCAGCGGGTCTCAGATGAACTTCGCCAGTATCGCCATCGACAATGATTGCGTCGCCGCCATCCGCCAGACTGACAATGTCATCCACCAGACCAACCATCGGAATACCGAGCGCACGCGCCACGATGGTCACATGACTGGTCGGCCCGCCTTCTTCCAGCACCAGGCCCCGAATGCGGTCGCGACCATAGTCAAGCAGCTCCGCAGCACCCATGTTGCGCCCGACAATAATGGCATCCTGCGGCAACTCGTCGAAGCCCGGACCGTGTTCACGCCCCATCAACTCACGGATCAAACGGTGTGCTAGATCATCCAGATCGTGAAGTCGTTCGCGCAGATAAGGATCCGTCTGGCGCAACATCCGGGCTCGTGTGTCGCTTTGCACCTTTTCGACGGCAGCTTCTGCCGTCAGGCCATTCTTGATCGCGTCTTCGATTTTCCTGATCCAACCGCGATCATAGGCAAACATGCGGTAAGCCTCGAGCACCTCGCGATGCTCTCCCGTTGCAGCGATTTCTCCACTTGCCAAAAGATCGTCGATAGAGAGCCGCAATCGATTGATGGCAGCTTCCAAGCGGCTTTTTTCCGTGTCCGTGTCTTCCGCAATCAGGTTGGTAACGACGACACGCGGTTCATGCAGAACCACATGTCCAAGTCCGACACCTTCGGAAAGTCCGACACCATTGGCAGTGATCGGCCGTGACAAATCAAGCCCGGTGGCTTTTTGGGCAATCGCCTCCAACTCGCCTGCCGCAACCATTTCGGCGATCACCATGGCCGTTGTTTGAAGAGCCTCAACCTCGTCTTCCAGATACGTCCTGTGGGACTGGTTCTGTACGACGAGAACGCCAAGGGTCCGGCCTGCCCTGAGAATTGGCACACCAAGAAATGAATTATAGGCTTCTTCACCCGTTTCAGGCAGATACGCAAAACCCGGGTGAGCGCTGGCATTGGGAAGATTAAGCGGGCGCGCTTCGGCAGCGATCAGCCCGACGAGCCCTTGCCCGACGCGCAGCGACGCATTGTGGACCGCGGACCTGTTCAAGCCTTCTGTTGCATAGAGTTCAAGAACACCGTCGGCGCGCAGGATATAAACGGAACAGACTTCGGCGACCACGTTCGACGCGATCAGCACAACGATCTTGTCGAGTCGCTCTTGCGCCGTGATTGGCTCTGCCATGACTTCGCGAAGCCGGCGGAGTAACAGGCGCGGTCCGGCTAGGTTGCTGCGCATTGCGCCCCCGATTGATCCCGCTTCTTGCAAGTTCCCGTAAGGATCCCGATCAGTGATCTCTTGCAGAAAATGCTATCCGTCCAACCCGTATAGCGAATGGAGAGTCCGGACCGCAAGTTCTGCATAGGCGGAATCGATCAGGACGGAGATTTTGATTTCCGATGTCGTGATGGCGCGAATGTTGATGCCCTTGGACGCAAGACCGCTGAAGCACTGCGCAGCGATCCCGGCATGAGAACGCATGCCAATCCCGATGACAGAGACTTTGACCACGTCGGTCGCCCCTTCAAGAGCCTGAAAACCGATCTCGCCGCGGTTCTCATCCAGCACTTTCTTGGCACGGTCAAAATCACCCTCCGGAACCGTGAAAGTGATGTCCGTGGTCTTTCCGTCAGGAGAAATGTTCTGGACGATCATGTCGACATTGATGTGCGCGTCTGCCAGAGGACCAAACACGGACTGGGCAACACCCGGCTTGTCAGCCACGTCACGAATTGAAATTTGAGCTTCGTCTTTGGCATAGGCAATGCCGGTGACAACCTGCTGTTCCACGAGTTCATCCTCGTCGCAAATTAGAGTACCAATCGGAAGGCCGTCAGCGCCGACCTGAGATGCTTCCGGATCGTCGAAGCTGGAGCGGACAAAGGTCCTAACACCGTGGACCATGGCCATCTCGACGGAACGCACCTGAAGAACTTTTGCCCCTAGAGACGCCATTTCGAGCATTTCCTCGAACGAAACCCGGCCGAGACGCTGCGCCTTGGGAACGATGCGAGGGTCGGTCGTATAGACCCCGTCGACATCGGTATAGATATCACATCGGTCAGCCTTGATGGCCGCAGCAATGGCGACAGCACTGGTGTCCGACCCGCCACGCCCGAGTGTCGCAATGCGATTGTCGGGGGAGATACCCTGAAATCCGGCCAGTACGGCAACCTGCCCTTGTTCCAGGCGCTCGCACAGGAAACCGGCATCGATCTCCCGGATCCGGGCTGCACCGTGGTTCTCATCGGTTTTGATCGGCACCTGCCATCCCTGCCAGGAGCGGGCATTAACGCCCATGTCCTGAAGGACGATCGCTAGCAGACCGGACGTTACCTGTTCACCGGAAGCAACAACCGCATCATATTCTCTTGCATCGTGAAGCGGCGACGCCTCTCGGCAGAACTGGACCAGTTTGTTGGTCTGGCCGGCCATTGCCGAAACCACGACCGCCACCTGGTGACCGGCGTCCACTTCCCGCTTTACATGACGGGCCACATTGCGGATGCGATCGAGATCAGCAACCGAAGTCCCGCCAAATTTCAATACCAGTCGGGCCATACCACTCGTAAGTCTTGTTGTCGTTTCGTGTCGGCGTTGTTACGCCGGATGGATCGGCGCACATCCATACAGTCTGCATTCCCTTGCTGCAACCGCCCATCTCCAGGCATTTGCTGCCGGGACTTGCAATTTTCAGGAGCTGTCTTGAGAAACGCTCAACAGCACATACTGAAAGAGGATCTCCTGCGACCATTCCCCAACTTCCCAAACCCCCTATAACCTTGACAAACAGGCATGGACTTTGAAACGACAGCGGTCTGACGAGCGGGAGCGGCAAAAGCATCGCTCATGAAAGGAACACCGATGACAAGCAAAGCGCAGCAGACGTCCGGGACGATCGACAGCGAAGAAGTCGCGCGTTTTTCCGCCATGGCGCAGGAGTGGTGGGATCCGGCAGGCAAATTTAAGCCATTGCACAAATTCAATCCGGTACGCCTTGCCTATATCAAACAGGAAGTCTGCCGCCGATTTGACAGGGACCCCAAATCTTCAGACGCCTTCAAAGGCTTGAGATTTCTTGATATCGGGTGTGGCGGTGGCCTTTTGAGTGAACCCATGGCACGTCTTGGCGCAGATGTCGTCGGTGCAGATCCGTCGCAAACCAACATCGAAATCGCGCGACTGCATATGCAAAGTTCCGGACTGACGATCGACTACCGTGCCGAAACTGCCGAGGGGCTTGCTGCGGCAGGAGAGACATTCGATGTTGTACTCAACATGGAAGTCGTGGAACACGTCGCCGATGTTCCTCTCTTTCTTGAAACGACCAGCAACATGGTTCGACCGGGCGGGATGATGTTCGTTGCAACGATCAACAGGACCATGAAGGCCTATGCACTTGCCATTTTTGGTGCCGAATACGTGCTTCGCTGGCTGCCAAAAGGTACCCATTCCTACGACAAGCTGGTGAAACCGTCCGAAATTGAAACCCCGCTGAGCACAGCCGGCCTCAATATCATCGACCGCAGCGGTGTCAGCTACAACCCGTTGACTGACAGCTGGGCACAATCCCGCGACATGGATGTGAATTATATGCTGCTCGCGGAACGTCCTGAGACCGCATGATGAGCGATCCGATCGTCTTCATACCAGGCTTGTTGTGTACGGAGGCGCTGTTCGCACCGCAAATAGCTGCATTCGCAGATCGGCCAATTATGGTTGCCGATCATCGTCACCACGACAGCATTCCGGACATAGCTGCTGCAATTCTGGAAAGAGCTCCTGAACGGTTCTCTTTAATTGGCCTGTCCATGGGTGGCTATATTGCGATGGAAATCATGAGGGAAGCACCTGGCCGGGTCAGCAAACTGGCTTTGCTCAACACCAATTCGCGTGCTGACACGCCGGAGAAGTCGGAACGGCGGACGTTTCTCATTGATCTGACCCGCAAGCGCGGGTTTACGAAGGTGCCGCATTTGCTTTTTCCCGGATTTGTACACGAGAAAAACGAAGAAAATGAAGACCTGAAGTCCGTCGTGGTCGACATGGCCAACGACACGGGATCTGACGCTTTCATTCGTCAACAGACCGCGATCACCCACAGAACGGATTCTCGAAAAAGGCTCAGCGAGATCACTTGCCCCTCACTGATTCTGGTCGGCGATGGCGATCGACTGACACCGCTTGAACTGTCCCAAGAAATTCATGATTGCATTCCAGGAAGTGAACTTGAGGTGGTTCCCGGATCGGGTCACCTTTCCACACTTGAAACACCCGAAGCTGTGACAAAAGCTCTCCAGAATTTTTTGGATCGGCCTTAGCGAAATGTTCCGCCGGTGTAGGTTCGCAGGTTGGGCCGGGATCACATCTTTTTCGAAAAATCAGCAGGCACATTTGATCCGGGTCAAGGATGGCCCCGTGATCCGGCGTATAATGAATACACCTTGGTGTATTCAAACTGAACTGAAGCCCAGGGCCTGCAGCCCACACCATACGTATGACCAGCGGTCAACGGAACTGGTTTGTAAAGAGCTGCAATCGACCAACACCAAAGCGGAGGACGTTTTATGGCTACGAAGCGCAATGCAGGTGCTTTCGATTTCGGCTTCACCATGCCCGAGTGGCCAATGCCCAACTTTTCAAACTGGGCCTTTGCCGAACGCGAAGACCGGATTGAGGCTAAGGCTGTCGCCAGTTTCCAGAAAATGGGCAAAACGGCCCTGACCCATGCTGAACAGGCTTTTGACGATCACATGGAGTTTGTCAGCCATCGCCTGCACGAGGATTTCGAGTGCGCGAAGTCGTTGAGCCAATGCACGATGCCGGAAGAATCCATGGCAACTCTGCAGGCTTTTTACACAAGGATGGCGACTGAATATCAAGAACACTTTGAAAAGCAGGCCGCCCTTTTTCGAAACAGCTTTTCTGAAAATGCTGCGGCCGTAGAAGAGCTCAATGAAACCGCGCTGGAAAGCGTCAACGAACTCAGCAAGGCCGCGGAAGAAAGCCTTGAGGAGGCCAAACCCGCAAAAACGTCCACGAGGCGTAAGGCAGCGTCAAAGACCTAGAAATCGATGTGCGAGCAGCGGTCAGGCTTAGAGCTGAAGTCGAAGCGCGCGCAAAGACATCAACTGGATTGCCGTCAGTTCTTGTCGTCCGGAAGGTCGGGCAGCGGAACGACGGCAATACCCTCTTCCATCAACGCCTCGGCATCCTTTGGTGTGGTCTGGCCATAGATGTTGCGCTCTTCGGCTTCACCATAGTGGATCTTGCGCGCTTCCTTGGCGAAATTCGAACCGACATTTTCAGAGTTTTCAATGATCTGGGCACGCACGACACGCAGTGCCTCGACAATTTCCTTCTTCTGAAGGTCTGCTGGCAAAAGGGCAGAGGTCTGTGTTGCAGGTGTAGCGTCCGCAGGTGCCACAGGTGCTGAAGGCGCTTTACTGACGTCAGTTTGGCCAACGCTTGGCATCACGGGTGCTGAAAGAGTTTCGCGTTTGCGCGCGGTTGAAACCGCAGGTGCCATCAATCCTTTTTTGACTTCTGTCGATCCACATATTGGACAGGTGACCAGGCCTCGCCCGCATTGCGCTTCAAAGTCATCCGAATTGCGAAACCAGCCTTCGAATGAATGGGTGGCATTGCAGACAAGCGTGTATTTGATCACGCAGGTATCTCCCTCAGGCCCTCGGCAACATGGCAATCGAAGGCCCGTTCATTGGCAATCGCGGGAATCCTTCCCCGCGCCTTGGACACAGTCTCAGTTTCAATCTCCGCCAGGATGTATCCTGGCTCATCATCGTCGCGCTCTGCAAGGATGCCTCCCCATGGGTCGACTATAAGGCTGTGACCGTAAGTCTCACGTCCATCTTCATGGAGACCGCCTTGCGCTGCAGATATGACGTAGGCGCCATTTTCGATAGCGCGGGCGCGCTGTAGCACATGCCAGTGCGCTTCGCCAGTCTGCTTGGTAAAGGCGGCGGGTCCCGTCAAAACCTCAGCGCCGTTTCTGGCCTGCGTCCGGAAGATTGCCGGGAAACGGATATCATAGCAGATCGCCATGCCGAACCTGGCAAATGGCAAGTCGGTGATGACTGTCTGGCGGCCCGGTTCATATGTTGCAGATTCCCGCCAGCTTTCACCGTTTGGCAGATCGACATCGAACATGTGTATCTTGTCGTAAGTGGCAAGTATCGACCCATTCGGCCCAATCATGAAGGCCCGGTTTGCAACTTTTCCTGTCTGGTTCAAGACCGCCAGAGACCCAAGATGCAGAAATACACCCTCATCAGACGCCACAGATCTTGCCATGCTCAAGAATGGATCGGCACCGGCATCGAAAATTCGCTCCAGCAGATCCTCACGGCTCCGGACAAGAACATTCGACATTTCCGGTGTCTGAATGTAACGCGCACCCTGTTTCGCAGCCGCCCGGATCAGCTCCTCGGCTGTTTGGCAATTCGCTTTCGGATCCATACCGCTGCGAAGCTGTATACATGCTGCCGTGAATGAGGTCATTAGACCACCTTTGTCGTGAACCCTTAACGTCGAGCGGCCAGTTAATCAGGACGCAAGCATTGCGTCCAGTTTGCCTGCTCGCTCCAGATCATGAAGGTCATCACAGCCACCCACATGCTTGTTGCCGATGAAGATTTGCGGAAAGGTCGCACGGCCATTTGCTTTCTGCACCATTTCACGCTTCAACGAGGGGCTGAAGGTCGCATCCTGTTCCTGATAGTCTACGCCCTTTTTGTCCAGCAAGCGCTTTGCCGCTGTGCAGAAGCCACAAAGTTGACGCGTGTAGATCACCACTTTGGACATTGGATAAGTGTTCCTTCTATCTTCGCGGTTTAATACGTGAAACACGATCTGCCGCCGGAAAATCTCGGCGTTATATGCGACCAATCTCAGAAAACTCAAGAGAGCCCAACTCTCAATGGGGACGCTCAGCGGCAGAAGTCACGTGCGAAGTGATGGATCTGCCAGTGCGAAAGTGAGCACATCCACCGAGCGAGCCCCAGCTGAAAGCAGAGTTTTGCTGCAAGCGCTAATTGTCGATCCGGTCGTCATCACATCGTCAATCAAAACGACGTGACGGCCCTGCAATTGAGTTCCCCGGCGAGGATCAACCACAAAAGCAGATCGGACATTTTTCCTGCGCTCTTCGGCAGACAGCCCCACCTGCTGGCGGGTCCGCTTCCGACGTTTCAGCATTTCCGGTTCAAACGAGCCACCGCACCCTGCGGCTATTTCCTTCGCAAGATCGGCGGACTGGTTGAAGCGACGCGAAACCAGTCGCAGCCAATGCAGCGGAACGGGAACGATCACACTGTCCGGCGACAAGAATTCTTGGCCGTTCCGGGCCATCCAGCGCGCCATGGGTTCGGCAAGCTCTCGCCTTTTCGAAAATTTGAGGGCCAGAACGAGATCCCTGGCCGGCCCCTCGTAGAGCGCAGCGGCCCTGAGGCGCTCAAAAACCGGAGGGTTTGCAATCGCGCGCGGGCTCCATGCTGCTTCCCCCACGTCATAGGAAAACGGAGAACCGAGACGATGGCACCAAGGCTTGTCTATGAAAGGCATTTCCTGCCAGCAAATGGCACACAGCGTGTTTTTTGTGGCAACGCGCGAACCGCAACTGATGCATCGAAGCGGCAACAAAAAATCCAGGGCAACTCCGGCAACCTTCACCGGTAGGTTTCGCAGCTGTTCCCTTGCCATGCGCACAACACACCCTCAAAGCGATACTTGCCACCCGACGTGTCAATAAGAAACATCGGTCCGAAATATTCAACCAGGCGACTCAAAACTCAAGGCTGAAAGTCGCACCTTTGACCTAGGTGTCTTGATACAATATGTGACCCGTTCAACGACAGCTGAAGACAGAATTGCAAGTGACCGACCAGCCTGATCTTTTTGACCGTTCTCTCTTAAGAGCCCGCCGTGCGCGTGCGCTCAAGTCTTCGAAATCAGGCTCGGACTTTCTTCTGCAGGCGATCGCCGAGGATCTTGAGGACAGACTGCATCTGGTCAACCGGCAGTTCTCAATTGCAGTCGACCTGGGTGGTCATACCGGTCTCATAAGTCAGGCGATCCGGAACACTGGCAAAGCTGAAAGACTGGTCAGAGCGGACTTGTTTGTTGCGGATCATCATATGTCACCACCGGACCTGGTTTGCGATGACGGCTTGTTGCCGCTGCGTGACCAGTCAGTTGATCTGGTGATTTCAGCCTTGAGCCTGCAGTTCGTCAACGATCTTCCAGGCGCTCTCATTCAGGTTCGCAGAAGCCTGAGGCCTGATGGCCTGTTCCTTGCGGCCCTTCCCGGCGCTGGTACCCTTGCGGAATTGCGGGACAGCCTGACGCGGGCAGAACTTGAACTCAAAGGCGGAGCAGCTGCAAGAGTGCTTCCTTTTGCAGATACGCGCGATCTTGGAAGTCTGCTTCAGCGAGCGGGATTTGCTTTGCCTGTAACTGACCTCGACACACTGACCGTCAGATACGATTCCATGTTCGGACTGATGGCGGATCTGCGCGCAATGGGCGCAACCTCCATTCTGAGAGATCGCAGCCGATTACCTTTGTCACGGAAGGTGCTGTTTCGTGCAGCAGAGCTTTATGCGCAAAACCATGCCGACGCGGATGGACGGATTCGGGCGACATTTGCTTTCGTGACACTGTCCGGTTGGGCTCCGCACGAAAGCCAACAAAAGCCCCTGAGACCCGGCGCGGCCAAGACAAGACTTGCAGATGCGTTGGGTACCAGAGAGCAGAAGCTCAAGTAGCCCTCACCGGATAGGATGAAACGACAAGCAATAGTTATTTAATGTTGCTGTCCGCGGACTTGATGGCGGTCGAGACTGGCGAGAAAACACCATCACGCAGCGATGTTCCGATCACGGTCATTGAGAGCAAAATGGCGATACTGATCGTGCCGACGATAAGGCCGTATTCGATCAGTGTCGCACCCGACTGGTCACGTCCGAACCTTGCAAGGAGCTTGCGAAACGTTCTCTGACGGTCTGAAACAGATAATTTTCGGCTTTTCATTTCAGACCTCGATACTCGCTGCGCTGCCGCTATACGGCGTCCATCAGATGCGGGATGAGAGGTTCGTCGGCGGCCGGCATCGGATAATCCCGCAACCTCACAGCCCGCACCCATTTGAGTGCCTGACGTTCCTGACCTTGCGGGACACCTTCCCATCTTCGGCAAATGAAAAGTGGCATAAGTAGATGAAAATCTTCGTAAGTGTGGCTCGCAAAAGTAAGGGGGGCGAGACACGCTTCGTTAACCTCAATTCCGAGTTCCTCGTGGAGTTCCCGGATCAGTGTTTCCTCAGGCCGCTCGCCGGTTTCAACCTTTCCCCCGGGGAATTCCCACAGCCCTGCCATGGATTTGCCTTCCGGACGCTGTGCCAGAAGGATCCGGCCATCGGTGTCCACAAGTGCGCAGGCAGCAACGAGCACGATTTTGGTCATTGGCGAAGTGTCCGAATTCGAAACGCCCGACGAAGGCGCAATTAAGCATAAGTGTGACGAGAAGCTGGATATCACCAGAGGACCATCAACTGCGATAGTCACCGTTGATAGCGACATATTCCTTGGTGAGGTCGCAGGTCCAAACGGATGCAGCACCTTCGCCAAGACCAAGATCGACCCGCAGAAGAATTTCCTCGCACTTCATCACCTCTGAAGCAGCTTCTTCGCTGTAGTCTGGATCACGCTCGCCCTCGACAGCCACCCGAATGTCGCCGAACCAGATCGCCAGCCGGTCCCGATCGGCAGGTTCGCCTGCCTTTCCAACCGCCATGACGACGCGTCCCCAATTGGCGTCTTCCCCCGCAATGGCCGTCTTTACGAGGGGCGAATTGGCGATGGCCAAGGCGATTTTTTTGGCCGAAGCTTCATTTTTCGCGCCTTCGACGCGAACTTCGACGAATTTTCGAGCCCCTTCCCCGTCCTTCACGATCTGATGTGAAAGATCGAGCATCACATCACCGAGCGCAGTGCGGAGAATACCGATCCTTGGGTCGTCAAGTGATGTCACCGGATCCACGCCGCTGTCAGTAGCTGCACCGGTTGCGAACAAGAGAACAGTATCGGATGTCGATGTGTCGCTATCGACCGTAATAGCGTTGAAGCTGCCGGGCGTTTCATCGCTGAGAAGTGCCTGCAACACATCCGGGGCAATAGCGGCATCGGTAAAGATGAAGGACAACATCGTCGCCATGTCAGGCGCGATCATGCCTGCCCCTTTTGCAATACCGTTGATAACAATTGTCTTTCCGTCCAGATCAACACTGGCCGTTGCGACCTTCGGGTAGGTATCCGTGGTCATTATGGCACTCGCAGCATCCAGCCATGTTGCTTTGCCCTGGCTGGTCTTGAGGCCCTCCACAACAACTGAAAACTTCTCAGCTGGCAACGGTTCACCAATCACACCGGTCGATGCCAAAAAAACGTCTTCTTCGGCAACATCCAGCGCACCCGCGACGATTTCAGCCGACAGTTTGACGGCAGCCATGCCCTTTCTTCCGGTAAAGGCATTGGCATTTCCTGAATTCACCAGCAATGCCCGCACCGTCCCGCCAGCAAGGCGAGACCGGCACCAATCAACCGGAGCAGACGGGCACTTGGAGCGGGTGAAGACACCTGCAACAGAGGTCCCCTCGGCGACAGTCGCCAGCAGCACATCGGTTCTGCCCTCATATTTGATGCCAGCTTCGGCGGTCGCAAACTTGACGCCTTTGAGTTCCGGCATGTCCGGGTAGGACGTTGGGGCAAGCGGGGAAACGGTCGTCGACATGAATTCGGTCCCGGTCAGAAAGTGTGCTTGTGCTCTAGCCGCAAGCTTGACCGAAGCGCAAGTCCTTTCAAGCGTCGTCAATCGGCGTTTGGCAACAAAAAACCCGGCGGCACAAGGCCGCCGGGTGATCAGCGCACCATTACGGTACTAAAACTTATTCCGTGGCCGGCTTTTCTTCGCCCGGCTTGGCAAGTTTCTCGTCCAGAACTTCAACAGTGGCCGCACCCTTGAGTTCCGCCATCTTTGCTTCGTACCGATCGCGGAAGAGCTGTTGCCGCAATCCGTTGGCAACCTCTTCAAGAGCAGGTTTTTCCTGCTTGCGCTTTCCTTCAAGCTTGATGACGTGCCAGCCGAACTGTGTTTCGACGGGTTCCTTTGTGTAGGTGCCCGGATCAAGCGCAAAGACGGCTTCGTCAAAAGGAGGCACCATCTGGCCACGACCGAAGAAACCGAGGTCACCGCCATTGGGTCCAGACGGGCCGGTGGATTTTTCCCGGGCCAACTCGGCGAAATCAGCGCCGCCGTCCAGCTCCTTGATCAATTCTTCAGCTTCGGCCTTCTCCTTCACCAGAATGTGACGAGCATTGACCTCTTCTGCGCCTTCGAAATCGGCGAACTCCTTATCATAGGCAGCCTGCAGATCTTCGTCGGAAATCGCATCACCTATTTTCTGCGACAAATACGCATTGCGAAGCGCTTGCAGCTCCAGGAATTCCATTTGCTTCTGGAAATCGGGATCCTGATCGAGTCCATCCTGCCGCGCAGCCTGGGCAAGCAGCTCCATGTCAACGACGGCATCAAGCAACAGCTGCCGCCACTGCGCAGGTGGAAACCGTTGCAGTTCCTGGCCTAAGTCTTTGGCAGCAAACGCGAGATCCGCTTCCGTGATTTCCGCTTCACCCACCTTTGCCACCACATCGCCGGGCTCGGCTGCAGACAGCGAAACGGATCCGAGCGACAGAGCCATAAGGGAAACGGCAAGCGTCTGAACAGGCCTGCGCATCGAAATTCGGAACATATGAAGTCCTTTACGTATAGGAACGGTATTCGTTGTCCCTCTATTTAATCGAGGGCGTGGCTACTTTGCGCATTCCAGCGACGTTGACAAGCTTAGAGCCCCCTCTTATCTGTCGAGCGTTCCGGCAGTCAGGCTGGATTGGCATCTTTTCGGCCGCGTTCACCGGCCAGCGCGTTGCGCTCGGCGGCAACGTGGACAGCAATTGAGACGATTTCATGGGCAGGCGCCAGATTGCCAATTGGCGCCGCCTTCAGAGGAAGGACCGCCACATGGCTGGCCTTGGCGCTTTAGCACGTAAGTTATTCGGTTCGGCAAACGACCGGAAGATAAAGACATTTCGTTCAACGGTGGAGCAGATCAACGCGCTCGAGCCTGAAGTGCAGGCCCTGTCGGACGAGGCGCTGCGCGCCCGAACGGACGAGTTCCGCGAGCAGCTGAAAAACGGCGCCAGCGTGGAAGACCTGCTTGTCCCTGCCTTTGCAACCGTGCGCGAGGCAGCCCGCAGGGCGCTCGGCCAACGCCACTATGACGTACAGTTGATCGGCGGCATGGTTCTCAATTCTGGCCAGATTGCAGAAATGCGCACTGGTGAGGGCAAGACACTGGTTGCAACCGCGCCGGTCTACCTGAACGCGCTGACCGGCAATGGCGTTCACGTGGTGACCGTCAACGACTATCTGGCACAGCGCGACAGCGAATGGATGGGCCAGGTTTACAGATTTCTTGGACTGACGGTCGGCTGCATCACACATGGCCTTTCAGACGAAGAACGCCGGGACGCCTACGCAGCGGATGTCACTTACGGCACGAACAACGAATTCGGCTTCGACTATCTGCGCGACAACATGAAACATGACCGCGAGTCGATGGTTCAGCGCGATCATGCCTATGCCATTGTCGATGAAGTCGATTCCATCCTGATTGATGAAGCAAGGACGCCGCTCATCATTTCTGGTCCGCTGGAGGACCGGTCGGAATTCTACAATACCGTCGATGCCTTCATCCCGCACCTGACGGACGAAGACTACGAGCTCGACGAGAAGCAACGATCCGCCACATTTACGGAAGCCGGCAACGAGAAGCTCGAGGGATTGCTCAGCGAAGCGGAGCTCTTGAAGGGCGATTCGCTCTATGACGTGGAAAACGTTTCAATCGTCCACCATCTGCAGCAGGCTCTAAAAGCTCACAAGCTGTTCCAGCGTGACAAGGACTACATCGTCCGCAACGACGAAGTCGTCATCATTGACGAGTTCACCGGGCGCATGATGCCGGGACGCCGTTTTTCCGAAGGTTTGCACCAGGCTCTCGAAGCTCGCGAGAAAGTGCGCATTCAACCGGAAAACCAGACCCTCGCGTCAATCACGTTCCAGAATTATTTCCGTATGTATGGCAAGCTTGCCGGCATGACCGGCACCGCGTCGACAGAAGCCGACGAGTTTGCGGACATCTACAAGCTGGAAGTTGTCGAGATCCCGACCAATGTGACCGTCAAACGTATTGACGATGACGACGAAGTCTATCGAACCGTCCAGGAGAAGTTCATCGCGATTGTCAAACTGATTGACGATTGCAAAGAGCGCGGCCAACCGATCCTGGTGGGAACCACGTCCATCGAAAAGTCCGAGCTTCTTGCCGAGCTTTTGAAGAAACAGCATGGCTACAAGCAGATTGATCTGAGCGACCCGGCGGCATTCGCGGCTGCGCAGAAGAAAGACGACGGCAAGTCCAAAGTCTTTGCGGTTCTCAATGCCCGTTACCATGAACAGGAAGCGTTCATTGTCGCGCAGGCGGGTCTTCCAGGCGCGGTCACCATTGCAACCAACATGGCCGGTCGCGGTACCGACATTCAGCTGGGCGGCAATGCCGACATGCAGATTGCCATGGAATTGGGTGACATGCCGGAAGGCGCTGAGCGCGAAGCGAAGGAAACCCAGATCCGCGACGAAGTCGAAAGACTCAAGACCAAGGCTCTGGAAGCCGGCGGTCTTTACGTCAT
Organism: Labrenzia sp. THAF82; assembly: GCF_009363435.1. Taxonomy (GTDB): domain Bacteria; phylum Pseudomonadota; class Alphaproteobacteria; order Rhizobiales; family Stappiaceae; genus Roseibium; species Roseibium porphyridii. The sequence goes on along the minus strand of NZ_CP045354.1, from coordinate 1,006,178 downwards.
CGGTACGGAACGGCATGAAAGCCGCCGGATCGACAACCAGCTGCGAGGCCGCTCCGGTCGTCAGGGCGACCCGGGACATTCCAAGTTTTTCTTGTCGCTTCAAGATGATTTGATGCGCATCTTCGGCTCGGAGCGCATGGACACCATGCTGCAAAAGCTCGGCCTTGAAGAAGGCGAAGCAATTATCCACCCGTGGATCAACAAGGCGCTGGAAAAGGCACAACAGAAAGTCGAGGCCCGCAACTTCGACATTCGTAAGAACCTTCTGAAATTCGACGACGTCATGAACGACCAGCGCAAGGTTGTTTTTGAACAGCGCATCGAATTGATGGACAGCGAAGCCATTCAGGACGCTGTCGCGGACATGCGGCATGACGTGATCGATGATCTGGTCGCAAGACACATTCCCGAAAAAGCCTACCCGGAACAGTGGGACACGGAAGGTCTTCAGGAAGAAGTGGGCAAGTACCTCAATCTCGATGTCCCGGTAAAGGACTGGGCGGACGAGGAAGGCATTGCCGACGAAGAAGTTCGGGACCGGCTGCGCAAGTCGGCGGACGAGGCCATGGCCCAGAAAGTCGCCAAATACTCGCCCGACGTGATGCGTCAGGTCGAAAAGGCGATCCTGCTCCAGACACTCGACAACCTCTGGCGCGAACATCTGTCGAACCTCGACCATTTGCGCTCAGTGGTCGGCTTCCGTGGCTATGCACAGCGTGATCCTCTTCAGGAATACAAGACCGAAGCCTTCACGCTGTTTGAATCGATGCTGGCACAACTCCGTCAGATGACCACGGCACAATTGCTGCGCGTCGAACTCGTAACGGAACAGCCCCCGCAAATGCCGGAAGAGCCGGAAATGCACGCCCATCACATCAACCCATTGACCGGGGAAGACGAAATGGCGCTTGCAGGAACAAACCCTGCACCGCGCGGCGAACGCAATCCGGAAGATCCATCGACCTGGGGCAAAGTTGGCCGCAATGAGCCTTGTCCGTGCGGATCGGGCAAGAAATTCAAACACTGCCACGGTGCCTTGGTGTAACCACACTGGAATTGAACTGATTTGGGCCAGCCTGAACTCTTGGGCTGGCCTTTTTCGTGATTTTCCGGCAGGTTGCGCCGAATTCAAACGGCCAGAACATCAATGGAAAACACTGCCGCAGCATCCGTCTACGTTTCCCGACGCGAAAACACTCGCCCAGATGCACCTGTTCTCAGCGTGCTCGTACCTGTTTTCAACGAGGAAGAAGTCATCCTCCACTTCCTGGAGGCAACGAAGCCCGTACTTGAACGCACTGGGCTGCAATATGAGTATGTCTTCATTGACGACGGCAGCCGCGACAACACAGCAGACCTGCTCGCACAGGAGCTGAAAACAGGCCTGCCCGGGCGCCTTTTGGGACTGTCTCGCAACTTCGGCAAGGAAGCAGCGCTTTCAGCTGGGCTGGAAGCTGCGAAAGGCGACATTGCCATCATCATTGATGCAGATCTTCAAGACCCGCCAGAGCTCATTCTTCAAATGCTCGACGGTTGGCGAGCTGGCTATGACGTCGTCTACGGTCTGAGGGTGGACAGGTCGTCCGACACACTGATGAAACGCTCCACCGCTGGACTGTTTTATAAGCTTTTCAACCGGTTAGCGAATATAGACATGCCAGCGAATGCCGGTGATTTCCGCCTGATCGATCGGGCGGTAATCGACGCCTTGCTTCGATTGCCGGAGCGAAACCGATTCATGAAAGGACTTTTTGCCTGGGTCGGATTTCCGTCCATGGCCCTGCCATATGAACGACCGCCCCGAAAAGCAGGCAATGGAAAGTTCAATTATTGGAAGCTCTGGAATTTCGCGCTTGATGGTCTGACAGGCTTTACCACCTTGCCTCTACGCATCTGGTTTTATGGTGGCATGATCATTTCTCTGGCGGCCTTCGCCTATGCTTTCTACCTGACGCTTCGCGTGTTTTTGCACGGCATCGACGTGCCTGGCTACGCCTCGCTCATGGTGGCTTTGTTGTTCTTCTCCGGTGTTCAATTGCTCTCGATCGGCATGATTGGAGAGTATATCGCGCGGCTGTTCAACGAGGCCAAACAGCGGCCGGTTTTTGTTCTGCAGGACGTTATAGAAGGCACCGAACCTCAGACAGCACCGCAAGTGGACAAGACCTCTGATGACGCCTGAGCGCACTCGGCAAACGCTGAAGACCGAGACTACGGCTGCCGGAAAATTTGCAATTGTCGGCATCCTTGCGACGCTCACCCATGCAGCTGTTGCCGGCGGACTATTAGAAACCGGTCAGCTTTCCGCTTTTCCGGCAAATATCTGCGGTTTTCTGGTCGCGTTTTTTGTTTCTTTCGGAGGGCACTATTTCTGGAGTTTTGCGCATTTGCGTCAACAGGGTACGGCAATGAAAACCATGACCCGGTTCCTTGTCATTGCTCTAAGTGGTTTTGCGCTCAATTCAACCGTACTGGCACTCTGGCTTGGATTCACCCCCTGGCCCGATCTCATCGGGTTGATGTTCTCCATCGCTATCGTGCCAGCCTTAACCTTCCTGGGAGCGCGTCTTTGGGCCTTCTCCCATCGAACCGCTGAAACCTGATCTTGTCCACGCCCTTCCGCAACATGCCCGCCTCTCGCGCCGCCCTTCTTTATGGTGGCATTGTCTGCCTGCTTTATGCGCTTGTTCCCAGCCTGTTTTTTCCCGGACCGCCCTTGGATGTTGTGGAAGGTTTTGCCTGGGGCCGCGAACTTCAGCTTGGATATACCAAGCACCCGCCCATGCAGGCTTGGCTACTTGAAGCGACCTACCAGCTGACGGGAGGATATGCTGGGGGGTATTGGCTGAGCGCGCTCTGTGCGGGAATCGGATACGTCTTCGTCTGGCACATCGGCAAGCGGCTTGGATTCACCGATTGGCAAGCGTTCTGGGCCGTCGTTCTGACAAGCGTGACTTTCTATTTCACGCTCCCGATGCCTGAATTCAATCCGAATATTCTGCAGATCCCGGTCTGGACCGGAATGATCTTGCTGTTTCACCGGGCCTTACAAAAAGGACACCTGCTTGACTGGATGCTTTTGGGTGCTCTGGCAGCCTTCGGGTTTTACGTCAAATACTTCGTGCTGCTTCTGGTTGGAACCATCGGCCTCTATTCACTTGTGTTCAAAGACGCCCGGCACCATCTGCTGACCCCCGGACCGTGGCTGTGCGCCATCACCTGCCTGATCCTGCTTGTCCCACATGGTTTTTGGCTCCTGGAAACAGACTTTCTGACGTTTCAATACGCAGCCAGTCGCAGCAAACCTGCGATGCTTTTCTGGGATCACATTTTCAATCCTCTCAATTTTTTGGGAGCTCAGATCGGAAACCATGCCGGACTATTGGTGGTCGTTCTTGCCGGCCTCGGCTTTCACGGCCTGACTCACTTCCTGTCCAAGGTGGAGGAAACATCGAACGAGCGCGACAGGAGACACGATCGATTTCTGCTTTGGTTTGGCTTTGTTCCGTTGACTGTGGTGCTGCTGACTTCGGCTTTGAGCGGAAACGAGTTTGAGCACATGTGGGGAACGCCGATGTTCGTGCTGTCCGGAGTGCTTGCCGTCCGGTATTTGGCGCTACCGGCAGCATGGCCCCATCCGAAGAGAGCCCTATGGTCGGCTGGCTTTATCCAGTTTGTCTTTCTGGCAGTTCTCTTTGGACAGGCGTTTCTGGAACCTCATTGGAAGACCAAACAATCCAGGATGCACTATCCGGCAAAGGCTGTTGCGCTTGAGCTTGCTGCGATATGGCAGGAAGAAACTGGAAGCAACCTTGCTTATGTTGCCGGTGACATGTGGTCCGCGGCCAATGTCACCTTGTTCGCACCGGAGCGGCCATCAATGTTCTATCTGCACGATCAGGTCCTGAGCCCATGGATCGACATTGACGATATCCAGAAGAAGGGACTGATGATTGTTTGGCGCGGCGAGCGGGACAAACCTTTGAACGAGATCCTGCACCATTACCCGAACGCCGTTCGTCACGGCCAGAGAACCTTTCCCTACCAGACTTCCGGACCAATGCCAGATGCACGTATCAATTGGATAATCATCCCGCCTGGTGCCGTTTCCGAAGCAATGCCAAAATAGTGTTGTGAGGAACCGTGCCCGTCTGGAAACCGGAACAAAAGGTCACTAACCTGACGCCATGATCAGTATGGCTGAAATAGACGGCATCGAGGACTGGCTGATTGACCAGGCACTCGGATCTCCGGACATGGCCTCCATGTTTGCCGAAATGTGCGAGCGATTGCGCCAGTGCAATGTTCCCATCGACAGGTCAATGCTGGTGTGGTCAGCGCTGCACCCGCTCATCGAGGCTGAGCTCGCATTCTGGGAAAACGGTGGCACGGTGCAACACGAACGGATCCAGCACTCGGCCGAAGAAACGGACGATTGGCTGACAAGTCCGATCCGCGCTGTCCTGTTGAGCGGTGAACCGATGCTCCGGCGCCGATTGACCAACCAGAACGCACCGTTGGAGTTCCCGTTGCTCAAAACGCTGTCGGAAGCGGGTTACACCGACTACATGGTGATGCCGACCCAGTTCAATATTCCCTCTATTCCGAGCGAATATCCAACGACGGGCATCATTGTCAGCTGGGCGACACGTCAGGAGGGCGGCTTCTCCGACGAAGCCTTGAAGGCTATTCAGTATATCCAGAGACGGCTCGCGCTCGCAGCCCGAGCAACTTTGGAAGGACAGATCAGCCAAACCATTGCCGAGACCTATCTGGGCAAGATTGCCGGCGACAAGGTCCTCAACGGACAAATCCGTCATGGCGACGGTGAAACGATCGACGCGGTCATCTATTACAGCGACATGCGCGAATCCACGGCCATTGCGGAAACCCTCGGGCCTGATGCCTATCTTGGCTGGTTGAACACTTATTTCGAAGCAACCGCGGGTGCTGTTCTGCAGCATGGAGGTGAGGTTCTCGATTTCATTGGCGACGCGGTTCTTGGGGCCTTTCCGATAGGCGATCAAAATCTGGAGGAATGCGTCAACCGCGCGATCGCCGCCGCCGACGAGACTAGAAAACGTCTGCAGTCGATCAATCTGAGCGCATCTCAGGATCGACCAATGAAATCCGGAATTGCTCTGTCCGTCGGGTCCGTCATGTTCGGCAACATCGGTGTTCCGCACCGGCTGACATTTTCAGTGATCGGTCAAACGGTTCACGCTGCGGCGCGTGTCGAGAGCCTGACAAAACAGCTCGGTGTCGATGTTCTGATGACCCAAGACATTGCGCGCTTTGCAGAATCTAGATCACAGCCGGTTGGCGCTTTTGAGCTCAACGGGTTTTCCGAACATCAACCACTCTTCTCGTTGACCTGACACATTTCAATTAACAGACCCGGCCGTATCCCGCGTTCCCGGACAGACAAAGAAATTGATCTCATGACAGACCTAAGCCCCTCAGCTCGGCCGCATCTACCGTTCCGCGATCAGGAAGCAACCGCCCGGGACGACGGCGCTCCCATCGTTCTCCTACACGGGTTCGGTGGCGACCGCCTGAGCTGGCAGAATATTCAGGTGGCTCTCAGCACCAAGAAGCGTTCAATCGCTTTTGACTTGCCGGGCCATGGCGAAGCCCTTGATTGGCCGCGGATCGGCAATGCCGGTGTGGCTGCCAAGGCCGTGACACAGTCACTTGAGTCTCTGGACTTGCCCAAGGTTCATATGGTCGGCCACTCCATGGGCGGTGCAGTGGCCGCTCTGGTGGCGCTGCGAAACCCGGATCTGGTTGCCAGCATGACTTTGCTGGCACCCGGTGGCTTTGGCCCGGAAATCAATCACCGGCTGCTGCGCCGCTATGCGACCGCGACAGACGCTTCGGAAATGGAAGTTCTTCTCGAGCAGTTTTTCGGCTGGGAATTCAAACTGCCGAAATTTCTCGCATCAACGGCAGCTGAAAGCCGCGCGCGACCGGGAGCGGTTGCGACTCTCGAGGCTATTGCCGACGAAATCATCGATGGCCGTGTGCAAAGGACGCTACCAAGGGACGATCTTGCAGCCTTGCAAATGCCGATCAAGGTGCTTTGGGGAACCCAGGACCGAATACTCCCAACCCGGCAGGCTCACAAGCTGCCTGGCATCGTGGCGACCCACATATTCGAGCGTGTCGGTCACATGGTGCATCTGGAGATCCCCAAGGATGTGACCCGGCTTATCCTTCAAAACGCCGGTGTCTGACGCTTGACTGAACGCCGTGCATCCTCAAGCGTCGGGTAGCAGGTCGTCACGCCACACGTCGCCGATAACGCGGCGTGCCATCATGTGCGAGCGCGGCGAATTGATGCTGTCGACGGCGATGAGCTGACCCTCCTTGAGGTAGGCAACATAAAACTTGTTGCCTTCCGGAGATCCAGTGAGAACCGTATCGTCATAGCCGTCTGACAGTCCGGCAATCTGCAGCTTGATGTCATATTGATCGGACCAGAACCAGGGCAACGGGTCATAATCGACCTCGTGTCCAAGCAAAGCCTGCGCCGCTGCCTTGGCCTGGTCGATTGCGTTTTGAACACTTTCCATGCGCACCGAGCGCTGATACCTGTTGGAATAAAAACGTGTGCAGTCCCCCACAGCGAATATATCAGTGTCGCTGGTCTGCCCGGTGCCATCCACCAGAATACCGTTGTCTGTTTCCAATCCGGCCTGTTCGGCAAGCCAGTCATTCGGTTCAGCACCAACGGCCACGAGCACAAGCTCGGCAGCAACGACTTCACCGGAAGACAGCTTGACCCCGGTCACAGCATCATCGCCTTCCAGCGCTGCAACGCCAGTGTCCAACTTCAAATCAATGCCCCGCGCCCGATGGAGCGCTGTGAAATAGTCCGAAACGGCTTGGCTGACGACACGCTTCATCGGTCGGTCCTGCGCCTCGATAACAGCAACATCCTTGCCAAGCGACTTTGCAACCGCCGCCACTTCAAGACCGATATAACCCGCACCGATAATGGCAATATGCTTGCTGTTGCTCATCCGTTCGCGAATATCGTCAACGTCAGTGATGGACCGGAGGGTTACGACGCCTTTCTTGTCCGCACCCTCCAGGGTCAGTTTGCGAGCGTTCGTACCGGTCGCGAGCACCAGCTTCCCGTAAGGCAGCGTGTCACCATTTTCCAGGGTTAATCGCTTCCCGGCCCTGTCGATCGCGACAACCTTGGTGTTGGGAATGTGATCGATCTTGTTGGTTTCAAAAAACGCGGGAGGCCTGAGCCACAACCCTTCCGCTCCAATTTCTCCGGCCAGAAATTTCTTTGACAGCGGCGGACGCTGGTAAGGCGGATGCGGTTCGTCACCTATCAGACGCAAAGGCCCTTCAAACCCGCCCTGGCGCAGAGATTGGGCAACCTGGGCGCCGGCTTGTCCTGCACCGATGATGACGATTTGTTCCTGCATTCCGTTCCACGCTCCTCAAGCTTGGCCTATTGACCTTGCCTTGCCCTAGCATGAAGAACGCCCGCCCGCCAGACGGGCGAAACGCCGCGACGGGACGGTCGCGACGTTCAAAAGACTTTTATGAGTAAGAACAGCGTCAGGCGCTGCGGACGCTTTGCAGAAATTCAGCAACTTCCTGACGGATAAGGTCACCCTGACGCCCGAGCGTCTCTGCAAGCTGCTCCACTTCCGCACCATTTGAGCGGGCAAGTTCGGCTGCAGAACCGACCGCTTCCATGCGATTGGCGCCTTCGTCGGATCGATCTGAAGCACTGGAGACATTCTGGGAGATAATCTGGACAGCTTCATCTTGCTGGCCAACGGCGGCGGCGACAGCAGATGCGAGACTTTCCATGTCGGTAATGATTTTGTTCACGTCCTCGATTGCCCGCACAGCCTGACCGGACGATCCCTGAATTGCCTCGATCTGAACTGCAATGTCTTCGGTTGCCTTGCTGGTCTGATCGGCAAGCTGTTTCACCTCTGCGGCCACAACGGCAAACCCTTTTCCGGCTTCCCCGGCTCTGGCCGCCTCGATTGTGGCATTGAGCGCCAGAAGGTTGGTCTGGTTCGCGATATCACGGATCAACCCCATGACCTCACCGATACGATCTGCTGCGCCGGAAAGTTCCCGCATTGTCGCAACGGTTGAAGAGGCACTGTTCACGGCCTGTTGCGCGACTTCGGTGGATTTGTTGGCCTGCCCGGCAATTTCTGCGATTGATGCGGCAAGTTCTTCAGCCGAATGCGCCGCGGACGTTACATTCTCCGCGGCTGTACGCACGGCACCTGCAGCTTCATTCGACTGGTCAGCAACATCGTCCGCCGATTGCTCCATCGACAGAGACGTCTGCTTCAGTTCCCCATTTGCCCTGTCCAGACTGTTAAGTGCGTCAGAAACTGTGCCTTCAAACCCGCCAATAAGTTCATCGAGATGCGTGACACGTTCTTCGCGGCGCTGGTTCTCTGCAGCCTGCGAGGAGGCAAGTTGCGCCCTCTCAACTGCGTTGTCCCGGAAAACCGTTACGGTGCGGCTCATGGAGGCGAGTTCAGTTTTGCCTGTCAATTCGGGAAGATCGAGTTCCGTCTGACCACTGGCAAGAGCTTCCATCGCCGTTTGAAGTCGCGCCAGCGGCTGCGAGATGGACTGACCGATCACCAGCGCAATGGCCGGCAACAGGATGAGAAGCGCCAGAATCGTGCCGCCAATTCCGAATGTTGCGATTGAACGGGCGATTGTCAGCTGCGCACCTGCTTCGCGCTGAATGTCCATGGCAGCCTTGTTCAATGAGGCGATATGTGGTGGCACGAGTTCAAATAGGTTCTGAAGCAGCTCAAGATGCCCGGCCATATCGATTTTTGCGGCCGTGTAGTCGTCAAACGTGGCCTTGTACTTCGCCATGTTGTCAGACAACTCTTTCTTGATCGCGTCAGAGATGTAGACCTTTTTGAGCAATTTCTCGAACGCTGCGAACTGAGTGGCGAACGCTTCAACAGCCTCTTGGGTATTGTCCAGCGTAAACGCTTTCTCGGCCAGCTGAACCGCGAGAATGGCGCGTGCAAGCTTCTCAAAGTCCGGCCCACCACCGAATTTCATTTCCTCGGCAAGGCGGTCTTTGACGGCTCCGGTGGTTTCGTTCAAGACGGCAAGATAGCCCTGCGTGCTGTCGTAACCGATCTTTTGCTGTACTGCGTCAAGCATTTCGAACGCACCCATCGTGCCTTCGAGCGTGTCTTTTACGTCGGCAACCTGGGGCGCATAAGGAGCAGCTGTCGGGTTTGTCGAGACTTTGGCAATAATCTGCTTGGCCCTGTCCAGCTCTTCGTTGAATGCCTGGAACTTTTCAGCAGATGGGTGACCGATGTAGCGCTCTTCAATGACGCGCAACGCTGTTCCCGATTCTGACAACTCGGCGACTTCCTCTGCGAGCAGAGAACTGTCACTCATCCGCGAGAAGGCAGTATCGAGTTCGCTTTGATTCCAGAAGAAAACGGCGCCGATAGCCAACAGGCCAACGATTGTGAAGAGGCTCAACGCCATGATGCGAACCTTGACCGACAGTCGGGACAAGATCTGAATTGGTGATTGCGAACCGAGGGTCACCGGTATATTTCCTTTGAGTGTCACGCGATGAGCAAATGGTTGGCCATAAAAGCTGATTTACTATTAACGTGATGGTTACCATGTCTGCCCTCCGCTTCGTTTCGATCAGCGGCGCAGGGTCTTCCCATTGAGGCCGAATTGAAGTTTCTCGCCAAAGCCGCGCCGGCTATTTTCGTTCTGCTCTGGTCCACGGGCTTTGTCGGTTCAAAGCTCGGCGCGCCCTACATCGAGCCGATGGCATTTTTGACGCTGCGTTTTCTGGCAGTTATTCCGGTCTTGTTCGTACTCGCCTTGCCATTGGTAAAATCCTGGCCATCGGCTCCAACCATGATTGGCCATTGCATCATCACCGGTATGTTGGTGCATGGAATTTATCTCGGCGGCGTTTTTTGGGCGATCAAGCAAGGCATGCCGGCCGGCCTGTCATCGATCATTGTTGGTTTGCAACCGGTCCTTACAGCTCTCATGGCAGTGGCATTGCTGAACGAATCAATCTCAAGAAAGCACTGGCTCTCCATGGCGATTGGAGCCGCGGGCCTCGCGCTTGTTCTAGGGCCCAAATTCGATCTTGGAGGATCTGGCATTACAGCTGTGACGATCGCGGTGGTCTTTGCAGCTGTCGCCGGCATCAGCCTCGGCACGGTCTACCAAAAGCGATTTGTCCAGCAGACGGACCTGCTCGCCGCCACCATCTGGCAATATGTCGGAGCTTTGTTGATTACCGTCCCACTCTCGGCCTTTGAAAGTTGGCAGATAACCTGGTCCGGCGATCTCATCTTTGCGATGGTCTGGCTCGTCCTGGTTCTGTCCGTCGGCGCCGTGCTTCTTTTGATGCTTTTGATCCGGGAGGGAGCAGTCTCGCAAGTTGCAAGCCTTTTCTACCTGGTTCCCGTGGCGACTGCGGTCGAGAGTTACTTTCTCTTCAACGAGACCCTGTCCCTTGTTCAGATCGCCGGCATGGCACTGGTTATTGGCGCGGTTCAGACGATAAGAACCGTATCGCGAAAACCGTGACGTTAGGCCGACAAGCTACTTCGCGGCAACAAGCATGTCCTGTTGCTGCTTTTTCCTCTGCCAGAAGCGTCTTTGCCGAGAGATCGCGGCATTCAGTTCTCCACCGAGAATGAAAACCAGGGCGCAGATATAGAGGAAAATCAGTGCGGTCATGATCCCCGCAAGACCGCCATAGGTCGAAACGTAATTGGCGAATTTTGCCAGATAAGCGCCGAAAACACTGCCTGAAATGATCCAGAGAACCAATGTTGCCAGGATGCCGGGCCAAAGGTCCATAAAGCTGCGTTTGCCGCTCGGCAACAGCCAGTGGGTAATGAAAAGGCCGATGATCAGCAGCGACCCGGCAAGCGTAAAGCGGGCAACATTGATCGACAGGAGGAAGCTCTCCACCTGCGGCACGTAGATCTTGAGCGTCTCGAGCGCCAGAGGCGCTAGCACCACAAGAAAAGTGTAGGCTATCAGGATGGCAGCTCCCAAAAGCACAAGACCAAGGCTTTGCAGGCGCAGCAGCACGAAATTTCGCTTTTCCTGCTGACGGTAGGCCCTGTTCAAGGCCGTCCGGAGCGCTTCCACACCATTGGATGAAAACCAAAGCGCTGCCACGGCGCCGAAAGTCAGAAGATCTCCACGCGGAACGGTCAGCACATTGTGGATTTCACGCACGACAGGCGCTGCGACGCTCTCGGGCCAGGCATCGAACACAAGATCTGAAGCAGTGTCTGCAGCACCGGCAAATCCGAAGAAACCGGCCAGAGAGGCAATAAAGATAAGCAGTGGGAAGACAGCAAGCAGGCCCGACAGGGCGACATGACTGGCCATGGCGAACCCGTCATCGCTGGTAAAGTGTCCGACCGCATCCTTCAGGACGGCATATGTCACCAGAATCGTTTGCTGTGCTCTCATGCTTTCTGATGTGGCCTTTGACGCCGCATTTCGTCAAGTGGCCACCGCGAAAACCGCCCCCTCCAAAAGATGAAGAAATTCCGGCTCGACAAATGAGTGTGTGCAACGCAACATAGCTTCAACAAAATGCGCTGCTGCGCAACAAATGAAAACGGAGATCGCCAATGTCACCTGCCGCCATGACCGCGACGGAATTGCCGAAAAGTCAAAGCCAACTGACGGAAGCCGCCGTTGCATCTTTGGACCGCCTGTTGGATCTGGCCGCGCAGCGTGTGCGAGATCTGGTTTTGGAGGACGGCCGGATTTCCTCACGCCGAATGGAGGCGGAACAACGGGCAACACACGGTCTGGCCTGGTTGGCGACCTACGTGGAATCCATGCGGCAACTGGATGCCTATGCCCAGCGCCTGACCGGGGAAGGTCGCTACGGCAACCTTGAAGACAAGATCGTTCAACTCGGGTTCGCGGAATATCTTGCCCAGATCTTCGGCGGCATCGCCATGAACCAGGGTGAAATCGTCCGGTTGGCAGATCTCGGCATTTCGGCAAAGGAAGCTGCTGAATTTCTGACTGACGAAATTGAGACATTGATCGAAAACGGAAATTCACCGGAAATCCGTGCCGAGATTACCCAACTGATCCGGGATCAGGCAGGTCACTCGACCTTCGGCGATCCCGGCCTTGACGAAACAATGGAGCAGATCCGCAACGAAATGCGGCGCTTTGCGGAAGGAACTGTTGTTCCAAATGCACACGAGTGGCATCTGAAGAACGACTACATTCCACTGGACGTCATCAATCAGATGTCTGAACTCGGTGTCTTCGGACTGACCATACCGGAGGAATTCGGCGGCCTCGGGCTGGGCAAGGAGGCCATGTGCGTTGTGTCCGAGGAACTCTCACGCGCCTATATCGGCGTTGGCTCTCTTGGAACACGTTCTGAAATTGCGGCGGAGCTGATCCTGTGCGGGGGAACCGAGGAGCAGAAGCAGCTTTGGTTGCCCAAGATTGCGTCCGGGGAAATTCTGCCGACGGCAGTCTTTACCGAGCCCAATACGGGCTCTGACCTTGCGTCCTTGAAAACCAGAGCCGTCCAGGACGGTGACGTCTGGAAAGTATCGGGAAACAAGACCTGGATCACGCACCCCGTGCGCGCCGACATCATGACCCTGCTGGCCCGAACCAATCCGGATGAACCCGGCTACAAGGGGTTGTCCATGTTCATTGCGGAAAAACCCAGAGGCACAGACGAGGATCCCTTCCCGGCCGAAGGCATGAGCGGCGGTGAGATCGAAGTGCTCGGCTATCGCGGTATGAAGGAATACGAGATCGCCTTTGACGGGTTTGAGGTCAAGGCTGAGAACCTTCTGGGCCAGGTTGAAGGCGAAGGCTTCAAGCAGCTTATGCAGACATTTGAGGGTGCGCGCATTCAGACCGCCGCCCGAGCCCTTGGCGTCGCACAGTCAGCCCTTGATCTCGGCTTGAAATACGCTGAGGAGCGCATTCAGTTCGGCAAGGCGCTTGTCAACTTCCCCCGGGTTTCTGACAAGCTGGCCCTGATGACCGTCGAACTGATGATCGCGCGGCAGCTGACCTATTTCTCATCCTGGCAGAAGGACTCCGGCAAACGCTGCGATCTCGAAGCTGGAATGGCCAAATTGTTGGGAGCCCGTGTTGCCTGGGCGGCAGCAGACAACGCATTGCAGATCCATGGCGGCAATGGCTTTGCGCTCGAATATGCGATTTCTCGTGTCTTGTGCGATGCCCGTATCCTGAACATTTTTGAAGGTGCTGCGGAAATCCAGGCTCAGGTGATCGCGAGGAGACTATTGGAAACGCGTGGCAACGCCTAGGCCCGGCAACGGAGCAACCTTGGCAATGCTCCACTTGCAACTCCACATCACCAGTCAGAAGGGGCGGTGTTGAACGCCGCTCCGAGTGGCTCATCGAATTCCATTGCACCGGCAGGGAATAATTCCTGAGCCAGCTTCGTAATCTTCCAAACGCACGACACTGGAAGATGATGATGGACCCCCTTGCCGCGACACCCGCCAACATACAACAGCTCGTCAAACCTGACCGCTCCAGCAAAAGGTCTTCGCTGCCAGGCCTCAACGTTGTAGCTGCAACGCTGATTGCGGTTGGACTGTTCGCATTTGTCTTCTTGGCCCCGCACGAGCTGTCACGCCCGGCCGCTATCACCTTCCTGCTGACCGGTCTGGCAATCGTCGGCTGGACACTGACACCCATACCGGATTCGGTGGTGGCGATCTCCGCGGCTCTTGGCCTTGTTTTGACGGGCGCGCTACCCGAAGAACGTTTTTACGCGGCTCTTGGAACCGAACTTGTCTGGCTGCTCATCTCTGCATTTGTCATTGCAGCTGCAATCAAATCCTCAGGCCTGACCGAACGTTTCGCGCAAAGCGTGGTTATGCCGTTTTCCACCGTCAACGGTTTCTTCCACGCACTGACATTTGTTGTATCCGCTACGGTTTTTTTGATCCCCTCAACTTCGGGACGAGCAGCTTTGCTGCTCCCGGTCTTTGTTAGCCTTGCGCCGGTCATGCCAACACCCAGTTTGCGCCGCGCGCTTGCGCTCCTGTTTCCAAGCGCAATTCTCTTGTCTGCAGGGGGATCGCTCATTGGCGCAGGGGCTCATTTCATCGCGGTTGAAACCATCCAAACCTCAACTGGTCTTACCGTCTCCTTTCTTGAATGGATCCTGCTTGCCCTGCCAGTGGCCCTTCTTGCCTCGCACGGTGCGACAGTCCTGATTTTGCTGCTGTTCGTGCCCCCTGAGGAGCGTCGCTTGCCTCTTTGCACCAAAGATCGCGTGCCAGAGGCAAACTTCTCAGGCAAACACAAGAAACTGATATGCCTATTGGGCCTCCTGATCGCGGCATGGGTCACTTCCGGCATCCACGGCATCGGGATCGCAATCATTGGCTGTGTTGGGGCAGCACTTGTTGTCACTCCCCTGTTCACTGACGAGAAACCAAAGGCTCTGTTCAAAAACGTAGAGACCGAGTTGCTGGTTTTCCTGGCATCAACCTGGGTCATTGCGCAGGCGGTGGTTTCAACCGGCAAGGCGAAGTGGCTCGCCGACAAGCTCCTGTTTGTCTTGCCGCTGGACCTGTTGCAGCACCGTGAATTTGTGATCCTGGTGACGATTGTCATTGCGACCGCCGCACACCTGGTCATCAATTCCAGAAGCGCACGCGCAGCAGTACTCATCCCGTCGCTTGCACTACCGCTTGCTGAATTCGGCCATGACACGATGATCCTTGTGATGGCGACGGTTCTGGGAACCGGTTACTGCCAGACCATGGTTGCGAGCGCAAAACCGATCGCAATTTTCAAGTCGGCAGGTGATGACCTGTTTGGCCAGAAAGACCTGTTCAAGCTGGCTATGCCTCTGCTGCCCCTCAAAGTTGGTCTGATAGCAGCCTTTGCCATGTTCATCTGGCCACTTCAGTCGCCATCACAATCCGTCAACGGCGCTGACCTCGGCCCAACAGCAAACGCCCTCAGACTGTCAAACCCGGATCCCGTTCGTCTGACCGCGCAGCAAATCGAACCTCAGGAACCGATGAGGGGCGCACTTTGCACCAGAACCGAACTCGAAGCGTTGATGTTGGCAACCATTTACGAACGCCGTATGTGGGCGGCAGGTTGGTGGCACGTCTGGGACAGGCTGCGCAAGGATGGTGTGCCGATTGAAAAATCTGCGGTCAGGGACATCTACAAGTCTCAGGACATGGTCAGACTTCGCTCCCACTCCCTCAAATTTGCGGAGGTCAATCTGGAGGCAGCGTCTGTCATGCGCGCCAGGATGTCCTGCAGCGGAAAGCCAACTTCAAATAATGAAATAGTGCCAACACCGCGTAAGAAACCCTGACTTAACAAGCGGCAGAAATTGAACATGAATACATCTGGCGTCAAATAGGAGGCCAGATGTATTTATCGTATTATGGCAGAATTAATTGAAAATTCCAGGAATAATTACTGACCTGAATCGTCTTACTCCTATCACCCCCAAGCATAGGAGAAGAAAATGACTCTCAATATTCTTGTCGCACCGTCGGGATTTAAGGAGTCTCTGGATGTGGACGACGTGGTCGCAGCCATTTCGGAAGGCTGCAGACGCGCACTTCCCGAGTGCACCATCTTGAAAGCTCCGATGGTCGACGGAGGCGAAGGCTTCACAAAAGCCCTTGTCAACGCGACTGGCGGCACGCTTCACGAAATCATGGTCACGGGACCTGTTGGACAAACCGTTTCGAGCTTTTTCGGCATGCTTGGGGGCAAGGATCGTCGGACGGCAGTTATCGAAATGGCAGCCGCTGCGGGATTGAGCCTGGTTCCCCGCGATCAGCGGGATCCGACCCGAACAACGAGTTACGGTGTGGGCGAACTGATCCTGGCCGCCCTTGATGCAGGCGCGAAACGTATTCTGATCGGCTGCGGCGACAGCGGCATCAACGACGGCGGCGCGGGCATGGCTCAGGCCTTGGGCGCGCGCCTGCTTGATGCGAACAACAACTGTATCGGGCGCGGAGGAGCTGCACTCGCAAACTTATCGAGGATCGATATCTCTGGACTTGATCCACGCCTGAGTGAAACGCAGATCGATGCCGCGGTGAACTGGCACAATGTTTTGCTGGGCGATCGTGGGGTCGCACGTGTTTTCGGACCGCAGAAGGGCGCAACACCGCGCCAGGTTCAGTCACTTGAGGAAGCCCTTGAGATCTACGCCCTGCTTCTCAATCGTGATCTCGACCTGGATCTTGGTCATAGAAACGGGTCAGGTGCATCCGGTGGACTGGGAACCGGACTGATCGCATTTGCGGGTGCACATTTGCACCCACGCTTCAACATCGTGATGCAGTACCTGGAATTCGACAGTTTGTTGAAATCCGCCGACCTTGTCATCACTGCGGAAGGTGCACTGGACGGCCAGAGCCCGTTTGGCAAGGTGCCTTGTGAGGTCGCGCAACGGGCGCGTAAGCGAAACATACCTACGATCGCATTGGCGGGCACAATAGGCAGCGGGGTTTGCGAAACCTTTGAAACCGGCATAGATGCATTTGCCTCGATTTTGAAACGTCCCTGCACATTGGAAGATGCAATCTCCGATGCCGGAAAGCTGCTTCGGAACGCCAGTGAAGACGCCCTTCGCATGGTGTTGGTCGGCTCAAGGTTGAAGGTCGCCTGACTTGGCTCGAAGCCCCTGAGCTGGAAAGGCTTGCTTGAAAGGAGTTCTGTTGCCATTTGTTTCACCTGCGAAAACAGGCTCGATTCGGCATCAAATGGCAACAGGCACACCTCGCTGAGACTGCTTCTTTCGCTTCATTAAATGATTGCAATTGATGGATTTTCTCAACTTTCGCATTCGCTGAACAGCCAAGGCTTGACGCAACCAAAGTTGAAGATCTGCTCGTCTGCCCTTATCTTTTTCATAGTGAAGCAGGCGGGACAATCTATGAACACGACCTTCGAAGATCTCGGGTTTGACCCGGAAATTCTCGGGCCTGAGGATGAGCAAAAGCAAACCATCCGGCAGAAATTGATGGCGACCGCTCGCAAGGCGGCCCGTCAGGTTCCGTTTATGGAAGATGTGATTGCCGGCTATTTCTGCGCATTGGACCCAGGTACACCGACCAAGGTCCGCGCGACGGTGTTTGCCGCACTCGCCTATTTTGTTCTTCCAATCGACACTATTCCTGATTTCCTGATTGGCGTCGGGTTCGGCGACGACGCAACCGTGCTCATGGCGGCCATTGCGATGGTCCGCAGTCATATGCGGGAAGACCACTATCAGGCTGCCCGCGAGGCGCTTAAGGACGGCGAACTTTAGCGCAGAAGTCGAAAGAACTGAGAACGCTAGGCATTGCCGTCCTTGGAACCGCTCGACCTTTCTTGATCCTTCACGGGTGACGGATTTGAGTTGGAATGCCAGGCACCGGAGGAGCGACCGGCAATCAACCAATAAACTGCCCCGGCCAGAAACCCGGCAGCAAGAGCGACAACGCTGCCAGGTCGAAATCCGTCTGCCGTTGCCGGATCACTGAGTGTCCAGACCCCAAATGCGATTGCACCGGCAGCCCCGACATGAAAGACGAGGCTGCGCAGACGCGCCGCTTCCGCAATTGCAATGAGTATCGAAGCGGGCAGAATTGCCGTTGCTCCAACAACGCTGCCACCGACCAAACCCGTCCCGATCATGGCTGCAAACGCGATCGGGTCGTCATTGGGATGAGATGCACGGAAGAACCCCCAGGCAAGAAACAAACCGCACGCGACGACAGCCAGAACAAAGCCCAGGATGACCTTAAGCAGCTGATATAAGAATTTTCCGCCGTCCAATTCGAGTTCTTCCTTGTGTCAAAGCGCCACGGTACTTACTTGCCCATCAGGTAGCTGGAATGCAACAGCCAGAACGCATCGCTTTCGCTTCCAACGCGCCAATTGCATGCATTTGCCCGCAAAACAACGACTTGCGCTCCTGAAAACGCCTTCTGAATTACTGAAAACCGCTGTTTTCGGTTGACTTTTCACCGGTTTCGCAGGAGCTTTAGGTCGGCGTCAGGAGACACGCGACAGTGGCCTTGGTACTTGTGTTCCGGGGTTTTTCGTGTAGGAACCGAGCCAGTTCCTGACGCTTAAGTGAAACGATAGAGGAGATTGCGACCATTCGCCGTCCGTTCCGCGCCCCGCCTCCTACGAAGGAAGGCCCGCGCACTAACAATGAAATTCGCGTTCGCGAAGTCCAGTTGATTGATCATGAAGGCGCCAACCGCGGCGTCGTGCCGACCGAAGAAGCGATGGATATCGCGATGGATGCCGGCCTGGATCTGGTAGAAATCCAGCCAAATGCCAACCCCCCAGTCTGCAAGATCCTGGACTACGGCCGTTACAAATATCAGGCCCAGAAGAAAGCTGCAGAAGCTCGCAAGAAGCAGAAGACCGTTGAGATCAAAGAGATCAAGATGCGTCCGAACATCGACACGCACGATTACGAAGTGAAGATGAAAAACATGCTGCGATTCTTCAATGACGGTGACAAGGTGAAAGTTACGCTTCGCTTCCGCGGCCGTGAAATGGCCCACCAGGATCTGGGCATGAAACTTTTGAACAAAGTCCGCGAGGAGACCTCCGAAATCGCCAAGGTTGAATCGTCGCCGAAGCTTGAAGGCCGGCAGATGGTCATGGTCCTTGCTCCGATCAAATAAGACGGCAGGCCAATCTGATTTCATGAAACCCCGCTTCGGCGGGGTTTTTTATTCAGTCGAAATCTGAACTCAACCGATATTTTGAAAGCTGAAGATGATGGATGGCAAAGGCAAGGACAGAGCCCATTGGACCAGGATCGCTAATGACTGGATCAAGTGGGCGCGTACGCCTAGTCACGATGCATTCTGGGCTTATCGCGGTCAACTAGCCGAGTTCATCGGCAAGGGCCCCGGCGATGCGCTCGAAATCGGTTGCGGTGAAGGCCGGGTGTCCCGGTTGTTGACGGAATGCGGCTTTCGCGTAACGGCAACCGATCCCGTGGAGGCTTTCATCGACGCGGCAAAGGACGCAATGTCGGCAAATGCCTTTGCAGTCTGTGCAGCTGACACCATCCCGTTTCCGGACAACAGCTTCGATCAGGTGACCGCCTACAACGTCCTGATGGATGTCGAGGACGTACCGGCAACACTTTCTGAAGTCGCCCGTGTATTGAAGCCCGACGGCATTCTGACGATTTCGATCGTGCACCCATTCGCAGATATCGGCAGCTTTCAGAACGCAGGCCCGAATGCGCCGTTCGTTATAACCGAACCATACTTCGAGCGGACACAGTTCGAAGAGACGATGGTCCAGGACGGATTGGAAATGTCTTTTTTCGGCTGGTCGCAGCCGCTGCAGAATTACGCGGCCGCATTGGAACAGGCCGGCCTTGCCATCACATCGATCAAGGAACCCGTACCAGATCCGAAGTCCACACCCGACCGCTTGAAAAACTGGCAAAGACTTCCGTTATTTCTTTGGTTGAAAGCAAGGCCACTTGCGAAAACGTAGCAGCCGGACCTGTCCTGCGAACACCGGAACGGGAGCGTTTATTTGAAGTGCTCGCGAAAGCCGCCCGGTGGAAGTCCGCACAGGCGAACAAACAAACGCACGAAAGAGGGCGGATCGTTGTACCCAACGGCATAGCAGATCTCCGCAACGCTTTTGTCGGTCTCGATCAGCAGGTCGCGCGCACGTTCGATACGCAGCTCCTGAAGATAGGCCTTTGGTGAATAGCCGGTGGCGGTCTTGAAGCGCCGCAAGAACGTCCTGCCAGGCAATCCAGAAGACCTTGCGACCATTTCCACAGTTACGTCTTCACATGCAACGCGATCCAAAAAGTGCTGCGCTTTCAGAACAGCACCATCACCATGGCGCAATTCAGGAACAAAGCGGCGGAACCGGCGCTGATCGCGACGGCGAAATTCGACAATGAAATGCCGTGCCGTCTTGGCTGCAACTGAATAGCCCAGAAAGCGTTCGATCAGGGCAAGTGCGAGGTCGATCCAGGCCATCAAACCGCCGGCGGTGATGAGATCGGTGTATTCGACCAGAATGGCTCCCGTATCCAGGCTGAGTTCCGGGTGGTTTGCCTTGAGCCTTTGTTCCAGTCCCCAATGCGTTGTAACCGTCCTTCCGCCGTCCAGCTTCGCAGCCAGAACAAAACTGAGGCCGGTACAGGCGGAGCAGACGACAGCTCCTTTTTCGTGCACCCTTTTCAAAAACGGCGGCAAGTGCGGCACTTGTTCGACCTTCACTTCGTCGGTCGACGGGGGAAGTATCACCGCATCATACCCAGCGGAAATGGCCTCAAAGTCTGTCAGGACGCTGAATTGAAGCTTCTCCGCACTGCTCTCGGACGAGAATGCCAGAATGTCCTGCAATCCGAGAACAGCTGATTGCATTACTCCCGGGTAGGCAAGGATGGCAAAATGAAAGGCTTTGGTCATTTGGCCGATTTAGCACATCATTTGGCTATTACGCCAATCGTCTTGGCCATGTCCAGAAACTAGTCTCGCCCCAGCTAAAAACACTGGGAGCACCACATGCGAGATATTAACGAGACTTCCGCGACCCTTGCACTTGGCGATCTGACGATCACCAGTCTCTCCGATGGTCATCTTCAAATCCCATCAGACTATTTTTTGAATACGCAGCCTCATGAGCGCGAAGCGGTTACACCGACCACGCGCATTGGCGCAAACACCTGGTTGATCGAAACGAAAAACAGGAACGTTCTGGTAGACGCAGGATCTGGAAGCTGTCTCAAGGAACGCTTCCCGGAAACAGGACGGTTAAACTGGCAAGACTCGGATCTTGAGCTCAAACGGTCAACAATTACCGATATCGTGATCACGCATATGCATGCAGATCACATTGGCGGATTGAGCGCCAACGGCAACAGTCTCTTTCCAAATGCTGAAATTCACATTCAGGCTCGGGAATGGGCGTTCTGGACCGATCCGCAATTGTTGTCGTCCGCCGAGGACCCACAGAAGCCGATGATTGGTCTGATACAGGCACTTGCAGAACCGCTGAAAAATCAGCTCACTCAGCACTCAGGTGACGTGGATCTTGGCAATGGGATCGGATTGTTGCTCGCCCAGGGCCACACGCCAGGCCACCAGGTCGTGCACCTGGCGTCTGGTCGGGAGGATTGCCTGCTCCTGGCCGACGCCGTGGTCTCGGACAAGCTTCAATTTTCAAATCCGGACATCACCTATGCGCTCGACAGCAATCCTGCTGACGCTGTTCGAACGCGCCGAACACTGTTTGACAAGATCGCATCGGACCGCATTACCTTCGGCGCGACCCACGTCAACACGACTGCGTTTGCCACATTGACACGCCGCGAAAAAGGCTATGCGTTTGAACCTCTTTGAAGGAATTCATCCTTCAAGATTTACCCAGCCTCCACGGTCTGCCGACGCAAAAATTGCATCCAGGATCTTCATGTTCTGAATCGCGTCGGCAACACCAAACGGCAAAGGCGTCTCGCCTGTAATTGCACGATCGAAAACATCGACAAGCTCGGCATACTGATCACAGGCTGCAATCGTCTCTGAAACACTCGATCGATCCCCCAAAGCAGACCCATCATCGAGGCGAAGCTCAACCGGCTCACCCTGAGGAGCATTCACTGGGATCATGATCTCAAGACGCTTCTTGGTCCCTACAAGCTGAAATCGCTGGTAAGCCGCCAACTGGGTGGATACGACAAAGTTGAGATGCCTGTTCTGTCCGAAATCCAGCAAGGCACTGGTCATGCGATCCGTACCGAAATCAGGATCGCGGTCGATCAGAGATACAACGCGGGTCGGTTCCGCATCAAAGAAATACCGGCCTGCCAACATTGTGTAACAACCAATATCAAGAAGAGCGCCGCCACCGATGTCAGCGTTGTTTCGGATGTTGCCAGGATCGGCGTTGAAATAGCTGAAAAAGGCCTGAATGGCCTTGAGTTCGCCAAGAGCGCCGGACTGCACAATCTCCCGCGCCCTGATCCATTGCGGATGAGCACGCACCATGAAGCCTTCGGCGACCAGTTTGTCCTTTGGAAGCTCAAGCAACTGCTGCGCTTCATCGGCATTCAGCGCGATAGGTTTTTCGCACAGAACATGTTTGCCGGCATTCACCGCCTGGATCGTGACGGGCACGTGCATATGGTTTGGCAGCGGATTGTAGATCGCATCGATGTCAGGATCGGCCAGGAGATCTTCATAGCTTCCGTAAGCCTTCTCAATTCCAAGCGCCTTGGCCGTTTCCTGTGCCTTGTCCAGCGTCCTTGAAGCAATCGCTGCGGCAATTCCCGTTTGCGATCGTTGAATGCCCGGAATGACCTTTTCGACGCCGATCTTTGCCGTCGAAACAATTCCCCATCTGATCTTGTCTGCCAAATTCAATTCTCCTGTCACGGCGTCGGTCATGGGACGGGGAGACCGGTTAGCCCGCTTTCTTCGTCAATCGCCCCTTGTATGCCGTCTGCCGGCGCTGCTGACAATGCGCGGTTGCGTGAAGAGACCCCTCTGCAGGCATGCCCAGAGCACCTTCGGCACACTTGCATGTTGGAGCGTATCGTTGAAAGCAGGCAGCTTGATCAAAACTTTTCCGGGACATAGAGATGTTCGGGCAAAACCTTGCGTTCATAGTCCTGATTGTAACGCCGCTCGGGCAGCACAACCGGATCATGCGGCACCTCCTCGTAAGGTAGCATCGACAAGAGGTGATTGATGCAGTTCAGGCGCGCTTGCTTCTTGTCGTTGCCTTCAACGATGAACCAGGGCGCTTCGGGAATGTTGGTGCGTTCAAACGTGTCTTCCTTGGCCTTGGTATAATCTTCCCAGCGCACGCGCGATTCCAGATCCATCGGCGACAGTTTCCACTGTTTCAGGGGATCATGGACACGCATCAGAAAGCGGAGCTGCTGTTCTTCATCCGTGATGGAGAACCAGTATTTGATCAGCGTGATTCCCGACCTCACAAGCATGCGTTCGAATTCAGGAACGTCATTGAAGAACTCCTCGACCTGATTTTCGTCGGCAAACCCCATGACACGCTCAACACCTGAGCGGTTGTACCAGGAACGGTCGAAAAGCACGATTTCACCGGCAGCCGGAAGGTGCGGAACATACCGCTGGAAGTACCACTGGCTCTTTTCGCGCTCCGTCGGTGCCGGCAAGGCAACAACACGGCAAACCCTTGGATTGAGGCGCTGCGTGATTCTTTTGATCACGCCTCCCTTGCCTGCGGCATCCCGCCCTTCAAAAACGATAACGATCTTCTTTCCGGTGTGCTGGACCCAATCCTGAAGCTTGACCAGTTCGGCCTGCATTCGAAGCAATTCGTGAAAATAGGTATTCCGGCTTATCGACGACTTGTGCTTCTTGTCGGAGATGAACGCGAGATCCTTTGCGATCAGATTGTCGTCAATCTCCATTTCGATTTCTTCATCGAGGCTGTCGGCCCATTCAGCCTCAACCCAGGTTTTTGCGTCGGCATCGGTCATCAATCGGTCCCTTTAGCAATCAAGGCGAAATGCTCAGTGTCTGTGAACAGTTTATCCATGTAAGTTTTTTGACAGAGGCCCGACTTCGCAATGATTTATCTCAGCCCAGGGTGTCTTCCTGTGAAAATTATCTTGTAAATGAATGATCGTTCATTTATTTACAGTCTTGGAGGAAAAATGGCACACACAGCTGCAAAGACGCCTGCCCGGCCTCAACCCAGGGCAAAAGGCCAGGAAACTGCTGCGCGTGTGCGCAGTGCCGCACTTCGCAGGTTCGCCACGTCGGGCTATGCGGCTGTCTCCATGCGGGAAATCGCTGCCGATGTCGGTGTCCAGCCAGGAGCGCTCTACAACCACTTTCCGACCAAGCAGGACATTCTCAAGGACTTGATGCTGACCCACATGGCCGAACTGCTGGCCGCCTGGGACAAGGCATCCGTTGAGGAGAAGATGGACCCGCTTGAAAGGTTTGTCCGCTTCCACATCCGCTACCACCTGGAACGCGCGGACGAGGTGTTCATTTCCTATATGGAACTGCGCAATCTGGAGCCGCAGAACTTCGAACTCGTTGAAGTCGAGCGTCGCCGCTATGAGGCTATCCTGACTAAGATCCTGAAACGTGGTGGCGAATTGGGGCGCTACGCCGTGGACGATGCGAAGGTTGCAACAAGGGCGATCATCGCCATGCTGACCGGCATTCCTGCCTGGTACCGTGAAGGCGGCCATCTGTCCGAAAAGGACATTGAAGATCTCTATCTCAAACTGGTGCGCAAGGCAGTCGCGCCAGGTCAGGACACATCCCAAAGGGAGACCGGGTGACATGAGCATCCTCAAATCGAGCCTCTTGCCGAAGAGCGCACAATTTGCGCAGAACCGTGAAGCCCATGAAAAGGCCATGGACACTGTTAAACAGGCCGCGCAATCCGCGCTTGACGGTGGCGGCGAGAACGCACGGCAACGTCACCTTTCAAGAGGCAAGATCTTGCCGCGTGAACGTGTCTCGCGTCTGCTCGATCCGGGGTCTCCCTTCCTGGAAGTGGGTATGCTTGCCGCACACGATATGTATGGCAGTGCAGCACCAGCGGCTGGCATGATCGCCGGGATCGGCCGTGTCGAAGGCCAGGAAGTGATGATCCTTGCCAATGATGCAACGGTCAAAGGTGGCACCTACTACCCAATGTCCGTAAAAAAGCATCTGCGCGCTCAGGAAATTGCTGCTGAGAACAACTTGCCGTGCATCTATCTGGTGGACAGCGGTGGCGCCAACCTGCCCAATCAGGACGAGGTCTTTCCTGACCGCGACCATTTCGGCAGGATCTTCTACAATCAGGCTCAGATGTCGTCGAAGGACATTGCCCAGATAGCAGTGGTGATGGGGTCTTGCACCGCGGGCGGCGCTTATGTGCCGGCCATGTCCGACGAGACCATTATCGTCAAAAACCAGGGCACGATCTTTTTGGCTGGTCCTCCTCTGGTCAAAGCCGCAACGGGCGAAGAAGTTACGGCGGAAGACCTCGGCGGTGGAGACGTGCACACACGCCTGTCCGGTGTGGCAGATCATCTGGCCCGCGATGATGCCCACGCGCTCGCATTAGCCCGTCGGTCTATCGCCAGCCTGAACCGAACGAAATCCTCCATCGTTGCCATGGAAACGCCAGAAGACCCGCTCTACGACCCGGAGGAAATTCTGGGTGTTGTTCCAGCCGATCTGAAAACGCCCTATGACATCCGCGAAGTCATTGCACGCACTGTCGACGGCTCACGGTTTGATGAATTCAAGGCCCGTTACGGCACCACGCTGGTCTGCGGTTTTGCCCACATTCACGGAATGCCGGTCGGCATCATCGCCAACAATGGCGTTTTGTTTTCCGAAAGTGCGGTCAAGGGGGCGCATTTCGTTGAACTTTGCTCGCAGCGCAAGGTTCCGCTTGTCTTTTTACAGAACATCACCGGCTTCATGGTCGGCCAAAAATATGAGAGCGGCGGGATCGCCAAGGATGGCGCGAAGCTAGTCACCGCTGTCGCGACGACCTCGGTTCCGAAAATCACAATGCTGGTCGGCGGGTCGTTCGGCGCAGGCAACTATGGCATGTGCGGCAGGGCATATTCACCGCGCTTCTTGTGGACCTGGCCGAATTCACGCATTTCGGTGATGGGCGGAGAACAGGCTGCGGGCGTGCTGGCAACCGTTCGCCGTGACGGCATCGAGCGCAAGGGCGGCAGCTGGACGCAGGAAGAAGAACACGCGTTTAAACAACCCATCGTCGACCAATTCGAAGAACAGGGCCATCCGCTTTATGCGACGGCACGCCTTTGGGATGACGGCATCGTTGATCCGCGAAAAACCCGCGACATTCTCGGCTTGTCGCTGTCTGCGGCCCTGAACGCTCCCATTGAAGACACCCGGTTCGGCCTGTTCAGAATGTGAGGACGTATCATGACCTGGCAGACACCGCAGACATTCGACTTTGAAGGTCATTCAATCCGGTGGGGCAGCCTCGGCGTGGGCACCCCTCTTGTGATGATGCACGGCACGCCGTTCTGGTCTCATGAATGGTCAAGACTGGCTCCCTTGCTGGCCAACAGCCACACGGTCTTTTTCTACGACATGCTGGGTTACGGCAATTCAGACAGGCCTGACGGTGACGTGTCACTCGGTATCCAAAATCGCCTGTTTGCCGCACTGACAGAACATTGGAAGCTGGACCGGCCCGATGTCGTCGCACACGACTTCGGCGGCGCGACCGCACTGCGCGCGCACCTGATCGATGCCGTCGACTACAACAGCCTGACACTGATTGATCCTGTCGCCCTGAGGCCGTGGGGCTCACCTCTGGTGCAGCATGTGAAACACCATGAGACCGCCTTTGCCGAAATGCCCAGCTACATGCACGAGGCCATTCTGCCCGCCTATCTGCAATCGGCAATGCATCACAAGGCAGGACGCGAGGTTTTGACCCCTTATGCAGATCAGTGGGTCGGCGCAGAAAAACAGGCCGCCTTTTACCGCCAGATCGCCCAAATGGACCAGCGTTATACGGACGAGGTTCAGGACCGATATGCAGAGATCCGTTGCCCGGTGCAGATCCTGTGGGGCGAGGAAGATGAGTGGATCCCGATAGACCGTGGACGCGAACTGCATGCAATGATCCCTGGATCAAGTTTCGTCTCTATCCCGAATGCAGGACATCTGATGCAGGAAGACGCGCCGGAAGCAATTGCCTTTCATGTGCAGAGTTTTTTGCAGGCTCAACACAGGGCTGGGAGCTAAACGATGTTCATTGATGATCTGAAAAAGAAATATCCCGGCGCTGAAACCTTCAAGTTCGGTGACAGCAAGGGCCTGAGCGACCAACTCATCGCACTGGTTCGAGACGGAAGGAAAACCGCTACCTGCGGCGCTTTGCGAGACTTTCAGAACGGCGATGAAGCCCTTCCCGTAGTTGGTCGTCGCGACATAGCGCTCAATTGGGATGGCACTCCTGCATTTGTCATTGAAACCGTCGATGTGACAATCAATCGCTTTTGCGACGTTGGCGAAGACTTTGCCCTTGCCGAGGGTGAAAATGACGATCTTGGCGGATGGCAAAGAGACCATCAGGCCTATTTTGAACGCAATGGCGGGTTTTCACCGGAGATGGACCTTGTCTGCGAACGGTTCAAGCTTGTCGAAAATTTCCAAAGTCGCGATGGAGTGTCCAACGCTCCCGACCGCATCGAAACACTGATTGGAGACATCACCAGTCTCTCCGTCGATGCAATTGTCAACGCCGCGAACACAAGTCTCCTTGGTGGCGGTGGTGTCGATGGAGCGATCCATCGCGCAGCAGGCCCACAATTGCTTGAGGAATGCCGCAGGCTCAACGGTTGCGAACCCGGTCAGGCAAAGATCACTGGTGGCTATGACCTCTCCGCCAGACATGTGATCCACACTGTCGGTCCCATCTGGCAAGGCGGTAAAAACGGTGAAGCCGAAATCTTGACCAGTTGCTATGAAACCAGTTTGCGGCTTGCTGCGGAAAACGCCTGCGAAAGCATCGCCTTCCCGGCAATCTCAACCGGCGTCTATGGTTATCCCACGGATCAGGCAGCGGAAATTGCCACCTCCACGATTTCGAGATCGCTTGTCGACCATCTGAATATCAGATCCGTCATTCTCGTTGCCTTCAGTGAAGAAAATCACCGTCATCTCTTGGCCGCGCTTGGGAGGGCGGAAGACTGATGTTCAAGAAAATTCTCATTGCCAATCGCGGCGAAATTGCCTGCCGGGTCATGGAAACCGCCGGAACACTCGGCATCAAGACGGTTGCGATCTATTCGGACGCAGATGCAGGCTCGAAACACGTCGCGATGGCCGATGAGGCCTATCGGATTGGACCGGCACCGGTTGCCGACAGTTATCTGAGGATCGACCGGATTGTCGATGTTTGCCGCAAAAGCGGTGCTGAAGCGGTACATCCGGGCTACGGCTTCCTCTCAGAAAACCCGGGTTTTGTCGAAGAACTGGAAAAGGCAGGAATTGTCTTCATTGGCCCAAGTGCGCACTCCATACGCGCCATGGGTCTGAAGGATGCTGCCAAGGCCTTGATGGAAGAAGCGGGCGTCCCGGTTGTGCCCGGCTATCACGGTGACAATCAGGACCCGATATTCCTGAAAGGCAAAGCGGATGAAATAGGATATCCGGTCTTGATCAAGGCCCGCGCAGGCGGTGGTGGCAAGGGCATGCGCCGCGTGGATGCACCTGGCGATTTTGCTGCGGCACTTGAAGGCGCTCAACGCGAAGGCGAAGCCAGCTTCGGTGATGCCACGGTGCTGATCGAGAAATATCTTACCAAGCCGCGACACATCGAAATCCAGGTTTTTGGCGACAGCCACGGAAACGCGGTGCACCTTTTCGAACGTGATTGTTCCCTGCAGCGCCGACATCAGAAAGTCATTGAAGAAGCACCCGCACCCAGCATGCCGGACGACATGCGTTCGGCCATGGGTGCGGCTGCCGTCAAGGCGGCGAAGGCAATTGACTATGCCGGTGCGGGCACGATCGAGTTCATCGCAGACGTGTCCGAGGGCCTCCGGTCCGACCGGTTTTACTTCATGGAAATGAACACCCGCCTTCAGGTCGAGCACCCGGTTACCGAACTCATCACCGGCGTGGATCTCGTGGAATGGCAGCTTCGCGTCGCCTCAGGTGAGCACCTGCCGAAAGCTCAGGAAGATTTGTCCTTCGATGGCTGGGCCTTTGAAGCGAGACTTTATGCAGAAGACGCGCCAAAGGGTTTTCTGCCGGCGATCGGAACGCTTGAACATCTTTCGCTTCCTGACCACAGCGCACGCGTCGATGCCGGAGTGCGTGCCGGGGATGAAATCAGCCCTTTCTACGATCCGATGATTGCCAAAATCATCGTTCACGGTCCAACCCGTGAAGCAGCGCTCGGCAAGTTGCTGGCAAGTCTGGAAGCGACGGAAGTTGCCGGCTGTGTGACCAATGCTGCTTTCCTGGCTGCGCTCTGCAGGCATCAGGGGTTCGCCGCTGGAGACGTTGACACCGGCCTCATAGATCGCGATCTGGACCAGCTCATCGACGAACCGGCGGTGCCTGAGGACGCCGTTGCCTTGGCTGCGCTGACATCCCTCGGCCTGACACGGCCTGTCGCCGGCACCGATCCATTTGAAACACTCGCCGGCTGGCGAATATGGAGTGCGTCCCGTCAATTCGCTCTTCTGGAATTTGGCGGAGACCGCCGCGATGTGGAAGTTCACGCGCTCGGACAAAACCGGTTTGCCGTGCACTTGGCCGATGGCAGCCGCGACTATTCCCTGGTTGAGGTCAGTGGCAATTCCATCACCTATGACTGCGAAGGCCATCGTGCCCGTGCTGTTGTCGTGGAAGACAGCAAGGGTCTGACCGTCTTCCTGAATGGTTTTGCTTTTCCGGTAGGCCTTCCAGATTCCCTTAGCGCGGACGAGGATGCGGGCAGCGCGGATGATACGCTGGTCGCACCCATGCCCGGCCTGGTGAAGGTACTCAGTGCGCGTGCCGGCGACACAGTGGCGAAGGATCAGCCGTTGCTCATTCTTGAGGCCATGAAGATGGAACACACACTGAAGGCCCCTCGAGATGGCGTCATAGGCGAAGTCCTGGTGGCTGAAGGTGAACAGGTTACAGACGGAACCGTTCTTCTTGCACTCGCGGAGGAAGCCGATGCTGCCGCATGATGCAGGAAGCTACGAAGACCTGACTGAAAAATTCGATTGGGACATTCTGGAACGCTTTAACATCGGTGTCGCGATTTGCGATGTGTGGGCCGAGAAAGAGCCGAACCGAGAAGCCCTGGTCTTCGTCAACGAAGACGGCGATATCGCAAGTTACACTTATGCGGATCTGCAAAGGCTCTCAAACCAGCTCGCCAACCTTCTGAGAAGCCGAGGTGTTCAGCCGGGCGACAGGATTGGGGTCCTCCTGCCACAACGCCCCGCAACAGCCTATGCCCACATTGCGGCTCTGAAACTTGGCGCTATTTCCATACCGCTTTTCACCCTGTTTGGCGAAGAGGCCCTGGAATACAGGCTCCGCGATTCCGGGGCGAAAGTTGTCATCACGGATCAGGACGGTGCAGACAAACTGGCGGGCTTGCGCGACCGGTTGCCCGAACTGACAACCGTATTTTGCGTCGACGGCGAAACTGGTGATGCACAGGATCTGGCGAGCCACATGGCTGGCCACGAAGACACGTTCGAAGCGTTCAACACCACTCCGGACGACCCGGCAATCATCATCTATACCTCCGGCACGACGGGTCAGCCCAAGGGTGCGCTGCACGGCCATCGGGTCCTGCTTGGACACTTGCCGGGCGTAGAAATGAGCCATGATTTTCTCGGGCAACCCGGCGACCGGATCTGGACACCTGCGGACTGGGCCTGGATCGGCGGCCTTCTGGATGTTCTGATGCCGGCGCTTTTTCTCGGCGTTCCGGTTGTTGCATGCAGATTTAAAAAATTTACAGCAGAAGCCGCCTTTGAACTCCTGCAGGACCAGAAAATCCGCAATACCTTCCTGCCACCCACAGCGCTCAAGATGATGCGTCAGTGCGAGAACCCGCTGGCGCACTGGAAGCTTGATCTGCGCTCCGTTGCATCCGGGGGTGAGACACTCGGCGCTGAACTGATCGACTGGGGCAAGAAGACCTTCGGTCTGACAATCAACGAATTCTATGGTCAAACAGAGTGCAACATGGTGGTCTCAAGCTGCACACGGTTGATGGCCTCCAGACCCGGCATCATGGGTCGGGCGGTGCCCGGACACCGCGTCGCCATTGTGGACGACAAGGGCGAAGAGCTGCCTGCCGAAACACTTGGAAATATTGCGATCAAAAGACCGGATCCCGTGATGTTTCTCGGCTATTGGAACAACCCCGAAGCGACAGAAAACAAGTTTGCCGGAGACTGGCTGCTGACCGGCGACACCGGTCTTTGCGACGCCGATGGGTGGCTTCGTTTTGTCGGAAGGGACGATGACGTCATCACGTCCTCCGGCTACCGTATCGGGCCGGGCGAGATCGAAGACTGCCTGCTCAAGCATCCCGCTGTTGCAATGGCAGGTGTCGTCGGCAAACCCGACGCGCAGCGCACCGAGATCGTCAAGGCTTATGTGGTTTTGAAAAACGGCGTCGAGCCTTCAGACACACTGGCAAAAGAAATTGCCAACTTCGTAAAGACGCGCCTGGCTGCACATGAATATCCAAGGGAAGTTACGTTTGTCGATTCTCTGCCGTTGACGACAACTGGAAAAGTTATTCGACGAGCATTGCGTGCAAAGGCGGAGAAGGAGGGGTAATGCACGATTCGTGCCCCAAACAGATTCCATTCCCGTTCAAACGGCTTCTCACCAAATAATCAGACCTCCTCCAAAAAGGTATTGCGAGCCCAGACATGTCCGAATTCGTCACCATTTTTGAAATGGGTCCTCGTGACGGCCTTCAGAACGAAAAAGTGTTCGTGCCGACGGCTCACAAAATCGAGCTGGTCGACCGGCTTTCCACTTGCGGGTTTCGCAAGATCGAGGTGACCAGTTTTGTCAGCCCGAAATGGGTTCCGCAAATGGCCGATGCGCAAGACGTCATGGACGGGATCTATCGGCATCCTGCCGTGGTCTATTCGGTCCTGACACCGAATGTAAAGGGCTACACCGCCGCCCGGAAAGCTTCGGCGGATGAAGTCGCGATATTCGGCTCCGCATCCGAGGGTTTTTCGAAGAAGAACATCAACTGCTCCGTGGCGGAGAGCATCGAACGTTTCAAACCTTTGCTCGAGAAAGCCCACCATGACGAGATGCCCGTTCGCGGTTATGTTTCCTGCGTAACCGACTGCCCCTATGACGGGCCGACACCACCTGAAAAGGTTGCTGAAGTTGCCGGCGCACTATTCGAGCTTGGCTGTTACGAAATTTCTCTTGGCGACACGATCGGTGCCGGAACGCCGGAAACAATCGGCAAGATGCTTGATGCTGTGCTGGACCGAGTGCCGGCCGACAAACTCGCCGGGCATTATCACGACACCAAAGCCCGGGCCCTTCAAAACATCAGTGTAAGCCTGGAAAAGGGTCTTCGGACCTTTGACAGCGCGATTGGCGGCCTCGGCGGTTGCCCGTATGCGCCGGGAGCCAAGGGCAACGTCGCGACAGAAGCCGTTGTTGACCTGATGGAAAGCAATGGCTTTGAAACGGGCATCCGCCGCGACCTGCTGACTGAAGTTGCCAAATATGCACAGAACCTTAGGAGCACGGACACATGAGATATGAGACCCTGTCGCTCTCAGTTGACCAACGTGGCGTTGCAACACTCAAACTGAACCGGCCAGAGAAGCACAACGCGCTGTCCGCTACCATGATCGACGACTTGAGCGCCGCAGCCAAGCATCTGGGGTCCGACAACAGTGTTCGTGTTGTTGTCCTCACGGGCGCCGGCAGCAGTTTTTGTGCCGGGGGTGATCTCGGCTGGATGCGCGAGCAATTCGAAGCGGACCGTGAGAAACGGATGGCCGAGGCGCGTAAACTTGCCATGATGCTAAAAAGTCTCAACGAAATGCCGAAACCGTTGATCGGCCGCGTACAGGGTCAGGCCTTTGGCGGCGGCATCGGTATGATGAGTGTCTGCGACACGGTTGTCGTTGTTGAGAGCGCAAAGTTCGGACTAACCGAAGTGCGTCTTGGCCTCATCCCGGCAACCATTAGCCCTTATGTTTTGGCGCGCATGGGCGAGGGCAAGGCGCGTAGGGTCTTTATGTCTGCCCGCATCTTTGGCGCGGAAGAAGCGGTTTCTCTCGACCTTGCGAGGATCGTCGTTCGAGAGGCAGATCTGGACGCTGCAGTGGAGCGGGAAATAAAACCCTATCTTTCGGCAGCTCCGGCGGCCGTCGCAGCCTCAAAGGCACTTGCCCGATCTCTCGGATCTGACATCAGCGAAGCCGTGATCGAAGACACGGTGCGAAGACTGGCAGACACATGGGAAACAGAGGAAGCCCGAGAAGGCATATCTGCGTTCTTTGAAAAACGGAAACCAACATGGACCGTCACTTGACGGTCCAGCTTCAGCTACCGCCGCGTCTTGCGTGTTCGATCAACGCCGCAATCCGGGCAACCTGTTTTTCTTCAATCACGGGCTCGTCTTCCGGCGCACCACCATACATGCGCTCTCGCTTACGCCGGATCTTCTTGCGCTGAAAGTCGCTGATGCCATCAGGAAGCTCCATTCCAGCCCGGTCAATACTGATGAGCACGCGCTGCAGGTCCGGAATAAGCTCCGACGAAATTGTGAAAGTCGCACTGTCGTTGCGTTTGAAAACGAGCGTTTTTGTGCTTTCCGCGCCGTTCAGCAACACAGCCTTGCGCGGCCCTGCCGACCCGATAGTCGACTGAAACCAGGCAACCCAGCCGGAAGCCTGCCAATGCTTGATTTCGATCGATTTCACATCTTCGTAAGGAACACGAACACGCAAGCCGAATTGCGTGAATTCAAACCCATTGCCAAAAAAGCGGACCCAGGATGTTTCCTGCCGCACGGCAACAGTGAAAAACACCATCGACAGGCACGCGGGCAACAGACACATCAGCGCCAACAGCGCTGCGGCCCCACTCCAGACACTCATTCCGATGAATGCGAGCGGAAAAAAAACAACGCCAAACCCGAATCCGATTGCATCCAGTACCGGAATTGCAGGTCTGGAAATCGGTTTAACAGCACCGGACGGCATCGTTGGACGCGGCAGAGCAGCATAAATGCCGGCCCCGGCGACAAAACAGAGCAAGCTGCTCAGGATGGACATGAAAAAGTATCCACCGACCACACCCAGCAGGCAGAGCGCCAAGGGCACGATGCGGCGAACGAATTCAAGTTTTGCTGTTTTGCCCAACCCGTTCTCCACGTTGCCAGACAGTGAAACTGATTTAAGCTGGAAGACTTACTGATTCTTCTATTGAATCAATAGTTGGTTTCCAAATCAACAATCAGGAAAAGCTATCCAAAACCAATCGCGGGAACTGGTGAACACCACAATTCCAAAATCAATAAATGTCGTTTGAATTCAGAAGATTGTCGGTCTGAGAAAGGGTCAGGACGCTTTCATCTCAGGTTCGTCGAAACTGAACATCCCGCGCGACTTTCCAAATTTTGGCGCGTCGATTTGCAAGAATCGATGCATGACACTGTCAATATCTTCGGGCGTGAAGGGCTTCTGCAGGAAACCGGAGATGCCGACGAAGGCCGCAGATCTTTGCAGGTAAGAGGTCTCATTGGTCGACATCATGTAGACACCGACTTTGCTGGACAGATCGCGAATAGATCCGGCAAGCTCAAGCCCGTCGGCACCTGGCATGTGAAAGTCCGTCAGCACCAATTTGAATTTGCCGGATCTCATCGCTTTGATCGCTGACTGTGCGCCATCTGCTTCTGAAATGTCGAAGCTGAACCGACTGCCTTCCAGGATCTTGCGCGTCATTTTTCGCATCGTCGCGGAATCATCGACAATCAGGATCGGACAGGCGGTCCCCATCTTGATTTGAGTCGCAACGAGGTTGGATACGTCGTCCTGATGAAATGGCTTCTTCAGAAAATGGTAAGCGCTGTTTCGCCGCAAACTGACTTCGGCCTGCTCGTCCAGACTGTTGGACATGGCCACAACAAGACATTTGTCGGACTTCGTACCCCTTATTGAAGCAACCACTTCCGGTCCGCTCAGGCCCGGCAGATTGACATCGATGAAAGCAAGATCGATCTGTTTTTGCTTGAGAACCTCAAGTGCAGCCAGCCCGTTGTTGACGATGTCGACCTCGATATACCGTTTGGAACGGTGAACGTTGATGCCATCATTAACCACATCACGGGCAATAGAGCTGGCATCAGCGACCAAAATGCGGATCATTTTGTGAAGCAATGTCTATTACCTTTACATGCTCAGTCATCCGCACCTTGCGGACCTGTCGAATTTGACAATTAAAATAGCTGAACAATTGTATATTTTCAGTTACTCAATCCTAAGCACAAATTACAACCTAAGATATACTAATCGAATACACGTTCTAAATGGATGAGCGGATTGAAAAATATAGAATATTTTCTTATTTGCGAGAAAACTTCTTCAATTTGTACGACAAAAAACTCGATTATTACCAAGGCTGGACATACCCTCGGTTGCCGCACACACTGTTCACTCAGTGAGCGGAACCTCTTCCGTGTGTTCGTCAGGCTGTTCAAATTCTGCGTGTTTCCCAAAGATGTCACGGGTCACACCGGACGCGTGCATTCGTGCAATTTCTGAATTGACTGTCTTCAAAAACGCTCTGCTGACCGCGCTGTCATGGCAAACGAACGTAATGGGAAATCTCAACGTATCCGGCGCAACCGGACTGACATGCAGCGCATCCGGCCTGTCAAGATCTTCCAAAGCAAGGGCAGTATCCGGATGGTGTCCCAAAAAAGCGTCAATCCGGTCCAGCTCCAGCATCCTGATCAATTGTTCTTCAGAGGCGATCGGAACATACTGGTCGGAATTTTCTCCAAGAAAATGCACCGCACCCGAACCACGAATATAGCCAACACGTTCAGGCCGGAAATCAGCAAGCGCTGCTCCAGTTGCTTGTCGCTTTGCCGTATAAAGCCGCAAGGAGACGATATCCACTGTGTCGGACGTTCCGAATCTCGAGGCTACCGTGTCCAGTTTGAGTGCACGAATGTTTGACGGAAAGATGCAGGATTGCTGGTCCTGTCTGAACAGGTTGCTTGCACGCAGCAAAGGTGCCGACTTCCGTTCTATCGCCAATCCTGTTCGATCGAACAAAACCTCCAGAAAACGATCATATTGTCTGCCGCTGTCTTCCGTCAGGCGATGCGGGAGGTAGTACATATAAAGCGTCAGGCTGTCGGAAGCGTTTGCCGGGGTCTTGCCAAGCAAACAAGCAAGACCAAGGACGAACAAGGACAGTCGGCACCAGCGTCTTTCCCGTCGACAAATCATACTCGATACTGCCCGGCGCACGGACAACATGCAAGACACGCCCCTTGGCGCACGATTTCTTGGCCCCTGCAGGCACTTCTCTTTGACAAATAACGACATTTTTCAGCTCGAGCTCAAAGCTCGTGTCTCCGGCACAGACCGTTACCAAAATCTTCGGACTAAGCATGTGGAAATCTGGTGCTGCTGAAGGGACTCGAACCCCCGACCCCATCATTACGAATGACGTGCTCTACCAACTGAGCTACAGCAGCACTTGCTTGCAACCAACAAGCCGCGCGCATTGCGCGATCGCACCCGATTTCCTCGGGTGGGCCGCTAATTACCGGAGCTTGGCATCATATGCAAGAGCCTAAAACCAGCTCTTTTCCGGATCATCACATCTTCCCGAAAAGCGCCGGGACTGTGAAGTCTGCTGAAAGAAACCTGAGGCCAACAGACATATCAGGCAATTGATCAGCGAGCCCGGAGTTTAGTTGAAAAACCGGGGTCGCGTGGTCTTGGCCGCCTTTTTGTCGTCGTCGTCATCATCATCAGGACCGGGATCATCCGGCATTCTGGACAACGGAAACTCGATAGGCCGATTGAGGTCTTCCTTGTCCAGATCTGGCTCGGCCGCATCCGCCTTGGGCTTTTCGGGCTCTTCGGTTGCATCGGCATCGACCGCAACAACCTTCTTATTGTCGTCTTCTGCGCCAGCACCTGCTTTGTCATCGGATTTTTCCGGTGCCTTTGGTCCTTCAGATTTGGTCGCAGAAGGCGCCGGTGCCGCGGCAGAGGACGTTGCTTCAGGGAGGTCCTTCAAAGCCGGACTATATTTGACATCGTCTGTCGTGCCTTCGTAGCCCTGTTTTCCGGCCTTTGCTTTTTCACCCGACGAAACATCTGCGGTTGCTTCCGCACTATCGTCAGCTTGCGTTGGTGCGCCGGCAAACTGGCTGTCTTTGGAAACGGGCTCAGCTTCAAGATCCACCGCGGCCGTTTCTGAGACAATTTCAACCGGCGGTGAAACAGGTTCAGAGTCTGCCATCGACGCCGCGGGCGCCAGTGCAGGTGCCTCGAACAGGCTATCCTCAAGAACATCGCCCGCTTCTTCACCGAAGTTTCCGGTCGTGGTCCATTCGAATGCGTCCAACCGTCCGGTGACCGGCGAGACAGCCTGCCAGTCGGCAGAAACGATGCCGTCAGCGACCCAAGCCTTGTCCATCGGTGCATTGACGGCACGCGCCAACCAGTCGCGCATGCGTCCCTTGTCGCCGCTTTCGGTCTCTTCAAGTTCCGCCATGGCAAGAAACGCCTTGCGGGTCGGTTCACTCTGGAGAGCTTTCTTCAGTTGCTTGCGGGCTTCTTCGAACTCACGCGCTTCCATTGCGGCCTTGGCAATGGCCATGGCGCCTTCGGGCGTATTGGCGCGTTGAGCTGACAGCGCCTTCACGCGCTTAAGCCGATCTACAGCTGTGTCACCCGTGCGCACATGGGCATATGTCTCGGCAAGATCTGGGTGCGGAAACAGGCGCCAGGTCGCCTCCAAAACCTTTGAGGCCTTCCGAATATCGCCCCGCCGCGTCGCGAGGCGCGATGTCAGAACCGAAGCTGGCACAAGATCCAACGCAAGTCCGTGCGCTTCCTTGGCCAGGGAATATGCCCGTTCGGGTTCACCATCTTCAAGCTTCTGGGCAAGCGCTGTCAGGATGACAGCGCGTTGACGCCGATACGTCTTCTTGTCCATCAACTTCGCAGCATAATTGCGCTCCAGGGTCTTCAAGGCTTCGTCCCAATGATGAGCAACTGCCTGGTAGCCAAGTACAGCCTTGCCGGCCCACTCCAGTCCAGGTGATGTCTTCGCGGCTTCCTCGGCATAGTGACGTGCTGCAATCGGTTCTCTGTGGCGTTCGGCTTCCACGAAGAGCCCATGCAGCCCAAGTGCTTTTGTCGACGGATCGTCCAACATGGCTTCGAACCGCTGCCGTGCCTCGTCATCCTTGCCGGCCAATTGTGCGGTTTGGGCAAGCAAGAGCTTCGTCGCCGGCTCCTCAGAAAGAAGTTTATCGGCATCGACGCCGAAACGGCGCGCCAGTTTCGCGTTGCCGGTCCCAAGCGCAATAAGACCTTGAGACAACGCGCTATAGCCCTTGTCCTTGCGCCTGCGCTGAAAGAAGCGGCTCGCAATGACAGGCGATTTGAGGATCACGCGGATGATCCAGACAGCAAGGAGGAAAACTGCCAGAAGCACACCCACCACGACAGCTGCGACCGCTGGTGTCTGTTGCCAAACGATCGGAACCCTTTCAGGGTCCGGGCTTGTCCACTGGATGGATACCATCCCCGGCACATCCGCGAGCCACGCAAAGCCCAATGCGACGAGAAACACAATTATGAAAAAGCCGAGGACCCGAATCATGAAAGTCGCTCCCGAGGATTATCGGTCGAAACCGGTCGTGTATCGTTTATTCCGGCAAGCAGCAGCTGCCGGTCAGCTTTCTTTGTTGGCAAGCGCATTGAGCACTTCCTCTGAGGCTTTGTTGGTCAGGTCATCGACTTCAACACGGGCCTGAGCCCGTGCCACCCAGGTTGCCGCTACGGACTGAGCATCAGCAGGTAGCTCCTGATATGCAGCTATTGCCGCTTTCAGATCGCCCTGGCTGACCGCAGTATCCATCCTGTGCAATGCAGCCTCTGGCCCACTCCCCTCTCCATCACCAAGGCCGCGCACACTGACGATCGATCTGGCGCTGGACAGGAGGTTGTCAATCACGTCGCCGGTGCGGTCCGGTTCTGCAAATGTCTGGTAGATCTTTTGCGAGACAGGTGGGAACTGGGCAATAAGAACAGCAACCGGCTCAACCCCTTTTGACGCATGCGCCTCAAGCGCATTCAGATCAATATCCGACGGCAAGCCGGCCTTCACTGCCGCCAGCTCGGTTTCATAGGGACGACCGGAATCGACGGCTAATTTCAAAGCTGACACAGAAAGTGCACGGGCAGCAACTTCACGGGCCGTGGCATCTCCCATGGTGGCTTCGACCGCGGCAAGACGCTTGGACATCGCTTCCAGTTCAGATCTGATGGTTTCCATTGCCGAATTGTTCGCACTGCCGACTGACTTGATGTCCGCCGAAAGGCTGGACAGTGTTTCCGTTGCGCGCGCCTGGCTGTCGGCAAGGGTCTTCAACGAGACGTCGGACGTGGAGACGGCGGTTTGAGCGGCCATGGCTGTCGCCGCAGTGTTGTCCAGCTGCGTCTGCAATTCACCGAGCGACGTCTTCAGTTCACCCAATTGAGTGTCCAGACCGGACACTGATCCGGACAGTTTTTCCGCCTCAGAAGATGACGAGCTTGTTGCTGCTTCCAGCTTCTCAAGACGGTCTTCAATTGGCTTGACGTCGACCGGCGACGAACCGCTTGGGGAATTCTCCAATGCCGACACACGATCCTGCAGGGGTGTCAGATCAACTGCGGCGCCTCCACCGCCAACAACGCTGACGGAAGCCACTTCGCTTTTTAGACTCTCAAGCTCCTGCTTGAGCGCATCGACTGCTGACCCGGCATCGGTAGATGTGGCCGATACTGCATCTTCGAGCTTGCCTTCAATCGCGGCAACTTTACCCTCGAGCGCTGACAGGGCGCCGCCCGCATCGGACCCGGCAGCGCTCGACGTGATCTCGCCAAGCTTCTGTTCCAGATCTGCGATCTTGCTTTCCGCTGCCGACAACGCACCGGCAACCTGCTGATCCTGCTCGGGCGTCAACTTCAAAATGCCGGCCTGGTGAAGTCCAAAACCACCGCCGAGCACGATGATGCCACCGATCACGGCAGCAATCAGAACACCGAA
Source organism: Labrenzia sp. THAF82 (assembly GCF_009363435.1). Lineage (GTDB taxonomy): Bacteria > Pseudomonadota > Alphaproteobacteria > Rhizobiales > Stappiaceae > Roseibium > Roseibium porphyridii. The sequence goes on along the minus strand of NZ_CP045354.1, from coordinate 966,279 downwards.
TGCGCCGACACCGCCGCGGTCTTCCGCTGCTGGTGGACTTGAAAATGTTGTGGAACCGGTTGCCTGCGAAGAACTGGACGAAGAGCTGCTGCGGCTCGCACCGGTAGACGTGCCACTTGCCGGCGTGGAAGGTTTAGCTGCCGTTGAGCCAGTCGAAGGCTTGGAAGCCGAACTTGAACCTGAAGACGGAGCGCTCGCGGACGTCGTCCCGCCTTTGGGTGAATTATGAGAAGATCCTGCTGTGGAACTGCCCGGTTTCGCGCCTTTGGATCCAGCTGCAGAGGACGCAGAGGTTCCGTATTTGGCCGCAGAAGACGTCGCACCCGAAGTACCGCCGCTGCTTGACTTAGGGCTTGTCGGCGATGTGCTCCCGGCTGCACCGCTCTTTGGCGCTGCAGACGTGCTTCCTGCGGATTTGGCATCCACTTTTTCGGCCTTTAGATCAATGGTCACCGGACGCTTCGAACCAGCTGAGGACGCGCTTGTGCTACCTGAAGAGGATTTGGCAGCGCCTTTTTCCCCGGCAGCGCCATCGCCTTTGGACCCGCTTCCGCCTGAAGAGGATGTCCCGTCAGAAGATTTCTTGTCCGTCGCCATTTCGATTCCTCCTGAACCCAATCGGTTCCAAGATCTTCACTATACACACCTCTTTGCGAAGCGGTACCACTGCGCCAAAGTCTTTTGCGCGCTGCAAAAGAACGACTCTCCCGGATCTGGTTAACACTCCGCTAACGCCAGATCCAGCAGGGCTTTTTCATTTGGTGCGTCTGCGACATGCACCTTCATCATCTTAGAGATTGGCTCCGCAGCCTGCTGCGAAATGGCGTAAACTGGCAAACCGGAAAAATTGTGTTCAAGACCTTCCGATACGATCAGGTCTTGCAGCACTTCTGCAGTTCGCCTCGAATATACGAGAATGCGATCCGTACGCCTCTGCCTGACGGCACTGAGTGCATCGACCGGAAAACCTGCCACCGGCTCCATGGCATAAACAACTGAAAGACGGCACTCGATGTCCATCTTGGCCAGCAATCCGACGAGGTCTCCCGCTCGGTCGGCAGCAGCTGGATAAAGCAGTTGCCGACCGGAAATCTCTGCTTTGTGGCTACAAACCAAATTCGCGAGCGCCTCAAGATCTCCACCGGCAGTGAAGACACGTTTAAAACCAGCAGAACGGCAAGCTCCAGCAGTGGCCTCACCCACAGCAAACACAGTGAGTTTGCGTAGCAGCTCAATTTCTGTGTGGTGAGATAGAACCGCAACGGAACGGCGGCTTGTTACGGCAAGTGCAGCAACCGTCTGCAAGCCGAACGATGCAGGCGGACACGAGCGAAACTCCAGTAGCGGCGCCTCCACGGCAACATGTCCTGCAGCCCGCAATTTGTCTGCGGTTCGTCTGCAATCCGGTTGAGGGCGTGTTACCAGAAACCGCATCGCCCTGTTAGTGATCCGCCAGAAAACCGGGGCCCATTTTGGCTTTCAACGCTTCCCCCGCAGTCCGGCCGATTTCAACAGCGTCCGACACGTTGCCTTCGTTGGTTGTCTCATGCATCTCGGAACCATCCGGCTTCAGCACAACGCCTTTGAAATGCATAACCCCATCGGCAATCATGGCAAGTCCGCCAATCGGTGTCCGGCAGGACCCGTCAAGAACGGCCAGGAAAGCCCGTTCAGCATCCAGCCGGTGTTGTGTTTCCGGGTCATGGATCGCGGCCAGCATGGCAAGCGTTGCCTCGTCTCCCTCACGGCTTTCTATGCAGATCGCACCCTGTCCGACAGCAGGCAGAAATTCATCGGTTTCCAGAAGGCTGGTGATCTCTTTCTCAAGCCCTAGCCGTCTCAAGCCGGCAGCTGCAAGCAGCGTCGCATCGACTGCGCCTTCTGCCAGTTTGCGCAAACGCGTTTGCAGATTGCCGCGATACATCACCACTTCCAGGTCCGGCCGCAGCCGCTTGATCATGGCCTGACGGCGCAAGGAACTCGATCCAACCACAGCTCCTTGCGGCAAATCGGTGAGGGTTTCGGCCTTTGGCGACAAAAACGCATCTCGCACATCTTCGCGAGGCAGGAACGCCGTCAAAGCCAGCCCGTCGGGTAGCACGGTCGGCATATCCTTGGAAGAATGCACGGCGATATCGATCCGCCCGTCAAGCAATGCTTCCTCGATTTCCTTGGTAAAGAGGCCCTTTCCGCCCACTTCTGACAGCGGCCTGTCCTGGATCTTGTCGCCTGAAGTCTTGATTACGACGATCTCAAAAGCATCTTCACCAAGCCCGTGCACCGTCATGAGCCTTTCACGGGTCTCGTGTGCCTGTGCCAACGCCAACGCGCTTCCTCGGGTTCCAATGCGCAAAGGATTTGTTTGCAAGATTTACCGTCCAGATGTTACGCCCGGCATTCCGTCGCAGGGCACGTTATTTTGTCTGATCGAATGACCTATCACAGGCCGCAGCTGAAAAACCAATGACTTCAGTCAAGAAAAACAACAATACGGCCACTCTAACCGTTCTGGGAATCGAAACCAGCTGCGACGAAACAGCTGCGGCGGTCGTAACGGGTCCGGGAGACAGAAAAATCCTGTCGAACACGATCCGCTCGCAGATTGACGAACATACGGCCTTTGGTGGCGTTGTTCCCGAAATCGCGGCGCGCGCCCATATCAACATTCTCGACCGGATCATCGATGAGGCAATGCAACAGGCCAGCTGTGACTGGGATGACATCGACGCAGTTGCGGCAACGGCCGGGCCCGGCCTGATCGGCGGTGTCATTGTCGGTTTCATGACCGCCAAGGCAATTGCCATGGCAGCCGACAAACCACTGGTTGGCATCAATCATCTGGAAGGGCACGCGCTCACCGCCCGATTGACCGACAATCTGGAGTTTCCATTTCTGCTGCTCCTGGTGTCAGGTGGCCATAGCCAGTTTCTACTTGTCCGTGGTGTTGGCGATTATGAACGGCTTGGCACCACAATCGACGATGCGATTGGCGAAGCTTTCGACAAGACCGCCAAGTTGCTCGGCCTTCCTTACCCGGGAGGGCCTCACGTTGAGAAAATGGCAAAACGGGGAGATGTCACTCGTTTCAGGTTGCCGCGCCCCCTGCTCGACCGACCAGGGCTGGATATGTCTTTTGCGGGCTTGAAAACCGCGCTGCGGACACAGGCCAAAAAACTGGAACCGATCGATGACCAGACCGTCGCCGATCTTTGCGCGGCTTTTCAACGTTCCGTTTCCGATGTTCTTGCAGCCCGGACCAAATCCGCTCTTGCGCTTTTCAGCGAAAAACACCCGGACGCCGAACCAGTCATCGTGGTTGCCGGTGGCGTTGCTGCAAATCAGGAAATTCGCGAAAGTCTGCTTTCGGCAGCCCAGGCTTCAAATGCCCGCTTCGTGGCACCACCCATGTCGCTATGCACAGACAACGCAGCGATGATTGCCTGGGCCGGCATCGAACGCCTGCAGCTCGGTCCGATTGACGACATGGCGCTTTCACCTCGTCCGCGCTGGCCGCTGGACAGCGCTAACGCCGGTGTGCTTGGTGCAGGAAAAAAAGGGGCCAAGGTCTGAAATCTCGGCAATGAAGACCACCTTGATCGCCTCTCGGAATGTGGGCTGTGAGGGTCCCGCTGAAACTTGCTCTTTAGAATGTCGCCGGAGCCTGATAGGAAACTTCAGCTCTGCAAGACGGATCCCATTTGAATGCGCGTCTACCACAAGGCTTATGTATACCTGACCTGCGGGACGGACCTTCTGGTCTTCAATGAACCTGACACGCCGCATCTCGGCCTTCAGGTTCCCGGGGGTACCGTGGATCCTGGCGAGAGCTTTTTGAAAGGAGCCATGCGCGAGTTCGCCGAGGAAACCGGACTGACGCTTGACGCAGCCTTTGATCATTTTTCAGATCAGGACCTGCCCTTTGAAACCTTTCCAAAGGTCGGCCAGTTTCTGGCTCCACCGAACCGCCCGTTGAAGGGCCGCCACATTCGCCGCAACTATCATGTCACGCTTTCAACGCGGCCCAAGGAGAAGTGGGAGCATTTCGAGATGTTTCCAAGCAGCGGAGGAGATCCGATTCGTTGCCATTTTTTCTGGATTGATCTCTTTGGCGCAGAGGCGATGACTGAGGAGACTTTTTTTGCAGCATTCGGCGCTCCGCTCTCCCTGCTTCGCAAGCGTTTAGCGCCTCTGCAAGACGCAGCCTAAGCCTTCTTGGAGCCGGAGGACGCGGTCATGCAGATCTACCACAAGGCGTATGTTTATCTGACCTGTGGGCCGGAACTTCTGGTGTTTATCGAGCCTGACCATCCCAATCCGGACCTGCAAGTGCCAGGAGGCACACTCGATCCCGGCGAAAGCTATTTGCAGGGTGCCAGACGCGAGTTCGTCGAAGAGACAGGACTTTCATTGGATATCGCGCTCGAATCGTTCGCCGACCAAGACCATATCTTCGAAAATGTTCCCAATTGTCTCGACGGACTGCATCGGCGGCGACATTTCCACGGCCGTATCCTGCAAAAGCCGGCAGTGGAATGGGAACATTATGAAATGACCCCGAGCACAGGCGGCCCGCCGATCCGGTTCCGCCTGTTCTGGCTCGACTTGTTTGCCGACGATGCGCCCGCCGAAACCCGGTTCTTTCAAGGTTTTGGAGCGCAGCTTGAAACACTACGGACGCGCATGGAAAGGCAGAGCAATGGGCGCCATTAAGACGATTGGCGTCATCGGCGGTGGCGCTTGGGGAACCGCCCTGGCCCTCACGGCAGCCCGCTCCGGCAGCGATGTGCGCTTGTGGGCACGTGATCCGGGCATTGTTTCTGATATTCGATCCCGCAGGCAAAACAGCCGATATCTGCCCGGCATCACGTTCGACGAAGACCTGAACGCGACCACGTCGCTCGAAGATGTCGCCGGCGCGGACGCTTTGCTGTTGGTCACACCGGCGCAAACAACACGTGCGATCCTGGCAGCGCTCAAGAAAACCGGCAGGGCGCAAGGACCTGTCGTCCTCTGCGCCAAGGGTATCGAGCAGACCTCCGGCAAGCTTCTGTCCAAAGTCCTCAGCGAAGAACTTCCGGGCGCAGAAGCTGCGGTGCTGTCGGGTCCGAGTTTTGCTGACGATGTTGCGCGTGGGCTGCCAACAGCAGTCACCGTCGCAGCAAGCTCGGCCAAAACGGCTCTGAGCCTTTGCGAATCAATGCAATCGCCATGTTTCCGTCCCTATGCGTCAATCGACATTCTCGGCGCCCAGATCGGCGGGGCCCTGAAGAATGTTCTGGCCATCGCCTGCGGCGCGGTTGTTGGCCGGAAACTCGGCGCGAGTGCCCAAGCTGCTCTGACCGCGCGTGGTTTTGCCGAACTCACTCGGCTCGGGACTGCAATGGGAGCACAATCAGAAACACTGACAGGCCTCTCCGGACTTGGAGATCTGGTACTTACCTGTTCATCCAGCCAATCGCGCAATTTCTCCTTTGGCCTGCGGTTGGGCGAAGGCTTCATGGCCTCTGAGTTGATTTCAGCTGGCGGCAAACTGGCCGAGGGAGCTTATTCGGCGCGCGTTGCCGTCAAACTCGGACAGAAACACGACATTGATGTTCCGATCTGCGAAACGGTGGCAAGAATGATCGATGAGGATTTGTCCATTGACGATGCCCTCAACACATTGATGGCAAGGCCTTTGAAACCCGAATCGGAAGTTGTTTGACGCGCGATCCTCGCCTCTGACTTCTGGGTGGAACGGCAGTACCAGCGGGTAATCGGACGGAAAATGCAGTTTTCCGTACTCTCACGCGGCATATCAGCATTGAGTTTGCAAAGCGTCGGACCTAGGTTCTGGCAAGAATTGGCAACTCGAGGTTCCCTTACATGCTTTATGCACTGATCTGCACCGACAAACCGGGTGCGCTTCAAACCCGCCTTGACAACAGAGAAGCCCATATCGGCTTTCTGAAGGCTCTCGGCAATGGGCTCAAGGCCGCTGGTCCTTTCACCGATGATGAAGGCAACATGACTGGTTCGTTGGTGGTTATTGAAGCCGCCAACCGTGACGAAGCGCTGGCGATTTCGGAAGAAGATCCATATGCCAGGGCCGGCTTGTTCGAAAGTGTGGAGATCCGCCCATGGAACTGGGTGATCAAAAATCCGGAGGCATCTTAAGTGCAATACTGGCTGATTAAGTCCGAGCCCGACAAATGGTCCTGGGACCAGCAAAAAGCCAAGGGTGACGCCGGCGAAGAATGGGACGGCATCCGGAATTACCAGGCACGCAACAACATGCGCGCCATGGAAATCGGCGACAAGGCCTTTTTCTACCACTCCAATATCGGCAAGGAAGTTGTCGGCGTTGTTGAAGTCTGCAGTGACATTCATCCCGACAGCACGACGGATGACCCGCGTTGGGAGTGTGTTGATTTCAAAGCCGTCTGCGACATTCCCCAGCCGGTGACCCTTGCCCAGGTTAAAGCCGAGCCAAGGCTTGAGAAAATGTCTCTGGTCACTTCCATGCGTCTGTCGGTTCAGCCGGTCACGGAAGCGGAATGGAAAGTCGTCTGTGAAATGGGCGGGCTGAAAGAGCCGGCCTGATATGGCCGCAATCGAGGATCCGGCCGCATTCATCTTGAGGGAAACGAAGGTCAAACCGGTTCCTCATGCGGAGGAGATCCAGCTTCATCTGGCCGATGAAGCCATGGCGTTGTGGCAAAAGACAGAAGAACAGCTCGGCGAACTTGGTCTCGCCCCGCCATTCTGGGCGTTTGCCTGGGCTGGCGGGCAAGGTCTGGCCCGCTACATTCTGGACACGCCAGAACTGGTTCGCGGCAAGAAGGTGCTCGATTTTGCCTGCGGCTCCGGACTCGTCGGGATCGCCGCCATGATGGCTGGTGCAGCATCCTGCCACTCTGTGGATGTCGACCCTTTTGCCTTTGCCGCAACCAAACTCAATGCCGCGTTGAACAACGTTTCCCTGATGCCGGAAACCGCGGATATCACAGCTTCGGGCTTGCCCGAGGCAGACATACTCTTTTGCGGTGATGTCTTTTACGACCAGCACATGGCGGCAAAGGTCCTCGCAATGCTTGAACGTGCCCTGAATGAAGAAATGCTGGTCTTTATTGGTGATCCCGGTAGATCCTATCTGCCGAAGGAGCGTCTTGAAGAACTGGCGACATTTGTTGTTCCAGTGACCGGCGCACTGGAAGACAATGAGATAAAACGGACACAGGTTTTTCGGTTCAGGGCCCTTTGAACTAGCAGCTCATATTCGATCCCGTTTTGCGCGGATCGGTTGGCAGCACAAAGATTTTCACCTTTGCCACTTTCCCTTTTGACGGCTTGCGATAGGTTAGCCGCTTGAGTGTCAAACACCTTCGGCTCGCCGTATCAGGAGTTCTAAATGCCAGTCATAAACCGTCTTGCGGACCTGTCAGATGAAATCACGGCCTGGCGCCGCGACATCCATGAAAATCCGGAAATCCTTTATGAAACCGTCCGGACCGCAGGTAAAGTGGCCGAACTCCTTGAAAGTTTCGGCGTCGACGAAGTGGCCACAGGGTTAGGCAAGACGGGCGTTGTTGGCGTGATCAAGGGTCGCAACGGTGGGGACGGCAAGACAATCGGCCTTCGTGCGGACATGGATGCATTGCCGATCGAGGAAGCAACCGGCAAAGACTATGCATCAAAGGTACCCGGCAAAATGCATGCCTGCGGCCATGACGGTCACACCGCCATGTTGCTTGGAGCCGCGAAATACCTTGCCGAGACCCGCAATTTCGACGGAACGGTTGTCGTGATTTTCCAGCCCGCAGAAGAAGGCGGCGCGGGCGCAAAGGCGATGATCGACGATGGCCTGATGACCCGTTGGCCCATCGATGAAGTCTATGGAATGCACAATTATCCAGGCATGCCTGTGGGGGAATTTGCGATCCGCAAGGGTCCGATCATGGCTGCAACGGACGAGTTCCGCATTACGATCACTGGCAAGGGCGGCCATGCCGCAAAGCCTCATATGACCATCGACCCGATTGTCGTCGGTTCAAAGATGGTGTCTGTGCTGCAAACGATTGCCAGCCGAAACGCCAATCCACTCGATTCCGTCGTTGTTTCGGTCACCGTCTTCCAGGCAGGCAATGCGTTCAACGTGATCCCGCAGGAGGTTTTCTTGCGCGGCACCGTACGCACGCTCACGCCAAAAATGCGTGACCTTGCTCAAGAGCGCATGGAAGCCATCGTCAACGGCACGGCCGAAACTTTCGGCGCGACGGCAAAGCTGGAGTTTATTCGCGGCTATCCGGTGACGGCCAATCACGACGATCAAACAGACTTTGCCGCAAATATCGCCGAAGGCATTGCCGGTGAAGGCAAGGTCGACCGCCAGATCGAACCGATGATGGGTGGCGAGGACTTTTCCTACATGCTGGAAGAACGCCCGGGCGCTTTCATATTTGCCGGCAACGGCGACAGTGCCGGTCTTCACCATCCCGAATATGATTTCAACGACGACTTGATTCCGGTCGGTTGCTCCTACTGGGTGAAGTTGGTGGAAACAGCCATGCCTACGGCGGCCTGAGAAAAAGTGTGATATGAAAGCGCCGGTTGCGACCGGCGTTTTCTCTCAGGCCCTTCTATGTCATTCTCTCCGTTCAGACTTTCTTTCATTGCAAACTACGTGATCCTTGGCGCTTTTGTTGGCGTTCTGATCATTCACCCTTTGAACCTGATCGTGGTTTGGTGGGAGTTGTCGCGCTTCTCTGACACAGCACCCAACCTGATGGAATTTCTCTCCGCGCGGCTCTGGCTCGTTCTGCTTCCCAGGCATCTGGACGTTGCTGTCGCCTATACACTGGTCGGCGCAATTGTCGGACTGGCCTTTGGCATATTCAGCCGAAATTACATGCAGACCTCAGAGGCCTATAAGTCCTTGCGGGAGGAGCAGACCACACTGATCCCCGACCTGATGAAGCGAGGGGAAACAAGCCGGGTTGAATTCAAGTCGTCGCTGCGTTGGGACATGCAGGAAAACCACATAAATCGTGGCCTGGAGAAGGTCATCGCCAAGACGCTGGCCGGTTTCTACAACGCCGAAGGCGGACATCTACTGATCGGCGTCAATGATGCGGGCGAGCCCCTTGGTCTTGACAAGGATCTGGCAACACTCAAGAGCCCAGATCTCGACGCTTTTGAACGAACGGTCAATGACATCGTATCCAAGAACCTGGGTGGCGACCTCTGCCCTTACATTCACACGGTCTTTGCAAGTGTCGGCGGTAGGGATGTGGCCATGATCATCGTTCGGCCGGCACCACGCGCGGTTTACATGGAAGAAAACAAGGCCTCGGTCTTCTACCTGCGCAGTGGCAATTCGACCCGGAAGCTCGATGTTCGGGAAGCTGTCAACTACGCCAACACGAGATGGTCCTGAGTTGTCAGACTTCTTTGCCGTGATTTTGCCCGATCAGTTGCACGCGACCGCAACAATTGCGCTGATCGGTGTGAGTTTCTTCACATCAGCGATGACAGCCGCAGTCGGTCTTGGGGGTGGCATTGCTCTCATTGCGATCATGGCGATGATCATGCCGGCAAGTGCATTGGTGCCGGTCCACGGTATGGTGCAGCTTGGTTCGAATGCAGGGCGGGCCATCGTTCAGATCAAACATGTCGACTGGCTGATCGCGATCTGGTTTGCTTGCGGCGCTATCATCGGCGCTGCACTTGGGGGCGCTATTGCTGTTGAATTGCCGGCGGCGGTTCTCAGAGCCGGCATTGGCTGTTTCGTCATCTGGATTGTCTGGGGCAAAGCACCGAAATTCGGCAAGGCACGCAAGCGTGCCATGGCAGGTGCAGGATTTGCGTCCACGTTTCTGTCAATGTTCTTTGGTGCGTCCGGTCCTATTGGCGGCGCGGTTCTGTCGACGCTTGAACTGACCCGCCACCAGTTTGTCGCCAATCAGGCAATTACGGCGATGATGATGCATGTGTTCAAGGTTCTGGCGTTCGGTGCCCTTGGCTTTGCTTTTGCACCATGGCTAGGACTGATCCTTCTGATGATCGCCAGCGGATTTCTCGGCACATTGGCCGGCACTCGTCTGCTCGGCAAGATGAACGAGAAAACGTTCAAGACCGGCTTCAAATGGGTCATGACCGCACTGGCGGTGAACCTGTTCTTTCAGGCGGGCCGTGAATGGATGATCGGTTTGTAGGCGTTCGGTTACAGTCAAATTGTGCCGCGACTTCCGATATGAATCGTACCTCGCGCTGTGGCACCGCGGCGTTATTGACCTTTCCGACGCCGTTGATTGAGTTTTTCGCAACTGCCTTTGCCTTGAAAGAGCGGAACCAACACGGTAACCCAGCGCAATCGGTTTTCAATAATGCGGGATGGAACGTCCATGGCTTCTCAAAAACTTCTGCTTCTGCCGGGTGATGGCATTGGCCCGGAAATCATGCCGGAAGTGAAAAAGGTAATCAGCTGGTTCAACGAAAACGGTGGCATGTCCTTCGAGACGGAAGAAGGTCTCGTCGGCGGCTCGGCGTATGACGCTCATGGCCAGTCGATCTCCGAAGAAGACATGGCAAAGGCCATGGCCGCCGATGCCGTCATTTTCGGTGCGGTTGGGGGTCCGAAGTGGGACGACGTTCCCTACGAAGTGCGCCCTGAAGCGGGGCTTCTGCGTCTTCGCAAGGACATGCAACTCTTTGCAAACCTGCGTCCCGCAATCTGCTATCCGGCCCTCGCCGATGCATCTTCGCTGAAGAAGGACATCATCGAGGGACTTGATATCCTGATCGTTCGGGAGCTGACAGGCGGCGTTTACTTCGGCGAACCAAAGGAAATCACGGACCTTGGCAACGGCCAGAAGCGTGGTGTCGATACTCAGGTTTACGACACATACGAAATTGAACGCATTTCGAAGGTTGCCTTCGAGCTGGCCCGTACGCGGAATAACAAAGTCACCTCAATGGAAAAACGGAACGTCATGAAGTCCGGTGTTCTGTGGAATGAGGTCGTCACACAGACGCATGGCAACGGTTATCAGGACGTGGAACTGGAGCATATGCTGGCCGACGCCGGCGGCATGCAGCTGGTCCGCTGGCCGAAACAGTTCGATGTGATCGTCACCGACAACCTCTTTGGTGACATGCTGTCTGATGTCGCCGCCATGCTGACCGGTTCGCTTGGCATGCTGCCATCGGCCTCACTCGGCGCTCCTGACGAGGCGACCGGAAAGCGCAAGGCGCTTTACGAACCCGTCCATGGTTCCGCTCCGGACATCGCCGGAGCAGGCGCAGCCAACCCGATCGCCATGATCGCAAGCTTCGGCATGGCGCTGCGGTATTCCTTTGAGGAAGTGGAAGCGGCCGACAAGCTGGACAAGGCAATTGCTGTTGCGCTCGACAAGGGCCTGCGGACCAAGGACATTGCCAGTGAGGGCCAGGCGACGGTTTCGACCTCCGAAATGGGTGATGCCATCGTTGCTGAACTGTCTGCGCTGAGCGCCTGATAGCCATTACGATTTGCACGTGGAACCGCCAGCGGTTATGCCGGTGGCGGTTTTTCCTTTTACCCATGTTGGTCAGATGATCGAAGACAAACTCGCACCCTTTCTCGGCTCCTGGATCCTCGACACCGAGGAAAGCGATTTCGAGCAGGGCGATCCGCCCAAAAGCGCAACACTGAAAATCGACGACAATTTCGGAATGGCCTGTTTCACCATGAATCAGGTTTCAGCCGAAGGCGAGGTGACCAACGACACCTTCGAGGCGATGCCCGACGGCCCAGAAGTGAAGCTTGGCAAAAGCGGACTGGTCGACGCAATGCGCCTTGTCTTTGAAGGTGACCGCAACCTCGTCTCAGAAGCCAGGCGCGGCGGCCTGACCATCATGAAGGCCGAGCGGCGGCTCTCCGACGACGGCAACACGCTGACCATCACCCAAACCGTGCACCTTGTTGATGTTGCAAGCTTCAAGAACATATCGGTCTATCGGAAAGCACAATAGGGACAAACGCAATGAAGCAACGAATTGGAGCCCTCGCGCTGCTGGTCCCGAATTACGATCAGGCGATCACCTACTACACGGAAAATCTTGGCTTTGAACTTGTCGAGGATACCAAGCTTTCGGAGACAAAGCGCTGGGTGTTGATTGCACCTAAGGGGAGTTCCGAAACCCGCATACTACTGGCAGAGGCCGATGGACCGGATCAGCAAAAGACCATCGGCAATCAGTCAGGCGGACGGGTGTTTTTATTCTTGAATACAGACAACTTTGACCGAGATCATGCCGCGATGCAGGCAGCTGGCGTTGCTTTTTTGGAAGAGCCCAGAACCGAGCCATATGGAAAGGTTGCTGTTTTTGAAGACCTGTTCGGCAACAAATGGGACCTTATCGAGAGCTATTGATCGCAGCTTTCACACCTGAACAAGCGCTACTTTCTTAGTCCCCTCCTGCCTCATTTGCCCAGGATGCGTCACACAATCGCAGTTTAACTTGATTGGCGTTAAGAAGCAGACGACACAGGACAATCTTGCTACTAATTGCACATGGCAAAATTTTAAACCGGGCAAACAAGGAGGCGGTCGCCTCTCATGAAACGCAAACCCGTAAAAGTGGATGTAGCTTTGCAGGGCGGCGGGTCGCACGGTGCTTTTACATGGGGTGTGCTCGATCGTCTGCTTGACGAAGACTGGCTCCAGATTGAAGGCGTATCGGGGACAAGCGCCGGGGCAATGAATGCAATCGCGCTGACGCAGGGACTTTGCGAAGGTGGCCCGAAGCGCGCGCAGGAACTGCTCAGGGAGTATTGGAACGCAGTCAGCGAAACATCGCGCTACAGCCCGATCCGCCGAAGCGTTATGGACAAGCTTCTGGGCCGCTGGACACTGGACTATTCCCCGTCATATTTCGCATCGCAGATCTTCGGCAGGGTCCTGTCGCCCTACCAGTTCAACCCGATGGACATCAATCCGCTGCGGGATGTCGTTGAAGAGTGTTTTGACTTTGACCTGATCAATCAGCCTGCGGCTCCAAGATTGTTCCTGTGTGCAACGAATGTCCGGACAGGACGACCCAAGATTTTCCGACAGCCCGAAATATCCTGCGATGCTGTCATGGCCTCAGCTTGCCTGCCAACCCTGTTCAAGGCGGTTGAGATTGACGGTGAAGCTTATTGGGACGGTGGGTATATGGGCAATCCGCCGCTCTTCCCGTTGATCGACGAGACGGAAGCACGAGATGTCATCCTGGTTCAGATAAATCCATTCGAAAGGCCCGGCATCCCGACAACACCGGCCGAAATTGAAAATCGACTCAACGAGATCACGTTCAACGGCAGTCTGATCAAGGAAATGCGCTCCGTTGGCTTCCTGTGGGAGGTCATCCACCACGAAGGACTGGACCGGGCGGCATATCGCGATGCCCACCTGCATATGATCGGCTCGGAAAGCGAACTGTGTCACTACGGCGCTTCCAGCAAACTGAACGCTGAACGGGTCTTCCTGGAAAAACTGCATGAACTCGGTCACCGGACAGCAGACACCTGGCTTGACCAGAACGGCTCGAAGGTAGGCAAAGAAACCACCTGGCGACCGCGCGATCTCTTTGAAGAAAGCCTTCAACCGGCGCATCTTGAACCTGGCACCGAGAGGAACTTCAGGAAGTCATGATTGAACTGCTCGGTATTCTTCTGCCTCTCGGCTTGCTGATGTATTTCGCCTTCAGGGGCATCACGCTTCTGCTGCTTGCACCGGTGATGGCCGTCTTTGCTGTTGTGCTGTCCGGAGGATTGTCACCGCTGGCGGCCTTCACCCAGATTTTCATGATCAACACGGCCGACTTCATCCTGGCGTTCTTTCCCTTGTTCTTCCTCGGTGCCATTTTTGGCAAGCTCATGGATGACAGTGGTTCGGCTGAATCGATCGCCCGCTGGGTCATCGGAAAGTTGGGAATGGGCAACGCCATGCTTGCGGTGGTTATCTGCTGCGCGGTGCTGACTTATGGCGGCGTTTCCTTGTTCGTCGTGGCCTTTGCCATTTTTCCGATCGCTTCCGCCCTGTTTCGCGATGCGGCAGTCCCAAAACGCCTTATCCCCGGTGCAATCGCTCTTGGTGCCTTTACTTTCACCATGTCGGCCTTGCCTGGAACTCCTGCCATCCAGAATGCAATCCCGATGCCTTACTTCGGCACAACGGCCTTCGCCGCTCCGGGCCTTGGGATCATCGCGGCTATCATGATGTTCGGGCTGGGCATGCTTTGGCTCAATCACAGGGCAAGTGCTGCTCTGGCCACCGGTGAAGGCTACGGAAACCACGATGACGGCCTGCCCGAGCCAGACACGGTCATGCGGGCTCAGGCGCAAAATGAAGGTTTTGACGTCAACGAAATCGAAGCAACCGAAGATACCCGGAACCTGCCACCCTTTATTTTGGCGATAGCACCGATCGTGATCGTTGTTCTGGTCAATTTTCTATTCGTCGAATTTGTGGTCCCCCAACTGGAAACCGCCTATCTCGCCGAACCGCTTTTCGGAGCAACCTCGATCGAGGCCGTCCGCGGCGTTTGGGCCATCGTGGTCGCGCTCACCGCTTCGATACTCTTTCTGATCCTCTCAAATTTCCGCCGGTTCCCGGACATTCGAGAAACCTTGAACAAGGGCGCAGATGCTGCCGTTTTGCCGATTTTCAATACGGCAAGCCTTGTCGGTTTTGGCGGCGTGATTGCCGCTCTGCCTGCCTTTGGCGAAATCACGGACGGCCTGATGTCGCTGAGCGACGGTAATCCACTGGTCTCCGTCGCCATGTCTGTAACAACACTGTCCGCGCTGACAGGTTCAGCGTCGGGCGGCATGAGCATTGCTCTTGATGCTCTGGGTAGCACCTTCGTCGCTATGGCCAATGCGACAGGCACATCGCTTGAAGCCATGCATCGGGTAACCTCTGTTGCATCCGGCGCTTTGGACGCCCTACCGCACAATGGCGCTGTGATCACGGTGCTTGGAATTGCCAAACTGACTCACAAGGACAGCTATCTCGATATTTTTGTTACCGCTGTCATCGTGCCGTTTATCGCGCTTGTTGCGATCATCGTTCTGGCGAACTTGTTCGGCGGCTTCTGAACTGTTTCGGTTCTCCTTGCCGTATGGACACGTTTTAAGAGAGCGCTTGCACAGTTAAAAAGGCAACGATGATGTAGCGCGCTGTCTTGGCTATCGCGACCAGGATGAAGAAACTCCAGAGCGGTTCTCTCAGAACCCCTGCGGCCAGGGTCAGCGGGTCACCGACAATGGGCGCCCAGCTCAGCAGCAGGCTCCAGCGCCCATACCGCTGATACCATTTGGTTGCCCGTTTCAAATTGTCAGCCTTCACCGGAAACCATCGGGCATTTGCGAAGTGTGCCACACCTCTTCCCAGCCACCAGTTGACGACTGACCCCAGCGTATTGCCGAGACTTGCCGCGAAAACAAGAAGAGGCACCGGGTCCTGGCCAAGTGCAATCAATCCCGAAAGACCGAGCTCGGACTGCGCAGGCAACAAGGTCGCGGCAAGAAATGAAACGCCAAAAAGGCCAAGCAGACCTGCACTCATGATGGTGCGTCTTCAACCTTCTGCAGATGCGAGATAGAGCACACAATAAAAACAATCATGTCTTGCTATGTAGTGAGACATTAAATGACAACACACCTCTGACCCAAAACACTCAATCTGACAGCATTGACGGCCATGGCGGGAGCTGGCTGCAACGTAGACGAAGGCAGCCTTTTGATGAAGACACAACAGAAGGCCGGCGGACTGCCGCCGCAACAGCTTGCTACCGGGTATCAGTCAAATTGCATCACGCAGCGGCGACCTCAGCCAGGAAGGCATTCACTTCTTCGCGCAACTCTTCGGTCCGCTTGACGACATCACCTGTGCGGCGCCCCATATCGGCGGCTGCATCGCTTGACCGTTCTGCAATCGCCTCGACCCCGGCCATATCATCGACCACGGATCGTGTCTGCTCTGCTGCTTGAAGAACATTTCCTTTGATATCGTCGGTGGATTGTCGCCGTGTTTCAAGATCCGCCGCGATTTGGGTCGTGTGATTGGTGACATCGCCGATGTCGGAGATAATCTTCTGGATCGCATCCACGACACGGACTGTCCTTTGCTGGACAAGCGATACCTGTTCAGTGATCTGGTCCGTCGCGGATGCTGTTTGACCGGCCAGTGTTTTGACCTCGCCCGCGACAACTTCAAACCCTTTTCCAGCCTCTCCCGCCCGCGCGGCTTCGATCGTTGCATTCAGCGCGAGCAGGTTGGTCTGGTCGGCAATCGCATTGATGATCGAAACGATGTCGCCAATGGCGTTGGAGATTTCCGAAAGGCTCTCGATCTCGGAATTCGCGGCCGACGCATTTTCGTTCGCCGTCTGCGCGATTTCCGTTACATCATGCGCTTTTTGGCTGATGGCCGCGATTTCATTGGCAAGTTCCTCGGCCGCACTTGCAACCGCATCGACATTTTCCGATGCGCCGGACGATGCCGCAGCAGTGTCCCGAGCCTTTTGATCAGCATTCTGGGCGACGCCCTTCAGAGCGCCGGACGTGCTCTGCATGTCGCCAAGCGCTTCATCGACATCTTTCAGCAAAGCGGCCATGCGCGTCTTGAACGCTGCGATCAATTCGTCGATGCGCTGCTGACGGTCCGCCGCGGCCTGACCTTCCTGCCGTTGCCGCTCCTTGGTCAATTCGATGGTCTTGTCCCGATAGTAGCCAACCGCACGGGCGATATCAGAAATCTCCGTGTGGCCATATGAGAAAGGCAATTCACTCTCCACACCATCTGAGTCGGCAAGGTTCCGAATGGAGCTGTTAAGCGATTCGATGCAATGAAGGATTGATCTGCCGAAGTACCAGGATGTTCCGAACGCACCCACAAACACCAGACAAAGTGCCCCGGCAACTCCCCACATCCGCATCCGAAGGTCGCTCACCATGGACTGCAACTGCGCCGCAAGTTGGTTGTGGCTCACCTTGTGCAGGCCATCTATCGCGCTCAGGAAGGCTGCATATCTGTCTCGAACCGGTTGCAGATCAAGTGTCGTACCGTCAGCGCCTTGCCCGACCTTGGAAGCGACTTTTGCAAGCGCTCCCTGGAATTTGCCATTCGCCTGCCGGTAGGCTTGTGCTGCTTTGCTGAAGGCGGTTTCCTTGCCTTCTTCAACGGCACCGGGGCCGGTTTTGGAAATCGAGCTGATCTGATCCGCCAGCACCTTGAACTGACCAGCGCCGACCAGAACGGACATGGAGTCCAGGTGGCTCAGTTCGGTCTTCTTTGCGACATTCTCGCTGTTGCGCACAACGGCAGCTGTGCGCACGACCAGGTCGGACAATTGTCCTGACACAAGTTCGGCCAGCAAGTTGGTGGTCTGAACAGTGTTTGCAGCAAGACCCGCGTCGTTACCGATGCAATCTATGACCTTGTGCGCATTGGAAAGTGCCTTTGCAGCTGAGCCTGCCGCTTTTTCCGGTGCACATGCCGGATATTTGGCCAGGACGTCGCTTGGAAGCTCCTTTGCTCCTTGCGTGACGCCGGCCTGCCAGACCCTCTCAAGAGCCGGCAAACTGGCCAGTTTCACCTTGTCCCGTTCGAGGTCCGAATAGGCGGAAAGTATGATCCAACCTGCACAAAAGACGATTGGCACTGTCAAAACGATAACCAGTACAAAAAGTCTTTTTCTGATCGTCATGGGAAGTCTCGCGAATCATCTGGAACTAGATGACAAGAAAACTAGCTTGAAATTACCAATGAATTCGAAACAGGTTCAAATTTTTCTATTTTGACCTGCTCGCCCGCCAAGCCGTTCAAGCGGCCATCAAAAACAAGAACCCGGCAGTCGAAGCCTGCCGGGTCCTCAGGTCGGTCTTGGGAGACCTTACGGCTTGATCAGTTAAGTCGGCTCGCCGGACCCAGGTCGATCAGTTGTGTCTCACCTGGTGCATCATCGACGCCGTCATTGTCGGTCACCAGAATGAGACTGCCATCAGCTGTAATCGCCAGGCCTTCTGGCTTGTCCAGAACCCAGCCTTTGCTGGAAGACATTGCCGGAAGAAGGTCAACTGCGAACCTCTTTTTCAGCACCGGCAATTCTTCTCCATGTGCGGCAGGCGTAACACCTTCAAGGGACACCGTTGTGATCTGCTTGATGGCGGCGTCTTCGCCGCCTTTGTTGTCACGCTCCAGAATGGCGAACTGACCCTCACCCAGTGAGACAATCTCAGACAGGCCAACCCAACCGCCCGCAGCGCTCCTTGGCGCATCCAGAGGATAGTGAACAAAACCCCAGGACTTGTCTGACGGATTGTAGATCGCAATCTTGGAAAGTCCTTCCGGGTCGTCGCTCCACTCCCGCTGAACGGCAACCGCGACAAGCGTTTGTCCGCTCATTTCAAACTCGGCAACGCCTTCAAAAGAAAAGCGCTTGGCCTGTTCTACAAGTGACGGCGGCAAGGTGATCTCTTCTTCGACCGCACCACTGGCACTGACTTTCAACAACAGATGCTGACGGTCTTTGTCTGGATGGCCCTCGGAGGCAAGCCAGAACCCGCCATCTTTCGACACTGAAATGCCTTCCAGATCCAGCCGCGACTGAACGAAACCCGTCACCGTGACGTAAGAGGTAATCTGTGCCGGCTGGGTTGCAATATCCAGCGTATAGATGCGGGCATCGTCATAGAAGCTGTCACTGACGGCATAAAGCGTATTGGCATCCTGCGGATCCGCCGCCAAGGCAGAGAGTGCCCCCCAGCCAATCGGTGCGCCTTTTTCAGGATCTCTGGCAGATACGATGGACGGATAGGAAGGGGCATCTGCGCCAAACTGATAGAGCGAGATGTGGGACCGTACACCGTCTTCATCCACTTCGTTGGCGACCGCAAACAAATCACGGTTCGGGATCGCCAGAAGACCTTCCGGACCGACATGCGTCGGCAACAGCTGGACAAACTCAGGCGCGCCGCCGGTATCCTTGTATACCGCGACAAAATTACCGCGTTCGGAGTTTACGAAAATAAGGGTTTCACCGCCGAAGACACCGACTGCGACACCTTCAGGCTCAGTACCTTTCTTGTGGGCACGTTTCGCCGGATAGTGGCCATGTGCCATGCCCAGATGTTCCATCTGATTGCCACTGTCGAAAAGAACGTCGCCTTTGGTGTTCCAAATTGTGAAGCCCCGGGAGCCGCCTTCATAATCGCCTTCATTGGCGGTAACGAAACGCTCAGTGTCGATCCAGGCAACCGCGTCAGGTTCACGGGCAACGTTTTCATTGTTGCCGGACGCATCGCTCATGCGGGCCTTTGCAACGGGGATGTTTTCTGCCGAGGCAACGCCGGCAGAAAAGTCGGCAACAACCTTGCCGGATGCCAGATCGACCACAGCCAGATGATTGTTTTCCTGCAAGGTAACGACGGCCTGATTGTCTTCGTTGATTGACACAAATTCCGGCTCCGGATCTGTCGGAGCAACTTCGGCAAGGCCTGTCAGATCCACGATCCGAACTGCATCGCAATTGGTTGGCACACCGGTTTCATCAAGATCGAAGATTGCCAGATGCCCAGCCGGCATTTGAGGAATCGCCCCATCGTTCAGATCTTCATCGCGTTCGTTTTCGATCGCAATCGCAATGAACTTTCCGTCCGGTGAAATCGCGACACTGTCCGGCTGGCCCTTGGCATCGCATTTTGCGGTAATGCCCATGCCCTCAAGCGCAATCACGGCAAGATGCCCTGAGGCATTGATGAAGTCTTCGCTTGTGTTCACACCTGCATAGGCAGCGCTATCACCCATGGCGACAGACGTTGGCTCGCCGCCAAGCGCAACTCTTTCCATCGACTGAATGTTGAGCGGGTTGGCGGCATTGATGAAAACAATCGCCTCGCCCGGGCTGTCGGTAAACGCAAGTGTACGGCCGTCTTTGGAAGCGTAGATGATCTCAGCAACAGTTTCCGTTGCCCTGTCTGCGCCTTCCGGCAAAGTCTTATAGACCGGGTAGGAATTGATCCGTTCGAAATAGTCGGCCTGCGCGGAAGAAACAGCTCCGATACCGAACAGCACTGCGAGACTGACGCCTTTCAAAAAACGTCCGCGAAGGTTCGCCATTGCACTAGCTCCCATAACAATTTTCTGGGTTGAAGGTGCGCGAAAGCTAGTTGTCCTCCTTACAAGATCGGTGACAGTTGCATGAAGGTTTTGTGACATCAGGGCAAAGCCGGCATTTCGATTGCAAGCATGTCTTGTGCAGAAAGAGCTGGACAATCAGGAGCAATTCAACCACCTTCGCTGCTTCCCACTTTTCGGCGCTTCTGGCGCAAACATTCGGACAATCAAATGCAAATCGGATTTGCACGCTCAGCCGTGGTGCTGGGTTTATTGGCTGCGGTCGGTCCTTTTGCGATTGACCTTTATCTCCCGGCGATGCCTGAAATTGTGCAAAGCCTGAACACGGATGATGCTGCGGCCCATATGACCTTCACGGTCTATTTTATCGCTTTCGGTATCGCCCAGCTTTTTTACGGCCCCCTTGCAGACCGTTTCGGCCGCAAGCCGCCGGTGTTTCTGGGACTTGTGATCTTCATCATCGGGTCAATTCTCTGCGCGATGGCAAGTGATGTTTCAATGCTCACGCTTGGCCGCTTTATCCAGGCTCTTGGAGCCGCCGCTCCAATGGTGATCGTTCGCGCGGTCGTCCGCGACCTGCACACAGGTACGGAAGCAACGAAACTGATGGCACTTGTCATGCTGGTCATCAGCATTTCGCCGATGCTGGCGCCACTCACAGGCAGCATGATCATACAGTTCGGCAGCTGGCGCCTGATTTTCTACGCTCTTGCCCTGATTTCCTTGGCCGCAATGGTGCAGATGGCCTTTCTGTTGCCGGAAACGCTGCCTGATGACCGACGTGCACGGATCGATCCCGTTGCCATGATCCGGAGCACTTTCTACCTGCTTCGCGACGGGAAGTTCATGGGTTTGACCCTCATTGGCGGCTTCTCGCTCGCGAGCTTTTTTGTCTTTATCGCGTCCGCGCCACTTGTCTACATGACGCAATATGGTTTGACCCCGACAACTTTCAGCCTGGTGTTCGCGGTCAATGCCATCGGTTTTTTTGCCTCTTCACAGTTTGCGGCCTCGCTTGGACAACGCTTCGGCATGGGCCGGGTGGCACTGGTCGCCGTCTTCGGTTTCGCTGCGGCGACGTCTTTGCTGTTTGTTCTCGTTTGGGCCGGGTTTGACGATCTCTGGGTGCTGATGGCGCTCTTTTTCATCGGCAATTCCTGCCTTGGTCAGGTGATTGCCCCGACAATGGTCATGGCTCTTGAAGACCATGGTGAACATGCGGGCATGGCATCAAGCCTCGGGGGAACCTTTCAAATGGTTGCCGGCGGTATCATGATCCTGATCTGCAGTCCGTTCTTTGACCGGACGGCGCTTCCACTCGTCGGTGCTGTTGCCGCCTGCGCCCTGACAGCGCTCGTGATCGCTCTTCTGACATTGCGCAGCGAACCGGCTGGCGACGCAGTATCGTGAATTCGCCACCATCCGGCTTTGCCCGCACGAGACTGGAAATGTGCGGGCTGTAAGCTTGGAATGACCAGATGGGATTCGCCTGACGTCGCCTTCGAGCAACAGGTTGAATGCCAATAAGGCAATTCCATCGAATTCCTTGTTGACTCGTCTGGATTTCCGGGCAAAAACACCGCCGTCTCAAGTTTTGACGATTGCGAGCACCAATGACCCGGCTGAAAGCCGACATTCTGGATACGATGTCTCAGGCCCTTGCGAGCGTGACCTTCACACGCAGCGAGACCGCGACACATGCCGCAACCGCACCTAAACGCACAACAAAGACAACCAAGACCACCGCTTAACGGTGCCGCTCGTCCCGCCTCCCCGGGGATGGGAGGCGCCGGGAGCCGGCGACGCCCATCTGACAGGGACGAGCCGGTGAAGCGGGGAGACGGACAAGGACAAGTCGAAAATGGGTTTTAAGATCGCAATTGCAGGCGCTACCGGCAATGTTGGCCGTGAACTGCTGGACATTCTGGACGAGCGTGGATTTCCGGCAGACGACGTCGTGGCGCTTGCCTCACGCCGCTCCCAGGGCACGGAAGTTTCTTTCGGCGACAAAACGCTGAAAGTTCAGGCCATGGAAAACTACGACTTTTCCGATACCGACATCTGCCTGATGTCCGCGGGCGGAAGTGTTTCCAAGGAATGGGCTCCAAAAATTGCAGCCAAGGGCTGTGTTGTCATCGACAACTCCTCAGCCTGGCGCTACGACGCGGAAGTTCCGCTGATCGTTCCTGAAGTGAATGCCGATGCTGTCGCCGGTTTCACCAAGAAGAATATCATTGCAAACCCCAATTGCTCTACCGCGCAATTGGTCGTGGCCCTGAAGCCATTGCACGATCACGCAAAGATCAAGCGCATCGTCGTGTCGACCTACCAGGCCGTTTCCGGCACTGGCAAGGAAGCCATGGAAGAACTTTTCAACCAGACCCGCGCAGTGTTCGTGAACGATCCGATCGAACCGAACAAATATCCGAAGCGGATTGCCTTCAACGTCATTCCCCATTGTGACGTCTTCATGGAAGACGGTTACACCAAGGAAGAATGGAAGGTGCTGGCCGAGACCAAAAAGATGTTGGATCCGGCCATCAAGGTCACCTGCACAGCCGTCCGTGTTCCTGTCTTCATCGGCCATTCGGAAGCCGTCAACATTGAGTTCGAAAACGAGATCACGGCAGAGGAAGCTCGCAACATTTTGCGCGAAGCCCCTGGCTGCCTCGTCATCGACAAGCACGAAGACGGTGGCTACATGACGCCTTATGAGGCCGCTGGCGAAGACGCGACATACATTTCCCGCATCCGTGAAGATGCAACCGTCGAAAATGGCCTGAACCTGTGGGTTGTCTCCGACAATCTGCGAAAGGGCGCTGCGCTCAACACGATCCAGATCGCTGAAGTGCTGGTCAACCGCGGGCTCATTACACCCAAGAAGGCCGCGGCCTGATGTTGTCTTGACGGGCGCTTTCGAGCGCCCGTTTTCATTCAGTTTCCCGACGCAAAAGGGAGCATGGTGCAGCAATGCCCACGCCGTATGACGGGTCTTTCCCGCAGTTTCAGTCTGCGCATCCAGACGCCGCTTTTTCGGACTGGCTGGTTGCCCGGGCGGAGCCATTTTGGTCAGCGGCCACCGAGCATCCGTTCACCCGAGCGATCGGTGACGGCTCAATGCCTGATGAGGCTTACACGCGCTACCTGATTGAGGACTATACCTTTGTTACGGATCTGGCCTCAACGCTCGGCTATCTGGTTGCCAAGGCACCGCGCATGCAGTCCAAGACGCAACTTTCCGCGTTTCTGGCTTTGCTGACCTCGGAAGAAAACGACTATTTCCTTAGGTCTTTCGAAGCACTCGGAGTGCCTGCATCAACTTATGAAACCGCAGCACAGGGGCCAACCACAAGAGCTTTCGCCGACCTGCTGGTTTCATCGGCTGGCAAAGGATCCTATCCGGACGGACTTGCCTGCCTTTTGTGCGCTGAATGGTGTTATCTCACCTGGGGTCGCCGCGAAGCGCAGAAGCCGAAACCAGAAGCATTTTATCTCGCGGAATGGATAGACCTGCACGCCGTACCGGGTTTTGAAGCCTTCGTGAACTGGATCATTGAGGAAATGAACGGGATTGGTCCGACGCTTTCTCCAGACGATCAGGACCGTGTCTCACGCCTGTTTCGGCACATGAGCGCACTTGAATTCGCGTTCTTCGAGGCGGCCTGGACCGGCAAGACACCGGACCTTCCGGAAGAATTCCGGCAGTCCTGACCAATGTATATTTACGAAGCCGCCGCCCTTGGCGCTGCCGCGCTCTGGGCTCTGACCGGGCTTCTATCGGCAGCCCCGGCCCAACATCTCGGCGCCATCGCCTTCAACACAACGCGCATGGTGCTCGTCACCATCATGTTGTGCCTTTGGGTCGCGCTGACAAATGGCTGGGGTTCCATTGGCAACGACCATCTATTGCCACTTGTCCTGTCCGGATTTGTCGGGATCTTCATGGGCGATACCGCTCTTTTCCTGACACTCAACCGGATGGGGCCACGCCGGACAGCCATGCTGTTTTCCCTGAACGCTCCCATGTCGGCCATACTTGGCTGGCTGCTACTGAACGAGGACCTCACCCTTCTTCAGATATCTGGGATCGGGTTGATTTTCCTGGGTGTCCTGTTGGCCATCCGCTTCGGCAAGAGAAAATCGCAGCTGCACAAATGGGAGAGCATCAAAGGACCTCTCTGGATCGGGGTTTTGCTCGGTTTGGTCGCCGCTCTTTCACAATCGATCGGCTCTTTGATCGCTCGCCCGATCATGGAAGCAGGTGTTGACCCAGTGGCAGCATCCAGTCTCCGGGTTGGGACGGCGGCGCTTGGCCTGGTTCTTTTGTCCAGACTGCCCTTTTCCTGGGTAAAGCCTGCCGGAAGGTTCACGTTTCCAGTGGTCAGCGTGGTCGCTCTTTCCGGTTTCCTCGGCATGGGTGTCGGCATGACGCTCATTCTGTTTGCGCTCTCGGGAGGAGACGTCGGCATCATTGCAACACTGTCGGCGACAACACCCGCGCTCCTGCTGCCAATGATGTGGTGGCGAACCAAGGAAGCCCCTGCGCTTGGCGCTTGGGTTGGGGCCGGGCTGGTGATTGCAGGAAGTGGGTTGTTGTTTGCAAGCTGAGACTTGAACGAAAAGAGCTGATCTCAGGTTCCGACAGGGTTCGGCCCGGTTGATTCCCGTTCGACGATATCGCCCGCAATCGCCATGTCTTTCAGTGAAGCCTTTGACTGAAAGATCTGTTCAACAGCTGACACGGCGAGAGCTTCAATCGGCTGGCGAAGGGTCGTCAGGCGAGGAACCACCAACGAAGCCAAAGTGATATCATCGAAGCCGGCCACCGACAGATCTGCCGGCACATCTAGCTTCAAATCCCGCGCGCACCGAAGTACTCCGATGGCCTGCTGATCGCTGGCTGCGGCAATGGCGGTCGGCCGGTCATTAACCCCAGCCTGATTGAGAATTTCTCGGCCAAGCTCTTCCCCTGAATCATAGTCGAACTGCCCCTCGAAAATCGTCAGCTCTATCGGATCCTCGGCGCTTGAAAGAGCTTTGATACGGCTGACGAAGCCCTCTCGTCTGCTCCGGGCAACGTCCATGCTCAAAGGACCGGCGATATAGGCAATTCTTCTGTGACCAAGCGCATGAAGATGATCTGCGATTTTTTGAGATCCGTCGAAGTGATCCGTGGCGATCAGCGGAAACTCCCCGAAACGTCGGTCCAGTGACACAATTGGCACATCGGTCGCGTCAAGACTCCGCCCATCCGCTGTTGCAACGACGATGACACCGCAAACGGCTCGGTCGAGAAGTGCCGCAATCTGCGTCTTTTCCGTATCGGCATCGTCATGCGAGTTGGCAACCATCACGGAGTGGCTGCGTTTGGCCGCCTCCATTTCGATATTCTTGGCGAGTTGGGCAAAAAACGGATTGGTGATGTCGGGCACGACAAGGCCAATGACATCGATACTGTTGGTGCGCAGCGCGCGTGCAGCGAGATTGGGCTTGTAGTCAAGCTCCTTCATCGCCGCCTGCACCTTCAGCTTGAGCGGGTGCTTAACAGTCTCGTTCTTGGCCAAAACACGCGAAACAGTACCAACGGACACCCCGGCCTTCCTGGCGACGTCTTTGATCGTTGGCATTTCCCGCAGCACTCCTTAACCCCTTCTTTCCTTGAAGCATTCCTGAGCCTGCCAATCAAGCACCGCCTTAAATTCAGGCGAAGACCGGGTTGCGGAAATTCTCCAGTTCCAGGCGGGTCGGAAGTGAAACCGAGGCTCCCTTGCGCGTCGTCGCGATTGCAGCCGCGCGTAATGCAAAGGCAATCGCATCGCGCATGGATGCCCCCTCCGCCAAGCAGGTTGCAAGTGCCCCGTTGAAACAGTCGCCGGCCGCAACCGTATCAATGCTTTTCACCTTGAACGCGGGCAGCGACCCCAGAGTGCCATCGAATGACCAGGCAACCCCAAGACTGCCCATCGTCACAATGGCACCACGCAATCCCATTTCCACGAGCAACGAGGCGGCTCTTTCACCATCTTCGAGCGTCGCCGGCTGCGCGCCCAGCAGCATTCCGGCTTCATGCGCATTCGGCGTCAGAACGTCGAACGAGGTGAATACATCCTGTTTCCAGGTGGGGTCCGGGGCGGGTGCCGGATCCATGATCACAAGAGATCCTGCGTCGCGGGCAATACGTGCTGCCTCCAGGGACGCCGGTAATCCGATTTCGTTTTGCAGCAACAGCACGCCACTTGTTCGGATGGCTTCTGCATTAAGCGACACTTGCGCTGCAGAAACGGATCGATTTGCGCCACCGGAAAGACGGATCATGTTGTTGCCGTCCGGCCCGACATCGATAAACGCAAGACCGGTCGAGACGTTGGGGATCTCACTCAAGCGAGAGCGAACACCCGATCGATCAAGCTGCGATTTGGCATCCTGGCCGAAACCATCGCCGCCTATCGCCCCGACAAGAGTGACGTCGGCACCAAGCCGCGCCGAGGCCACAGCCTGATTGGCACCTTTACCGCCAAGAGAGGACGTCGTTTCGCGAACCGCAACGGTTTCACCGACGTCCGGCCAGCGATCAAGATAGCTGACCAGATCGATATTGACGCTGCCGACAACTGCTACAGGTTTCAAAACGGGACCCCGCTTGTCAGGAGTATGTTGGCGTAAGGTGTAAATTCACCGGTGCGGATGATCGCACGGACCTGGCCCGACTTGCGCTTCAGCTCTGCATGAGACACGCGCGAAGTCGTGACGTTTTGCTCAGTCTCCAAAGACCACTGATCGATTTCCTCTTGCATGAGGGCGGACATCTCATCCGATGTTTCTTCCGCCCATATGGCACTTTCGATCACAAGTTCGGCGCGCAACGCTTTAAGGAGGTCCTGAAAGCCTGGAACACCTTCGCTTACGGCAAGGTCGATGACCCTGACACCTTGAGGAACAGGAAGGCCTGCGTCGGCGACGATGATTGCGTCCAGGTGGCCGAGCGAAGCGACCAGTTCGCTCAAGTGCCGGTTCAGGAGGGCCGTCCGCTTCATTTCGACGTGTACTTTGCACGGTAATAGTCGAGAATGACGGCGACGATGATGACAACACCTGTAATCATCTGGCGCATGAAATCCGACAATCCGATCAGGATCAGTCCGTTGGCCAAGACGCCTATGATAAAGGCCCCCAGCAGCGTACCGATGACCGAACCGCGCCCTCCGCTGAGGCTTGTGCCTCCGATGATGACGGCGGCGATTGCGTTGAGTTCAAAACCGATACCGGCAATCGGGCTGGAAATATTCAGGCGGGCCATATAGACGATCGCGGCAATTCCGGCGGTAAAGCCGCAGATGGTAAAGGCCGCAACCTTGTACCAATAGACCGAGTGCCCGGCGAGACGGACAGCCTCTTCATTGTTGCCGATGCCATAAAGAAGTCGCCCAAACACAGTGAAGTTCAGCACGAACCAGGCAACAAGAACCAGGAAAAGCGCGACCAGAAACACCACGGGAACGCCATAGATCATGGCAGAACCGAATTCCTCGAAGGCATAGGGAAACGAATAGATGGTCTGGGCATCGGAGACCTGCAGCGCCGCTCCGCGTGCAATGTTGAGCATGCCCAAAGTGATTATGAAGGACGGCAAGGCCCAATAGGCGCTGATGACACCATTGATCATCCCGCAGGCGACACCGGTCAATGTCGCCGCGACGATGGCCAGCGCAATCGCCTCTGTGGGACCAAAGCCCGGCAATGTGATCGCTTTGCCGGCGACAACCGCCGCAAACGCCATCACAGATCCAACCGAAAGATCGATCCCGCCAATGAGGATGACAAAGGTCATGCCAACGGCGAGCACCAGGTTGATGGTAATCTGGGTCAGAATGTTGGTGATGTTGTTCGGTGTCAGAAAATGTTCCGTGAACACCGAAAAGAAAAGGATGAGCGCAAGCAGCGCGAGACCGATGCCCGCGTTCTGCAGAACGGTGCGCACGGAAAATCTGGTGGTTTTTGGCATGGTTTCTGAAAGGGTCTGCGTTGTCATTGCTTCTGTCCTCCGGCCTGCCGGGCCTGGCCATAAGCCAGTTTCAGGATGTTTTCTTCCGAGAATTCGGGACGCGTCAGCTCTCCCTGGATTTCATGTTCGGCAAGAACGAGTATCCGGTCAGCAAGCGTCATCAGCTCTGGCATCTCAGACGACACCACAAGCAATGCGACGCCTTCTCGTGCCAACTCCTTCAAAATTGCGTAGATCTCGGCCTTGGCACCGACATCGACGCCGCGGGTCGGTTCGTCCAGCAAAAGCACCTTCGGATTGCGCGCGAGCCACTTGGCAAGAACGACCTTTTGCTGATTGCCGCCTGAAAGACTTGAAACCGCGTCGGAAATCCTTCCGTATTTGAGCTTCAGCTTCGCACCTCCATCGCGGGAGCGCCTGTTCTCCTCAGAAAACTGCAACAAGCCGGATCTGGAGACGGCACGCATATTGGCGAGCGATATGTTGGCCGCGATTGGCATGTCCAGGATCAGACCTTCGTCCTTGCGATCCTCGGTGACAAACCCGATACCGGCGGCAATCGCGTCGCGCGGGCCGCTGAAATGCGCTTCTTTGCCAGCCTGAAACAGGCGGCCGGAGCGGACCGGATCAACGCCGAAAATGCCTCTGAGAATTTCGGTCCTGCCGGCACCGACAAGCCCTGCAATGCCGACTATTTCGCCGTATCTGAGATCGAACGAGACCCCTTTTTCCTTCGGGTTCGCCTGCGTGCAAAATTCATCAAGGCTGAGTGCAAGCTCTCCTGGCACGCGATCTGGGTCCGCTTCGTTCGTGGTCGCAGCCAGTTGCCGGCCAACCATTTTCTGCACCACGCCGTCGGGCGTCGTGTCCCTAATGCGATCCGTCCCGATGGAGATGCCGTTTCTGAAGACCGTGACCCGGTCACAAATCGCGAAAACCTCGTCAAGGTGATGAGACACGAAAACAACCGTGACGCCTTCAGCCTTGATTGATGCAATGATGTCGAACAGACGTTTGGTTTCCCGTTCGGTCAGTGTCGCGGTCGGCTCATCGAGGATCAGAATCCGGCTTTGGCATTGCAACGCTCTCGAAATTTCAACGAGCTGCCGGTGGGCGATGCCAAGAGAACTGACCGGCGCCTTCACGTCGACATCCGTGAGCCCGATGGCATCTAGCGCCAGTCGTGCCCGCCGGTTCATCTCCTGCTTGTCCAGAAGGCCAAAACGGGTCGTCGGCATACGCTCGACGGAGATGTTTTCGGCAATGCTCAAATGATCCAGCAGATTGAACTCCTGATGAACCACCTGAACTCCAAGTTCCTTTGCGACGTGCGGATTGGCCGGTCGGTAATCCTCTCCCGCGAGGGAGATGCTGCCGGAATCGTAAGGGAAGACTCCGGACAGAATTTTGATGAGTGTGGATTTGCCGGCCCCGTTTTCGCCAACCAGGGCATGCACTTCACCCTTCAGGAGCGAAAAACTGACCCCATCAAGCGCCTTGACCCCACCAAAGTGTTTCTTCAATCCGTCCACGGACAGAAATGCAGGGGTCTCGGCCGGATCGGGCACGGCTGCAAGCGATACGGCTGCCATAGTGTGTCCAGTCAACTTGCTTTGGAAAAAGGGCCGCCCCCGCCTTAAGGCTGACCAAGCGGGGGCGCATGGTGATCGCTTAGTTCGCGGTCACCAATTCGATCGGGGTCTTTACCCAGCCTTCAAGCTGAGGTCCGCCCTTGACCACTTCGAGAGCGAGGTCGATGGAATTCGCCGCCATGTCCGTGCCGAACTGGTCGACGGTTGCAAGCATGCGACCATCTGAGATCATCGGACCCACAGCGGGAATGTTGTCGAAGCCGACCACGACTATGTCGTCACGCCCAGCGCTTTCCAATGCCTTGACCACACCGATGGCCATGGAATCGTTCGCCGCCATAACGCCTTGAATGTCCGGATGCGCCGTCAGCATGTTGGAGAATACGGAATTTGCTTCCTCTGTCTCCCAATGGGCCGTGCGGCTGTCGAGCAGATCAAGTTCGAACTCGGCCACGGAGTCTTCAAAACCGAGACGTCTTTCGTTTGCGTTGTCCGCGCCGGGATTTCCTTCGATGATGACAACCTTGCCGCCGGCACCAAGTTTCTTGCCCAGCGCATCGCCAGCCAGCTTGGCCCCACCGCGGTTGTCCGGCCCGACAAAAGCCAGTTCAACGTTTTGTTGTTTCTTGGCCTCTGTATCCAGGGCCACATCGAAGTTGACGACAACAATGCCGGCTTCCATCGCCTTCTTCAAAGGGCGAACCATTGCACGGGAATCTGCAGGGGCTACCACGATTGCATCAACACCTTGGGTGATGAAGTTTTCGACGGCATTGATCTGAGATTCAAAGTCCGTCTCGTTCTGCATACCGACGGCCAGCAATTTGTAGTCGCCGCGCTTTTCCTCATGAGCCTGAGCGCCCGCCATCATGTTTTGAAAAAACTCGTTGGCAAGAGACTTCATGATGAGGCCTACAACCGGCTTGTCATCAGCTTGAGCGGTTCCAGCAAGCAAAGCGAGACCGGTCGCTGCCGCGGCAGCGATTTTCAATAACTTCATGATTTTCCTCCCAAAAAAGGTAATGCCCATTCACATCGGGCTGCTGAGGTGAACTGGCCAGTTAAGCAAAACACGGGACTTGGGATACGTCAATATGAAACGTTTCATTTTTTTGAATGCATTCATTTTAAACGAGAAATTGTGCTCCCTCTGACCTGGAATCGGTCGTTTCAGGATCTAAATCTGGTCAAAGTGAAAGATTTTTTGGCCTCGACACACGCGCTGTGGACACGCGTCCGGTACCGAAATTCAGCACAATCTGATTTCCGCAAGTCAGCCCAACCGTCTCAGCATGGTTGCGACAGACAAAAGAAAAGGTCGCCGCCCATATCGGGCGGCGACCGAGCGTCAAGTCTCGTCGGCTTACTTTTTCAGAAGCAATGATGCGTCTTTCACTTCTCCAGCTGACACGTCCATCGGGAAACTATAGGTCTCGTTCCCGTAGCGAACATTCAACTGATAGCTGCCTTCCTTGAGACGAAAAATCGGTTTGGCATTGCCGGAACGGGTGATTTCCGCCCGCTTGCCTTCCAGATCCTGCTGTCCGCTCATGACATACCAGAAGACACCTTTGTCGAGCGCAGCGCCGCCTTCCTCAAGAACTGTTTCAGCACGCAACACACCGGCATTTTGGACCATGGTCTGGTCCGTCAGGGCACCGGCGTCGACAGTCAGATCTGCAGTCACGCTCGAATTGCCATAAGTGGCAAGGACGTGATAGTCGCCGGCACTCAACCGGAACAAAGGCTTGGCATTGCCGGACCGGTCAACTTCCTTACGCTTGCCTTCAAGGTCCTTCTTCGCTTCATAGACATAGTAAAAGACGTCCTTGTCGACCGGCGGCTGGCCTTCGGCCAACAGATTGGCAATCCTGAGATAACCGACATTCATGTCCACGGTTTCGTCGGACAGCTGATCAGCTCCGATCGTGACATCGAATGATGTACGCGCTTTGCCATGCGTTGCAACGACGTGATAGTCGCCCGCACTCAGCCGGAACAAAGGTTGCGCAGCGCCGGACCGATCCACTTCCCTGCGATTGCCTTCAAGGTCCTTCTTCGCCTCAAAGACATAGTAGAACTGATTGTCCTTGAGCGGTTCCGCTCCTGATGTCGGGACCCCTGTGATCCTGAGATACCCTGCATTCATATCGAAAACATGGTCCGTCAGAGCGCCAGCCTCGACAGTCAGATCCGCAGTTGCACGCGCTTTGCCGTGAATGGCGACAATATGGTACTCACCCGCGGGCAGCCGGAAGACGTGGTTGGCAGCACCAGACCGGCTCACTTCCTTGCGCTTGCCTTCGAGATCCTTTTTGGCTTCGTAGACATAATAAAACATCTTGTCGTTGAGGGATGTGCCGCCTGGCGCGGCTTCAGCCCGAACACGCAGGTTGCCTGCATTCAGGTTGATCACACCTTCGGTCAGCTGTCCGGCAGAAACCGTGAAATCACTGCTGACATAGGCCTCTCCATACTTAGCGCCGAGATGATACTCTCCCTGGCCGGTCTCAAAAATCGGCTGTGCATTGTTGTTGCGGTTGATTTCCTTGCGCTTGCCGTTTGCATCGGCCTTGGCCTCATAAAGGTACCAAAAGACATCCTTTTCCAGAAAGTCGCAGGTTTCACAAAGCTTTGCGAGTGCTTGAATGCCTTGTGGACCAGCAGGTGCGGGCGCAGGCTCGGGCTTTGCTTCAGCAACAACCACCGGCTCTGGAGCGGGTTCAGGTTCGGTCACGGCAATTGTCTGCACCGTCTGAGCCAGAGCTTCCGTCAACTCGCCGGAATTTCCGGCAAGAAAGAACTGGCCGCCGGTGTTTTCGGCCAGGCAGGAAAGCTGCTTTGCTTCATTGGCCGAGATGTCAAAACCGATCACATGTGCAGTGAAGTCAACACCCTGTGCTTCAAGGGACGAAGCCAGCGCACAAGGGTCAGCTTCGCAGGTCTCAAGACCATCACTCAGAAGCACAACGGTCGCACGCTCTTCGGTAAAGCGCATCTCTTCCGCCGCGAGACGAACTGCGGTTGAAAGCGGTGTCTTTCCTTTGGGACTGATTGAATTCACAGCACCTTGAAACGCGTTTCCGTTCAATGGCTGAGGTGGAACAACAAGCTCGATGTCATTGCAATCGCCCTTGGTCCGGTGACCGTAAGTCATAAGACCGAGGTCGATGTTCTTGTCCCATCCTGTCAGCATCTGGGCGATTTCGCCGCGCGCGATTTCGATCTTCGATACGCCGTCAATCTGACCCCACATGCTGCCGGATCCATCCAGCACAAGAATGGCGCGTTCACGATCTTGTGCCTGCGCCCCAATGGTCAGGAGTGAAATAGTAAACAAGGCCAGCAACAATGCTGCCGACCTGAAAAATTGGTCTATTCCCATAATCATTTTGTCTAAGCCCTTCTTGCCCTTTTCAAAGCGTGAAACAGAAGTTTCAAAGGCGGCCCGGTCAAGCGCCGGAGAGCACACCTTGATGACAAATATTCAATAGAATTGAGAGAGCTCCTGTGACAACAGTCACGGTTCATGCGGTTTCGCTGATGTCTTTGTGCCAGTGGCCGCTCCTTCGATTGAGGCAAACTTTTGCCACAGGAAAGACACTCAAATTGCTGCACCGCAACCTGAAGTCTAAATGAACAGAAGTATAAACGCGTCAATATTAGGTATTTTTGACAATTTATAAGGAATGGATAGGCTCCTGAACGGGTCAACTAACAATAAATCGACACTCAGAAAAGCTTTACTCCACTAATTATTTTTTTACGAAAATAGAATAGAAAAAACGTCCGGTATTTCTCGCGGGACAAGTAGTTTTTCATGAAACGAGTTATTATTGCAGTTGAGAACCTTGGGTCTGTTCCGCAGCAATTATTGCAAATCACGGCTGTATATCCGGCCGAGCTGGTGACCTACGACAAACTCCAGTCCCTGTCCTTCGATAGCCCCGCCTTGCTCATCGTCGATCTTGAAAACATGACGCGCGACTGTCTCAGTCGGCTCAAGAGCATGAGTAACAACTCCGTTCTGGAAAAGCTCTGTGTGCTCGATACAAAGAGCCGTCATCAGGTGTTTCAGGCGCGGGAACTCGGGATTTACAATCTGGTCCACAAGGACGACTTCGCCTCACTAATGGTCAAACTTCGAGAGTTGCTCGGCAACTACTCGAAACCGAACCTGGGCACGAACTGCTCCAGCCAGATGGGAAGTGCTGTTAATGCCGCGTGCTCTGCACTCGATCAGATGTCTCAGGCGATCCTGAACGACGCGCCGCTTCCTGTTCCCAAACTCGCAAGAAGTGCGGTGGACATAACAAATACGATATGCACTGAGGGGCTCGACAACTGGCTTTCCGCCGTTCAACAGCACCACAGTCACACCTATTGCCACACAATGATGGTGACGGGACATGCGGTCGGTTTTGCAAAAGCTCTCGGCTTGCCGGAACAGAAGCAATACATGCTGGGCCTTGGCGGACTCGTCCACGACCTGGGCAAAGTCAGGATACCCTTGTCGGTACTCGACAAACCGGCAAAACTGAACGCCGAAGAACGTGATCTGGTCAACAGACACCCACGTTTCAGCCAGGAAATTCTGCGCGGGCGCAAGGAAGTTCCAAAAGAAGTGGTCGACATGGCCGTCTGGCATCACGAGATGCTCGATGGCTCTGGATACCCTGACCGCCTCAGCGGCGAAAGCATTCCGGATTCCGTTCGGATGGTCACGATCGTCGACATCTATTCCGCGCTTACTGAAAAACGCGCCTATAAGGACAGTTACAGTCCACGACAGGCTTTTTCGATCATGTCGGAAATGGGCAACAAACTCGATCAGCAGCTTCTTCGCACGTTCCGAAAATCAATTCTCAAAACAGATCTCGGCGCCTTGCGGCGTACCGTTGCCTGTTAGCCGCAAGGCACCCAGAGCTGCGCACATAAAATCTTTCGTTAATCGGAGTATTCGCCAATCAGATCTGGCATGAAAGGCAGATCGGTCACGCCAATGTCTAATCCTGCCTGAAACAGCAGGGTCGATAGTTGACCCCGGTGGTGCGTTTGATGATTGAACATGTGTGTCACCAGCAGCCAACGTGGACGCCGGCGCGTCTTGCGATCAGTCACACTCGTCCATTCAAGCGTGCCAGAGAGCCAATCTTCAGACAGCTCATCCGCAAAGACCTTGATATCATCGCAGATCTGAAGGTGCGCGGTCGTCAGTTCGTCAAAATCATCAAAGAGGTCGACCCCCATTCCCTTAATGTCATAGGGACGGCCGGTAAATCGCCGCATCCAGGCCCTGTCTGCGAACAGGATATGGTTGAGCGTGGAATGCACGGACCGGAAAAACGCACCTTTGTCCGCTTTTCGCTCCGCATCACTCAGATTGCCTGCCGCCTCATAGGCCTTTTGCGTCATCCAGCCATTATAGGCTGCCATGCGTCGATAAAGCTCAGGATCAATATGCGTCAACGTCAGTGACCTGCTGATTGCGCGATCACTTTGATCGGCGGATGCTCAACCTCTTCAAAGCGTTGGCTGTCTTCGTTCATGACCCTGAGTTCACCGGAACCGATATCGAACCAGGCACCGTGGAGCCGCAGGGTCTCGTCCTGAACAGCTTTTTCAACGAATGGAAATGTCATCAGGTTTTTCAGCGACTGGCGTATCCCGGCATATTCCATGGCCAGTTGCGGGTCGTCCGCCTGATCCAGAGGCATGCACGCCATTGCGATCGCAGCAGGTTCCAGCAACTTGATCCAACGGCCGATAAACTGTCCCGTTTCCATTGGCGCATTGGCATGTTCACGGAACGCTTTAACGCCGCCGCACTGTCCGTGACCCATGACGACGATATGCTTGACCTTGAGGCTACCGACCCCGAACTCGATCGCTGCACTGGTGCCGTGCTGACCTTCTGTATCTTCATAGGGCGGAACGAGATTTGCGACATTGCGTACAACAAAGAGCTCACCAGGACCCATGTTGAAGATGCCTTCGGGGGTTACACGGCTGTCGCAGCAGGAGATGACCATCACCTCCGGTTTTTGCCCGTAAAGGGCGAGCCTTTCGTGGGTCTCACGGTTCCTGACAAAACCCTTGTTCAGATAGCGTTCGTAACCATCCAGCAGATGCTTGGGCAAGCTCAAATGCCGATCTCCCGATTTGCGCTGCCAGCGTGGCAGCTTCCTCAAAAGACCTTTTTATCAGCTTCCTGAAACGAAAAAATCCGATGATATACGTATATTACCGTATAAATCAGAAGCGTTCCGCGCGCAGCACAGAGCAGTCTGTCACGGTGACGACACCGATGTGCCGTTCCACGACGCTGAAAGCCGCATCCAATAGCGCATCCAAGCGGTCAGGCCGGATGATACAGATAATCTGGATCATGCCACCAGCACGCGAAACCTGGCCTTCACGACTCCAGCGCCCGGACCGCCCGCTGCCGCCCATAACCGGCAAAATCGTATAGCCCGTCACACCTGCTCCATCGAGTGCATCCGTCAGCCGCGTTTCCATCGGTGCCTCGATGGTGATTTCGACTCTTTTGGCGTCTTTCATTTCCATGGCGACATCCTCAAATGACCTGCGCAAGCGATAGATATAGCGGAATACCGATCGTCAGATTGAACGGAAAGGTAATCCCGAGTGACATGGTCAGGTAAATTGATGGATTGGCTTCGGGCAAGGCAACCCTCATTGCAGCCGGCACCGCAATATAGGACGCCGATGCGCTCAGCGTCATGAGCAATACCGTGCCTCCCGTGGAAAGGCCGATCATGCTGGCGGCGATCAGACCGGCGAAGGAACCAATGATCGGCATGACAATACCGAAAAGGATCAACCCGGGACGCAGATAATGCGCACTCGACCTGAGGCCACGGCCAGCGACCAGACCCATATCCAGAAGGAACAGGCAAAGCACACCTTTGAAGGGAGCAACAATGAAGCTCTCGATATCCGACAAGCCTTGTGGACCCGACAGGAACCCGATCACGAAGGACCCGACCAGCAAAACGATTGAACCGTTAAAAAGAATTTCCCTTAAGAGCCCCTTGGAATCCTGTGCCCGGCCTTCATTGGCCGCCTGTGTTGAAAACCTGGCGGCAAGCCACAAGGCCGACAGGATCGCGGGCGCTTCCATGACGGCAGCAACGGCAACCAGATAGCCTTCGCTGGCTATGCCCTGGCTTTGCAGAACCGACGTGGCCGCGACGAATGTCACGATTGAAATCGAGCCGTAGTGGCCAGCGACCGCGGCTGCGTCCAACGCATCAAGCCGTGTCATCACTCGCAACAGGCCAAATGCAACAAACGGCAGGAGAAAAGACAGGATCAACCCCGCTATCAGCGAAAAAACCAGCGTGGCGTCGACACCATGATCGCTGACACTGACACCGCCTTTGAAGCCGATCGCAAATAATAGATAGATCGAGAGGGTTTTTGCAGCTGCCTCCGGCACCGAAAGGTCGGAGCGGACCAGAGCTGCTGCCAGGCCAAGAGCAAAAAACAGAATGATAGGCGACAACAGGTTTTGTGCCGCCAAATTCAAAATCGTATCGACCAAGACCAATGCGCCCCTGCTGCGGCCAAACCTCGAGATCAATCGTGGTTTGCACCAGATCTGCCCCACCCTTGTCGTCGCAAATTGCGAGATACGTAGGATTACTTACCCGCGACATAGCCGCTCGGCCAGCGGGACGCAAGAGCTGAGCGCTTAAGCTAAGGGGTGATCAACTGCCGGGTGGGCTGCAACGATGACTCAAGTCGCAACGTTGACTTCATGCGGCAGCGGCTCCGTATCGCCATGGTCTTCATAGGCATGACGAATGTTGTCCGCCGGCAATCGGTCCACGGGCCCCCGGAGCGGGTTGACCGGACCGTGATCAACGCTTGGTTCCAAGGCACTCAAGGCAGCCGCACGATAGGCCGCGACGCCGTCAAGCGCATGACTGTCAACAGGATGAGACTCTACAAGAACCGCCGGATTGTCCTCAGACCCTCCGGTTTGTGTTTCATGGCGCTCTGCGGTGTTACGCTTCTTTCTGCGGTCGTAGCCGGTGCCGTCACCGTCGCGGTCCGCTGGATACTCTGTCGCATGCGCCACGACCTGGGCCGAGTGCGGCCG
This sequence comes from Labrenzia sp. THAF82, assembly GCF_009363435.1. Classification (GTDB taxonomy): domain Bacteria; phylum Pseudomonadota; class Alphaproteobacteria; order Rhizobiales; family Stappiaceae; genus Roseibium; species Roseibium porphyridii. Next base: position 928,413 of record NZ_CP045354.1, on the reverse strand, counting down.
CTCAATCGTCGCCATTCCGGCCTCCTGGCCATTCAGAGAGGGTTCGCCTTCTGGCAAACCTTCCTGAATATCTCAACAAAGAGTTAACAAAGCTTTACGTTAAGTTAACCCGTTGTTTCGGATAGGACAATAGCCAGCCCAACGTCAGGACAGAGCTGAACTATCCGCGCACTCCAGTTCGGTCGAGCTGTCCCGCCTTGCGCGGACTAGGCCGCCTCATCCGCACGCGTTCCGACAATTTTCACAACATCGGCCATGATGTCGGTTAGCTGGAAGTCCTTTGGCGTATAGACCGCCGCAACGCCCATGGCCTTCAGCTGCGCAGCATCCTCATCCGGAATGATGCCGCCCACCACGACTGGAATGTCATCTGCGCCTGTTGCACGCAACTTCTCCATGACATCTCGCACCAACGCCAAGTGAGACCCGGACAGGATCGACAGTCCAATCACGTGGACATCTTCCTCGACTGCCGCATTGACGATTTGAGCCGGTGTCAGTCGGATACCCTCATAAACCACTTCCATGCCGCAATCGCGCGCGCGCACGGCGATTTGTTCGGCACCGTTGGAATGACCATCGAGACCCGGCTTTCCGACCAGGAACTTCAACCGTCGCCCGAGCGTCTTTGAAACGACGTCAACGTCACCTCGAACCGCTGCGAGGTCACCAGCTTCATCACGCACTGCCTGACCGACGCCGGTCGGAGCGCGGTATTCTCCAAAGACCTGGCGCAGCGTTCGGCCCCATTCGCCCGTGGTGACGCCGGCCTTGGCCGCCGCGATCGAGGGCTCCATGATATTGCGGCCTTCCTGCGCGGCCGACTTCAAATCTTCAAGGGCTTGCTCAACAGCCGCATCATCGCGCGCATCGCGCCAGGCCTTGAGCTTTTCAATGGCCTCGCCTTCAACATGTTCGGGAACTGTCAGGATTGCACCATCGTCCCCCGTTGCCAATGGAGACGGTTCACTGTCCGTCCATCGATTGACACCGACGACCACTTGATCTCCAGCTTCAATTGCCGCCAATCGCGCCGAGTTGCTCTCCACAAGCTTGCGCTTCATATAACTGGAATCCACGGCCGCGACGGCACCTCCCATTGCGTCGATCCGGGCCAGCTCCTCACGCGCTTCCGCTTTCAGCGCTTCAACCTTTTTCGTGATCTCCGTCGACCCATCAAAAATGTCGGCATATTCCAGCAGATCCGTTTCGTAGGCGACAATCTGCTGCATTCTCAAAGACCACTGTTGGTCAAACGGACGTGGAAGGCCAAGCGCTTCGTTCCAGGCCGGCAACTGGACCGCACGCGCGCGTGCGTTTTTGGACAACACGACCGCAAGCATTTCAAGTAGGATGCGATAGACGTTGTTTTCCGGTTGCGGTTCGGTCAAGCCAAGAGAATTGACCTGAACGCCATAGCGGAAACGACGGTAACGCTCCTCCTCGACAGCGTACCGTTCACGGCAGATCTCGTCCCAGAGTTCAGTGAACGCACGCATCTTGCACATCTCGGTGACGAAGCGCATACCGGCGTTGACGAAGAAGGAGATCCGGCCGACCGCTTTGGGAAAGTCTTCGTCAGGAATGGCACCGCTAGCCTTCATGGAGTCCAAAATGGCGACAGCCGTTGCAAGCGCAAAGGACAATTCCTGGACCGGCGTGGCACCTGCCTCCTGCAAGTGATAGGAGCAGACATTCATCGGATTCCACTTGGGCATGTTGGAATATGTCCAGGCGATCACGTCCGTTGTCAGTCTGAGCGACGGCGCGGGTGGAAACACATACGTACCGCGAGACAGATATTCCTTGATGATGTCGTTCTGGGTGGTGCCTGAAAGAAGCCTCCGGTCAGCTCCCTGTTCGTCAGCGGCCGCAATATAGAGCGACAGAAGCCAGGGCGCCGTGGCATTGATCGTCATGGACGTGTTCATGCGTTCCAGCGGAATCTCGTCAAAGAGCGTATGCATATCGCCAAGATGAGCAACCGGCACACCAACCTTGCCGACTTCACCACGTGCCAGCTGATCATCAGGATCATACCCAGTCTGGGTTGGCAGATCGAACGCAACGGACAAGCCGGTCTGCCCTTTTGCGAGATTGCCCCGGTAGAGTTTGTTCGATTCAGCGGCTGTTGAATGACCCGCATAGGTCCGGAAAATCCAGGGCCGGTCCCGCTCCTGCCCCTTTTCACCTGTTGCGCTCATACCGCTATCTCCTCCGTGATCGACCGGCCTGCAAGACTACACATGAAATCCGTTCGCCTGATCAATCCTCAATTGGCCCAACACCCAGACCGTATAGCCACGATCAATGGACGTTCTAAGGCATTCTCCAGCCTGTTTTTTTCGCACTCGGCAACACGGCTTTGGTCGGTTTGTGACACCCCGCAACACGTGCACCCGAATTTACGCGCTTGCGAGATTTTTCTCTCGCAATGCAAAATATGCTTGGCATCAAAACGCAAGTTAAGCAATAGTCGAATAGATGTACGCGTCATTTTGAACAATAGTTGCGCAAAACCGGGTTTCGATCCGAACGCGCTTTGTGCAATTGCGAAATTATGCGGCGACCAAAAAATGCCCTGGGAGGGGAAGTATGACAGCAGCGCCTGAAGCCAATGACAACCTGACGCGGGGAGAAGCTCCCTTGAAAGATCTATATGAAGTCGGCGAGATTCCGCCCCTCGGTCATGTTCCCAAAAACATGTACGCATGGGCAATCCGCCGGGAGCGTCACGGCGCTCCGGAAGAGGCAATGCAGCTCGAGGTCGTACCGACCTGGGAGCTGGACAGCCACGAAGTGCTGGTCCTGGTGATGGCCGCAGGCGTCAATTACAATGGTATCTGGGCCGGTCTCGGAGAGCCCATCAGCCCATTTGACGGCCACGGAGCCCCCTATCACATTGCAGGCTCTGACGCGTCAGGCATTGTCTGGGCGGTCGGGGACAAGGTTAAGCGCTGGAAAGTGGGTGACGAAGTCGTCATTCACTGTAACCAGGACGACGGTGACGACGAGGAGTGCAACGGCGGCGACCCGATGTATTCCAACAGCCAGCGCATCTGGGGCTATGAAACGCCGGACGGTTCGTTTGCTCAATTCACCCGCGCTCAGGCCCAACAGCTGATGCCTCGCCCCAAGCACCTGACCTGGGAAGAAAGTGCTTGTTACACACTGACCCTGGCAACGGCTTACCGGATGCTGTTTGGTCATCACCCTCATGAACTCAAACCCGGCCAGAACGTGTTGGTCTGGGGTGCTTCAGGCGGTCTCGGTTCCTATGCTATTCAGCTGATAACCGCAGCGGGCGGCAACGCCATCGGTGTCATCTCGGACGAAGACAAACGCCAGTTCGTTATGGAGCTTGGCGCCAAGGGTGTTATCAACCGTAAGGACTTCAAGTGTTGGGGACAGCTCCCGGCGGTTGGCTCCCCGGAATATGCGGAATGGTTCAAGGAAGCTCGGAAGTTCGGCAAGGCCATCTGGGAGTTCACCGGAAAGGGCAACAACGTCGACATCGTCTTCGAACATCCTGGCGAAGCAACGTTCCCGATCTCAACATTTGTCTGCAAGAAGGGCGGCATGGTTGTGATTTGTGCGGGCACGTCCGGTTTCAACTGTACCTTCGACGTGCGCTATATGTGGATGCACCAAAAGCGGCTGCAAGGATCTCACTTTGCACACCTGAAACAGGCGTCAGCCGCGAACAAGCTCATGATCGAGCGTCGCATCGATCCTTACATGTCTGAAGTTTTCCCCTGGGATCAGATTCCCAAGGCCCACACCAAGATGTGGAAGAACGAGCATGCACCTGGAAACATGTCTGTATTGGTCTCTGCGCCGACCACAGGCCTGAGAACCCTGGAAGATGTGCTCGAAGCAGGCAAACGCTAACACAAAGAGCTCCCCAGAAGGCCATACTAAGAGCCTCAAGCAGCCTTGCCAGTCCGCTCAGCGGGCTGGCTTTTTTTGCACGAAATTTGCAACTCCTTAAGCTGCTGCCGCAATTCTGCTCGGGTTTCGCTCCATCACCTGTCGATGGCAAGCGAATCGCTGTCCTTTTGCGTCTGGAGCATCATTTCGTGATTGATTTACCCAAGGCCCGATCCGTCCTGCAACTGACCGCAGCCGGCCTCACTCTCATGATTGTGTCTGCCTGCATGGGTGAACGCCTGCAAACGCCGCCATTTTACCAGGATCTGGCGAAGACCGACGGACAGGTCGACCCTGCAACGGCGGCGCAGATGATATCTCAATATCGGATCAACAACGGCCTGCCGGCTGTGACACCGGATGCCCAGCTGACGGGCATTGCGCAAAGCCAGGCCGATGCAATGGCGGCAGCGGGATCAGTCAAGGCGTCGTTGGCTGCAAACCAGCAACTTGCCACGCGCATGAACAGCATTGGAGAGCCCAAAACCGCTGCGGCTGAAAACGTCAGCGCCGGCTACCGGACCTTTGCCGAAGCATTTTCCGGCTGGCGGGAATCTCCCAATCACAATCAGGTACTCCTGACACGCGACGCAACGCGTCTCGGCATTGCGACCGCGTATTCAGCCAATGCCAAGCACAAGGTTTTCTGGTCCTTGGTCATGGCAGGTCCAAGGCCGGCCCAGTAATGGACCGCCCTATTATCTGACGCTTTCAAAAGACCTTAGTAACGGCGCGGCGGATAGTAAGGCCGGTATGGGCGCACGACGCCTGGAGGCCGACGATAAATCGGATAGTTTCGATTGTACCGAGGCACACCGATGTAAACACCTGCGTTCGGGATCGGCCGACCATAGTAGTTGCCTCCACCGCCATAATTCAGATAGCGCCCGGACACCCAGCCCTTGGTGTTTGCAAATGCTGCATCACACCAGCTGAAATTCGCCGTACACCCGAACACTGTAACCGCACCGCCGTAAGGCACAGTGGTAATGACCGGATAGTTGGTTCCAGGTCCGGCACGCATGTTCAGGTTCGCCGTTGTATAGGCAATCGCCGGTCCGCCGGATTGGGCGGCCGCAGGCCAGGCCATTGCGCACAGCGCCAGGATTGCAAGCGGCAATCGGATCAATGTCATTCTCGTCAGCTCCAACAGGTTCGCCACGGCACCTTATCGCTTTGCACCCTCAAAGTGGCGAAACTGTAGCGGCTAAATGACAGATCCGTAAGCTGGTATCGGCCCGCTTGACGGGGAAATTTCCGCCCGGCGCAGGTCCTAAACGCCCAGGCGCGATCGAGTTTACTTGCATAAAGTGCACGCTTCGGCTTCATAATCGCCCTTTCCGGACAAGCGGGGAGGGGCTATGTGCGCGTTATCCAGAATATTCAGATCCATCACATTAAGCGTGGCATTTCTGGCAGCAGCGTCTGCGGCAAGTTACGCATTTGACGGGCATGCAGGGTATTACTATCCCGAACCCCAAACGCGGGAAGTCTATATCTCAGAGATCAAAACAGCCGCCGACGCCAGCAAACGGTCGCGAGCCGCATTCGTTGTCGGTCTCGCAACCCTTCAGGAAAAACAGTCCTGGCACCCGGGCTATCACCTGTTTGCAAAAGGCGGGGACCTTGAGAAGCTGATCATTGTCGCATCCGGCAACGGACAATACGACACGCTGTTTCGCTTGAGAGCGCTGCTTGCTTCACTTACGTCGAAAGCCCGCTCAACGGAACTCTTTGCCCTGTCCGATCAGCCTCATGAATTGAATTTCTTCGATTTCTGCAAACTGATCGGATTTAGTCAGGTGACCGTCAGCAACGGCAAGGACGTGGCACATCAGGTCAAGATCCGCTAGTGCAGGACTGGCGTTTCCTACCCAGAGCTTCGAAAATTCGAGCTTTCCGAGAACCGTTTAGCGCCGCAAGTCGCCCCGCAGCCAGGCGCGGTATTGCGATCTGGTCCCGAAGAATACGTTCCGGTCAACATCACCCTTGATTCCCTGGACACGGCCTTCCGCCGTATATTGCCAAAAGTACCAGTCATCGCGTTGATCGTAGATGTTGTTCGGATAGTCGGCCACGGACCTCAACCAGAACTGCTCACCCTTGAGCGCTCCGACCAGACGATCGCGGTGAAAATCGACCGAGGAATAGATAACCGGCCGCTTGCCGTAGTGTCTTTCCATTTCGTCGAGGAAGATTTTCATGTCCCGCACGATCTGTTCACGAGGGGGGCGAGTGGTACAGGTTTTGGAATGAGCATTCCATTCCATGTCCAGAACGAGTGGAATTGCCTGCGGGTCGACGGGAACGATTTCTTTCACCCAGGAGATCTGCTCTTCGACCGGGCGGCAGAAATAATAGAAATGATAAGCTCCCCGCGGAACGCCTGCCTTGCGTGCCCCGATCCAGTTATCCACGAAGCGTGGGTCGACATGATCCCCGCCCTCCGTGGCCTTGATCCAGGCAAAGGCCGCTCTTCCGGATTGTTTCACTGCCACCCAATCGATATCACCCTGCCAACGGGAGATGTCGATGCCGTGGACGGCATAGTCTTCAGGCGTTGGATCGGGGAAATCATAAGCTGCACAAGAGCTTAGAAAAATGAACCCAAAGACAGAACAAATGGACTTGATGAGCGCCAGCACAACATCCTCGGCAAAGTTAAGAAAGACTTTCCATCACTGCCCAAAATGCGCGGGATTTCCTAACGGAGTGTAGACGAATTCACGATTTCTGCGCACAAACACGTATCAACTTTCAACCCGAACCGCGATTAAGCGGAGATTGCGGCAGTTCAGAGTCCGAATTGACCCCTTCTCGCTTTTTCCGTGCACAGGCTCATTTGAGTGCCGGTTTTGTCAAAGAGTTGCGCTTCTCAAAGCTTCAACGAGTTATTTTTGAATTTGATTCTCGCCTTGCCCCCAGTGCGATTGAGAGACAACAGACCCAATGGCCAGTTCAGTCAGCCAGAAAATTCGCGCCCGCCTGATCCGATCATCCGTCCAGCCGCAGCTTTCACTGGACGAGGAAAGACGCCAATGGGAAGACGCGGTTTGTGACGACGTTATTGCAGAACGGTGCTCGGAAAAACCGGAGATGATCGCGGGCACCAGATGTCTTTGGCTGATGCCGGACAATCCTCAGCCTGACGACATTCTTCTTTATGCCCATGGTGGAGGACTGGTAACGGGAGCCATCGAAACGCATCGGGTTTTCTGTTCGCAAATCGCTGTTGCACTGAACCGAACCGTCCTGATGGTCGGCTACAGGCGATTGCCCGAACACCACACGTCAGCCCCGCGAGACGACTTTCTGGCCGTCTATTCTCATCTTATCGCCAAAGATGCCAAATCAGACCGGATTGCCTTTGCCGGAGACAGCAGCGGTGCAACCGTGATTCTTTCTGCGTTGCACCGGCTGCATGAGACAGGAACGGCACTGCCATATGCCGCCGTTTCTCTGTCAGGGGCCTTTGACACATCGCTTTCCGGCGAGAGCTTTCAAAGCAGAGCAGACGTAGACCCGGTCTTGTCGCCTGAAAGCCTGATCGACTGGCAAAAACACTTTATCGGCAGGATCGATCTGGCTGACCCGGTAATTTCTCCGCTCTTTGCAGAATTCCACTGTCTGCCACCGGTTTTGCTTCTCGCCGGTGATCATGAGCTCTGGCTGAGTGATTCCGTTCGTCTGGCAGAGCGGCTCAAGGCGAAAGGCATTAGTGCCTCGTTGTCGGTCTACCCGGACATGTGGCACGTCTGGCCAATGTGGCCAGAGCTCCCCGAGACAGTTGAAGCTTTTCTCGAAATTGACCGCTTTCTCACCAGAACGCGTCAGCTTGTGTAGCTGCCGGCTCTCCCCTTCCCCGACGCGAATCTGCGTCCTTCGGAACCTGAATTCGTTTGCACTTGCGCGCCGAATCCTTATGTCTTGACGGACCTCTAATCTTTGGCAGGAAATCCATGAGCGAACGGCTGAAACTCGTCACCTGGAACATCAATTCCGTCCGGCTTCGTATGCCGATCGTAGAACAGCTGATTGAGGAAGTTTCACCCGATGTGATTTGTCTGCAGGAAACCAAATGTCCGGACGCTAATTTTCCGGAAAATGCTTTCCGCAAGGCCGGTTACGAGCACATGGCCATAAACGGACAGAAGGGTTACCACGGCGTGGCAACGGTCTCCAAGCGGCCGCTGAGCAATGTCGAGAAGCGCGATTTCTGCAATGTCGGCGACAGCCGCCATGTCGCCGTGGATGTCCCCTTTAATGGCTCTGCCATGCGTGTGCATAATTTTTATGTTCCGGCAGGTGGTGATGAACCGAACCGGGACATCAACCCGAAATTCGGCCACAAACTTGATTTTATGACTGAAATGCAGTCGTGGCTACAGGGCGGCGAGACAGCGCGTCCAGCGGTACTGGTTGGCGATCTGAACGTAGCTCCCTATGAACACGATGTCTGGTCGCACAAGCAGCTTCTGAAAGTTGTCTCCCACACGCCGATCGAAACCGAACTTTTTGAAAAAGTGCGCGAAACCGGGGGATGGCTCGACGCCATGCGCCAATTCACACCGCTCGAAGAAAAGCTCTACACGTGGTGGAGCTACCGCGCGAAAGACTGGTCAAAGGCGGACAAGGGGCGCCGGCTTGACCATGTGTGGGTCTCGGAACCGCTTGTCCCGCACATTAAAGGCACATCGGTCCTGCGCGACGCACGCAGCTGGGAGAAGCCGTCGGATCATGCGCCGGTGATCGCCGAATTCACATCGTGACAATCACCTTGCCGCGCACACGGCGCGCCGCGATTTCATCAAGTGCTGCGCCAATGTCCTCAAGCGGATAAGTGCCGTGAATATGCGGCTTCAACTTGCCCTCCTGCACCCAGGCGAGAAGCTGCTGCATGTTTTTTCGATGACCCTTCCGGTCCCGGTCGATTGCCGCTCCCCAAAAAACACCCATGACGTCGCAGCCCTTGAGCATGACGATGTTGAGCGGAATTCTTGGAATGTCCCCGGCTGCGAATCCGATTACCAAAAAGCGCCCTTCCCATGCCGTTGCCCTAAGGGCCTGCTCTGAAAGGTCTCCGCCAACAGGATCATAGACAACGTCAACGCCCGTTCCTCCAGTCAGATCCTTGAGGCTTTCCTTGAGTGGTTGCCGGGAATAGTCGACGGTCAGATCCGCGCCTAGCGTTCTGGCAAAAGCCAACTTTTCCTCCGAAGACGCACAAGCGATGACTTTCGCCCCCATGACCGACGCAATTTCCACGGCAGCCTGTCCAACACCCCCGGATGCACCCAGGACTGCAACGGTTTCGCCAGGCTTGAGATTGGCGCGATCACGATAGGCATGCAACGTTGTGCCATATGTCACGATCAGACCCGCAGCGGTTTCAAATGGAATCTCATCCGGCAAACTGACGAGATCCTCCGCTGGAACCGCTACAAGTTCCCGCGCCGCGCCCCACCGCATGTACCCCATGACGCGGTCACCGGGCGCGAAAGCGGTCACATTCTCGCCAACCTGCTCAACAACTCCAGAGAATTCGGCACTTGGCGAAAACGGCATCTCCGGCTTGTACTGGTACTTTCCCTGTATGATCAGCGTGTCGAAGAAATTCAGCGCGCATGCCTTAACTCTCACAACAACGTCGCCGGGCTCTGCATCTGGCGCGGCGATGTCCTCAACAACAAGACTGGACGGTGGACCAAACGACTTGCAAAGACAGGCTTTCACGACAACCTCAATCATCCGGGTTAGCGGCAGCGTGCGCAAGACGTCCCCTGCCTGACGTTCCGCTACCCTAGCAAGCGTCACGGTCAACAGATATTGGCATTCTGGATAAAGCTCACCTTCAAAGCCGGATGAATTTCCGCTATGAGGCTGCCAATTGAAATCAGCGGACAAACGGATGCGCGGATATTTTGCAGTCGGGGCAGAAGGCCTCTCGAAACGAATGAACCTCGGCACGCTGATGCGTTCTGCCCATGCGTTTGGTGCAAACTTCTTCTTCACAGTCGATGCTGACAAGAAACTTCGCAGCGCGCCTCCGTCTGATACGTCCAAGAGCCCTGGCCATCTGCCGGTATTCAATTGGGACAGCGTCGACACCATGGATCTGCCTCGTGGATGCCAACTGGTCGGGATCGAACTCACCGACGATTCCATCGATCTGCCCAGCTTCGGCCATCCCCTCCAGGCGGCTTATGTCCTTGGACCAGAACGCGGATCGCTGTCGCCGCATATGATCGAACGCTGTGACCATATTGTGAAGATACCGACCAAGTTCTGCATCAACGTTGCCATGGCTGGTGCCATAGTCATGTATGACCGTCATCGCGCACTCGGCCGCTATGCGGACCGTTCGCTGACCGCCGGTGGCCCAAAGGTGGAGCGGCCCAAACATGTCAGTGGTGGCCCCGTCATGAGAACGGGACGCAAGGTTCCCGGCACCTGACGGATTGTCTGCCAGGACATTCCGATCTGTAGATGGATCTCGCATCCGGATCGGCAGAGGCGACAACGGGTGGTCATCAGCTGTGAAGTCAGGATTATTGGCCCGACTGTCAGCTCATACGTGCCAACGGAATGTTCTTTCCGGTCAATTCACTTGTCGCCTAAGAGCGGCAGCAGCAGAATCCAGCTTAAACCTGCGTGCAATTTCCTTGTAACCCTCAAGCCCGGTGCTTTCACCGTGAAAAGCAAGGCTTGAATCCAGAGCCTTACCCGATCTGATGTCCTGAAGCGTCATGACATCAGGGCTCAACTCGGAGACGAGCATGATAATCGGGTCGCCATCTTCTTCGTCGAAACGGGCACCAAACTCCATCCGCATATCGACCAGCTGCACGCCAATTCCGAAAAAGACCCCGGTCAGAAGATCGTTCAATCTCAGCGCTATATCGTTGATAACATTGATTTCTTCAGGTGCGATCAGATCAAATGCTGTCAGATGACTTACCGAAACACGGGTGGGTTTCTTGCCGAGCCTGTCAGGACGAACAAAGAACTCCAGCAGCGGTTCGGGAAAACGATAATTGGGCTCCAAACCAAAATCCGATACCAGGTCGCCTGCCGCAAGGTTGCGAACAACAAGATCGAACGGAAGCTGTTCGGTCTCGTAAACTGCCTGTTCCTGTTTTCCTGCACGCGACGCGTAGTGAGTATCAATGCCCTGATCTCGCACAAACTCATGCAGGTGAATCGAAATGGTATTTGCCAATGCCGCCTTGCCCGGAATGCTTTTCATTTCCAAGGCCGGATAGGTCAAGGCAATGTCGGAGACTTCAACGACCGGTCCGTCAGCCAAATTCTTGAAGATCCGGATATCCTCGTTAAGAATGTTGTCGTTCGGCAACTTCAGCCTCCCAATTCTTGAAGTATTTCATGCTTATCCGGGCGATCTGGCCTAGTATTCCGAGCTGCTTAGGACCGGGGACGAGCAGAACCCAAGTGTTGTCTTTGAAGCGGCAATCCATGTTCAGTGTCCTGACCCAGAGCACTCGGGAAAAAAAAGCGCCGCAGACCGCGCTTTCCACTCCCCTGATCTGCTGGTCCCAGTCCAGGGCAGCGTTTGAGAAAGTTGTTCGATCAAGGAGGTTGGAAAAATCGGACAAGCCTGATTGGTCCAGGATCAGAAAACTGGGTTCAAATTCAGCAGCGTCTTCCTGAAACACAAGATGCGACAACCCATTGGAAGAAATTACATATATATTCCAGATATTTGGGAAAAATTTAGAGGCTTTCCGGTATTCTCGGACGATGTGAAACTCCCGGCCACGATACAATTTCTCGAGCCACAAATCGCCACTCATTTGATCCCGTCCAAAAAGGACGCCGATGGTTCATGCCCCTGTTCCGCTGCCATATTGATCAGCACTTCCGCCCAGTCGAGATCTGTCTCGTTTTTCACCAAGTACATTGCCAGATTATAACCGGCATCCAGATCTCCGGCTTGGAACGCCTTAAGCAGCCAATAAGCGCAATCTTTTTTGTTCTCCGAAAAACTGTCACGACAATAAATATTACCGAGATTGAAAAACGCAGGAACAAATTCTGCAGCAGCACTTTCACTGTAATATTCTATTGCTTTTTCAGTACTTTGCTCGACTGTCCCACCTTCCTCATAGAACACACCGACATTGTATGATGCAACCGGACTGCCCTTGCGACTAGCGAACTCATAAAGATCAAAGGCAAATTCCAGGTCAGCGGCTGCCTCTGCCTTTTCCGCCAGTTGCAGAACGCCCGGTATGCCTTGTTCTTCAAACAGGCAGTTCATTTGCCGTGTTTCCTCCGTCTCCCTTTCACATGCGCCAGGAAACACCCTGCCATCTGTCCCGGAGGCGTTTGTGGTCAGATAGGCAGACCAACCCGAAAGGGCCGCGAAGAAACACAGCACCTGCGTGAATTTTCCAGGCCTCAGTCGGATAGTCTCAGCCCTCCATTCACAAATGCGCCTTTGTTGTTCGGTCCGACCCGGCTTCCGCTGCTGATTAAAGAATGAGAACCGGTAGAAAAATTGTATCGATATCCGGCAAATCCGCCGAGCGTGCTTGTCTTCTTCTTCTGACTGTAGTTCCAACCGATATCCTTCGTGGCGGCAACGAGACCCTTGGAGTCGAGGCCTTGCGAATAGGTGACACGCACTCTGTTCGGTACGAGGCGAACGAGCCTCCCACCCGTATTGCCCCAGAGTTTTCCGAGTTTGCTGGTCGCGTTTCTTCCCGAAAGGATATTGGCAAGATTGTTGTCGATATTCACCCGCACTTGCGCAGTGCCCGATGCTGTAATTCGGGTCTCATAGGTGGCTTTATAGACCCCAAGCCTTGTTCCCCATCTGATAACTCTGCTGGGGATCTTCGATGCTGGCAGCGTGCCACGATTGATAATCGCTCCCCCATCAGCACTCAATCGCTTTGCGAAATTCGCCGACCATCGGCTCGTTCTCGTTTTTGTCGCAGATCTCGTGGCTTTTGCCCGATCACCCCGGAACCCACCGCGGCGGGGAGGACCGCTGGAGAGCCTGGTTTTGTTTTCCACAAGACTGGAATATCGTGATCTTGGGGAACTTGCCTGGATATGCGCCCTGCCTACCGAGGAGCGCCGGTTGGAAGCTGTGGAGGGAGCTTTCGAGCTTCTGACAGCCTGTGCCCGGCTGCCTCGGTAGCCACCCCGCCGGGGTGGCCCTTGGGAAACCTGTGCCTGCCCCCCTGTGAGCTGGCTGTAACGCGACCGAGAGGAGCTTGCCGGAATATGCGCACGACCTTGAGAGGAGCGTGAGGCCGTCGTGTTCGTCCTCGCCATGGACCGGCCTGCCCGCACCTGTTGGGCCTTTAGCCCTCGATAGCCGCCCCGCCGAGATGGCCCACGCGAGACGTTTGCCCCGGACTGGGACAATCGACTCGATTGAGAGCGGGAAGAACTCGCCGGGATATGCGCTCGGCCAACCGAGGCGCTGGATCTGTTCCTCGTCGCTCCAGATCCCGAAGCTCTGACGGCCTGTGCCTGTTCTCCACGATATCCGCCACGTCTCGAAGGTCCGCCAGACATCACCGATGTCGCTCCGGTTTGCCGGCCTGATCGGGACCCAGAAGATGATGCACTGGTTTGAGTTCGCCCACGGGAACCGATCGTCTGGTTTCGGGTCACACCAGAATTTGAGGACCTTGTTGCCGCTGCCTGGGCACCCCGATAACCGCCCCGCTGGCTAGGCCCACGGGAAACCGTCGACGTGTTACGGGAAACCTGACTATACCGTGAGCGCGATGAACTGGCGCTGATATGGGCGCGGCCGCTCGAGCTGGCAGGCCTGCTGCTTGTTGTCGTTGAGCGGGAACTGCTCACGTTAGCCCGCGCGGCTTTGGCCCGGCTGCCTCGAAAACCGCCTCGGCTGGTGGGACCGCCAGAAGTTCTCGTCTGGCTAGTGGATATGCCGGGCGCACCGCTGCTCGTGCGCCGGCTTGAAGCGGTCGGTCTTGAAGATGAACTGGATCTGTTTGTGGTAGAACGGGACGAGCCGCCGCCACCCGATCCGCTGCCGCCTCCGCCACCGCCGTAAGCGTTTAGGCCTGAGACCGGGTTTACGAGAGCCTCTTTACCCCCGACAGTCAACTCGGAAGGCCATCGTCCGAGAGTGTCGCAGATCACTGCAATCTCACGGGTCGAAAGAACGCCCTCAGGAACAATGATCTCGTTATCTGTAACGTGAATAAGGGCTCGGCCTTGACCCGGAAGAAATGACATCCGCGATATCTCCTGAACAAGCCCCCGGAAAAATTACAAGAGGCATTTCGTAAACACAACACCTCAAGTTGCATGTTCTTGCATTTTTTTCTTGTAGACACCGCCAACCCGCACATAGTCCATCTTCTCGTAGAAACGCCCGATACGGTCGGCCTGATCCTGAGTGGAAACCGAAAAACAGATTTCGATGACGGACTTGGTTCGCGCCCAGGTCTCAAAGGCACGCATAAGTTTGATCGCAATCCGGGATTTGCGGTCCTCGGGATATATGTAGAACAACTCTTCGGCAGCCATGAGGTCGCGCGAAAAAATATAGTCGGTAACGTAGCCGAAGAGCGCGCCCTGAAGGCGCCCACGGGATTTGTGGACAAAGATCTTATGCGTTTCGGTCTCAGCCAGATACATTTCTGCAAATTCACGCGCCCGGAGCGGGTCGAAGGTGATTGAACGGTAGGCCGTTTCTGAAGCGATCGCTGCACCAAGGTTTATCAATGCATCAATATCGGAGGGCTCGGCAATCGAGACACCATCTTTGACAAGTTCACCTAACTCAAGCTCGCGGCCGCACCCCACCGTATGGCTGACCAACTTTCCCATACGCTCCTCCAGCAGGGCTTTCTGTTCTTCGCTGAGCTGATCCAGCGGTAAAACAAGGTCTCCCGGTGAAGCGGTGGCAACATACCGGTCCTGGCCATGAACGAGACCATTTTCGCCAAGAAGGTTGGCTTCTCTTGCTCTCAGTGCAGCCCGTAAGGCACTCGCGTCATGCGTGGGCGACTGCCCTGTGATCAGATTTTTACGTATCCGCCGCATCAGTTTGGCTCTTTCAAACTCTCATCAAGGGCTTTGTGGAATGGATCGGTGAGATAGGAGAGGATTGATCGCTTGCCGATCTTGATTTCCGCGGTGGATGTGATGCCAGGCAGCAGTTCAAATCCGGAGGGCAGATTTCTCAGTTTGTTGTGGGTGATGGACACCCGCGCCTTGTAGTAGACCTGCGTCTGCCCGCTGGACTGGTCTTGAAGGGCATCCGGACTAATCGAAGTCAGCTCACCTTCCAATGTGCCGTGCCGTTGAAACGGAAAGGGATCCAGCTTGATGCGGACGGGCTGTCCGACATGCACCCATCCGATATCCTGCGGCGTCAAGTCGAGTTCCACATCCAGTCCCTGATCGGTTGGGACGAATGTGAACAGCACTTCAGCGGCTTCGACAACCGACCCAACTGATTTGTTGGTGACCTCCAGGATGATGCCGTCCGAGTCGGCCCTGAACTCATCAAACTCGCCCATCTTCACGATCTTCTGCAGATCGAAACGCAACTGTTCAAGCTCCGTCGTAATTGCCAACAGCCGCTCCTCGATACTGAGCGCGTAAGACGACAGAAAGAGTTCCCGCTCCACCTGCACCACATTTTTCTGGCGCGCATACCGGTCCTGCTCCCGTTCCTTTTCCACTTGTGCGGCTTCCAGGCGCTCAACTTCCGTAGATGCCTCCTGAAATCGGATGCGTGAACCCGCATTTGATTTCAGGAGTTTTTCAGCGTTGTCGAGCTTGATCTTAGCCAGTTCTTTCTGCGCTCGAAATTGCGAAGCCTGTGCGCGTGCAACTTCGATCTGGGAATCAAGCGTCTGGACCTGAGCGTGAAATTTTTCCAGCGTTGCATCCTTCTCAAACTGACGCCGTTTGAAGAGTTCAAGCTGCAGATTGGAAAGTTCGGACGTTTGCTCGGGCCTGAAAGCAAGGCCGGATTGCTCGGCCTCGAGGCGCGCGCCTTCCAACTCAAGAAGGCGGATTTTTGCCTGAAGCTGACCCCTGTCGGCCTTGGTGAGCGTGGGATCCAGCGACGCTATCAAATTGCCTTCTTTGACGTAGTCCCCGGCCTTTGCATCCAAGCTCCGGATGACCGACGGTTGGTAAGGTTGCTTGACGACCGTTCTCGACTGACTGACCAGCTTGCCGCGTGCTGTGACGGTCCGGTCTATCTGAGCCCATGCGGCCCAACCGACTGCCGATACCATCAGAAACAGGATCGTATAAAGGGAAACGCGTGCCAGATACGGCAAGCGCTTCAGCTCCACTTCGACGGAGTCCGGCTGAAAGGGAATCGCATGCCGCTCGACCCTATCTGAGGTACCATCGGCAAGCTCGGACAGTTCAGTGGTTCTCCGGTAACCAAACGGATCACGCATAATCTGCCCCAAGAGCATTTTTCACCTGAATGTCCCACATTCTTTGAAACGCCGGGGAAAACCGCGGGCTCTGTTCATCCAGCAACTCCCGGCGTGGCGCGAAGGCTTCGACACGCCCCTTGTCCAGAACCAGAATGCGATCCGCGTCGTGCAGGGTCGACAAACGGTGTGCGATAATCAGCATGGTTCTGCCATCGGCTATCTTGCTCAGATTGCTTTGGATGATGGTCTCCGACTCAACATCGAGTGCGGACGTTGCCTCATCAAAAACAAGCAGCTTCGGATTGCGCAACAAGGCCCGCGCGATCGCCAGCCGTTGCCGCTGGCCGCCCGACAGATTTGTGGCATTTTCTTCCAAAAACGTGTCGTAGCCCGAAGGCAGGTCTTCAATAAAACCCGCCGCTCCGGCAAGCTGAGCAGCCTTCCTGACGTCTTCCAGCTGCGCGTGCGCCACCGTCAGGGCTATGTTTTCCCGAATGGTTCCGCGAAACAGGAAATTCTCCTGCAGCACGATGCCCACCGATCGCCGCAGATGCGCAAGATCGATTTCCCGGAGATCAATCCCATCGAATTTCACTCTGCCGTCGTTGACGGCATAAAGACCTTGCACCAATCGGGCCAGAGTGGATTTTCCCGACCCGCTTTCTCCAACGATGCCAATTGTTTCACCGGCCTCGATTGAAAAGGAGACATCCTGAAGCGCTGGCTTGTCCGAACCGTCATAGGTGAATGTGACGTTCTCAAAGACGATTTGCCCCGAGACATCCGGCGTAAGCGTTTGTGAGGAAGAATTGCCCTCCGTCCTGGTGTTCATGATGTTGCCGAGCATCCTGACGGCCAGACGCGCCTTTTGATACTCATGGATCATCTCGACAATCTTGATCAGGGGTTGGCTGACATTGCTGGACAGCATTTTGAAGGCAATCAGCTTGCCGACGGTCATGTCGCCTTTGAAGACCATATGAGCGCCCACAAATAAAATGACGACGGACATCAGCTGCTCTAGCGTTTGGACGATGCTCTCTGCCGTCGTTCCGATTTTATCGACTTTGAAGTTGGTTCGAACCGATTGCGCCGAGCTGTTGTCCCATATGCGGTTTCGCCGTGGCTCAAGAGCCATGCTCTTGATGGTCGAAATGCCGTGAATACTCTCCACAAGCAGGGACTGCCGCTCTCCTTCCGCCGAGTAAAGGCGCATGAGAGCGGAATAGAACGGACGGATCATTCCTGCGATGACCATGGCGATCAGAAGGGAGAAGCCCACCACGATCAGTCCAAGTTCCCAGCTATAGAGAAAAAGAAGCGGAATAAACACAAACAGCGCGGTCGCATCGAGGGCTGTGGTCAGAACGTTTCCGGTCAGAAAATCCCGGATTTCATCCGTTTGTTGCATATGCTTGGTCAAAACGCCGGCAGTCGAACGCTGAAAGAACGAAAGGGGCAACCGGACCAGATGACCGAACGTCCGGGTGGCCGTTCTCATATCGATTTTCGACGTTGCGAATGCGAGAAGGTAGTTGCGCAGAAAGTTGAAAACGCCTTGGAACAGCAGAACAATCACGACAGCGACCGCGAGCACATTCAACGTCTGAAAGCTCTGATGGACAAGCACCTTGTCGACCGTGATCTGGAAAAAGAGCGGGACGGCCAACGCAGTAGCGTGGATCATCAGAGCAATGAGAATGATCTCCGTGAACAGCACTTTCTGTTTAAGAGCCTCTTTGAAGAACCAGCCCAGGCCGAACTCGCTGGCAACGGCCTCATCCGTGGTTCTCCTGAAGAGATATATCGTGCCTTTCCAGCCACGACTTAAGTCTGTTGCTGCAATCGGTTCATGCTCGAATTGCTTTGTCTCCAGGCATCTTTGCGCTGAAAAAACATAGTCTCTGCCAGTTTCAGGATCTTCCGAGTAACCGGAAATTAGGAGGGTCTCGCCCGATTTGAGAACTAAAATGACCGGATAAGCCTGACCCAGCTTCCCAAATTGGCTCCAAGACAATCGCTTCGAAGAGACCTGCAAACCCAGATCCTGCGCAATTCGCAGAAGGCGCATCTCGGTAAGAGGTTCTTCTCCTATGGAGTATTCAAATTCAATCTTGGCGCGGTCTGCCGCCAACTCATGATGCTTAGCGATTTCGATAAGGTGATCAAGCGCTTGTGGATCGAGTTCGCCTTCATTCATGAGTGAAAATCTTCCATTGGCTTAAGTCTAAATAGTTGCTCACAGATCACAAATTCTATCAAAAGTTGTGTTTTTGCACGTAAGAATAGAGTGGAGCGATAAATGCAAGTTCAGCACCGTCTGGTGCCGGCTTTCCTTGTTATTCTTTTGTGAATTGACCTGAGCACAGCGACGGACGTTCCACCGGGATTGCTTTGCTGCTGAGCGCAATCAAAGCGCGTTTGAGTGACCGGACAGGTATTGGTACTTGGAGCGAAAATCGCATTTTTTACAATCCATTGCGCCAAAAAGGCACCTGCGGAACGGGTGCGGACAGTGTCCAGCTAACAACAATATCAGCCGGGAGCCGTTTTTCGATCGCCCGCGATTTCCCAGTTAAGATCCCGATCAAGTTCGGCATCAATGTGGCGATGGCCGGCGCAATGGCTGTCCGGGATCGTCGTCCGACCAACGCATTCCACACCGGCCGCTCCGTCCTCGCCGGCAAGCTCAGTGCAAGCGGCGCGGCCTCCTACAAGAATTTCCTTGCCTTGACAGCCTCGCGACAGTTTTCATTCTATCGCTGTGGGAGGCTGCTGATGACTGGAATACGGAAAGCAATTGCGGGACTGATTTTCTTTCTGGCCTTCGCCGGACCCGGTCCTGTCCTGGCTGCGGGCAAAGCCGCGCTCGTGATCGGCAACGGTGCCTATCAGGCGATGCCAGCACTGCGTAATCCGGCGAACGATGCCAACCTGATTTCAGCAAAATTGGTGGAACTGGGCTTTGATGTGGTCCGGATCATAGACGGAAACCGCCAGGATTTCTGGGATGGGCTGAAGCAATTCGGCCGCAAGGCACAAGGTGCCGATGTGGCCCTGGTGTTTTATGCAGGCCACGGCGTTCAGGTAAACGGTCGTAATTGGCTACTGCCCGTCGACGCGGAAATCGAAGCCTCAACGGATCTGCCGGCACAAGCGCTCAAGGCGAACGATCTTCTGGAGATCATGGAAGCATCCGGTGCGAAGCTAAAACTTGTTTTTCTGGATGCGTGCCGAAACAACCCGCTGCCAAGATCCTTGTCTCGCGGCGCCGCCAATGGCCTTGCCCGGTTGGAGGCGAATGCTGCCGGCATGATGATCGCCTTTGCGACTTCGCCGGGGGATGTCGCATTGGACGGAAGTGGCAACAACAGCCCGTTCACAGAAGCCCTTGCCCGTTTGATCGACACACCGGATTTGGAAGTGCGCCATCTGATGGGGAAGGTGCGCGAAAGCGTTTATGTCTCGACCGGTGAGCGTCAACTCCCCTGGTTGAACGAAGCGTTGATCGGCGAGTTTTATTTCGGAGGACAGTCGTCAGAAGCCGCCGCACCTGCGACCCAATCCGACGCGACAGCGGCCAAAGTGGATAGCGGGTCGGCCGCACAAACGGCTCCTCTCGTGGCAAGCCGGGCCGAACCGACGCACTTGCCGACACCGCCATATCATCGCGATCTCTGCCAGTCGGTAAGAGACCTCGGCGGCACTGTAGAGTTTTGCGCCAGTTCAATTCTCGATCCGCAATTCGGCAACCGCTATGGTCCGGGCAATCTGTTCGATCAAAATCCTTCGACAGCCTGGGTGGAAGGTGTCCGAGGCGACGGTGCCGGGCAGAAAATTCTGATAGCCTTCGACCGTCCGCGCCGCGTTGCAGGTTTTCAGATCACAAACGGCTATGCAAAGAACCGCGACATCTACCGAAAGAACGCACGCGTCAGAACCGCGATGATTACTTTGTCAGATGGCTCCACTCAAAGCGTGTCGCTGCCCGATGACATGCGCGCAAACCGGTTCACTTTCGGCGCGCCACAAGAAACGACATGGCTGGAGTTCGAAATCGGGTCCGTTTTTGCCGGCGCAAGATACAGTGATACAGCCGTATCTGAACTGATACCGATCTTTGCCGACTAGGTCGTACACTTGGAACTCACGGCAGCGCTATCGGCCGCCGTCAACATATTCTCCGTCGAACCGGAACACTGCGTGACCGCTGTTGTTGTGCTGCGGTGGCACACCCACGTACATCTGCATGAAGAGTGCACCTTTCGCGTCTTTGTAAAAGGGTGCTCCGTTCCAAAGCTTGATCTTGAAGACCTCGGCATTTTCGGTTTTGAACGCCTTCACCAGCATTGCCGGAACATGGGTGACCAACTGATGATGGAACTGAGACGCCTGAGTAAAGGTGATCAGATCCGCGTCATTTTCCATGATGCGCGGCCGCGAAAACCCACGCGTTATTCCACTGTTGCCAAGGGTGTAATCGACCACATTCCCGGGAGCTTCGGGATCGGGCAGCGTAATACTGGCCCGGTCCTGGCGGAAGGTCATCTCAAAGAACCTGATGTCCTTGCCAAGCGTGGTTTGAAATTGCACGAACGCATCCGACATGCCTTTTAACGACATATAGCTGTCGAAGGCGCGCAGGCTTTCCGGCAACGTCACTGAATGGATGCTGGCATCCGGGCGCACCCGCACCACAGCTTTTTCGCGGCCACCAGCGGCGCTCTGCAATTCTATGACCCACAACACGCCACGCTCGCTACCCGCTGGCGGCGGCCTGGTTGCCTCTACGCGATCGACATGGGTCCACCCCGCTGGCACCTCGGCGCGCGCGGCGGCAATGATCTGCGGCAAACGGGCCAGTCCGCTGGCCGTAACGGCGAATGGCAGGCTCCGGCCTGTCAAAGTGTAGAATGACATCGGCTTGGCTACGGCACCCCGGCGAAAGCTACCGCCGTTCCATCGATAGGCCTGGACTTGCGCCGGATCGGTCGGCTCCACAGCATCGATTTCAACGCCGTGGGTCAGAACACTGATTTTAAAAACACTTTCCCCCGTACCAAAGATATCAGCGAAACGGCCCTGTGCATTTTCGAAAGGCCAGTCGGATTGGGTCCGCAAATTCATCGAGCGGCCCCGCTCGGTATGGCTGATGTCGGCACCATCTAACCGCCCATCGGCCAAAACATAAACCTGACCGAATTCGCGGCCGCTTTTGATAGAAATGTTCCACTTAACGGCCCATTGGGTCTGTCCCAGGACCGGACCCAACGAGGCCACAGCCGACGTCACTTCGCCCGGCACTTTCGTCGGCAGGCCATCCGGTGCGCTACCGAGGATCTCCCACAATCTGGAAATCTGAACCTCTGCCTGACTGAAGCGCCCCGGCGGCACGATGAAATTCGGACCATCGGCCATGTGCATCGGCCCCTGAACACTATCCACGAAGCCCTGATCATTCTTGATACGCTGAACCGTCCAAAGATTGAATTCTTTTCCGTTTTGTCCAGTCGCGGCAATGACGGACAGACTGCCTGGCTGGAGCCGCAACCACAAAAGATCGCTACCGCCGATTTGCTCGCCCAAGAGTGTCCAGGCAGTGTCAAAAGTTTTCTTGTCGTTCAGATAGGTGTTTTGCGCCGATGCAGGTAATCCTAGCGAAACGATCAGAAGAAACGGCACGGCGCCGCAGAGCAGACGTAGCAATTTGGCCATAGCACACCTCGAACTTTCTTGAATGGATCTATCTCGTCCTCAAAAAACAACACGCTCAAAGGTCTCAAGTTGCGATCTATTCCAGTTTATAAGGCCTGCGAGTGCCTCATCCTTGGCGGACAGGCGACGCGCCATGGTCATGTCTTGCGCAATATCCGTCGCGGTCCGAAACTGCCCGGCAGGGTATCAATCTCGATTCCGCTTGGGCCGAAGCGCAGAACAGGCTTCACAACTATGAGCTATTAAAAAGTTCCGCCTTCAACCTTAGACGGCACGAAGCATACCGGATGTGATGCGGCTCACAATCGACCTCTTTTTCAATGTTCCATGGCTAATTGTGGCTTGAAATGGCCCGGAACGGCGTCAAAGCCCTTTGGAAATTAGCGTTTCTCGATCGCGAAACTGAAAGACCGGTTCGGAAAAGGCTCATCGCGCAGCGTGAAGTGCCACCATTCTCCTGCGTAGTTCCGAAAATTTCCAAGGCGCATAAGCTCGACAAGTTTCTTGCGCATTTGCTGCGCCTGCTTTCCCACAACCTTAGCATCGGTGCGGCTTGCCGGGTCGAAACAATCGAAGGGCGTACCGAAGTCCGCGGTGCCTAGGTCGCCTCGCGCGCAAACTGTCTGCTGTTTCCGGGGTTCGGCAACATCCAGAAACTCCAGGGAAACATCCACGGTTGACCCTCTGGCGTGACTGCTTTTGGCTCCGATATAACCCTGACGGATCAATTGTGACCGTGGAACAGACGGATAATACTCCCTGTCTGTCTCCTGCCCTGAGCCAACCCACGCGACCATGGCGTCAACGGCGGTCTGTGGGCGATAACAGTCAAACACAACGAGGGAATACCCGGACTGGACTGCAGCATTTTGCACTTTTGCAAGAGCCTTAGCCGCAGCTTCCGTCAAAACGCATTCCTTTGCCCCGTAACCGGGCAACCGTTTGCGCATGAAATTCTGCCGGCCAGCATATCGAATGTCCTGCCGGATATCGGGTACATAGTCTTTCAGATATACGAAGCCGTCAGGCATGGCATCGGCACTAGCGGACGGGCCAAGGCCCAACATCAAAGTCGTCACAAGAAGCAGACGACTAGTCCACATCAACCGCCTCGTCGGCTTCGATCAGCTGCCGGAGACGTCCAAACGCGAGCCTGATCCTGGACTTGACTGTTCCAAGCGGCAATCCGGTTGATTCTGAAATTTCGCTGTGAGACTGGCCGGCAAAAAAGGCCAGTCGAACGACTTCCTTTTGTTCGTCCGGCAATTTCGTCAAGGCAGCCCGCACCCGTTCCTCGCGCAGCCGCGCATCCATTTCGTCTGCGACATCCGGAAGAGGAGTCGGCTGCAACGCGGGTTCTTCGGGATCGAGCTCAGCGGTTTTTTGCCGCCGAAGCCTGTCAATGCGCCGGTTGCGCGCGATCCTGTAAAGCCAAGTGCTTGCAGAGGACTTTTTGGGGTCGAACAGATCAGCCTTGCGCCAAAGTGTCACCATGACATCCTGGGCGATCTCTTCAGCCAATGCGCCATCGGCGCCCTGGTTCATAAGATAACCCTTCAGACGCGGGGCAAAGTGATCGAACAGCTCCACAAAAGCGGTTTTGTCCCGCTCTGCAGCGACCCTTACGATCAGTCCGGAAAAATACTGCGCTTGCGCCAAAGGCCACTCTACTCCCTGCCGGCCGTTCGGTTACGCATCAATCTTTAGCAGGTTCGGCGATTTTCGAAAGGGGGGACTATAGTCTGCCACACTGTTGCCTCGATTAACCTTGAGAGCCATGAAGCTATGGATCGACGGTACCGAAAAATGAAGCGTCCAAAAAACAAAAAACAATTGCCGAGCTTCAACTCTTTCGTAACCCGCTTTAATTTATCATTAAAGCAAGGTTTATAAGACTGTCGGCAATTGAATAGAATTGACTGAAACTCAAGTCCAAACGGTGTGGAGATGATGAAAGCAAAATCGCTGGTTCTGGCCATTGCAGGTCTTGCTGTTTCGAGTGCAGTGGCTTTCGCGCAAACCCCGACGCTCATTAAGCAACACAAGGATTGGGCAGCTTATGCTCTGACGGGTGGCAGCGGGAAGGTTTGCTATGCGCTGACCAAGCCGACAACATTGCTGCCCGGCGACCGCAATCACGGAGATGTTTTCTTTTTCGTGACGTCACGGCCAGCCGAAGGTGTGAGCTCCGAACCGAGCTTGTTGGTCGGCTATCCCTTCAAGGACAAGTCTTCCGTGTCCGTGGACGTTGACGGTAAGACCTTCACGCTCTTCACCAACAATGATGGTGCATGGGTGGAAAATGCGGCAACAGAAGCCCAGCTGGTCTCAGCCATGAAGGCTGGCCGGGAAATGACGGTGGCCGGTGAATCCAGCCGAGGCACCCGCACGACTTACAAGTTTTCCTTGTCGGGTGTCACTGCCGCAATCGATACAGCAGGATCGGCCTGCCGCTAACGCGTCAGGTCCTTTTCACTTGCTGACAGCAAGCCGGGCGAGCAATTTCTGCTTTTCCGGGCAATTGCGTTTGCCGCGCACCCTTTGAGTGCGTGTAACACGCCCATTCAAGTCGCGAACCTTGATTTTCCGACCATTTTGTGGTTTTGGGAGCGCTTGAATTCTAACCTGTATGTCAGGTTGCCCGGCAGGCGCGTTTTCTTCTTAAAGAACAGCAATATCGTGCGCCGGATGAGATGATGGATCACGACATGGCGATTACGCTCGATATCGCGCATGACAACGCGAATGCGCCGACAATTTCAGCTGACCCGGCAAGTCAGCAGACGGCTGAGGAAAAACCGACACTGATCGGCCTGTCGCGCGAAGAACTTGGCGAGTTGCTTGGCACCATTGGCATACCGCAAAAACAATGGCGGATGCGGTCTTCGCAGCTCTGGCATTGGCTCTACGTGCGCGGTGTTTCCGATTTTTCGCAGATGACCAACATCGCCAAGGACCTGCGCCAGAAGCTTGATGATCATTTCTCGATTGCACGGCCCGACATCGTTTCCGAACAGATTTCTGTCGATGGCACACGCAAATGGCTGTTCCGGTTTCCCCCACGCGGTGCCGGTCGCCCCGTTGAAGTGGAAACGGTCTATATTCCCGAAGAAGGGCGCGGCACGCTTTGCGTTTCTTCTCAGGTTGGCTGCACGCTCACCTGCACCTTCTGTCACACCGGAACACAGAAACTGGTTCGCAACCTGACGGCTGAAGAAATCCTTTCGCAAATCCTGTTGGCCCGGGACCGACTGGGTGATTTTCCGGACGCCGACACTCCTCAGGGAGCGATCGTTCCGTCCGAAGGCCGCCTCATTTCCAACATTGTCATGATGGGAATGGGCGAACCGCTCTACAATTTCGACAACGTCAAGAAAGCGCTTCTGATCGCCTCCGATGGCGACGGCCTGTCCCTTTCCAAGCGCCGCATCACGCTGTCCACGTCCGGCGTCGTTCCCGAGATTTTCCGCACGGGAGACGAGATCGGCTGCATGCTTGCTATCTCACTGCACGCCGTTCGCGACGACCTGCGCGATGTCCTGGTTCCGATCAACAAAAAATGGAATATTGACGCTCTGCTGGACGCCTGCAGAAACTATCCGGGTCTCTCCAACGCCAAACGCATTACCTTTGAATACGTCATGCTGAAAGGCGTTAATGACAGCAACCAGGAAGCCCTTGAGCTTGTGCGTCTGCTGAAAGGCATCCCCGCCAAGATCAATCTGATCCCGTTCAACCCGTGGCCCGGGTCTGAATACGAGTGCTCAGATTGGGAACGGATCGAGGAGTTCGCCGATATCGTCAACCGCGCCGGTTACGCGTCCCCGATACGCACACCCCGCGGCAGGGACATCTTCGCTGCATGCGGCCAGTTGAAATCGGCATCGGAACGCATGCGCAAGAAGGACCGGGAAGCACTCGCAGCGTCCTGAATGCTCACCTCCTATGATCTGACCTACAGCGGCCAATTAGCGGCTGTTTTTGGTTTTTCTGGACGGCAATGCCGTTCAATATCGGACAATTCCGTGTGAACGTCATTTTTACCACCATGAATTACAGCAAAGGCTGCATTACCTATCCTTGAGGCACTCCAGTCTCGGCGACGGTCGGACGGTTTTTGAGGAGAAGGTCTATGCACATGAAGTCCGGCAGAACCATTTGTATTGCTTTTCTTATCGGTCACATCAGCACCGCAGCATTCGGTCAGAATGCAGGTATCGCAGGTATCGACAGTCACATTACCATTGAAAATCCGGCGGATTTGGCCGGCCCTGAAGCGTCGGCGATATATGACGACCTGAAAGATCGCCTCGCAACCAACTATGCGATGTCGCAGCTGAAGGAAATCGAAGACTACCAGTCATGGCCGCTCTTCAACACCGCACCTTACATCTCTGCTACGCACGGCCAGCGCTACGTCAACAACTATGCCAACGCTGTTGCATCGAACTACGCAGATCTCGAAGAGGGTGAGCTGCTTCCAACCGGTTCCATCCTGGTCAAGGACAGCATAACCGTGACCGACGATGGCGGTATTTTTCCAGGCGCATTGTTCGGCATGGAAAAACTTGCCTCCGGCGCAAGCCCGGAGACAGCAGATTGGCGCTATTTCATGGTCATCCCGGATGGCTCCATCTATGGCGATACAACGGGTGCCAACCCGGACCTCATGACGTATTGCCATGTGTGCCATGAAGCTGTTGCTGACCGGGACTATACGTTTTATGTGCCAGAAGATTTTCGGTTGACGCAATAGCGGTTTCTAGCGGGATCGGAAATCCGACAAAAAGGCCGCCCTGAGGCGGCCTTTTCGCAAGCTATTCAGGAAAAGCTTAAACCAGACCGTTCTTGGCCAGTGGCAGGCTGGTTACCCAGTTGCCTTTTGCCGCGGCGATCGCATTGGCGACAGCCGGACCGATTGGCGGTGTACCGGGTTCGCCGATACCTGTCGGAGCTTCATTCGAAGCAACAATATGCACTTCGATTTCCGGCATGTCGGACATGCGGATCGGCTCATAGGTGTCGAAATTGGTCTCTTCAACAACACCGTCAGCCAGCGTCACCTGATTGCGCAGGATCGCACCAAGGCCATATCCGATGCCGCCTTCAACCTGGGCCACAATATTGTCCGGGTTGATCGGCGTACCGCAGTCGACCGCAGCGACGACCTTTTCCACCTTCACCGTATCGTCATCCCGGAAAGAGATCTCGACAACTTCAGCAACATAGGAACCGAAGGACTTGTGCACGGCCACACCGCGGTGACGACCTTCAGCAGGTGGCGTATCCCAACCGGCCTTCTCTGCAGCAAGTTTCAACACAGCCACTTTCCGTGGATCGTCCTTGAGCATCTCCAGACGATAGGCGACCGGATCCTTCCCGGCTTCCTTCGCCAGGCGATCGATCATGGTTTCCATGACATAGGCCGTGTGCGTGTGACCGACAGACCGCCACCAGAGCACCGGAACCTGGGTTTCCTGGAAAGCCTGATCCATGTTCATCATCGGGAACGCATATGTGGTGTCATGCGCCCCTTCGGTCATGTTGTGGTCGACCCCGTCCTTCATGAGCATCTGCTCGAACGGTGTGCCCTTGATGATAGACTTGGCAGCAATGGTGTACTTGAACGCCGTGACATTGTTGTTCTCGTCGAGACCAACCTTGACCTTGTGCGCGGACATGGGGCGATAATACCCACCGGCCATATCGTCTTCACGGGTCCACACGATTTTCACGGGCGCAGCGTCCATACCGTCCGCCCGCATGGCCTGGGCAAGCGTTGTCGCCTCGACCACAGGATGCGCGTCCGCTTGCGCCCGGCGGCCGAAGGAACCACCGGCCCACAAGGTGTTGATCTTCACCTTCTCGAACGGAATCCCGAGCACGGTGGCAGCCACGTTGTGATCGATGGTCTGAATCTGGGAGCCAAGCCAGAGTTCGGCACTTTCACCATCAAAGGAAATCGCCACATCCAGCGGCTCCATCGCACCGTGGGCAAGAAACGGAAAATCGAAATCCTCCTCGATCACTCGAGCCGATGCTTCCAGAGCGGCATCGATGTCACCATCGTCGCGCACGTTCAAGCCCGGTTTGGTGGTCATTTCCTTCAGCTCTGCCATCATGACATCGCTGGAACGGGTTTCTGCAGCGCTGTCATCCCATTCAACTTCAAGCAGTTCACGCCCTTTGATCGCTGGCCACGTGGACGTTGCTATAACGGCGACACCATTCGGGATCTGCAGGACATTGACGACGCCGGGAACCTTCTTGGCTTCGGTCGCATCGAAGGATTTGACCTTGCCGCCAAAGCGGGGCGCGCGCGCAACCGTCGCAACCAGAAGACCATCCGGCTGAAAGTCCATTGTGTAGGTGTTTGGCGCACCGACTGTCTTGTTCTTGACGTCGACACGCGGGAATGACTTGCCGATATAGACCCACTGATCCGGTGTTTTCAGTGTGGGTTCGGCAGGCACATCTTCCGCGGCCGCCAGTCCGGCCAGCTCGCCAAGTGTCGCTGACTTGCCGGAAGCATGAGAGACGACACCGTTTGCAACTGAGATTTCGCCAGCCGGCACGCCCCAGTCCTTGGCTGCAGCAGCGACAATCATGGCTTTGGCAGCAGCGCCCGCCTGTCGGTATTGCATAAACGAATTCGCCATGGCGGTGGAACCGCCTGTTCCCTGAACACCAAAGAGCGTGTTGGCGTAGACCTGGGGATTTGACGGTGCGAATTCAGCCGAAACCTGTTCACGCGCGGCGTCCAACTCGTCGGCAACAAGTGTCGCCAGACCTGTCGCTGTGCCCTGCCCCTTGTCGAGGTGTTTGGACAAAACGACAACTGTATTGTCCGGACGGATATGGACGAACGGCTGGATCAACTCCCCGTCACCGGCAGCGGCCTGCGCTGCACGAGGCAGGTTCATCGCCAACACAAGCCCGCCGACTGCACCGGCGGAAATCTTCAGGAAGCTGCGGCGGCTTGGCTGAGCTGCTTCGAGCGGTTTTTGCAAGAGGTGCAACATCGGTTAGCCCTCCATCTTGTCAGAGGCAAGGTGAATGGCCTTGCGAATACGGGCATAAGTGGCGCAGCGGCAGACGTTTCCGTCCATGGCAGCGTCAATGTCTTCGTCTGTCGGCTTCGGCGTTTCGGCGAGCAGAGCCGTCGCGGCCATGATCTGCCCGGACTGACAATAGCCGCACTGCGGCACATCCAGTTCGTTCCAGGCCGTTTGCACTGCTTCGGCAGCTTTCGTGTTGATACCTTCGATGGTGGTGATTTCAGCACCATCCAGGTCTCCCACCAGTGTCTGGCAGGACCTAATGGCGACACCGTCCCAATGTACGGTGCAGGCGCCGCAGGCTGCGATACCACAACCGAATTTGGTTCCGGTCATTCCAAGTTCATCGCGCAATGCCCACAGCAGCGGGCTTTCAGGATCCGCATCAAGCGTGCGCGTTTCCCCGTTGATTTTTAGTGTAACAGACATGAGGAGGAGGCTCCTTTGGCTGGCCTTATCTGGCTAAAGGAAGTAAACTACACCGTGCAGTTTAGTCTCAGATTTCGCATCTGTAAACGCCACAGTTTACATAGGGCGCATTTTTTGGGATGAAAGGGCTGGGGCACCACAAACAGATGAATAGGCAATCCGGGGCGAAACGAGCTGACAATGTCGGTATCTGACCAGAAAAAGAAGCAGATCATCGAAGCGGCAATCGCGGAATTTCAGGAAAGAGGCTTCGCGGGTGCGAGCATGGATCGCATTTCAGATCGTGCTCAAGTCTCCAAACGGACTGTCTACAATCACTTTGAAAGCAAGGAAGTTCTGTTCAAAGGTATCAACCAATGCCTGGCCGATCAGATTAACTCGGCGTTGGAAATGCCATATGATCCGGACCTTCCTATCCGCGAGGCGCTGATCCGCCTGGGGTGGGCAGAAGGGGAATTGATGATCAATCCCTGTTTCATGAGCCTTGCCCGCATAATCATGAGTGAAACTATCCGTGACCCCGAACTCGCTGCGGATATGAACAGCCGCATGACCAAACTATCCGTTTTTGCCGAGCACATCCAGGAAGCCATCAAAGAAGGCAAGCTGTCCGCTGACGATCCATCGGTTGCGGCCGAGCAGTTTCTGGGCCTTCTCAAGTCAAGGGCTTTTTACCCCAATATCTATGCCAGTCGTGTGCCGGAGCGACCCGAGATGGAAAAGATTATTGAGGAAAGCGTCGACATGTTTTTGGCACGATACGCAGCAAAGGCGGTCTGACAGCCCTGCCCTGCCAAAACTGGCAAACCTCATCCAGCAGGCTTGCCTTAACGCTAACCTGCGTCGCCGACCGGCTTTTCCAGAAGTTTGCCCCAGCGGGTTCTTTCCGCCATCTGCTGCCGGGTTTCGTTCGAGATCAGTCCCTTGACATTTTCCGGCACCCAGCCACCGCCAAGACCCTTGTAGACAGCGATCAGATTGGTAAGCACATTCGCCTGTGCCGCGATAAGACGCGTCTCGGCCAGAAGCAGACTTCTTTGTGCATCAACCACCCGATTATATGACGCTGTACCGTCCTGATACTGCGCCTCGACTTCCCCCACCGAGCTACGGGCGGCCCTGACGCTGCGCCTGAGATAGACCGCTTCCTGCTTTGAGCGCAAAAATGCCGTGAGCGCATTTTCAACTTCTGCATAGGCGTTCAAAACCGTGTTCTTGTAGTTCAGAAGCGTTTCCTGAAACTCGGCATCCTGGACCCGAACGTTGTTCTGGATACGTCCATAGTTCAGAAAATTCCAGGAAAATCCGGGATTGATGAAACCTGCTGTCGAGCCGTTGTTGAAGAGGTTTGAAAAATCATCTGCCCTCACTCCGATAGCACCGGAGATGGTAAAGGCCGGCAGAAGATCCGCCTTGGCGACCCCGATCTGTGCCGATTGCGCAGCTGCCACATATTCTGCCTGCCGGATATCAGGGCGTCGGCGAAGCATATCGGCCGGAACGCCGATCGCGACTTCCGCTGGAACCCTCGGATAGCGGCCACCGGAACGGAGCCGCGACTTCATGCCTCCTGGCGGCTCACTCAACAGCAGGCTCAAGGCATTGTAAGCCTGTGAGAGTTCAGCTTCATAGCCGGGAATGGATGCGAGCGTGTTGTTATAAAGCACGGTGGCTTCATCGACATCCAGCTTGGTTGCAGCTCCATTTTCAAGGCGCAACCGAGTGAGATCGAGAGACTTCTTTTGAAGCGCGGCATTCTTGCGCGCCGACGTGATCAGCTGCTGTATTTCGCGCGCAGTGACGTAAGTGGCGGCAATATCACCGGTCAGCGTCACCAGTGCATCATCATAAGAAGCGATGTTGGCCTTGAGGTTCGCATCAGCAGACTGAATGTCGCGCCTTATCTTGCCCCAGACATCAATTTCCCAGGCGGCGTCGAAGCCGGTCGACACACGCGTAATGTGATCATTGACCAGCCCGACTCGCTCCAGATCACGTATGAACGGATCATTGGCACTGAAACGGATGCTTTTGGATCCGCCATTCAGTTCCTGAACTTGCGGAAACAGTTCACCGGTTGCAATACCGAGCTGCGCGCGGGCCTGGTAGACCCTGACACCGGCTGCCTGCAGTCCGACATTCTGCCGGTAAGCCTGCGCAATCAAGCTGTTGAGCGTTTCATCCTTGAAGACGTGCCACCACGGCACGGAATGGGCGCTGCGGCTGGTGAAACCGGTCCGGTTGTCGATGGTGAGATTGGCACCTTTGCTCCAGCTGTCGAGAACCGGAGCCTCGGGACGTTCGAAATCGGGTCCGACCATGCAACCACCAGCGAAGAGCACGCCTGCGAGCACCCCCCAACGACCCAATTTCCGCAACCGCCCCATACGCTGAAACTCTCACTCACACATCAAAGGGAACAATGAAATTGACCCACGAATAAAGTCGCATGTTCACACGTCTCAAAACCGCGACCCAGCCGCCGCCTCCACCGGTGTAAATGGCAGCTGCACCATGTGCACCCGCAGGATACCGTTTCAGTGCGGGGTCGTCGTCCAGATCGATCTCGACCGCAAATCGGCCTTGCGGGCTCATGAACATGAACTCAGGCACGCGGCCTCGCGGAATGATCTGGCCCTGTCCGGTACCATCCCAGATCGCTTTGACCTTACCCGTGAAAATCTGGCCCGGATAAATGTCGAGCGCCACTTCAACCGGCTGGCCTGGTTCCACGAATTTCAGATGTTCCTGGTAAAAAGTCGCCAGAAAATAGGGATCGGCGTCAGCAACGAACGCCGCGATTGATGCAACCCTGAATCCGCCGACGACGAGACCAGGCCGTGCCTGCTGGGAAATGATGACGCCGTCTTCCGGGGCATAGATTGTTGTCTGATCGACATAATATTGTGCCTGCTCGACCTGCGCCTCGGCACCGGCAACCTGCGCATTGACACCGTCTATCTTTGCCTCAGCGGCAAGTTGAGCCTTTTTCAGGTTGTCACGCGCTTCGTGCACCTGTGCTTGAGCTGCTGCGAGCTGCGCCTCCCATTTGTCGAGTGTCTCCTGTTTGGCTCCACCCTTGGGAACAAGGTCTGAATACCGCTTCACTTGCTGTGCCGCATAAGTTTCGTTGGCCTGCGCAGCCTCAAGCGAATCCTGTGCGATGTGAATGTCTTCTTCCAGAATGAGCGCATTCTGGCGTGCATCAGCCAGGTTTGCCACGGCCTCGGCCAGTTGAGCCGCATAAAGCGTCTTTTCGAACTGGTAAAGCTTGTCGCCTTTTTTCACCTTCTGGTTCTGAGCTATAAAGACCTCTTCCAAAACCGTTGGGTGTGGCAGGCGTGGCGCAATCTGGATTGTCTGCCGGATCACGTGCCCGTCAATCGTATACGGCGTGAAAAACCGGAGAAGCACGACCAGCAGGAAAAGGACGTGAAATCCAACCCAGAAGGTCACAACACCCCAGGCGATATTGAATTTCAGCCATCGAAACTTGTAAAAAACCAACCAGGCAAAGAGCGCATAAACACCCAGGATCAGAAGTGCGATCGTCATGTATGCGCACCATCTTCTGGTGATGAAGACTTGCCCGTTGGACTATTTGTCGGCGGCTCAGCCGCATCAGCTTCAGGTGCGAGCTTTTCTCCGCCCTGCCGTGCAGTGCCGTCTTCGGGTTCCATATCTGTGTTTTTCGGCAGCTTGCGAACGTCGACGGTCATGGAGTCGTGATAGGCCCAGATCAGGGCATGTATCCAGGGAAAGACAGTAAACAGCCCGATCCAGCCGCCGAGTTTTACCGATTCTGCATGCGGATGATTGCGTTTTTCCGCAAGTTTTCCGGGCAATCCGCCCAGCGTCACCATCACGTAAAAAAACGCAATGACCACCAGAATCAGGATTACGAAGGTCAGATAGTCATAGTGGTCGAGTTCAAAATCGATCAGACTCATACCGCCTCCCAGTCTGGCCGCTTGGTTCGTTCACTTCCTGTTAACACCCTCTTCCGCCTTCGGGTCAATTGCAAGTTTCAAACCTCACTCGTGTTACCTGCAGTCTGTTTCCTGCCTGCAACAGATTGTCCTGCCCTTGCTGACGCCTAAGGGCTTGCACCGGGTAAAGAACCGGCTAAATTGCCGCAAATTTTCAACGGCGCGGACATACCGCCCCAAAAGCGAACTGGACCCTTCCTCTATGGCGCATGGTGACATCAAGAAAGTCGTGCTCGCCTATTCCGGCGGCCTCGACACATCCATCATCCTGAAATGGCTGCAAACGGAATTTGACTGCGAAGTCGTAACCTTCACAGCAGATCTCGGCCAGGGAGAGGAACTGGAACCGGCGCGCCGCAAGGCCGAGATGCTCGGCATCAAAGAAATCTATATTGATGACCTTCGAGAGGAATTCATTCGCGACTTCGTCTTTCCGATGTTCCGCGCCAACGCCGTCTATGAAGGGGTTTATCTGCTGGGCACATCAATTGCCCGGCCGCTGATCTCCAAGCGCCTGATCGAAATTGCCGAAGAAACCGGCGCTGATGCGATTGCCCACGGTGCAACCGGCAAAGGGAATGACCAGGTTCGCTTCGAGCTCTCAGCCTATGCACTGAATCCGGACATTAAAGTTATCGCCCCATGGCGTGACTGGACGTTCAAATCCCGGACCGATCTGCTCGACTTTGCCGAAAAGCATCAAATCCCGGTGCCGAAGGACAAGCTCGGCGAGGCGCCTTTTTCTGTGGACGCCAACATGTTGCATTCATCTTCTGAAGGCAAAGTTCTGGAGGACCCTGCGGAAGAAGCACCCGGGTATGTTTACCAGCGCACAGTTGATCCTACAGAAGCGCCGGATGTCGTCACCGAAATCGAGATCGGTTTTGAAAAGGGCGATGCCGTTTCTCTCAACGGAGAAAAAATGTCTCCGGCAACGCTCTTCGCCAAGTTGAATGACTATGGCCGTGACAATGGCATTGGCCGCCTGGATATGGTCGAAAACCGGTTTGTCGGCATGAAAAGCCGTGGCGTCTACGAGACACCGGGCGGCACCATCCTGCTTACGGCCCACCGCGCCATGGAATCCATCACGCTCGACCGCGGTGCAGCGCACCTCAAGGACGAGTTGATGCCGCGCTATTCCGAACTGATTTACAATGGCTTCTGGTTCTCGCCAGAGCGCGAAATGCTTCAGGCCCTGATCGACAAGAGCCAGGAGCATGTCACCGGCACCGTGAGTTTGAAGCTCTACAAGGGCAACGTCATTCTGGTTGGCCGGTCCTCGCCTTATTCGCTTTATTCAGAAGAACTGGTGACGTTTGAAGACGATCAGGGTGCATATGACCAGAAAGATGCTGCCGGTTTCATCAAACTGAACGCCTTGCGCCTGCGCACTTTGGCCAAGCGTGACCGGCTCGGCTAACGAAGAATGATATGGAAAATCCAGCGGCAGATCTGACAGACAGTCTTGCAACTGCTGGATTTTTCGTGCTGGGCGGGTTCTCGCCCGGCCCGGGCGATCCGGTTCCGGTTATGACAGGTGGCAGGCACCCAAAGTCTTTGCTTCTTGTCGGCAGCACTGGGCCAACTCTCTGGCCGCGACTGACCTCAAGCCCGGAATTTTCTGACAACAGATCCGACCCGCTCGACCGCTACACGAAAAGAACTTTGAGTGCGATTGCCGGCGCGAATGATTTTGAAGCGCTGTTCCCGTTCGAAGGTCCTCCTTTTCATCCCTTTCAGCAATGGGCGCAGGCTTGTGGCGGATTTTCGCAAAGTCCGATGGGCGTCTTGGCCCATCACCGCTATGGACCCTGGACAGGATTTCGGGCTGCGCTCCTCTCAGAGCAAACATTCGATCTGGCGACCAGGTCTGACGTTGTGGGCCCATGTGAGACCTGCAGCGGAAAACCTTGCATCGCTGCCTGCCCAGTAGGCGCGCTTTCGGTCGAAAACGGGTATGACGTTCCCAAATGCCGCGACCATCTTGCCGCTACGGAAAACGCTACCTGCTGGAGCGGCTGTCTTGCCCGCAGAGCTTGCCCAATAGGTGAAGAGCACCACCAGGAACCTGCAAATGCTCGGTTCCATATGGGCAGTTTCGCTGACATTAGTCCTACTGAGTGATGGTAGTTGAAGCCATATCTTCCCGTGTCATTGAAGCGTTAGGATTCAAATGCAGCCAAGCAACTCTACCCGGCACAAATAACCCACGGCCTTGTCTAGTCCAAACTGGGGGATGATGGTCTCCGACTAAAAGGATTTGTGTGTTTTGTAGCTTCGGATTCAGCGCAATTTCACGAACTCGAAACAACACATCCATCCACATTTCAGTGATGTAACAGACCGTCCAATCGTCAAACAAAGTTTCGTTCCCGCAATTCAGCCGATTTGTTGCGGCACCGGGTTCAACAGGCAAATGAGTATTTAGTGTCAACCAATAAGAAAATTTTGGCTTCTTGCTTGGCTTTAGCAAGTAAGATTCGACAACATCTGCAATATCGAGATCGCATAGGCCTCTGAAAGTCAATCCACAAACCCGGTTCTCTGGCAAATGTCGACTTCCCTCAAGCTGCTCTTTAAAGAATAGTTTTTCGAAGCCAATTCTTGGGAACCATGTTTTTCTTTGAAACAGGTCTCCCCCAAATGCGTGAAATGCCGCGGTTTCATAGCCGTTGTCCCGATATTGAGCAGGTAGGCAATCAAATTCGCGCTCTTCTAAGTAGTCATAATAGTCCCCCCAACGACCGCACAACTCCCTCGATTCAGCGCTCGTTGTCGAACCCTTATAAGGTCCTGTTCCAGTAGCAACTTCAAATCTAGATTTTATTTCAGGCGTGTCGAAAATTTCCCAGAGCAGATTTTGATGAGCTGATCTTTCAAATGCTCCCATCCCTTCTATCATTACCACCAAGACATTTTGATCTGGGTGAATTGCAGAAAACGAATCTAGGTTCGTTTGGGAAACCGCGGAAGAGAATTTCGCACCACTCCGCAAGGTATTCGCCAGAGTGGACTGTGATGACAGATTCATTGAAACATCCGCGATGAGTATGAAACAGCAACACAGTATTGATGGGATCAGACTTACTTTTTTGAATTTTTCGCGATTTCGAACGATCAGGAATACGTAAAGCGCAACAAACAATAAAATCATACTTGCAAATAAAATGTACCCTGTGAAAGAAAATAGTTCCAAAGTTCCCAAGTACCTAACCGAATCTAAAAGCAGATACCAGTTGAGATTAAATACACCGGACACAACAATAGTTAAGTCTATACTGGCAACAATTATTGCGAGTATAATTAAAGATAAAAGCCTCAAATAAGCGCCGGCAACCGCAAGTATAAAATAGAGCGCGATAGGAAATATCCTGACTGGGCACACAAAAAAAGATAAAATGAAATAAGGAATGCTTGGCAGTATACAGGAAACAAACGCAAATATTATTGCATCCAAATATGATGTATCATTCGCGTCGGCACTACACCTACCGACATGAAGCGTTGCTTCTGCCATTTTAAATTAGTCTCCATAAAAAATACAATATAAAATTGTATTAGAGTATGGAAACTTAACGAACGCTTTCTGTTTTACAACTTATTCGCGAAACAATCAAAGATTTAGTTTTTTATGTTTAACAATGAATGAGTGCGTCCCTTCACATAAGTTTCTGCGCAAGAATTAACAGAAAATGGAAGTTAACACACTGTCTTGAAATGGAATTTCTCCCTCAAGCTGCATGTAGATCACTAATATCAGTCTTCTGGTCAACTAAATTTTGACCCGTTCAAACTAAGAAATCGATCTAAATCAACCAACACGGAATGGGTGCAAAACTCATAGGCTCCGTAAACGAAAATGGAATGGGCAAGTCCTTATTTATGTAAAAATAAAATATACAAGTAACTTATTTGATAGATATTTCCGAAACTAAGTTAAAGACCAATAATTACATATGAAATCACCGAACATATCTCCAAGGGGCATTAAAACCAGAAATGCGGTGAGCAAGAAAGAAATGTATGTGCTCACTATACTACTTGCTTCCGCGTCCGAAGGGTCGGCAAAAATGTGTTTTGTGGCTTTACTACTTCGTTCGGGGGTATGAGATCACAGTGTACCTTGTTCTGTTCACAATAAGCCGACTGATTTAGCGGGACCAAGACGACAAGAAGTTGGTGGCCAAGCTTCCACTTAATCCAGCTTCACCACACCCTCTTGATCCGGGCACGTCTCAAGAGCCTCGGCGGCTGTACGACCATCACCCAATGGGGCGTCTGGCCAGATTTCGGACAGTGGGATCAAGACGAACGCCCTGTCACCCATGCGCGGGTGCGGGATTTCCAGATCGGTCTCTTCGACTTTCTCAAGACCATAGATCAGAACGTCAATGTCGATCTTTCGCGGCCCCCAGCGGATGTCGCGCACACGACCGAGTTCGGCTTCAGTCTCCAGACACCGCTTCAAGAGGTCTTGTGGAGACAGTGTCGTATCCACCACGAGACATATGTTGACATAGTCATCCTGCGGGACCGGGCCCCAGGGAGGCGTGCGGTAGTCGGACGAACGCGTCACGACCGTGATGCCGTTGGTCCGGTCCAGCAGCTGGACGGCGTTTTCAAGATTTGCTTGCGGATCACCAAGATTGGATCCAAGCCCCAAGGCACAGCGTGTTGGAGCAAGAGGAGACTTTTTACTTATGGGCATTCAGATCGGGTTCCGTTCCAGCCAGGTTGCCTCCAGCATACGCACGCACTCGGCATGTGGACGCACGTCATGTGCACGAACTATGACCGCGCCTTTTGTCATCGCCGTAAGGTGCACGGCAAGCGAGCCGTATAACCGTTCTTCCATTTCGGCATTCAAGACGGTTCCAACCATCCGCTTGCGCGATGCCCCGGCCAAAAGAGGAAGGCCGTGCTTTTTTAAACTTTCGAAACGATTCAGGATGATGAAATTCTGGTCGATGGTCTTCCCGAATCCAAAACCCGGGTCGAGCAGCTGTTTTTCCTTAGGGATCCCCGCGCGGTCGGCCAATTCCATCGAAGCTTCAAATGCGCGGTCAATGTCACTGAGAATATCCAGATCAGCGTCGGCACTTTCCCGATTGTGCATCATCACCACGTGCACATCGGCTTCCGCGACAACGTCTGCCATTTCCGGGTCTTTCCGAAGCCCCCAGACATCGTTGACGATGACAGCCCCTGCATTGCACGCGCGCCGTGCGATTTCAGCCTTGTAAGTGTCGATAGAGACAGGCGTTCCAAGCGCGATGACACTTTCCAGAACCGGGTCGAGTCGTGACCATTCAACGTCAAGCGAGACAGGTTCCGAACCTGGCCTCGTGCTCTCGCCGCCGACATCCAGGATGTCTGCGCCTTCCGCAATCATCGTTCTGGCGTGATCAAGCGCTGCACTTGCCGCATTGTGATGTCCGCCGTCGGAAAAGGAATCCGGCGTGACGTTCAAGATGCCCATGACATGCGGGCGGCAGTCAGGAAGACGATATTCGGCGGCTTTCACGGTACTTGTAATCCCTGTTCGCAGGCACCTGATGCCTCTTTCACGATAAAGGGTCAAGCCGTTGTCGACGTGCTGTGCCGCAGACGACGGAATTGAGCTATTCTGCGGCTGCGGTTTGCGGTATCCGGCTTTTAAGAACCAGATATCCGACGATTCCGGCAATCGGCACCAACGGCAGAACCACACCGAAGCCGAGCAGTTGATCGCCCAGCAGGGCAATGATGACGCTCGCAACAATCGCGACACCACATTGCAAGAACCCGACCATGGACGATGCCGCACCGGCAATTCCCGGGAACGGCGCAAGGGACTCGGTGAAACTGGCTGGCAAAACCAGCGCCAATGCAAAGGTGAACAGGCCGACCGGAGCCATGACCGTGGCAATACTCGGCTCCTGTGTCAGCGTCAGGAAACTCATCAGAAGGGCTGCAACGACCCAGAGAGCCAAACCGAATGGCACGAGTTTTCTTGCTTCGACAAATCGCAACAAGCGGCCGGTGAGAACGGTTCCGACGATGAAGGAGCCGGATTGCAGAACCATGGTCAAGCCAAACTCCGAAGGCGACAGACCGACCTTGTGAATGAGAACGAACGGCAAGATCGTCGCAAACGTGTAAAGGCTGCCGAGGCCGCAGCCGATAAGAAGCGCAGGCGACATGAAACGCGGGTCGGTCAACAGGGTCATGTAGTTGGACGCCAGACGACGCGGTTTCAGATGATGTCTGCCCGGATCAGGATTGGTTTCGGCCTGAAAGAAGGCAACCGCGATCATGAGAGCAAGGCCATAGACAACCATGCACCAGAAGATTTCGCGCCAACCTGACAGCTCAAGAACGAAGCCTCCGATCGTCGGAGAGATGGCCGGACCAACCGCGAGCATCATGGCAATCGTATTCATGATCTTGGCCGAAGCTTCACCGGTAAACTGATCGCGCACAATCGCCCTGGAAACGGCAATGCCAACGGCAGCTCCTACACCTTGCAGTGCCCGCGCCACCAACATGAATTCGACGGTAGGGGCGAACGTCGCCAATATGCTTGACGTCAGGTAGAGCAGGAGAAACGCCATTGCGACCGGCTTGCGGCCGAAGGCATCGGACAGCGGACCACAAACGAGCTGCGCCAACGCAAAGCCGGCAAAATAGGAGGTTAAGGTCAGTTTGACAGCGCCGTCCGTCGTTCCGAAGGCTTCGACAAGCGTAGGCATGGCAGGTGTATATAGCGCCATTGAAATGGGACCGATGGCAACAAGTCCGGCCCCCAGAAGCGAAGTCCGTCTTGCGCTCATGATCGAGCTTTTTGACGTCATTTCTGTTTCCCTTTGGAAACCTCCTCAAGCAAACCGTCTTTCATGGTTTGCAGCAGCGCTTCCAGTACTTGCCTTTTGTCGGATGGGATGTTGTCCAGCGCCCTTGACCGCACGGCCTGAAGAGCTGTCCCGATATTTTCCAAAAGAGGCTGAGCCTTTGGGGTTAATTCAACCAGTTTGGCACGCCTGTCATTCGGGTCTGTACAGCGATTGATCAGTCCGGCTTTTTCCAGCGTATCGAGATACCCGACCAGGGTCATCGGCTCGACATACATGGCATCGGCCAGCACTGCCTGACGCTGGCCGGGCAAACGCCAGACATAGAACAGCGTTCGCGCCTCGCCTGCTGTCAGACCGGTATCGACTTTACTGAGTTCAGCTTCAAAATTCCGTCGCAACAACCGTGCAAGATCCACGACCAGCATGGTGACGCCGACATTCGGTTCCGGAAGACCCATTCCCGCCCCTTTTTAATAAGGTTACCTTACGAACTAGGGGCTAATCTTCACCAAGTCAATGCAACGAATGGACATCGCATTGCACAATTCCCCCGCCGCACGTATAAAGGCGCCAAATTCGGCCGGGTGCCGATCCGAAATTACCTGAATTCCAGACAATGTGTGCGGGTCCGCAGGGGCCCGCTCTGTCTTTTGGAGCCCATATATGAACCTTCGTAATATTGCCATCATCGCGCACGTTGACCATGGCAAAACAACGCTCATCGACGTCCTTTTGAAACAATCGGGCGCCTTCCGGGACAATCAGCGCACTGAAGAGCGCATGATGGATTCCAACGATATTGAGCGCGAGCGCGGTATCACCATTCTGGCGAAAGTGACTTCGCTGGTCTGGAAAGACACGCGGATCAATATTGTCGACACCCCAGGCCACGCAGACTTCGGCGGCGAGGTTGAGCGCATCCTGCATATGGTTGACGGCGTTATCCTTCTGGTTGACGCGGCCGAAGGCCCCATGCCGCAGACGAAATTCGTGCTTGGCAAAGCGCTCAAGCTTGGCCTCAAGCCGATAGTCGCCATCAACAAGATCGACAAGCCGGAACAGCGCGCGGAAGAAGTCCTCGACGAGGTGTTCGATCTGTTTGCGGCCCTCGATGCCAACGAAGACCAGCTGGACTTTCCGGTTCTTTACGGATCGGCCAAGCAGGAATGGATGGCGCAGGAGCCGGAAGGTCCGCAGGACAATATGGATCCGCTCTTCGACATGGTGCTCGACAAGGTCGCCGCACCTGCCGCCGAACCGGGCGAATTCCGCATGCTGGCGACAACAATCGAATCCGATCCGTTCCTTGGCCGCATTCTAACCGGCCGCATTGCCTCCGGTACGGCTCTGCCGAACATGCCGCTCAAGGCATTGTCTCGCGACGGCGGCTCTGTCGAAACCGGGCGTGTTTCAAAAATTCTC
Organism: Labrenzia sp. THAF82; assembly: GCF_009363435.1. Lineage (GTDB taxonomy): Bacteria > Pseudomonadota > Alphaproteobacteria > Rhizobiales > Stappiaceae > Roseibium > Roseibium porphyridii. The sequence continues at coordinate 886,618 of NZ_CP045354.1, read as the reverse complement.
GCATTCCGCGGACTTGAGCGCCAGCCAATCGAAAAGGGCGAAGCGGGCGACATCGTTGCCATTGCCGGCCTGACCAAGGCAACGGTTGCCGACACGCTTTGCGCACCGGGAGTTGACGAGCCACTTCAGGCGCAACCGATTGACCCGCCGACGCTGTCCATGACTTTCCGTGTCAATGACAGTCCCCTTGCGGGCACCGAAGGCTCGAAGGTTCAGTCACGTGTTATCCGCGAGCGCCTGAAGAAAGAAGCTGAGGGCAACGTTGCCCTGAAGGTGGAAGACACGGACGAACCCGATGCCTTCATCGTGTCGGGTCGCGGCGAATTGCTTCTGGCAATCCTGATTGAAAACATGCGCCGCGAAGGTTTTGAGCTTGGCGTTGGCCGCCCGCGTGTCGTTTATCAGTATGACGATGCCAACAACCGGCTTGAGCCAATCGAAGAAGTTATCATCGACGTTGACGAAGAACATTCAGGCATCGTCGTCCAGAAACTTCAGGAGCGCAAAGCGGATCTGCTTGAAATGAAACCGTCAGGTGGTGGCCGGACGCGACTGGTCTTCCATGCACCGACGCGAGGACTGATCGGTTACCAGGCAGAACTCTTGTCGGATACGCGCGGTACGGCAATCTTCAACCGCCTGTTCCACGGATATGAGCCTTACAAGGGACCAATCCAGGGCCGTCACACCGGTGTGCTTCTCTCCAACGGCACGGGCGAAGCCGTTGCTTACGCTCTGTTCAACCTGGAAGATCGGGGCCCGATGATGATCGAGCCTGGAACCAAAGTCTATCCAGGCATGATTGTCGGAGAGCACACACGCGGCAACGATCTGGAAGTCAATGTTCTGAAAGGCAAGCAGCTCACCAACATCCGCTCTGCCGGCAAGGATGACGCGGTCAAGCTGACAACGCCAATGAAACTGACGTTGGAGGCCGCACTGTCCTATATTTCGGACGATGAGCTTGTGGAAGTCACACCAAGTTCCATCCGGCTGCGCAAGGCGATCCTCGACCCGCATGAGCGCAAACGCGCCGAGCGTGCGGCGAACAAAGAATCTGCCTGATACATACATCAGGAACAAAAGACAAAAGCCCGGGCAGGACCCGGGCTTTTTCATGCCTGTCATCCGACAGCGTTTCGAATGACGGTCAATCCGGCGGCAGCGGCGGCTATCCGCCGCTGCCGGCAGTCTTAGAAGTGCACCGATTTGGCATCCAGCGGCTTTTGAAGCGGCGGAGCGAACTTGGTCAGGTCGATACCCTCAACGGCCGTCTTGTACTCATCCACTGTCGGCGTTCTGCCGAGGATTGCTGAAAGGACAACGACAGGCGTTGAAGCAAGCAGGGACTCGCCTTTCTTGTCGCCCGAGTCCTCAACCACGCGTCCCTTGAAGAGGCGGGTTGATGTCGCCAGAACCGTATCGCCCTTTGCAGCCTTTTCCTGGTTGCCCATGCACAGGTTACATCCGGGCCGTTCCAGATAGAGGATGTTCTCGTATTCGGTTCGGGCAGTGTTTTTGGGCGCAGTGTCGTCAAACTCGAAGCCCGAGTACTTCTGCAGCACTTCCCAGTCGCCCTCGTCCTTCAACTCATCGATAATGTTGTAGGTTGGCGCGGCAAGAACCAGCGGAGCCTTGAAGTCGACGCTGCCTTTTTCCTTTTCCAGATTGCGCAGCATCTGGGCGACGATTTTCACGTCGCCCTTGTGCACCATGCAAGACCCGACAAAACCGAGATCGACCTTCTTTTCCGCACCGTAGTAGGAAATCGGCCGGATCGTGTCGTGGGTATACCGCTTGGAAACATCCGCGTTGTTCACATCCGGGTCGGCAATCATCGGTTCATTGATCTCATCAAGATCAACGACGACTTCCGCGAAGTACTCGGCATTGGCATCCGGTGTCAGGGCCGGTTTTTCTCCGGATTTGATTTCCGCGATGCGCTTGTCGGCGATATCGACCAGGCCCTGAAGCATTTGGACTTCATTGTCCATACCCTTGTCGATCATGACCTGAATACGGCTCTTTGCGATCTGAAGCGATTCAATCAGCGTCGCATCTTCGGAAATGCAGATTGACGCCTTGGCCTTCATTTCTGCCGTCCAGTCGGTGAAGGTGAAAGCCTGGTCCGCAAGCAGCGTTCCAATGTGCACTTCGATGATCCGGCCCTGGAAAACGTTGTCGCCAAACTGCTTGAGCATCTGGGCCTGCGTCGCATGAACAACATCCCGGAAGTCCATGTGATCGGCCATTTGCCCCTTGAAAGTCACCTTGACCGATTCAGGGATCGGCATGGTTGCTTCCCCGGTCGCTAGGGCAAGAGCAACCGTTCCGGAATCTGCACCAAATGCGACGCCTTTGGACATTCTGGTGTGGGAATCGCCACCGATAATGATTGCCCAGTCATCCACGGTGATGTCATTCAAGACCTTGTGGATCACGTCCGTCATGGAGTGATAAACGCCTTTCGGGTCGCGTGCGGTGATAAGGCCGAACTTGTGCATGAACGCCATCAGCTTGGGCGTGTTTGCCTGGGCCTTCAGATCCCAGACCGATGCTGTATGGCAGCCTGACTGGTAGGCGCCGTCAACAGTTGGTGAAAGAACCGTGGCCGCCATGGCCTCAAGCTCTTGAGAGGTCATCAGGCCAGTGGTGTCCTGCGAGCCGACAATGTTCACCTTGACGCGAACGTCGGAGCCAGCGTGCAGAACCTTGCCCGGCGTAACGCCGACCGCATTCCTGTTGAAGATCTTTTCAACCGCTGTCAGGCCCTGGCCTTCATGAGAAACTTCCTTGGAAGGAGCGAAAGCGGATTTCAATTCGACACCGAGCGTCTCGCAGGCAAAGCTCTGCAGCTTCTTGCCGAATACGATCGCATAGGACCCGCCAGCCTTCATGAATTCGAGCTTTTGCGGATTGAATGAGGCAGCGACATCAACAAGTTCTTCGTCGCCACCTTCGTTGTAGAGCTTCTTCTTCTTGGAGTTGATGGTCAGGACAGTGCCGGTTTCGACCGAATATTTCTGTTCCAGAACCGGATTGCCGTCGTTGTTGAGGATCGGGTTGCCGTCGGAATCCAGCTTCTTGACCCAGTTCTTAAGGTCGATGCCGATACCGCCTGTCACGCCTACAGTCGTCAGAAAGATGGGAGAGATGCCATTGGTGCCGGCCACGATAGGCGCGAAGTTTACGAACGGCACATAGGGGCTTGCCTGTTTGCCAGTCCAGAGCGCAACATTGTTGACGCCGGACATGCGCGATGAGCCCACACCCATTGTGCCCTTTTCCGCGATCAGCATCACCTGCTTGTCCGGGTGCTGAAGTTTCAGTGCCTGAATTTCCTCCTGCGCACGCTCGGAGATCATGCACTTGCCATGCAGTTCCCGGTCGGCACGGGAATGGGCCTGGTTGCCGGGGGACAGAAGGTCGGTGGAAATGTCGCCTTCGGCGGCAATATAGGTCACCACCTTGATTTCCTCATCGATCTCCGGGAGCCTCGTGAAGAATTCAGCTTTGGCGTAACTTTCAATAAGGTCTTTTGCAATCGCGTTGCCACTTGCAAAAGCCTCTTTCAGACGGTCCGTATCTGCCTCATAGAGGAATACCTGGGTCTTCAGCACATCGGCTGCATCTGACGCAATTGCCTGATCATCACCGAGCGCCAGATCGAGCAGAACCTCCACCGAGGGGCCGCCCTTCATGTGCGAAAGCAGTTCAAAGGCAAAGGATGAGGAGATCTCGGCAACGTCAGCCTGGCCGAGAATGATCTCTTTCAGAAACTTGGCTTTGACACCGGCAGCGCTCGTAGTTCCGGGCAAGGTGTTATAGATGAAGAACTTGAGAGACGCTTCCCTGTGCTCGTTCCCCTGATCCTTGATCTGGGCAACGATTTCTTCCAACAAGGCGCCGTCTTCTATGGGCTTTGGATGCAAGCCTTGCTCTTTGCGCGTGTCGATTTCTTTCAGGTAGTCTTGATACAAGCTCATGATGGTCCCGGCGTCCTGGTGTTGTTCGAAGCTTGACCACCGGATCGCAGTTTGTCTGGCGAGCCGGGAGAAGCTGGCTGAGCGCGGTTTTAATTCAGTATACAATGGTATGCAATATCTTTCCATTCGATAAATACGGGATTTTTCACGTTGCGGCATTTCAAGCGTCAACATGATCAAAAAGCGCGTTACCACCTCTTCAAGCGATCGATCGGCAACCTTAAATAAGCGTCGCGCAGCCGAGCCCTGTCTGGTGAAAAACGCCAAAGATTGCTATAGGAGCGCATTACAGAATTGCGGCGGCGAAAGAGGGAGAGGCTCTCTACCGCATCCCGCGAAAATGCGCTTGTTGAAGGACCTGTCCTGCTCCTGACCTGCGCTTTGAGAGAGTATGCAAGGCACCGGAAAAAACGCAGCCGGACCTTTGCGCAATGAAGGAGATTGCACGTCGTGACCCAGTCCCTCGACAGCTTCAAGTGTAAGAAAACGCTGACCGCAGACGGCAAGACCTATACCTATTTCTCAATTCCCGAGGCGGAAAAAAACGGTCTTGAAGGCGTCTCCAGACTGCCGTTTTCGCTAAAAGTTGTCCTTGAGAACCTTCTTCGCTTCGAAGACGGGCGCTCCGTGACCAAAGATGACATCATTGCTTGCGCGGAATGGCTCAAGACGAAAAAGTCCACTCATGAGATCTCCTATCGCCCGGCCCGTGTCCTGATGCAGGACTTCACCGGTGTGCCGGCCGTTGTGGACCTTGCCGCCATGCGCGATGCAGCCGTGAAGCTTGGTGGCGACCCGAAGAAGGTGAACCCTCAGGTTCCAGTCGATCTCGTCATCGACCATTCTGTCATGATCGACTTTTTCGGCACCAAGGACGCATTCAAGAAAAACGTCGATCTGGAATATGAGCGCAACCAGGAACGGTATGAATTTCTGCGCTGGGGTCAGTCTGCCTTCGACAATTTCCGCGCAGTCCCTCCGGGAACCGGTATCTGCCACCAGGTAAACCTTGAGTATCTGGCCCAGACAGTCTGGACCAGGGAAGACGGCGGCGAGACGATCGCCTATCCGGACACGCTTGTCGGCACCGACAGCCACACAACTATGGTCAACGGCCTTGCCGTTCTCGGTTGGGGTGTCGGCGGCATCGAAGCGGAAGCCGCCATGCTCGGTCAGCCGATTTCCATGCTGATCCCTGAAGTCATCGGTTTCAAGCTGACAGGCAAGCTGAACGAAGGCATCACCGCCACCGACCTTGTGCTGCGCGTGGTTGAAATGCTGCGCCAGAAGGGTGTGGTCGGCAAATTCGTTGAATTTTATGGCCCGGGCCTCGACAATCTCAGCCTCGAGGATGCAGCCACGATCGCCAACATGGCGCCTGAATATGGCGCAACATGCGGCTTTTTCCCGGTCGACAAAGAAACCTTGAAGTACCTGGAAGCAACCGGGCGCGACAAAGATCGCGTTGCGCTGGTCGAGGAGTATTCCAAGGCCCAGGGCATGTTCCGCACCGGCGGCGAAGAACCTGAGTTCACCGACACTCTGGAACTCGACATTTCCACCGTCGTGCCGGCCATTTCCGGTCCGAAGCGCCCACAGGACCGCATCAATCTCTCCGACGCCGCATCCGGCTTTGCCACAACCATGGCGGAAGAGTTCAAAAAGGCGGGCGAACTCGGCAAGCGCGTCAGCGTTGACGGCAAGGACCACGACCTTGGCAATGGCGACGTCGTCATCGCGGCGATCACGTCCTGCACCAATACGTCCAATCCCTCCGTTCTGATCGGTGCCGGACTGGTGGCGCGCAACGCCCTGGCAAAAGGCCTGGATGTCAAACCCTGGGTGAAAACCTCATTGGCGCCCGGCTCGCAGGTGGTGACCGACTACCTGGAGAAGGCAGGCCTGCAGGGTGACCTCGATGCTCTTGGCTTTGATCTCGCCGGTTATGGCTGCACCACCTGTATCGGCAATTCCGGTCCTCTGGATCCGGCAATTTCAAAGGCAATCAACGACAACGATCTGATTGCCTGTTCCGTATTGTCGGGCAACCGCAACTTCGAAGGCCGCGTCAACCCGGATGTCCGCGCAAACTATCTGGCCTCGCCGCCACTGGTTGTTGCCTATGCGATTGCCGGCAACCTCAATATCAACATCACCGAAGACCCACTTGGCAATGACAGAGACGGCAACCCCGTCTTTCTGAAGGACATCTGGCCGACCACGGAACAGATCAGCGATCTGATCCGCTCCTCGATCAACGAAGACATGTTCCGCACGCGCTATTCCGACGTCTTCAAGGGCGATGCGCACTGGCAGGCGATCAAGGTGGAAGGCGGCCTGACCTACACGTGGCCGGTGTCGTCTACCTATGTGCAGAACCCGCCTTACTTCGAAGGCATGACCATGGAGCCGAAACCGCTTCAGGACATCAACGACGCAGCGGTCATGGGTCTTTTCCTAGACAGCATCACCACTGACCACATTTCACCGGCTGGTGCGATCAAACTCGACAGCCCGGCAGGAAAGTATCTTTCAGAGCATCAGGTCGCACAAAAGGACTTCAACTCCTACGGCTCCCGCCGTGGCAACCACGAAGTCATGATGCGCGGCACATTCGCCAATATCCGTATCAAGAACCAGATGGTTCCTGGCGTCGAGGGCGGCGTCACCATGAAGGATGGCGAGAAGGAATGGATCTACGACGCCTGCATGGAATACAAAGAAGCCGGTACGCCGCTGGTTGTTTTTGCGGGCAAGGAATATGGCACAGGCTCGTCCCGCGACTGGGCGGCCAAAGGCACCAATCTGCTTGGTGTGCGGGCTGTGATCGCCCAATCCTTCGAGCGCATTCACCGGTCCAACCTGGTCGGCATGGGTGTCATTCCGCTCACCTTCAAGGACGGTGAAAGCTGGCAATCGCACAACATCACCGGCAAGGAACGCGTCACCATCAAAGGCATCGCCGATATCCAGCCGCGCCAGATGATGAATATGGTCGTCACTTATGAGGACGGCACCACCAAAACCATCGAGTGCCTGTGCCGTGTCGATACCGAGGATGAGCTGGAATACATCAAGGCCGGCGGCATCCTGCACTACGTGCTCCGGAACCTCGTGACTGGCTAAGGCGGGTTACACACGAACAACGATTTCAAGGCCGCTTTTTCAGCGGCCTTGATAGCTCTAAGCTTGGTAAACCCGGCGCTCTTTCCACGTCCATTGAAGGCAATTTCAGCTTCCGGAAAGAGTGCCTGAGGCCGACTGTATCACTTGATAAAAGATACTCTGCGTTGAGCCTGAATCCACAAAATCGCTGAAGATCTTGTAGTTGCAGTAATTTACAATCACAAACACGGAAATTGCGGCGGCCATATCCCGAAATCGCGGATTTTTTACAAAACCGGATACCCGTCCGTCGTCATCGCTCTTCTTGAGCGACATGAAGTCTGAGAATGTCATCAGCACGAAAAAGACAGTAGCAAGGGCTGGATATACCCGCGAGAGACTCTCGATGTCGTTGTAAAAGGGAAATGCATCGCCCCATATGAATACGGCTGTGAGAACGGATACCAGCGTCACCGTGTAGTGCCCGGCTAGAAGCATAAAGACCCTTCGGGGCTGGATGCTATCTATTTGGAATAGAATTCTCGCCATCGCCGTTACCAGTGAAAGCACAATGATGAGAAGCAATATGAAGCTGGTTTGAAATGCAACGGTCGTAAGCTTTTCTTGAATTCCCAGAAAAGGAGCACAATAGACGCTCAGCAATGCAAGCAGCGAGGCGACCGCAACAAGCTCCTGCCAGCCGATGTCTTTGGTCTCGAACACTGTGATGTAGTTTGTACGCCAGATCTGCACCAGCGTCTTGTCGTACTCTTCTGACATCTCTGCCATATCTTCAGTTTTCTTCAAAAAATTTGAGAGTAAAATTCACCGACGTTGGCGTCGAATTTAAAAATATATCATTGAAAGCCAAATAAAGGCCGACATGATCCGCTCTTAAAGTCCTATATATTCTCACACATACCTTACCGGGCCCACCATATCTTTGCATCACCACTTCCAGTATGTGGCTCAAGGTGTCGCCCGACAAGTTCATGTTGCCAGGGAACGCAAAGTTACTTCGTTTGGTAACATCACTAAACGTATCGGTGCCATCATCGAAGGTGAGGTGCCAACCCTTCTTTTTGTCGAACAAGTATCGAGCCCTTGAGACCAGTGACGATCCGGATGGCAAAGCACTGAGGTGGACCTCCTGGTAAACGTCCAAGTCGACGTCCGCGACAAGATTTGCATTGAACGGCGGGCGGGAAAATCTTTTGTCGAAATCAGCTCTAAGAGCCCTTTTGAGATTATCACCATACCCTACAAGAGCGCTCTTCCTGTATTCAATGGTCTCCGACAGCTTTCCGCTTTTGACGAGGTAGTAATTCTCACGCTTAGGCCCAGTCGTGTAATAGATCGCCTCGACCGGAACTTCGTTTTCAAATTCGGACACCAGAAGACTGTTCCCCCTGCGAATGCTCGCAGGGCGCCATTCGTCGTCCGAATGTCTCGATTTATACTTATAGTATACACCTTCACCGAAACCGGAGTTCTCGTGAAAGCTCACGAAATCGGCAGGACATGAAATATACTCAGTACTTATCGCTGCAGTAGACCAGGAAAACGCAGTAATAAAAGCGACGAGCGGCCTGATTAAGCTAGAGCCGAACATAGAATTTTCCCCAAAACCCCTAACCTGCTATTCTATCTTAAGGTGAGATTTTCCAAAAAGCCAACCTGCTTTGGGACACCTGATCACGACTGCTCCGGAACCTCTATCTCCGTTGGCAGCCTGATAATCGGACGCTTCGTAGCAGGGATAAACTTCGGCTCACAGTCTACTGTTAAGTTCCTGCGGCGTTCTCTGGGAGATTTCAATGTCAGATCCAAACTCATCCCAACTTTCCCTCATCGCGCCGGTTTTTCCGGTAAGCGATGTCGCCACCGCAGTCGCCTATTACCGGGACAAGCTGTTGTTCGAAGTGCGCTTCGAGTGGGCCGACAATGAAGCAGAGCCTACGCGTTATGCCATCCTCGGCCGTGACAAGATTGAGCTCCATCTGACGGGAGGCGACACGCCTCACCCGAGGACGGCTTATTGCTTCGTCGATGGCATCGACGGCTATTACGAATTGGCGAAAAAGGCCGGAGCCAACGTCACTGAGGACATCGGCGACCAGCCCTGGGAAATGCGTGAATTCGAAACGAAGGACCCGGATGGCAACGCGCTGATATTTGGTGAACACCTCAGCCGGATGACCGATTGAGCAAACCTCAAGCCTGACCAACGTTTCCGACTTCCTCACCGACCTGATCGGGAAGGATAAACGCTTTCCGTGCAGGGTTTTTTACGGGTCGGACGCGTAATGATTTCAATCTCGACTGCAACGGCTGTCCCGTGATTGTCATCACAACACACTTCTGAGCACTGACCTAAGGTAATCCTCATTGAACGCCTTCCGAACATTCGGATACCGGAGACGATAAATGTGGGATTTTGATTTCGGACGCGCCATCGGCCTGATGGTGCAAACTTTGCCTTATCTGATTTTTAGAGTGATCGTTTATGGCGCCATGGCCGCCGCATATGTGCTCGTGACCGGCCTTGGTGCCGGGGTCGGCTATGGGCTTGGCTGGATCGGCGGGCCTGACAGTCAGGCCGGCTTTGCCTTCTGGGGCGGCTTGCTGGGCTTCGGCCTCACCGCCACAGCGATTTACCTGTTGCGTGAATACCTGCTTTACACCGTAAAGGCCGGTCACATCGCAGTTCTGGTGGAACTGATGGACGGCAAGGAGCTGCCGGACGGTCAGGGACAGGTTGCTTATGGCGGGAGCGTCGTAAAAGACCGCTTTGTCCAATCCAGCGCCCTGTTCGGGCTGGATCAATTGATCAAGGGCGTTGTCCGGTCTATCAGCAGATTTGCCGAAGGCATTGCATCGGTTCTGCCGATCCCGGGCCTGAACGGACTGGTGTCCCTTTTCCGGGCCTTCTTGAAAGTCGCGGTCGGCTTCGTCGATGAAGTTATTCTGGCGCATGCGATCCGGACCCGCTCGGACAATGCCTGGGGCTCGGCGCGTGAAGCACTGGTGCTTTATGGCCAGAATTACAAGCCCATGTTGAAGAATGCCGCCTTCATCGCGCTCTTCACTTACCTCCTCGCCTTTGTGGTGTTTCTGGTGATGCTCGCGCCGGCTGCGGCGATTGTTTACCTGATGCCAGGCTCGTGGAGTTTTGGCGCGCTGGTGTTTGCCATTGTCTTTGCCTGGGCGGTGAAGGCAGCCGTGCTTGAACCGCTTGCGGTCACGCTGATGATGCAGGTCTATTTCAAGGTGACTGACGGCCAGGTACCGAACCCCGAATGGGATGCGCGGCTGTCTGAAATGTCGGACAAGTTCCAGGAGATCAAGGAAAAGGCCTTCACGACCAGCACCGGTGCTACCGCACCGGCTGAATAAGACCGACGTCACCACGCAAGTTGGTGACGAACAAGATTGTCAGGCGACCTGAAACCGTGTTCCATGCCTGACAATCATCTACTGTTTCAGGTTTTGGTGGAGATTTTCATGAAGTCGATTGCGAGCGCTGCACTTGTTCTGGGACTGTCAGGACAAATTGCCCATGCTGATCCGTGTCAGGATCGCTTCACCGAGCTTTATCTTCAGCTGGACCAGGGCGTTCCCACAAAGACGATCGCAATCAACGCTTTCAAGGGTGCTCCGCCTTCGACGAATGAATTTTTGTATCTGAACGAGGATCACTATCTGACGGTTCCAACCGAGCCGGCAGGACCCTGGGTGCTTGGATATGAGAACGTTCTCTACCAGTCCGCAGATGACGGAAAAAGCTGGCAAAAGATCCGGGAAATGGACACTGGCGGCAATGCCGATCAGGCCAGGGCGGACAAGTTGGCAAATGCTGAAACAATCCGGAACGCAGCCTGTTCAGAGGAGGAAATGAACGGCGAAACTCTGGATGTTGTCGCCGCCGACATCACCGTCAGCCAGGGTATGGTCACTGAAAACCGCTATACCTACTGGGTGCGGCGGGCAGACAGCTTCATCGTCAAGGCGGTCTATGACACCAAGGCGCCGAATTTCGAGATGGTGGTCACGCAGACAATCGAAAAGGCGCCGGGCCTGACCCTTCCGACACCTTGAGCGGGTTGACCACTGTCAGACTGATGATCCGGAAGGTTCACCCTCTGCCGCGATAGGACGGCACGCCCTGGTCCGGTATCCAGACACCTTCCGGTGCGGGACCCGTCTGATAGAAAACATCAATGGGGATTCCGCCCCGCGGATACCAGTACCCGCCGATCCTCAGCCAGTCAGGCTGGAGCAAGTCAACGAGGCGCTTTGCGATGGAGACCGTGCAATCCTCGTGAAAAGCCCCGTGATTGCGAAATGAGCCCAGAAACAATTTCAGGGACTTGCTCTCCACCAGAAAATCCCTCGGGACGTAGTCGATCACCAGATGCGCGAAATCAGGCGCGCCGGTAATGGGGCAAAGCGATGTAAATTCCGGCGCAACGAACCGCACCATGTAGCCAGTCCCTGCCTGCGGGTTCGGCACTTTTTCCAGCACAGCTTTCTCCGAATCATCCGGTAACTCAGTGGATGTTCCAAGCTGAGTGAGATTTTCATAAATGCTCTTGTCGCTCATGCAATTTTCCAAAACCCTGAGATGCTCTGAAATAGCCAGCGGTGGTTAGACCTCGGCAGGACGGCCTTTTAACAGGTTCTCTTTGAAAGAGAAATTCATCGACGAACATGCAGCGAAACATCCCATTTTTGCGCGCGCAATCATGCTGTTGACATTTCTCTACAATCGTATAGAAATTAATTTCTATACAGTCGAAGAGAAACTGAATTATGGCCCGACCCAAAGGTTATGATCCCGAAGAAATTGTGAAGCGTGCCACACACGCATTTTGGCAACACGGCTACCAGGCCCTGGGCGTTCGCGAACTGGAGCGCCTGACCGGGCTCAACCAGTTTGCGCTCCGAAGTGAGTTTGGCGGCAAGGAAGGCCTTTATCTTGCCGCGCTCAATTTTTATTCCGAACAGGCAATTTCAATCGCAATGGAGCCCATGAGAGACGGTGGCGGCGTCCCCGAAATTATTGCCTTCCTGCGGTCCTTGATCACCGATGGCTCAATGACGTCGAGCCCCCATGGATGCCTCGTTGTCAACACCGGCATCGAGAATGCACGGGTTGGCAGCGCGGATTTGGACAAAGCCGCCAGACACTATTGGAACGCTCTGGAAAAATGTTTCGAGGCATGCCTGCAAAACGCGATTGATGCCGAAAAAATTTCATCATCGATAGACGCCAAGACTTATGCCAAAGGACTTGTATCGGCGGTGATGGGTGTTCACGCCCAGAACCGACTGGAGGGGAAAAACACCGGTGGCCGGCACCTCGTCGATCTATTGTGCAAACAGCTGACATCACTGGAGACGTCATGACCCGGCATGCACCAGCTCTTGTCCAAATTGAGGGCCATGAAAGCAGCTGGACCATCCAGCGCGGCAACCTCAGATGCAATGTCGTCGGGCTCAAGGACGGCGGCACATGTCTTTACAGTCCTGTTGAAAAGACAAGCAAAGTCGTCGGAGAAGCAGCTCCGATCCGCTTCCTGCTCGCCCCCAATAACTATCACAACAAGGCCGTTCTTGAGCACCTTGCAGCGTTCCCGCAAGCAGAACCGGTCTGCTCCGACAAGGCCAGGCCGAGACTTGAAAAAATCACCGGAACGACATTCGGTTCTTTGACCGAACTGGCTGACGCTCTCCCCGATCATGTGACCATTCTTGAACCCGATGGTCTGAAGACAGGCGAAGTCTGGTTCCGTCTTCAGGGTGATGATGGCGTAACATGGATCGTCACCGATGCGTTTTGCGGCGTCTCGGAAAAGAAAGCTCCTGAAACAACACTTGGTTTTCTAAAGTCGTTCCCGAAATACGGCCTTGCCGACAAGAAAGTTTTTTCAGCTTGGGTTCAAAAGCAGTTGAAGGCTGAAACCCCAAACATGATCGTTCCCTGCCATGGCGGCATCGTGAGGGGGACCGATCTCAAGATAGATATTCTGGCGCTGCTCGAACAGCTTTAAACTCTCAGCCAACAGCCTCGAGACACGTCCAATTTGCATCACGCCCAGATCGCCATCCGCAAGCCCCGGTCATCCCGGCGATAGTCCTTCGGAAAGGGTTCGGCTTTCCCTTTCGAAATCCGCTCGGCAATCAGGGAATTGGCAGCCGCATCCAGAAGGTCATCCCTGCCACAACCGCGTGGTGGTTTCTGGTCCAGAAAGTCTTGCGGCAACCCGTGTGCCGTGAGCAGACCCCGGCGTTGATCCAGTCCCTCCGCGTTGGCCCGGCTTTTGACCTTTTTCGGAAGGCTCATCGCCTGTTCGCCATTCAACCGCCAAAAGGCCAGTTCGGGGTGCACCTCAAACACCCGTTCCTCCAGTTCCGGTGTCATGACTGCATCGATATCCCGCATTTTCGGAAAGAGGTAAAAACACTGCTTGGAAACCTTCTTGGGAGGTTCCGATGTCCTCATCGCAGCCTCGCAGGCCAAACGATAGTCCTCTTCGTAAACCGCGGGACGGGCCGGAACCTGAAAGACCGACGACTGGCGGTCACCAAGGTGCCGGCGCGCGGCTTTTTCCGGCCCGCGCCCTCCAGGTCCGATCGCGTCCGGCAAACCGATCGGCATATCGACGGCGATGATCGAAAGGGATGGCTTATGCTGAAGAATGTCCGCGAACGTCACAAACACCTTCAGAGCAATATCTTCCGGGTCTGCCAGGTTGCGCAGTACTGCAATCCAGCCGGCCTTACAGCCGTCGACACCAGCAACAAAATCCTGCCGGTCTTCAGACACGGGACTTTGCTTCCAGTATCCGCCTTGAAGTCACAAGCGCCATGGCGCGGACAACCGATTGCTGCTCTTCGGCAAACAGCAACTCATCAGCACCTTTCTTGACACTTCGCGCGACGAGCTCAAACACCGAGGCGGATGCCCGTTTCAGAGCTTCTTCGTCATCAAGGCCTTCAAGCAAGTTGCTCAAGAACAGTCCTGCAATCAGATCGCCTGTCCCGTGCGGCGGGTTCGCAATAACCGCATGTTCGGCAGCAACCGCACCACGGGGCCCCGCCAGCAGATTGGCAACCGCATTTCGGCGCATTGCCGGTGATGACGTAACGAGAACCCGCTCGTTGCCAAGGACACGTGCAGCAGCCAATGCGTCGAGCTCGCTTTCGACAGCGCGATCTGTCAACCAACCAAGCTCAAAGGTGTTGGGTGTTACGATATCGGCAAGTGGAACAAGCTTGTCGCGTATCGCATGTGCCGTCGCCTCGGGCACATAAAGACCACCTCCTGAGGCGGACGTGTGGTCACCCATCACAGGATCACACAAATAAGGTGCTTCCGGCGACTTTTGTTTGACCGCTTTCACCAGATCGGCAACAGCCTCTGCTTGCGAAGCCTCACCAAGATACCCCGAAATCACCGCCCCGACTTCACCGAGCTTGTCTGCGCCTGCAAGATCCGCGGCAATGGATCCGAACTCGGCGCTTGGTGGAACGATCCGGGTTCCTTTGCCATGCCCGGGATGCCAGGGAAGCAGTATAGTGGGCAGAAACCAGACATCGTGTCCGATCCGTTCCAGCGCAAAACTCAAACCTCTGCCGCTTATCCCCCCGCGGACCACCTGCGACGTGATGATGAGGATCGACTTTTTCTGTGGCTCGGGGTCACCATGCGTCATAATCTGCGTGTTCCCTGGAAGAGCGCTACTATCGACTGATGTCAGAAGGTCCGGATTCCTTAAGCGGCATCCGAGTTGGATTTAGGATCGGATCCATACCGTTTTTCAATATATTCCAGTACCATTTGCTTGAACTCGTCAGCGATGCGCTCACCACGCAGCGTCGTGACTTTCTCGCCGTCGACAAATACCGGCGCTGATGGTGTCTCACCGGTTCCGGGCAGCGATATGCCAATGTCTGCATGTTTGGATTCGCCCGGGCCGTTGACGATACAGCCCATGACAGCAACGTTGAGATTTTCAACGCCTGGATATTGTTCCCGCCAGGATGGCATGGAAGCGCGAATATGATCTTGAATATCGCCTGCAAGTTCCTGGAACACGGTTGACGTCGTCCGCCCGCAGCCCGGACATGCAGCGACAATCGGCACGAATGCGCGAAAGCCCATGACCTGCAGAAGCTCCTGTGCGACCTGCACTTCCCTGGTGCGGTCACCTCCCGGTTCCGGCGTCAGCGAGACCCGAATGGTGTCGCCGATGCCCTGCTGCAACAGGATGCCCATCGACGCGGCCGAGGAGACAATCCCCTTGGTGCCCATGCCTGCCTCGGTCAGACCAAGATGCAGGGCGTAGTCGCACCGGCGTGCCAGATCGGCATAAACGGCAATCAGATCCTGAACCTGGCTGACCTTTGCCGAAAGGATGATCTTGTCCCGCCCCATTCCAAGAGCTTCGGCGCGCTCGGCTGACAGAAGCCCGGATTGGATAATCGCTTCGCGCATAACGGCTGAGGCCGACACGGGCGCTTCACTTTCCGCGTTTTCATCCATCAGCTTTGTCAAAAGCTCCTGGTCAAGCGATCCCCAGTTGACGCCGATCCGCACCGGCTTTTCATATTTAAGTGCGATGTCGATGATTTGAGAAAACTGCGTGTCCCGCTTTGCCTTAAAACCGACATTGCCTGGGTTGATGCGGTATTTGTCCAGAGCTGCCGCGCAGTCCGGATAGTCATTGAGCAGCTTATGGCCAATATAGTGGAAGTCACCGACCAGCGGCACGTTTACGCCAATTCGCTCGAGCCGCTCCTTGATCCGCGGGACCTGGGCAGCTGCCTCTGCCCGGTCTACGGTAATCCGCACGACTTCGGACCCGGCACGCGCCAGCGCTGCCACCTGGGCAACGGTTGAATCCGCGTCAGCGGTATCAGTGTTGGTCATCGATTGCACCACAATCGGTGCGCCGCCACCAACCATGACGTTGCCAACGCTCACGCCGACGGAATTGCGGCGGGGCAGCGGGTTTGCGAAATCATCAATCATGACAGAAACCAATCGGACCTTTCACGTTTGCCAACCATATGAGGCATCTTGGCGCGACTTTCCAGCGAAGGATTAATGGCTGCGGCGAAAAAGGGCAATTTGCACCGGCGTCGCCTAGGCGCTTGCCAGCGTTCGTTGCATTCGCCAATGTGAACAATTACAACGCCAGCAGACAGTTTTAGACCTTTCGTTCCAGCTCATTTCAGGGAAACCGCATGTTCAAACGGCTTCTGACCGACTCAATCGCTATTGTATTCGGCAATCTCGAAACGGTTTTCAAAACGTGCGGTGCCTGGTTTGCGCTTCAGTTCGTCTTGTCATTGGTCGTTCTGATGATTGGCGGCGATATCTCCGGTGAAGCTCAAGTCGGCAATCTGTCCGGCACTGCAGTACTTTTGATCCTGATCAGCGCCGTGGTTGCCCTGGCAGCGTCCGCTTCAATAGCCGTCGCCTGGCACAGGTTCGGTCTTCTGGGCGAACAACCGGCGACGTTTCACCTAAAACTTGGTCCCCTGGAGCTGCAGTTTGTCTGGAAACTGATCCAGCTTTTTTTCATCTCAATGCTTGTGCTCATACCGGTCATGATCGTGGTGTCGCTGCTCGGCATGGCTTTGCCGCCAGTTGTCGGGGCCCTTCTGGCCGCAGGCCTTCTGCTATTCTGGATCATGCCCCATCTGGTGCGACTAAACCTCGTCTTGCCGGCTGTCGCGATCGAACGGCCAATAGGCATCATGGATGCACACAGACTTGGAAACGGCCTGGGTTGGCGCATGCTCTGGTCGCTGATCGTCTTGTCCCTTCCCTTCCTGCTCGTGAGCATGGGACTTCAATATGTTCTGGCGCTTGCCGGAGCCAGCCTCCCGGTTGTTCTCATTCAGATCAAGGTTCTGATTTTGAACGTGTTACTGCAGATCATCGTGACGGTGCTTGGCATCTCAGTAATTACGGCCGGGTATCGAATTGCGACAGAGCAGCCCGAAGTCAGCGACAACCCCGAAAGGACCTGACAAGGACACCCCATCTGGTGTTTATCGGCCAGAATCCCTACCTTGGGCGATGACAGCGGTCTATCCGGGAGCAGGATATGTTCATTACCGTGCTGGAACGGTCTTTTTCCTTGGCGCAGCACAATGTCGGCACGCTTCTCAAAACCGGCTGGGCCTATATTCTTCTTCTAATTGCACTCAATTTCGCAATTGGTGGCACCTTGATGCCAGAAAGTGGCTTCAAGACTGTTTCCTACATGACCGAACCGGTGGCCGAAGCCGACGAAGGAGCATTGCGTGCGCTCGCAGCGATCGCCAACCTGCTGGTCGGGTTTTCAATCGCGATTGCCTATGTCCGCCGCATACTGATTGAAGCCAACGATTTTCCGATCGTGTTCGGCAAACGCACCATTCGCGTCATTCTCAACCAGATTATCCTGGGGCTGATCGGCATGCTCTCGCTGATACCCCTTGTCATTGTTGCCTCCTTGCTGGCGGCCGTGACAGCCGGCTTCGGACTGTTGCTACTTTTTCTGGCGCCCTTCATTGCGCTCATGGTGGTCCAGCGCTTGTCTGTGGTGTTACCCGCCGCAGCCGTCGACGATCCCCTCACCTTGAAAGAAAGCTGGCGGGCGACATCAGGACTTGGCTGGGCCATGGCATTTGCAGCCCTCGTCATGAGCCTTCTGGCTGGATTTCTGATCGCAATGTGGGGCTTGTTGCTCAGCATCAGCGACGGTTTGTTGCCAGCCAGCGAACTTTGGCCGCAAATCAGATCTGCCATATTCCCGATGGGGACCATGCTCATTTTTGTCTGGATCTTCGCCAGCCTCCACGCGACGTTTTATGGATTAATTCGTGAGCGCTTTGCTGAAAAGCTCGGGTTGAAAACCGAGGACTACACAATGGCGGATGAAATAAAATCTGCCGCGCGAGCCAAAGCGCGCAAAGCACTGGCCGGAGCAAACCGGATGGATCGGCGTTAGTCGGCATTCGAAGCCGCACGCCGCAATGAACCGAGCTTTCGGGACGCCGCAATCACTTTTCATCATTCCGATGTTGCAGCGCGGCGTGAACTGGTCGAATGTTGGGCAACTGTTTTTCTCATCGGGAGATCTTGAATGCTTGCCAACAAAACCGCCGTCGTAACTGGCTCCACATCCGGTATCGGCCTTGGGTGCGCCAGAGCATTTGCGGCAAAGGGTGCCAATGTGGTGATCAACGGCCTCGGTGATGCAGACGAGATCGAGAAGACCCGCGCGGCCGTTGAAGCCGATTTTGGTGTGCGCTGCACCTATTCCGGTGCGAATATGCTGAGCGGTGACGAAATTGCGGCCATGATTTCCGACGCGGAGAAAGAATTCGGATCCGTCGACATCCTAGTGAACAATGCGGGCATCCAGCATGTCTCTCCCGTCGACGAGTTCCCGGTCGACAAGTGGGACGCAATCATCGCCATCAACCTGTCTTCTGCCTTTCATGCCGTTCGCGCGGCGCTGCCGGGCATGAAAACGCGCGGTTGGGGCCGGGTTATCAACACTGCCTCTGCGCACGCATTGGTCGCCTCGCCATATAAATCCGCTTATGTCGCCGCAAAGCACGGAATTGCCGGGCTGACAAAAACCGTTGCCCTGGAAGTCGCCGAACAAGGCATTACGGTCAATGCGATCTGCCCGGGTTATGTTTGGACGCCATTGGTGGAACGGCAAATCCCCGACACTATGAAAGCCCGTAATATGACCGAAGAAGAGGTCAAGAAAGACGTTCTTCTGAAGGCCCAACCGACCAAACAATTTGTGACCATCGAGCAGGTTGCCGCTTATGCCACTTTCCTGTGCTCAGATGATGCTGCGTCGATTACGGGGTCGATCCTTCCGATCGACGGTGGCTGGACTGCGCAATAACGCTTGTCAGGTCGATGACAGCTGATCACGGAGGGCCGCCGTGGCCTCGCCCAAGAAAATAAATCTCGCCCTTCAAGGTGGCGGCGCTCACGGCGCTTTCACCTGGGGTGTGCTCGACTGGTTTCTGGAAGACAGCCGCTTTGCAGTGGATGCCATCACAGGCACATCCGCCGGTGCCATGAATGCCGTTGTCATGGCCAGCGGTATGGAGGCAGGTGGAGAAGAAGGGGCCAGGGTCAGTCTCGAAGCCTTCTGGCGCGAGGTCAGCGCGCGCGCCCAGTTCAGCCCGATACAGCGTTCACCACTCGACATTTTGCTGGGGGAATGGAGCCTCGATCATTCGCCGAGCTATCTTTATTTCGACGTCATGTCACGCTTCGCCTCTCCTTATGAGTTCAATCCGCTGAACATGAATCCGCTCCGGGACGTTGTCGACGACATTGTCGACTTCGAGAAAGTGCACTGTTGTTCGGGACTCAAACTGTTCATAGCTGCAACCAACGTTTTTACGGGCAAGATCCGGATCTTCAGCGAAAAGGAGGTCACGATTGATGCGGTAATGGCCTCAGCCTGTCTTCCCCAACTTTTCCAGGCGGTCGAGATTGAAGGAGAGCCTTACTGGGACGGGGGCTTCATGGGCAATCCGCCCCTTTATCCGCTGTTCTACAACACAGACACCCCGGACGTTGTTCTTATCCAGATCAATCCGCTCGAGCGCAAACAAGTACCCAAAACCGCGCGGGAAATCGTCAACCGATTGAATGAGATCACTTTCAATTCAACGTTGCTTCGGGAATTGCGCGCGATTGATTTCGTCACTCGGCTTATTGAGGACGGCAAACTGTCCGATGAGGAATACACCAAGGTTCATATGCATCGGATATTTGCCAGCGAACTGAAACCGCTTCAGGCATCGTCCAAACTCAACGCCGAATGGAGTTTCCTGACCGAATTACGGGACCTCGGGCGCGAAACTGCCAAACAGTGGCTGGACACGCATTACGACGACATCGGCAAACGGTCGACCATCGACCTGCGGTCGGAATTCTCTTAACGCTTTGCTAACCGTATTTGCAGGCAGCCTTGCAAATTGCAATGCATGACTGGTGAAGCAATCCTAAATGAAATCAGTATCTAGTTCTGCAGGAGCGCCGCATGACTAGATCTTGATGCTTTTTTGACAAATTCAAACTGGCAAGGCTTTTGCGAATGAATTGGCACGCTGATTGTCAGGTTGTGCGTCGTCAGCGCTTTTGTGACGGAAGAAGCGGGCACCTGCGACCCCGCCCGCTTCTTCCCTCCGCTTCCTCCCGGTTGCTCATTTCCCCATAGCAAATCACTTCACAGGTTGGACAAATCCAGCGCTTCTTGACGTCCATCACATTTCTTTTTCATATTTTTCCGGTCTTGTGGGGTGCAGCGGTCCTTAAACTGCCGTTTTGGAGACCTATTTTTATAAGAAGCATTCAAAAAGGGATGAGCAATGGGCGACAAGGTATTCCAAATTCTGGCAGGCTGCCTCGGCGCCTTCGCGCTATTTGCGGTTTCAAACAGCGCGTTCGCCGAAAATGACCTGAAACGTATGGCGGAGATCAAGGAAAAGGGCGGATGCCCGAGCTGCGATCTGCGTCTGGCCGAACTCAGGTTCTTAAATGTCGAAAATGCAGACTTCAGCCGTGCCAACCTTCGCGAGGTCGATCTCAAAGAAGCGATCCTCCCAAATGCGAATTTCCAAAGAGCGGATTTCCGCAGAGCGGAGGCTGAGCGCGCAGATTTTTCCGGCAGTGACTTTACAGACGCAACCATGCGCTCCGTCGATCTGGAAAAAGCAAACTTGAGCAATGCCAAGTTTGAGGACACCGACCTTCGCGAAGCCGACCTCAACACGACCATCCTGACCGGCACCGCGTTCGATGGTTCGGATATCAGAAATGCCTCTTTCATCAGATCAGTTGCTGAAAATGCGTCCTTCAAAGGCGCAAAAATGGACGAGGTCAACCTGGAGCGCGTCGACCTGAGCAACGCCAATTTTGAAAATGCCCGACTTCGCCAGGCTAAGCTCGACCGCATCAAGGCACACAACACCAATTTTGCGAATGCAGATTTTAGCGGCGTCCGCCTTGTCAGTGCAGATCTGACAGGTGCGAATTTGACGGGCGTTGATTTCGATGGCGCGCTGCTCCGTAGAACACGCCTTGTCGGTGCGGATCTGACGGGAGCCACCAATCTCGATCCCAGCCGCATTCTTGGCGCTTGCGGAGATGAGAACACCAAGCTTCCGAGCGGCATCAAACTGATCAAGTGCTCTTACTAGGGTCAGTTTCCGTTCGAAATCTGTGCCAACAGCGAAAGAGCGCTTACCGGTTTCACTGGCTAAATTGTTGAAGTCGATTTTGTTTGCGGCCCGCCCAATCGTGCGGGCCGCTTTCTTTGATCAGGCCAGATGATGCACACTCTGGAGGCCATAGACCGGAGTAGGTAAACCTTCCATCCGCGCTTTCAGCTGCAGCGCCAGAAACTGCGAGTAGTGGCGGGACTGGTGAAGATTGCCACCATGGAACCACAACGCTTCCTGTTGGGTCGGCTTCCACATGTTTCGTTGTTCGCCTTCCCAGGGGCCTGGATCTTTGGTGGTGCTTGAACCAAGTCCCCAGACCTTGCCGACCTTGTCGGCCATATCCTGTCCCATCAAATCGGCAACCCAGCCGTTCATGGACCCATAGCCGGTCGCATAAACGATCAGATCCGCCTCCAGTTTGGACCCGTCGTTCAGAACCACCCCGTCTTCCACAACTTCAGTAACCTGACCGCGCTTCAACTTGATTTCACCGTCAATGATGAGCTGGCTGGCACCGATATCGATATAGTACCCGGAGCCACGGCGCAGATATTTCATGAAGAGGCCGCTGTCGTCGTCGCCCCAATCGAGCCAGAATCCAGCTTTTTCAAGACCATCATAGAAATCGGCATCGCGTTTCTTCATCTCTGCATAAGCAGGGATCTGGAACTCGTGCAGGATCCTGTAGGGCAACGACGCAAATATGAGATCGGCTTTTTCTGTCGTCACACCTGCCCCTACGGCCTCTTCGGAATAAAGCGCCCCAAGACCGACCTCCATGAGCGTATCGGACCTTACAATGTGGGTCGACGAGCGCTGGACCATCGTGACATCGACGTCTCCCTCCCAAAGGGCCGCACAAATATCATGGGCTGAATTGTTGGAGCCAACGACAACAGCTTTCTTGCCGCGATAAGCGTCCGGGCCTGGATGCTTTGACGAATGCTGCTGGTCTCCCTTGAAGCTGTCCATCCCGGGAAACACCGGAATATTTGCTTTGCCCGACATTCCCGTTGCCATGACGAGTTGCTTCGGGCGCAAGACGACTTCTTCGCCGTCACGGTCCACGACGATAGTCCATTCCTTTGCTGCTTCATCATACTTGGCTGACTTGGCGACCGAACGCGTCCAATAATTCAGTTCCATCACCTTGGTGTACATTTCCAACCAGTCCCCGATCTTGTCCTTCGGGCTGAAAACGGGCCAGTTCTCGGGGAATTTGATGTATGGAAGATGGTCGTACCAGACAGGATCATGAAGGCAGAGCGACTTGTACCGGTTGCGCCAGCTATCGCCCGGGCGGTCGTTCTTTTCCACGATGATAGTCGGCACACCGAGTTGGCGAAGCCTGGCGCCGAGTGCAATTCCGCCCTGCCCGCCGCCTATGATCACGCAGTACGGTTGCCTTGAGTAGCCAAGTTCCGCCGCCTCATTCTCCCGCTCCTCCTTCCAGGTCGTACGATGCTTTGCTGCACCGTGCTTGGCACCCAACGGCCGATCAAACCCTTTTGGCTCCTCGTGCCCCTTGAGTTCAACCATCGTTGTCAGAAGGGTCCAGATCTTTCCGTCCTTGAGCCTGAGCAGTCCATAGCCGCGGGCAAGCGCGGTTTCAAACTGGATCCAGGCTGTGACAACACCGCCTTCTTCCGTTGGAACTTCACCATCGGCCAGTTGCCAGTTCCTGGGCGCTGTTGAAGCCAGCTGATGTGATAGCAGGTCTTTGACCTGCTCCTTGCCTTCGACTGTTTTGATGTTCCAGGTGAAAGCGACCAGATCCCGCCAGTAGCAATCGTCCTGGAACATCTCCACCGCTTCATCGATCTTTCCTGTTTCAAGGGCATCGCCAAACGTCTTAAGAAACGTCTCGGTCTGGTGGATCAAAGGTGTGTCGAGCATTGCATTCCTCCCGCGGTACCGCTCTTTGTTCAGATGGGAGAGCATTGCAGAGGGCAGCATCGACTTGCCATCAAGCAGTGGTCCTTTGCGTGATTTAGACGCTCGAATGTGGTAGCGGCGTTGCGTGCGCAACAACGCGCAACAGTTGGGTCAGGTCTTGCGCAACAGGCCAGCCTTGCGCACCCGTCGCAGAACTGTCGAACGGTTTACGCCGAGACGCCGCGCAGTAACGGACATATTCCAGTTGCAGGCATCGAGAAGTGACTCCAGATCCTCTGTCGGGTCTGTCTCGATGTGCCTGGCAAGAGGGGGCGGCGGCAAGTCCGGCAGATCAATCACGGACCCTTCCGAAAGCGCTATCGCAACATCAAGTGCGGTTGCAAGTTCTCGAACATTGCCGCGCCATTCCCGCCCGCGAAGTTCGGCAAGTGCCGCCGGAGAAAGACGGAAGTTTCGGGGAGATCGTCTCAAGAGACGGTCGACCAACCATTCAAAATCCTGGCGATGACGCAGCGGAGTGACCGGCAGAACAGCCCCAGCCAGCCGGAAATAGAGTTCCGGCCGTATCAACTGGGCGACCTGAGGCCCGACGGGGTCCTGGCGCGTGGACGCGATCACCCTCAGATCGTCTCGCGATTCCAACAATGCCAGCACGGCACCTTGACCGTCAGCATCCAGATCTTCAATGCCTTTGAGGAAGAGCGTTCCTGCGCCAGCACTGCGCAATCCTTCGATCTGTGACCTGTTCAATCCTGAACAGGTCACGAGATGAAAAGACCTGTCGGCAGGACCGAGCACATGAACTGCCCGTGCAAGATACTCCTTACCAGTTCCCGTTTCTCCCAACAGCAGCAATGGGACTTGCGTCGGTGCAAGGCGTGCGAGCTTCGACATAAGCTGCCGCAGCATTGGATCAGGACCGCAGAAGCCACGCAAAGGTCCGCTAACGGAGCCCGTTTCGGAATGACGCGGGAGGCGCGCTGACTGTGGTGCAATGGCGTGCCCAAAGAGGCCTCGTCCATCCCGAAGACGAAGAACACGTTCCTCCGTTGGCCGGCCGCGCATGAGATCCGGCAATGCATCGACATCAAGATCCATATGCATGTCGATCCTGGTGCCGATCAACTCGGTTCGGCCTTCAGGCGCCAGACACTCTCTGGCCCCGTGGGTCATGCCGATAATCGTGCCGTTTTCATCGAGCGCGACAGCTGCCTCCGGGTCGACTTCCAGGAATTCAGCCGATGTTGAAAACCGCAAAACCCAGTCCCGGCGTGTCATGGCCATGAGGTTGGCCATTTCGACGCGCCTTACCGATGCCTTGACGAGGTTCATCGCAAGGTTCTGGCTCGACTTCGGAGAAGGGGACCGCAGCAACGAAACATCAAGAACAGCAGCAAGATTACCGCTTGTGTCGTAGATCGGCGCAGACGTGCAGGACAATGGCGTATGCGCAAACCCGAAATGATCACTTTGATGGATCGTCACTGCCTCGCCGGTAACAAGACAAGAACCAACACCACAGGTCCCCGCAAGCTCTTCCGACCAGTCCGACCCTAGATAGAGTCCAGCCTGTCTCAACTCGTCTTCAAACCGCGGATCGCCGAAGAAGTCCACGCAGATGCCCTTCGCATCCGCGAGCAAGAGGACATAATTCTGACCGGCAACCTGCTTGAAAAGACTTTGGAGGCCGGACCGGGCTGTCGCAATCAGACGTTCAGACTGTTCCTGGTGTTCGCGAAGCTGATCGGCAGTAACAATGTGCGCCGGCTCAGGACGCGTCGGGTCCATGCCGTAGGTTTCAACGCAACGGCGCCAGCTTTGCGAGACAAGCCCGTCCCGGCCTGTTTCAAAACCATTGAGAACCCGGTCGATCTCGCTCACATGTTCATGATCGCGCATGCCTTCCTCCCTCGGCATTGCCGTTACGATACTGTCACAAGTCGCAGGAGTGCAATACGCAGGCAACAAGTCCGACTGCGCGCACGCAATCAAGGCACTCGCAAGCCATCAGGACTGGAGCGAAGGTTTGCTTCTTTTAAGAGCTAAAGCCGGACAAAGTTACAACGGGCCGTCTGCTGCTGCGGGACGACCCGGTGTGATCTGCCTTCGGGAGAGGTTCTGAGCAGGCAGTTCCTGCTTCACGAAAAAAGGAGGCACAAGGCCTCCTTTTCAAATCGTCGCTTGTAAGGCCAACTCAATCGAAGAGATCAAATGCAAAGCGGTAGCTGACACCGACACCCAGGCTAAACTGGTCTTTGCTGCCGTTCCTTGCAATCGGGCTGTCAGCAGCATCGCCGACCAGACGGTCATACCCGCCCTGAATGTGCAAACGCACATCGTCGTTCCAATCATAGCTTGCACGAGCTGCCAGGCCGACGCTCTTAAACCCGCCACTTGGGTCATACCGCGTCAGGCGACCGCCACTTGCCGCGGCCTCGGAGCTTGTCACACCGAAATAGGTGTCCATGTAATCGTCCGTCGCAAAATCGGCTCGCGGACCGAAGGACACTTCCCACTTTTCAGCCGGATAGACGATACCATCGAGACCAAGCTGACCCACCTGCCCGGTGTGGCCGTTGATACCTTGGCGCAGCTCGGCAAAAGCACGGAAATGCTCTGTCCGGAACCCACCGCCGAGACCGAGTTCAACTGCCCAGTCAATGGTGCGTGTGCCGCGCAGATCGTTGCTGTCGCTCGCCTTGCGCTCGCCGATAAAGTTGAACGAGGGAAAGAAGAAAATTCCACTTTTCCGCCGACCGTCAACAACCTGCCCAAGTCCCGGCAGATAGAACCGGCCAACCGAAATGATCGGAAACGGATAGATCAGGTAAGAGTCCGCGGCTTCATAGCGCGGCTTGGCGATGGCGCCGATGCCCAGATCAACTACGAACTGACGATTGGCATCTTGAGCGGAAAGGTCACCACTTTGAGCCAGTGCGCTACCGGTCACGGCGCTCAGGGCAAGGGCAAGCGCAGCGCGCGAAAACAGCTTCAACATTCAGATAACATCCATAGGGATTCCCATTGGCAGGGAAGATAGCACGACTAAGACTTATACAAAGCCTAAGGAATCCCGGTTTTGTGCAACTGTTGCAATTTAGCATCGCTGGTTGCAGGCATTAAACATAACCCGGTTAAATGACAGCCCGCCTTGCAGCGGCCACGCCGGAAAGCTACATGATGACAAAGACTGATATTGAACGGCAACGGACCAGACCATGACCGCACTCTTCAACGTGATCCTCATTGCACTGGATCTCTACTTCTACATCATTATCGCCAGTGCGATTTTCTCCTGGCTCTATGCCTTCAACATCATCAATTCAAACAACCAGATCATCAATTCGATCGGCAGGGCGCTCTACAACCTGACCGAACCCGCTTTGAGGCCAATTCGCCGGTTTCTGCCGGATCTCGGCGGCATTGACATTTCGCCGGTTATCTTGCTGCTCGGGATTATCTTCCTGCGTCAGATCATTATCTTGAATTTGATGCCAATGTTCCGAGGGTACTGACCCGGTTCATCGAAAACGAAAAAAGCCCGGGCAACGACCCGGGCTTTTGCTGTATATCAGGCATTCCGCCTCAGTCCTCCAACACGCGCGCCTCATCTGGCAGCATGATCGGAATGCCGTTTCTGATTGGATAGGCCAGCTTGGCGGAGCGGGAAATCAGCTCCTGCGCTTCTGCATCATATTCCAGCGTGGACTTTGTTACCGGACAGACCAGCAACTCGAGCAGCTTGCGGTCGACGGTGCGTTCACTTGTTTCGTTCATAGTTGGTCAGTCTCTTAAAACAGCCGGCTTGGTGGAATTGATTTTTCAGCCGGCAGGGTCACTGCAGCGTTGAGCCGCCGTCATTTTGTGATTTTGCCAGATCCATCTCGGTGATCGCAATCAGGGTCTCCGCACGGGTTCTGAGATCCCTTGCTTCAAGCAAGGCCTGCTTCTCCTGAGGACCATAAGGACACATCATGCACAAGGCGTTGACTAGAACTTCCGTCTCAGCTTCAGAAACGCTCTGCCAATCCGCCTCCAGATTGTTTGCATCCAGATAACTGCGCAGGGTTTTCAAAAGACCATTTCGGTCAACGCCGTCTTCACCCTCACCGCACCTCAAATCGTTGGCAAAGGCGGCAAAGTCACACTCAACCTCACGGAACTGGCTGTAGCTCTTGCGTTCGTTTCCAAGTGCGAAACGGGTAATACCCTGGAGGGTGATCAGGTAACGCCCGTCTCCTGTTTCCTGAAAACTCGTCAAACGTCCTACACAGCCAACGCTCGCAAGATCCGGAGTATCCGGATCTCCGGCAAGACGCTCTGGCAAAGGTTGAACCATGCCGATTAATCGGTTGCCTGCAAGTGCGGCGTCAACCATGTCGATATATCGTTGCTCGAAAATATTTAGCGGCAATTGCGTCCTGGGAAGCAACAAGGCACCTGAAAGCGGAAATACGGGCAAGGCCGGTGGCAAATCCGCAATCGTCTCGTAAATGGCGTTTCCTGCCTGCATTACAGCGCCTTCATTGTTTTGGTTATTTTCGCGATATCGCCAGCATGATGCTTCCCTAAATGTGTGGCACTTGCTGCAATCGTCAAGCAAACAGGACGGCGGAAAGTTTCCGGCGGCCATAGGCGCTTGCCGGGTCCTTGAAGCCCCAGGCTTCAAAGAATTGCAGCAGCTGCTTGCGCGCACCGTCTTCGTTCCATTCCCGATCATTGCGCACGATTTCAATCAGCTGGTCGACTGCTCCGTTCTTGTCGCCCTTGCCGTTGAGGCCGAGCGCCAGATCGAACCGCGCCTGCAGGTCCTGCGGATCTTTTGCAATCCGCTCCTGAAGCCCGGCAAGGTCGCCGAGCGAGGCTGCCTGCTCAGCAAGATCAAGCGCTGCCTTTGCTGCCGTATAGGCTTCCTCGGAGCGTTTGTCTTCGGGAACCATGTCCAGGGCCTGGGTGGCACGCTCCAATTCATCTGCGTCAAGATAGCACTGCGCCAGACCGCAAATGGCCTTTACGTTGTCCGGCTCCATCTGCATCACAGCGCCGAAAAGCTGTGCAGCCTGACCGAAGTCCTTTTCAACAAGCAGCTGCTCGGCTTGTTCCAGAAAGGCATCCGCCTGATTGACAGGCGCCGGGCCAGCAAGCTTTTCGATGAATTCCTTCACCTGACTTTCCTGCTGAGCACCCATGAAGCCATCAACCGGCTGACCGTCCTTGAAGGCAACGACGGCCGGAATGGACTGAATGCCCATTTGCCCGGCGATTTCCGGGTGGTCGTCGATATTCATCTTGGCCAGCTTGACGGTTCCGCCGGCCGCCTTGACTACGGCCTCAATGATTGGCGTCAACTGTTTGCACGGGCCGCACCAGGGTGCCCAGAAATCCACCAGAACCGGCTGCTGCCGTGAAGCTTCCATGACGTCTGCCATGAAGGTCTGCGTGGTCACATCAAAGATGAGATCGCCACCGGTCGGACCATCTCCGCCGCCGTCGCCTCCAAAACCACCACCCTGGCTACCGTAGTCGCCACCCATGCTGGCGCCGAACCCGCCGCCGACCTGGCCGCCAATGCTGTAGTTGCCGTTACTCATGTGCCGCCTCTTAAACTTCGACGCTTCCGCTCGTTGCGGCGCGTCCTGAATCAAATCATGATATTCGGTTGAATTGGCCCCTAACATGGCTCCGCAGCGACCGAATTACAAATCCTGAAATCAGCCGGTCAAAGACCAGCTGCTTTTGCTTCTTCGCTCACCGCCAAAACAGCAACGCTATGTCCGCACGCTTTAGCAAATTTCAGCAGGTCACTGGCTGAAATCGACGTAGTCGCGTCATTTTTCAAGGGATGATAGTTCAGCACATCATGCTGCATCATGGCCGCGTCGAAGACGGGTGTCACCCGCTGGCTCTCGCGATCGTTGACAAGTGAGAAAGGCGTTACCGAACCGGGCTCCACACCCAGCACGTCCATCAGCAGGTCGGCGTTGCCAAACGAGACGCGGCCCTGTCCGCCTATGATCTGGTGAACCTTCTTGAGGTCAACCTCAGCATCGTGCAGCAGCACGATCAGAAACAGTCGGCCCTTCTTGTCCTTGACGAACAGGTTCTTGGTGTGACCGCCCGGGATCCTGTCGTGCAGATCGCCGGATTCGGCCACCGTGAACACCGGGTCATGGTCAGTCGTTGTGACCTCGATTTCCAGATCCTTGAAGAAGGTCATGAGGTCGTCACGGGATGCGGGCATGATTTTTCCTGAATTTTTCGCTTTCAGCGCTGTCTAACGCAATTTGGAAGGTGACGACAAGAAAAAAGAACGTAAAAAAGCGGCAGAATTCTGCGGATTTGAAACGAAGTAACGGCATAAACTCCACAGAACGACAGCCAAAAAAAATTCTGTAAATTCGGTGTTGCATTCCGTCTCAGCTTAGTCCATATACTGCGCCACCGACGCCGGGGCGATCTTCGCTGGGCGCTGGAACAATATGCGGGTGTAGCTCAGGGGTAGAGCACAACCTTGCCAAGGTTGGGGTCGTGGGTTCGAATCCCATCGCCCGCTCCAAAATTTCCTCACTTACCCCAGTGAGTTGAAGAAGCCGCCATTTGGCGGCTTTTTTCATGTTTAGGTCAACACCCTTCACATTCAAAGCAGTATCTGCTGCGCTGTACTTGCACCAAAAACAGCCATCTCATGGAGCCTGCTTCCGGGCGAAGGACACAAGCATCTGTTGTTCTGGAGAGCATTTTTTTGCTGTGAAGAATTTGTGCTTTTTCCCGAGTTTTGGCCGGTTTTGATCGATAAAAACCGTTTCGTCTAAAAATTGAGAAAAACCTGTCGTTGGCTCTGAACGAAGTATCAGGGCCTGACCTATAAAAAGGAAGATGCAATTTCCGGAAGAGCCTGTCGCTGTGGCGATCGATCCCGCGTTGTTGCCCTGCCTCTAGTACCTACTTCTGCAGCGGAGCTTCTCATTTCAAAAGCTCCGCTGCAGCTCTTATGGGAAGTCTAATCGGAGAGCTTGAGGAAGCGGCTGCCTTCGGCATGAGAACGCTCGGCAGCGTCAAGCGCGTGTTGCAACCGGGCACCGTGATCGAAATCCGGTTCGGCTTTGCTGTCGCCTCTGATTGCCGAAATGAACCGCTCATAGATTGTGGTCACAGGAGGGACGGTAAGCTCCTGCCATTCGGCAGTTTGTAGATCCGGCTCGCGGCAGATACGCAGACTTTCAGATCGCTGTTCGAAGAGAACTTCCAGCCCACCTTTGTCGCCATAAAGACGCAGGCGAAGATCGTTCAGGTGGCCGGTTGCGAAACGGGTCGCGCTGATGGTTCCGAGCGCTCCGTTCTCCAGCTCGGCCTGCAATGTGAAACTGTCGTTTGCATCAAGGGTATAGTCGCCGATCCGCCCACCTTCTGCCTTGTCGAAGGTTTTCAAGCGGCAGGAGAGATCGCGAACCTGGCTTCCGGCAGCAAAGGTCACGAAATCGATGATGTGAATTCCCACGTCACCGAGCACGCCTTTCGAACCATGTTCAGTCGAAAGACGCCAAAGCCACTGGCTTTCCGTGCGCCATTCCCCCCAGGCCGGTTGCGTCAACCAGCTCTGCAGGTAGGACGCCTCGAAATGGCGAGGAGACCCAATTGCCCCCGCGGCGACCAGTTTGGCTGCCTCCTGAAGAACCGCAACATTGCGATAAGACAGGTTCACCATACCCACCAGCCCCTCAGCACGGGCGAGTGCTGCCATTTCGTCGGCATGTTGGGCGTTGGTGGCCAACGGTTTTTCGCAAAGAACGTGTTTGCCCGCTTTCAGCAAAGGCATCGTTGTTGGATGGTGCGCGCCATCCGGCGTCACGTTGGCCACGGCATCGAATGCACCCCAGGATATCGCCTCATCCAGATCTGAAAACCGGTGAGGAATTGCGAATTCATCGCAAAACTCGGCCAACACATCCGTGCGCCTGTCGACACCTGCAACAAGCTCGACTCCAGGCATCTTCTGGAAAGCTTCGGCATGAACGCGCGCCATATTGCCCGTCCCCAGGACAAGCATCCGGACCGGTTTTTCAGAAGTCGTCATGAAATACTCCGTCCGCAGGAATGCCGAACACACGGCCACACCTGCGGTTTTGAAAAGGAAAGAATACTAGCGATACCCTTCTTCGCCTTCGGCGTGAAGTTTCGGTCCCCGTTCCTCGATTTTTTCCGGCGCCGCATCGACCGGCACATTCGGAGCTGCATTCGGGTCGGCCAGCCGGGCCATTGGGTTGAAGGCCCACTTGACACCGTTCTTCAACACCTGACGAACGTGGTCGTTGTAATAGGTCGGGTAGGTTTCGTGCCCCGGCCTAAAATAGAAGATGCTGCCCGCACCGCGTTTGTAGGTCAGGCCCGACCGGAACACTTCGCCGCCCTGGAACCAGCTGATGAAAACCGTTTCCAGCGGTTCTGGCACACCGAACGGCTCGCCATACATTTCTTCCATTTCCAGCTCGAAGCTGTCCGGCAGACCTTTGGTGATCGGGTGATTGCGGCTGGTAACCCAAAGCCGCTCGCGTTCACCGGCCTCGCGCCAGGTCAGATTGCAAGGTCCTCCCATCAGCCGCTTGAACGGTTTGGCGAAATGAGCGGAATGGAGAAACAACATGCCCATGCCAGACCAAACCGCATCGCAAACCCGGTCGACAACCTCGTCGGAAACGTCGCCATGGGCAGCATGACCCCACCACAACAGAACATCGGTTTCGCGCAACCGTTCTTCAGTCAAGCCATGCTCAGGATCCTGAAGTGTTGCTGTTGTGGCGTTGATATCGGGGTCTTCGTTCAAAGCCTCCGCAATGCACTCATGCATACCTTTCGGGTAGGTGTCCGCGACGATTTGGTTGTGCTGTTCGTGGACGTTTTCGCCCCAGACTACGGTTCTGATCGGCATTTGACCCTCCCGATTATGTGCGGTGTTTTGGATACGTAGGCTTCGGCAATCGACAAATTCCAAAGCGCTTTGGATAGCGCTATCATTGGATTTTGCAGGTGTCAAACGCACAATCACGTTAAGCAAAAAAATGTGTCCTGCTGCCTGTGACCGGACGCCACATTGGCAGCATTCTCAAAGGCAGAATAACATACCAAATGTTATGGTTTGTATGGAGGTGCCCATGAATTCTCTTCTGCTTTTCGCCAGCTTCCTCTCATTGCTGGTCTGTCTGCTTCACACATTTGCCGGCGGACGCGCCATCGCCGTTCCGCTTCTGAAAGCTCAGGATCTGCATCCGGTTCCGAAATACGTGACCTATTTCTGCTGGCACATCGTCACGATCGTACTTGCCATGCTTTCAGTTTTGTTTGTTGTTGCTGGTTTCCGGCCCCAAAGCCTGGAGTTGGCTTGGGTGGCAACAGCCCTTACAGCTTCATTCTTTCTTCTCGGCCTTGCAGTTCCTCCGATTAAGAAGCAGAAATACAAGGATATGCCGCAAGGCTGGCTGTTCCTGCCGATACTCATTCTAGGGGCTCTCGGTTCGGTCGGACTTTAGGCGGGCTCCGAGGACATCAGGTGCGGCATAACCTTGGAAAATCCAGTGCGCGGCAAAATCGAAAGCCAAGGATCGGAGCTCTGGCAGGATTGACGAGACATGGAAAGAGCAGCCAGGCAGGATGACTAAGCGCAAGCGTTTCGGAAAATCCGACTGGCTGTCGCTGGGACTGTCCCAGTTGAAATCGGATGGTCCTGCCGGACTGACCGTGGAGGCCCTTTGCAGCGCTGCCGAGCGTACACGCGGTTCGTTTTACCATCACTTCCAGGACCATGGTGTCTTCATCCTGGAAATGATGCAGGCATGGAAGCAGCAGCACACGCTGGATGTCGCCGACAAAACACTTGGCCCGGCAGTCAAAGACAGGCGCCAGAAACTGTCTCACCTTGCCAATCATCTGGATCATGAGCTGGAACGAAAAGTTCGTCAGTTCGCTCAGTCGAACAGTGCAACACGCGAAGTGCTGCAGGAAGTCGACAAGCTGAGAACCGATTTCGTCGCCGACCTTTACCGTGACCGCGGTCTGCCAGATGAAGAAGCAATGCAGATCGCTCAGATCGAGTATGCGGCCTTTGTCGGCGCTCAGATCGTCTGGCCCGACATGCCGGCGCAGGACCGCATGGCGCTAGACCGGAAATTCGCAAAGCTTGTCTCAAACGAATATGCGGTCGACAAGAACACGAAAGAGTGAAGTCGCGCTTCACCTTTAATTAACCAGGTTCGAACGTGACACGCTTCCCGCCTGCCGAATGTAACTGAATGGCAAGGACCTGACGCTAATCAATCTGCATCTTCAAATCGAGATGATCAGGTTACCGACATGCACGCGCTCCGTCAGCCCATAACCGCCGTTGTAATCATATTCTGGTTCAGTTTTTGGCTGCTGAACGGGCTCGACAAGTTCTTCGCCCGTCAGGACATCGGCTTGCTGCGCTGGTGGGGAAATCATCGGGTTGAAAAGTTCACCATGTATTTTGACAGGCTTTCGCTCGACCCCGCGTTCATCCAGGCGACACTGATCTTTGCCGGCGTGGTCGAATTTGCTGCTGCCGCGTTTTTTGTGGTGGCCGGTGTCAGACTGGTTCAGGGAAAACCCGGCGTGGCCTATCGCACGGACCTTGCCATCACGGTCTCAATCGTAGTGTTCCTTGGCTTCACGATCTTCGACGTTGTGGTTGGTGACCGGGCAGAACTGCTCGAGCACTCAACCTATATCGGTGTTCTCTTGATGTCGTTCCTGGCCGTGTCGGCGGAAAGTTTCTTCCAGCATCTTCGCGACCTCGACAGCAAGAGCGCGATCAACCGTCACTTCCCGCCAAAGGCTCAATAGCCGGCCGTCAAGGCGCCGGGGCGCCTCGGATCGGATGCTCCGGCAAGAACATCGCCCACCTTCATGATCGACTGGGTCGAGCCCATCGCATTCTTGACCTCCACTTTGTGCCCCTTGGCTTCAAGCAGCTTGATCGTGTCCGGCGACAGGCCTTCCTCGATCCTGATCTCATCCGGCAGCCATTGATTGTGAACACGAGGGGCGGCAGTTGCTTCAGCAATGCTCATCTTGTGATCGACGATGTTCATGATGATCTGAAGAGTGGTCGTGATGATGCGGCTCCCTCCGGGTGAGCCCGTCGCCAGAAAAAACGTCCCATCCTTGAACACCAGTGTCGGGCTCATTGACGACAAGGGGCGCTTGCCGCCTTCAACAGCGTTGGCGGTGCCACCAATCAATCCATAGGCGTTTGGAACGCCCGGCTTTGCCGAAAAATCATCGAGCTCGTTGTTAAGCAGCACACCTGTCCCATCGGCCGTCATCCCCACGCCGTAGGAAAAGTTGAGCGTATAGGTGTTGGAAACCGCGTTACCGTCCTTGTCGACAACTGAAAAATGCGTGGTTTCGTTGCTCTCGTAAGGAAGCGGATCCGCAGGCTTGATCTGCTCAGAGGGTGTCGCCACTTCCAGATCGATTGTTTTGACAAGTTCGGCCGCATAAGCAGGTGACGTCAGTCCTTTGACCGGAACATCCACATAGTCGGGATCGCCCAGATACTTCGACCGGTCAGCATAAGCCCGCCGCATGGCTTCTGCCATGACGTGGATCGTATCGGCCGAATTCGGACCGAACTCCGCGATAGGGAAGGCTTCGAGCATATTAAGGATCTCAACAATATGAACACCGCCAGACGATGGTGGCGGCATGGACGCAACCTCGTATCCCCGATAGGTGCCGGTGACCGCGTCGCGCCAGACCGGTTCGTAACCGGCGAGATCATCAACGGTCATGCCGCCGCCCGCCTGTTGAACCTTTGCCGCAATCCGTTCGGCGGTTTCACCTTTGTAAAACCCTTCAGCTCCCTTGTCGGCGATCGTCCGCAAGGTGTTGGCCAAATCGCTCTGGACCAGAGTTTCACCCGGCAAATAAGGCACACCACCGGCCTTGTAGAAAATCTCAGCCGTTGCAGGGTCCTTCGTCAAACGCTCAACCCTTGCCGCGAGAGCGCCCGAAAGGCTTGGAGTT
This sequence comes from Labrenzia sp. THAF82, assembly GCF_009363435.1. Taxonomy (GTDB): domain Bacteria; phylum Pseudomonadota; class Alphaproteobacteria; order Rhizobiales; family Stappiaceae; genus Roseibium; species Roseibium porphyridii. The sequence continues at coordinate 851,327 of NZ_CP045354.1, read as the reverse complement.
ACCGTGATGCCTTCGTCTGCAAGCTTGATGGCTGGTGCCACAAGATCAGCCCAGCTGAGGTTGCCGCTGCCATGTTTGTCAAAGGCTTCGGCAAATCCGGCAACCGTCCCGGGCACTCCAACTGCAAGACCGGAATACCTCGACTTGTCCTTGTCCGGCTCGCCGTCATCGCCAAGAAACATGTCCTTGAACGCGGCAGCCGGTGCCTTTTCCCGATAGTCCAGTGCTTTGGTTTCATCGCTGGCGGACATGTGGATCATCATGAAACCTCCACCGCCCAGATTCCCCGCGCGCGGCAACGTCACCGCAAGGGCAAAACCCGTTGCAATTGCCGCATCGACGGCATTTCCGCCTTGCTTCAGGATATCAACGCCGACTTGCGTCGCGACGGCTTCCTGACTGGCAACCATCCCGCTTTGCGCCGTGACGGAATGGAAGCGGTCGGTGAGTGAATAGATCGGCGTCTCCTGTGCCGCAACGTGCTGCACTGGCAAGGCGATGAGTGTTGACGCAACGCCGAACACCGACAGAAATGACTTGAAACACACACGCATGGCCGCCTCCGAAACAATGAACAAGGACCCACTGTGGCTGAGGACAACGCGAGTAGCAATTCAAAAACGCGCGGTGGTTGAGGGATTGATCCACCGCAAGGCGTTTATGTTGATTAGCGGCCATCCTCAATCCGTCAGTTGACGCCTTAGATGAACACTGGCGAAAACAAGGAGGGTGCATGACCGGCAATTCAGTTCGCAACCAGGCAACCGCATATCGCACGGCGTGTCTTGCTCTGCCCGTCCTCGCGGCAGCTGTTTTGGGACTATCGGTTTCTACAGCAACTGTGCAGGCAGCAGACGCTTCTGTTGGAAAGACTCTTGCGCTGCAATGGTGCTCCTCTTGTCATCTCGTCGCAGAAGACCAGAAAACCGCCTCCAGCGTATCTCTTCCCAGCTTCTACGACATGGCCGGAGATCCGGGTTGGACCGAAGAAACCCTCGCGACATTTCTTGCCGATCCGCACCCGAAAATGCCCAACATGTCGTTGCAGACACGGGAAATCGCCGACCTTGCCCGCTACATCAGTTCACTGCAGCCATAAGCTGTCTCAGAGCGCAAATTCCGCCAGCATGGCAGCGTGATAAGACCCTGCATAATCACTGCCATCTGCATCGAAAACCTCGTCGAGCAGATCGTAGTTGAACACCTTGAAATCGACTGTACAGTCGGTCATGGCCGCACTCGCCAGAATGTGGTCAAGCGCTTGTCCACGCCCTCTGTGAATGACCGTTTGACGGCGTTCGGGAGGTAGGGCGCGGTCGAGTTGGAACAATCGCCTTTTTTCCAGATCGGGTGAGCCGGTGTCATCAGGGTCGGCGCGAAGCAACCTCAAAGTGCCGGTTTCCCCGGTCGCGTTGAAGTCTCCCGCAAGCACGATCCGGGCTTCTTCATTGTCATCAAGCAGCTCCTCCACCGCGAGGCGTAGTTCGAGTGCCTGCGCAGTCTGCTTGAAAACCGACAACTGATATCCTTCCGCCCAGGCAGCAATGTTTTTCCATGATCGGTCAGCTCTCTTAGCACCGCGGATCATAGCGGCGATCGGTGCACGCAAATGGACGGCGAAAAGATGAAGAGGTGTCGACGCCCCTACGTCAATTTCCGCCTGGAGAACAGGCCGCTCGAAAAGCACCGTTTGCGGGCTTTCGTAGGGCGGCTCGGCAGTTTTGGGTTGCCAGAGGGCCGGGTGAGCATGCAATTGATAGAGACTTGAATACCCTCGAACAGGATATCTGGAAAGGATCACCAGATTGTGCCTGTCTCCCGGACCTTTCCCGGACGGACGATCACTCGTTGCCCGGTGGAAAGCCTCATACGGTGTTCCTTGCAAAAGCTGATCCAGAGCCAGAAATTGTCGTTTCTTGTTGCCTTTCACTTTTTGCGCATTCACCTCCTGTAAGCAGAGAATGTCAGCGTCTAGCTCAAGTATTTTCGGCTTTAGCGCTCTCAACCTCGGTGCCAGTGCCTCTGGATCAAATTTGTCCGATCCAAATGATTCCAGATTGAATGTCGCAAGTCTCATGAACGCGTCCGGGTTTCCAGGTCAGTCGTCTGGAACCATAGCGATGCGCGGCAGCCAGTGGTAGAGAGGCCCGACTGGTGAATTCGGAGACCTTCATGAGCAATGACATCTGTCCGTGCGGCAGCAACTGCAGTTATGAAGCATGTTGCGGTCCTTATGTTGACGGAAATGCACTGCCCGAGACAGCCGAGGCGCTAATGCGTTCACGCTACTCGGCCTATGTGAAAGGCAAGATTGCCTACCTGAAAACGACATACTGGCCCAAGTATCAGGCAGAATTCGATGAAGTTGGCACAGCGCGATGGGCGGCGGAGAACCATTGGACGGGTTTGAACGTTCTGAAGATCGAAAAGGGTCTCAAGACAGACCGGGACGGCACAGTTCTTTTCGAAGCCAGTTACCTCGCTGCTGGCAAATTGAACACTCATCGGGAATTAAGCCGGTTCCGCAAGAAGGCGGGACGCTGGTACTACGTCGAGGCAATCTGAATGCGACCGCACCATCAATGCTTCGACGGTGCGGTTGCCATGAATTGACGAACCTAGTTTCGTCCGGCCATCACACCGCCATCCACGTCCCAGATTGCACCAGTCACCCAGCTTGCTTCATCTGAAAGAAGAAAATCGACCGTCGCTGCCACATCCTCAACCGTACCGATACGGCCGACGGGATGGAATGCATCAAAACCCTTGAGTGTCTGTGAGATCTCGTCTTTCGGAATGAACGCTCCATAGATAGGTGTTTCCACCACCGCAGGCGCGACGGCATTTACGCGAATACCTTTTTCGCCGAGTTCCATAGCCAGGTGCTGTGTCATGGAATGCAGGCCTGCCTTGGCCATCGAGTATGCCGAAGATGGCGTTGCCTTGATTGCCTGATGCGCCCACATGGACCCGATGTTGACGATTGATCCCGATCCGGTCGCGGTCATTTTGCGGGCGACGGCCTGGGTCAGCAGGAAGGTGCCTCTATTGTAGTCGTGGTAGAGGTCATAGTCCTGGGCAGTATGATCGAGGTAGGGTTTCGGACTGAAATAACCTGCCGCGTTGACCAGATAACGAATGTTGCCTTCAAGTGCGTCGACTTTACCGACCAGCGACTGCACTTCGTCCGTATTTGTGACATCGGCCTGCCAGGTCATCACGTCAACGGAATGCTCCGCCTCGATATCCGCCTTTGCGGTCGAAAGTTTGTCGGCATTCCGCCCGACCAGAACTGGTGTCACGCCGCGCGCGGCAAGCCTTTTCGCGGTCGCCAATCCCATTCCGGATGAACCGCCTTGAATGATTGCAAAGATCTGGGCCACTGCTTCAACTCCTATTTATCTACTAGTTGGTAGGTATAGAGATGTATCAACTCTCGACCCGGCAAAGTCAACACTTATCTATCAATAGGTAGATAACACTCATGTGACTGACCAGATTGATTTGCGACGTCCGATCGAAAGCAAGGGAAACTGAAGAAAACAGGCACGTTCTCGATAGTGCCTAAAAACTGTCCGGCCCCTGCGATTGGCGGCGGGTGCAGGGACCGGACTAAACTGCGGATCGAAGGGGAGGCAGCCCTCATCATCCGCAATGCAAAATCAGATTTCTCTCATTCGGGCCAATGATTAGGGCCGTTGAAGGAGTAGTGACGACTCAGCATCAGTATGTTCTCTATTTGTTCCAATCTGCTGTTGTAAGTCAAGTGGATTGTTTCATCCTCCTTTGAGCCATTTTCCATCTCGAAATCCTATTTCATCACGCATCTGTGAAATCAAAGCCGTCCAGTTCCCCAGTTCGCTAGAGAAAATTAAGTCCCTCATGTCACAAATACGGAATATTTGCTGCAAAGGACCCGTCGTTGCGTTTCACTTCCAACTCCTGGACAAAGCGTCTTCACAGCGCCTCCTGGCCTCAGGTTTTGGGCAAAGGAGGTGAACAGATTAGAGCTGTCTTGAATGGCAAGGGCAGCGACAATCACGCCGCGGGCCGCATGGCGGTATCCACGTTTGCCATCCGGATCGGTGGTGCTGCGCTCGCGTATCTTTCGCAGATTGTCTTCGCGCGCGCGCTCGGTGCGCATGACTACGGCATCTATTCTGTTGCGTGGACCTTGGTCATCATACTCGGGGTCATGTCCTGCGGCGGGTTCTCTGCCTCCGCCAACAGGTTCCTGCCACAATACCGGCAGGCGGGCGATCTGGATGGTCTGCGCGGTTTCCTTTTTGCAAGCCGGGTTTCGGCTTTCTTGATAGGCGCTGCAACGGCTATTCTGGGTATTGGCATAGTGTTTCTGGTCAGCCCGATCATAGAGCCCTACTACGTCCAACCCATCGCGATTGTCTTGCTGGCGCTGCCGTTCTTTGCGTTCGGACTGGTCCAGGATGGCATTGCACGAAGTTACGACTGGTCGTCCCTGTCGATGTTGCCGACCTATATCTGGCGGCCACTCACCATCCTGATATTGCTTTTTGTGGCGATATTCGCCGGACTGAAAGCAGATGCCCTCACAATGGCAACCGTCGCAATTTGCGCGGCGATGCTCATCGCGCTCTATCAGTATTTGCAGCTCAGCCGCCGGCTTGCGCACCAGGTACCGATCGGTCCGCGCAGGATTGAGTTGAAAAACTGGATCCTGATCTCATTGCCAATGTTGATGGTGGATGGATTTCTGCAGCTGATCACCAGTGCCGATGTCATCATGGTCAGTTTTTTCCAGGATCCGGACGAAGTCGCCATATATTTCGCGGCCTCACGCACGTTGGCCCTGGTGCATTTTGTCTATTTCGCAGTTCGTGCGGCATCGGCACACAGGTTCTCCGACTATATGCACAGGCAAGACCAGAAGGGCCTTGAAGACTATGTTCGCAAAGCCACACACTGGACGTTCTGGCCGTCGCTTTTGGCAGGTGCAGGGCTTTTGCTCATCGCCCCGTTGCTTCTGGCCCTCTTCGGCAGTGGTTATGAAAGCGGTTACCAGCTGATCGCCATTTTGATGATCGGCGTTCTCGCGCGTGCATCTGTTGGTCCTGCCGACGCGCTATTGACCATGACAGGGCATCAGAAGAACTGCGCCGGTATTTATGCGGTCACGTTTCTGCTCAACGTTCTTCTAAACCTTGCCTTCATTCCGCTACTTGGCCTCGCCGGTGCGGCGATCGCAACAAGTTGCGCGATTCTTTTTGAAGCATCAGCGCTTGCATTGGTTGCCAAACGCAAGCTGAATATCACGACATTTGTTCTTCTATTGCTTTTTCCACCCAAGGACCGCCAGGTTGATCAGTGATCAGACAGCCGCACAGCAGTACCAGATCCTTGAGTTCGATCCGCTGAGCGCAACGGTTCCGGAAGCGGACTGGCGGCAGCTTGCGAAACTTTCAATCGATCCCAATCCGTTTTTCGGGCCTGAATTCCTAAAACCGTTTCTGGAGCACACGGCCAACAGGGCGGTTCGCCTTGTCGTCGTCAGAGAAAAACAAAAGCAGTACTGGCTGGCAGCTGCACCAGTCGGTCGCCGCAGACTTGGCATTGCCTTTCCCGTCACTTCGACCTGGGCAACTGAGTATTCTCCGCTGGGAACACCGCTCTTGCACCCGGATGCCTCACAAGGCGCAATTGCCGCCTTTCTGCATGCGATGGGCGGCTCAAAAGGTGTGCTCGCTTTCCCCTATCTCCCGCTCCACTCTGCATCAGCTGACAGATTGAGATCGGCGATGGCGGAACGTTATCGCTCGACGGCATGTGCGACCAGAGCAGCTCACGCAGCCGGCGAGACCGGGAACCAACAGCTTGAATCGGCCTATAGCGGCAAACGGCGCAAGGAAATGCGCCGCCTCTTGCGCAGACTTGATGACCACGGCACGACGCGGTTTTCCAGTTTGTCTGGCCACGAAGCCGTTCAGGGATTTGAATCCTTTCTGCATCTGGAAGCCAAGGGCTGGAAAGGACGGGCGGGAACCGCACTTTTGAGCACACCGGAAACCGCAGCATTCGCGCGCGCGGCAATTGCAAACCGCTCAGCAGAAGACGGTGTTCGTATCGATCAGCTTTGGGCAGGCAACACACTTGTGGCCGCACTGGTCCTCTTTGTGGAGGGGGGAGCTGTTTTTTCCTGGAAAATCGCCTTTGACGAAGAGTTCGCCCGATATTCTCCGGGAGCCCAGATTGCCGTACATGCGTTTCGGGAAAACCTGAAACTGAATGGCTTCAAAGGCGCGGATTCCCTTGCCATTCCAGGACACACCATGATTGAGCCACTTTGGAGAGGACGCCTTGAAACCTGCACGTTGCTTTATTCAGGAGGGGCATTCAGCGCACAGCTTTGCGCTCTGTGTCAGGCGGACCTGGAATTGGAACAGCGGCTTCGGCGCCTTGTGAGACAGCTCAAGAAACGCGTCAGGCCCTGATCGATATCTCGTCACGCGCCTGCTGACGAAGTTTCCGGCGTATGACCTTGCCAGTGGTGGTCATCGGAAGCTCATCCACAAATTCGATCTCTCGCGGGTATTCGTGCGCAGACAACCTTTCGCGAACAAATCCGCGAATGTCGTCTTCGAGCTGCTCACCACCTTCTGCGTCCGGTTTCAAAACGACATAGGCTTTGACGATCTCGGTGCGCAGCGGATCGGGCTTGCCAATAGCTGCCGCCAGCGCGATCGAAGGGTGCTTGATCAAACAATCCTCGATTTCCCCCGGACCGATCCGGTAACTTGCCGAGGTGATGATGTCATCGTCTCGCCCGACAAAATGAACATACCCATCCTCATCCATGACCCCCTGGTCACCGGTAATCATCCAGTCATCAATGAACTTGTCCCGGGTTGCTTCTGGCTTGTTCCAATATTCCAGAAACATCACCGGATCCGGCCGCTTCACGGCAATTTGCCCGAGTGTTTCAGGTGGCAAAGGCATGCCTGTGTCGTCGATAATGGCAACGGCGTGCCCGGGAATTGCCTTGCCGATGGCGCCGGAACGGCTGACGCCGAGTTCTGCGACAGACCCAAGAACCGCATTGCATTCGGTTTGTCCATAAAACTCGTTGACCGCAAACCCGAATTCTCCCTGGAACCAGTCATACGTTTCGCGCCCAAGGGACTCGCCTGCAGAACCAACGCTCCTCCAGGCGAGATTGAAGCGGCGGGCAGGACTGTCTACGGCTCGCAGCATTTTCAGCGCTGTTGGCGGAATGAAGGCATTACGGACGCCTTCTCGTTCAAGCAATTTAAAGGCGAATTCGGGATCGAATTTTCGGGTGGCATGAGACAACACAGGAACGCCGAGTGTAAGCGCCGGAAACAACGCGTTCAACAAGCCGCCGGCCCAGGCCCAATCCGCCGGCGTCCAAAGAAGATCACCGTCTCGCCCCAGGAAATTCTGTGAAAGCTCAATCCCCGGCATGTGCCCGAATAGGACCCGGTGCCCATGCAACACACCTTTAGGCTGACCGGTTGTTCCCGACGTATAGATCATCAGCGCGGGATCATCTGGTGTGGAGGCAATAGTTTCGAAGCGATCCGATGCCTTGGCTTGCAGATCGTCGAAACAACAGACCCCTGATTGCGGTCCATCCGTGGAGACGACAAGGTCAAGATCGGGAAGATCCTCACGGATTTGGGAGAGTTTTTCGAGCCCTGCGGAATCGGTCACAAGCGCCTTTGCGCCGGAATCCGACAAGCGGTACCGCAAGGCCTCCAAACCGAAAAGTGCTGCAAGAGGAACGGCGATTGCGCCGATTTTGTAGGCAGCAAGATGTGCAACCGCGGTTTCAGGAACCTGAGGCAATAGCAGTGCCACCCGGTCACCTCGCCTGATGCCTTTCGCGACAAATGCATTGGCAATTCGATTGGCGGCCTGATTGAGACGCTGGTGGCTCCAGTCCCGTACATCGCCATTCGTCAGCACTTGGCGAATTGCCAGACGCTCTGGATCTTTCGCAGCCCACACGTCGCTGATGGCGGCAGCCATGTTGTAGGTTGCGGGCAAAGACCATTGAAAACGGGTGTTCAGCGTTTCGTAGTCGCCGGCAGGTTCCAGCATGCATGTTTCCCGATGCTATATTTTTGGGCAGCGGAGTGTAAGGCGACGAATGCTGCAGCGCAATAGAGCGGAACTCAACGCCGCGCCAACGGGTGCGCGCTCTCGACGAGCTCCCTCAGACGTTCATCGAGAACATGGGTGTAAATCTGCGTCGTTGAGATATCGGCATGACCGAGAAGCTGCTGCACAACGCGCAAATCAGCACCGTTTTGCAGAAGATGCGAGGCAAAGGCATGCCGGAGTACATGCGGTGAGACTTTTGTCGCCGGAAGTCCGGCTGCAACTGCCAGATCCTTGAGTTCCCTTGCAAAATGCTGACGTGTCAGGTGACCGCTGTCACCGTGAGAGGGAAACAGCCAGGGACTTTTCTCATAAGCGCCTTCCGCCGACCTCAAGGCCACATAATCTTTCATGGCGGCCTGTGCGGCATGGGACAAGGGGACCAAACGCTCTTTGCCACCTTTGCCGGTGATTTCGATGAGGCGCGCGTCGCGCAAAGCTGCGGTAACCGGAAGCGCAACAAGTTCAGAAACGCGCAGTCCAGTGGCATAAAGAACTTCTATAAGCGTATAGAGGCGCTGTGCACGCAGGCGGGCAGCCGAACTCTTCTGGGGCGTTACAGCACCCCGTTCAGCAGTTTCAATCAATCGGTCGACATCGTCGACAGACAACACTTTTGGAAGTGCTGCTCGCCGCTTGGGTGCTGACAATGTGCGTGTCGGATCATCCTCTCGAACACCTTCAGAGTAGAGGAACTTGTAGAACTGTTTGAGGGCTGACAATCTCCGGGCCTGTGACGTCTCGGCAAACCCTCGGCGGTTCAGATCCCCGAGATACGCTGAAATCTTGTCTGTGCCGGCATCGGCAAGGTTTGTGCGACCGAGAAATCCCGAGAAGTCTTCAAGATCACGGCGATAGCTTTCAAGCGTGTTTTCGGCCGCACCACGCTCTGCTGCCAACATCTCAAGAAACGTTTCGAGATCGAAACCGGTTGCCAAATCAGACCCTATCGGCCAAAGCCGTCCTTCTTGACGCGAACGGTAATCTCCCGCTCACGCGGGTCGACGAAATTCGCCAGCGCAAACACCGCGCCATAGCCAAGTGCACCCAGCAGCAACAACACCAGCAGCAGGCGGGTCAGGGTTGGCACAAGCGGACTCCCGAGCAAAAAGCGTGAATGCCATAGGCGAATCGGTCACCGGATTGTTTCAAGAAGACCCCGTCCAGCGCAAGTGATGACGTTAAGGTATCCGAAACAAGATCAGCCCGTGTCTTTTTTGGTGAATATGATACAACGCCGCCATGACGAAAAATGACAAGACACAGGACCTGGAAACGGGCCCTGAGTGGACAAATGCCAGAGATATCGATTTGGCCGGGCTCCTTAAAAAGCTCGGGCATCGCTCTATTGTTTTGGTTGGAATTATGGGCTGCGGAAAATCCACAGTCGGCAAGCGGCTTGCCCAGCGCCTGGGTCTTGAATTCATCGATGCTGATTCCGAAATAGAGCGTGCAGCAAACATGACGGTATCAGAAATTTTTGCAGAACATGGCGAACCTTATTTCCGCAGTGGCGAAGAACGGGTCATTGCGCGGATATTGCGAGAGGGTCCCCAGGTTCTTGCCACCGGTGGCGGCGCCTTCATGAGCGATGCCACCCGCCAGGAGATTTCCGAACACGGGGTTTCGATCTGGTTGAAAGTGGATTTTGAAACGGTCATGGCACGCGTTCGGCGCCGGTCAACGAGACCGCTGCTGCAAAATCCCGATCCTGAAGGCACGATGCGAAACCTTCTGGCAAAGCGCGAACCCGTTTATGCGCGTGCTGCGCTGACCGTCACATCCAAGGAAGTACCGCACGAAACGGTGGTCGACCAGATCGTCATCACGTTGGCCGACTATCTTGATCGCGACGATGCGCAAAGTGCCTCGGCAGCATCCTGAAACACAGAAATTCAAAGACAAAATGACAATGGAAGCAAACGTGGCTGACGCAGCCGAAGCAGAGCGAACTCAGGTCAAAGTCGATCTCGGCGCCCGCAGCTACGACATCAAGATCGGGCGCGGTGTGATGGATGCGGCCGGCGCGGAGATCGCCGCCGTCTTGCCCGGCGCACGCCTTGCAGTGGTTGTTGACGAGACGGTTGCGAAATTGCATCAAAAAGCGTTTTCCGAAAGCCTCAATGCCGCTGGCCTTGAACACACCGTGCTGACCGTGCCTAGCGGCGAAAGCAGCAAGTGTTTTCGGGAATTCGAACGCCTCTGTGATGAAGTGCTGGCGGCAAGGCTGGAACGTGGCGATGGCATTGTCGCTCTTGGCGGCGGTGTCGTTGGCGACCTCACAGGCTTTGTTGCGTCTGCGGTCCGTCGCGGCATGTCTTTCATCCAGGTTCCGACCACGCTTCTGGCTCAGGTAGACAGCTCCGTCGGAGGTAAAACAGGCATCAACGCCCGGCATGGCAAGAATCTCATCGGAGCATTCCATCAACCCGCATTGGTTCTCGCCGACACGGCTATTCTGGATACATTGCCGATCCGCGATTTTCGCGCAGGCTATGCGGAAGTTGCCAAATACGGCCTCCTTGGAGATGAGCCTTTCTTCCGTTGGCTGGAAGCCAACTGGAAAGCGGTCTTTGCAGGAGGTCCCGAACGCGACCAAGCCGTCGCCCGGTCCTGCCAGGCCAAAGCCGATGTCGTGGCCGCTGATGAACTGGAGGCGGGACGACGTGCATTGCTTAATCTCGGCCATACTTTCGGCCACGCACTTGAAGCAGCCGTCTCGTATGAAACCGAGCGCGTCGTGCACGGAGAAGGTGTCTCGATCGGAATGATGCTTGCGCACGAGTTTTCAGAAAAACTGCAGCTGATTGACGAGGTGACCGTTGCGCGCGTCCAGAAGCACCTGACAGATGTCGGACTTCCGGTCTCGCTGAAAGATGTTCCAGGCCAGTTACCACCTGCAGAAACCTTTATGGACATCATCGCTCAGGACAAAAAGGTCAGTCGCGGCGCACTCACGTTCATTTTGACCCGCGGTGTCGGTGAAGCCTTTGTTGAAAAAGGCGTCGATCCGGCACTGGTATCGGATTTCCTCAAGGAGAAACTTGAAACATGATGGAAACGTCTCTCTGGCTGGCGGTCGGCGCCATTCTGGTGCTTCTGTTCCTGTCCGGTTTCTTCTCCGGCTCCGAAACGGCGCTGACCGCAGCTTCGCGAGCGCGCATGCACCAGATCGAAAAAAACGGCGATTGGCGAGCCCGGGTGGCCAGCCGGCTAATTGCCAACAGGGAAAGGCTGATCGGCGCGCTGCTGCTTGGCAACAACCTTGTCAATATTCTGGCATCCGCGCTCGCCACGAGTGTTTTTCTCTCGCTTTTCGGCGAAGCGGGCGTAGCTTTGGCGACCCTGGTCATGACGGCTCTGGTTCTTGTTTTTGCGGAAGTCCTTCCAAAAACATGGGCCATTTCAAATCCGGAACGATTTGCCGTGATGGTTTCACCCATTGTGCGGGTGGTGGTTGCCGTCTTCGGACCGGTTGTTGCTGGCGTCGAGGTGATCGTTAGGATGATCTTGCGCGTTGTCGGCATCAACGTCGGAGCTGACACCTTCATCTTGTCCGCGCATGAAGAACTGCGCGGCGCTGTCGATCTGCAACATATCGAAGGCGGTCTGGAAAAGGGTGAACGCGACCGCCTCGGCGGCCTTTTGGACCTGGCCGAACTGGAAGTGTCCGACGTCATGGTTCACAGGACCAACATGGTCGCCCTCAATGTTGACGAGGACCCTGCAAAGCTTGTCGAGGCCGCCCTCGCCTCTCCGTACACACGGCTGCCTCTTTGGCGCGGTGAAAGCGACAATTTTGTCGGCGTCCTTCATGCAAAGGACCTGCTGCGCGCACTCCACGCAGCCGATGGTGGCACCGACGGCATAAACATTTTGGACATTGCCGCACCTGCATGGTTTGTGCCGGACACGACCAGCCTTCAGGATCAGTTGAACGCGTTCCTGCGACACAAGTCCCACTTCTCGCTCGTCGTCGACGAATATGGCGAGGTGATGGGCCTTGTGACCCTGGAAGACATTCTGGAAGAAATCGTGGGGGAAATCGCGGACGAGCACGATGTGGAACTGGAAGGCTTGAGACCACAAGCTGACGGCTCGGTCATTGTGGACGGGTCAGTGCCTATCCGTGACCTCAACCGTGCGGCAGACTGGAGCCTGCCCGACGATGAAGCGACGACTATCGCCGGACTTGTCATTCACGAAGCGCGCATGATTCCGGAAGAACGCCAGATATTCACGTTTCACGGTTTCAGGTTCACGGTCCTGCGCCGAGAGAAAAACAGGATCACGCGCCTTCGGATCATGCCGCTTGGCCAGATACCTGGCGCAAAAGCTCCAGCTGTCGCTCCAACGACACGGATCGAGGCATAAGGTATCTTTTCGCAGTTAAGCAGTGTCGCTCCACGCGGGCGGCGAGGGAGAGGCTGAGCGACTAGCCGGCCACTCTTGCCGCACGAGGATCAGGTTCATTGTCGGACCGGATCTCCAGAGCCAGCGCATGTACACCGCTCTCCAGTTCTTGCGCCAACAGGTCATTAATTGCCCTGTGGCGCGCGACGCGGTTCATGCCTTCGAAGGCGGCCGAGGCAATCTGGACCCTGAAGTGGGTTTCTCCGCCTTCACGCCACCCGCCATGACCCTTGTGCTTGTCTGACTCGTCTATGACGTTCAGAAATGAGGGGGAAAAGGCCGCGTGAAGCTTGTCGGCAATGATCTGTTTTGTACTCATATGCGTTTATGTGACGTATGCGAATTCGAAGTTCAAGTCTTTGCTGGCTCGACCGGGCCTGATAAGGTTTCGGGCTGTCCGACCTCCGGGAGCCACTGCTTGGCAAAATAGCTTTGGATACCGGATCAATGAAACGACCGGCGGGTTGCCCGCCGAGGCTCAGGCTTCAATATTTCGCACCATGAAACTGGATTCAAAAATTTTCGACGGTATTCGGGTCAAGCCGGACAAGGAGCGGGCGCAACAGGATCGCCATCCGGTCTGCGACCACCCCGGCTGCAACCGTCCTGGAATGCACCGGGCACCGAAAGGTCGCAATCGGGAGGGGCAGTATTTCAACTTCTGTGTCGACCATGTCCGCGAGTACAACAAGTCCTATAATTATTTCAACGGGATGGGCGACGACGACGTCCGGAGCTATCAAAAAGATAGCCTGACAGGACATCGTCCGACCTGGAAAATGGGTGTGAATCGCCAGGCTGCAGACGGGCCTGACGGGTTCGACGCGAGGGAAGGTATGCGCTCCAATGCGCAACGCCGTGCAGAATCCATACGTCGTCCGCGCCAAAGAAAATTACTAACGCTTGAAAAACGCTCCCTGGATGTGCTCAATCTGCCATACACAGCCCGTGGCGATGAGATCAAAGCGCGCTATAAAGAGCTTGTTAAATTGAACCATCCGGATGCCAATGGCGGTGACAGGTCTTCCGAAGACCGCCTGCGGGAAATTATTCAGGCCTACAACGTCCTGAAAAAAGCCGGTTTCCTTTAAGCCCGCAGGGTCCTGCAGGCTTTCCCCAAATGACCCTTCCCGACATTCGGGACAGCGGAGGACTGATGACTGAGACGACGACCGCGGCTATGGCCATGCCGGATACTGAAGTTTCTGTAAGTGAGGTTTTCGGCTTCAAGTCGAATCTCAAGGTACCGGCATTTTCCACCGCATCCGAGCATGTGCCCGAGCGCGACGAGGACTACCTGTTCGACCGGGCTACCACGCTGGCCATTCTGGCAGGCTTTGCGCACAATCGGCGCGTCATGGTGACCGGCTATCACGGTACGGGCAAGTCGACGCATATCGAGCAGGTGGCAGCCCGTCTCAACTGGCCCTGTATCCGCGTCAATCTGGACAGCCACATCTCGCGTATCGATCTTGTCGGCAAGGATGCGATCGTCATCAAGGACGGTCAGCAGGTCACCGAGTTCAAGGACGGCATTCTGCCCTGGGCCTACCAGCATAATGTCGCGCTTGTGTTCGACGAATACGATGCCGGTCGCCCGGACGTGATGTTTGTGATCCAGAGAATTCTGGAATCGTCCGGCCGCTTGACCCTGCTTGATCAAAGCCGCGTTATCCGCCCGCACGCCGCCTTCCGTCTGTTTGCAACTGCAAATACCGTGGGACTCGGAGATACCTCAGGTCTTTATCACGGCACGCAACAGATCAACCAGGCTCAGATGGACCGCTGGTCCATTGTCACAACGCTGAACTATCTGCCACATGACAATGAAGTCGACATCGTTTTGTCGAAAGCAAAGCATTTCCAGACAGACGAAGGCCGCACTATCGTCTCCAAAATGGTGCGTCTGGCGGATATGACCAGAAATGCGTTCATCAACGGCGACCTGTCTACGGTCATGAGCCCGAGAACGGTCATCACATGGGCGGAAAATGCCGAAATTTTCGGCGACGTCGGATTTGCCTTCAGACTGACCTTCCTCAACAAATGCGACGACATGGAACAATCGCTGGTCGCAGAGTTCTATCAGCGCTGTTTCGGCGAAGATCTGCCGGAATCTTCCGTAAATGTCGTCATGAGCTGAGGGTAACATGGCGCCGAGGCCGGGACACAACACACTGCCGGGAAACAAGCCCGCACCAAGTACCGAACCGTTCAAGCAGTCGGTCAGCGGCACCATGCGCGCCATTTCCGGCGAGTCGGAACTGGAGGTCGTTTTTTCTGGCGACCGCCCGGGACTGTCTGGCATGTCCGCCCGATTGCCCGAACCCTCTCGCAAGGTCAATGCCCACGAAGTGGCGGTAACGCGCGGCTTGTCAGATTCCATGGCATTGCGCATTGCCTGCCATGACAAGACTGTTCACGCCAAGAACATGCCGCAGGGACCGGAAGCCCGGGCCATTTTCGAAGCCGTCGAGCAAGCACGCTGCGAGGCTGTCGGAGCGCGCCGGATGCAGGGTGTCGCCGACAATCTGGCAGTGATGCTGGATGACCGGTTCCGCAAATCCGGTGCGGCGGATGTTGCCAGCCGGGAAGATGCGCCGCTTCAAGACGCTCTGTCTCTCATCGTTCGCGAAAGGCTGACCGGAGCCAAGCCGCCGGAAAGCGCGGAAAAACTCGTCGATATGTGGCGCGGATGGGTTGAAGACAAGGCCGGTGAGGACTTGGACCGCCTGGAGGCGGAAGTCGAAGATCAGTCTCACTTTGCCGCTCGTTTGCGGGACGTTTTGAAATCACTCGATATGGCCGATGAGATTGGCGATACCGACGATGAAATGGACCCAGACCAGAACGAGGACGACGGCAACAACGACGAAGCTGAAACGGGAGACGACAGCGAGGAAAACACCGGCGAACAGGAATCCTCACCGCAGGAAATGGACATGTCCAGCGAAGAGCAGGACAGCGGTGATACGGAAGCTGCCGAAGCCGACATGGACGACTTCGCCGAACAGGATATGATCGAGGACTCCGAGGAGCCTGGTGAAAGCGAGCAGTCCGAAAGCCCGTTCTCAAACCGTCCCGAGACTGACTATCGTGTCTTTACCTTCCAGTTCGACGAGACGGTAACGGCGGAAGAGCTGTGCGATACCGCCGAGCTTGACCGACTTCGCGGCTTTCTCGACAAACAGCTGACGCACCTGCAAGGGGCCGTTGCCCGGCTTGCCAACCGCCTGCAGCGCAAGCTGATGGCGCAGCAAAGCCGTGCCTGGGACTTCGATCTGGAAGAGGGCCTGCTGGATACCGCACGTCTGACACGCGCAGTCACGGATCCGATGGCCCCGCTTGCATTCAAGCAGGAACGCGACACCAATTTCCGCGACACGGTCGTGACGCTGCTCCTGGACAATTCAGGATCCATGCGCGGTCGACCGATCACGGTGGCTGCCACATGTGCCGATATTCTAGCGCGCACCTTGGAGCGCTGCGGCGTGAAGGTGGAAATTCTCGGCTTTACGACCAAGGCCTGGAAAGGTGGACAATCACGGGAAAGCTGGATCGGAGCCGGAAAACCACCGACACCCGGCCGCCTCAACGACCTGCGTCATATCATATACAAATCCGCTGACGCTCCCTGGCGCCGTGCAAGGCGCAACCTGGGCCTGATGATGCGTGAAGGCCTCCTGAAGGAGAACATTGACGGCGAAGCGTTGCTCTGGGCTCATGACCGGCTTCTGGCCCGTCCGGAACAACGCCGGATCCTGATGATGATTTCAGATGGCGCGCCGGTGGACGACACAACACTGTCGGTCAATCCGGGCAACTATCTGGAGCGGCATCTGCGCTATGTGATCGAAGACATCGAAACCAGATCGCCTGTTGAGCTGATCGCGATCGGGATCGGGCACGATGTGACCCGCTACTACCGGAGAGCTGTCACCATTGTCGATGCCGAAGAACTTGCCGGGGCGATGACGGATCAACTTGCCGATCTCTTTGACGACGAAGTCGACACATCAATGCAGACCCGCGGCCGGCGCCGAGCCGGGCGCCGATAACACTTGAGCTGATGACGAGCGCGCTGGAAAAACGTCGCAAGCTTCGAGGATACCTCGTCGCGGCCGTGATGTTTCTGTGCGCCTGCGGCACTTGGCAAGGTCATGCGTTCGCTCAGCAATTGCTGACGAAGGGCGAACCCGTAAAGGTGCGCACCAAGGATATCGAGACGTTCCGCATCGGCCATGAAGACATCGAATTCGGCAAACTGACCTTTCTTGGCGGATTGGAGCTTCTGGCGTCAGATCGGAAGATCGGTGGCCTTTCGGGCCTGATCAGCCTGGACGGCGGTGATCGCTTCCTGGCAGTGACCGACAACGGTCACTGGGTAACAGGTGCCATCGAGCAGGCTCCGAACGGCCGCCCGCTTGACATAAAAGATGTTTCCTACGCCCAACTGCTCGGACATGACGGCAAAACGCTGACCGCGCGCTGGGGCCACGATACGGAAGCTCTGACCCTTTCAGAGACCGGCCTTTATGTGACCGCAGAAACGCGCAATGCCATCTATCACTATCCCTGGCCAATCGCGACCGGCAAGGAACAGATGATCGGAGAGGTTGCCCTTGTCGACGAGATCAGGTCACTACCACGCAATGCCGGCCTGGAATCCCTGGCAACGCCGCCTGAAGATGGACCGCTTGCCGGAAAGCTGATCGCCATTGCGGAATCATCTCCGAGCGACTTTCAGGACCTCAAGGGCTACATCATCGGCCCGGAAGGTACGGAACGCTTCAGCATCAATCGCGAGAACCGCTTCGATGCGACGGATGCTGCGTTTTTGCCGAACGGTGATCTGGTGCTGATGGAGCGCCGCTTTAATCTGCGAGACCTGATCGGCCTGCGCTTGCGAAGGTTTGAGGCCGCTTCAATCTTGCCGGGAGCAAAGCTCGAAGGTGAAATCCTGTTGGAAGCAGACTACGGCTATCAGATCGACAACATGGAAGCTCTCAGCATCCACCAGAATGACAAGGGTGAAACAATCCTGACCCTTCTGTCCGACAACAATCGCTCCTTGCTGCAAAGAACGGTGTTTTTACGATTTCGGCTGGACGAATAGGCTCACTGTTTCCTTCCACTTGAGCCTTACCAAAACAAATCCAGGCCCTTTGTGCGACCCTGATTGGCGACATTCACTTCAGCCTTCAGAACGCTCCTTCGAGGTGCGATCCCGCTCATACATCGTCTCGATCGAGAATTCAGGCAGCCAGCTTTCCCGGCGAATAGTCCAGAGTTCATACGTTGGCGTGAGCTGATCCGGTGCGTCCAGCGCGCCCAGATTGATCTCGATCTCATCCAATGTGCGAGAGTAAACGGACGAGCCGCATTCCGGACAAAAGAACCGTCCAGCAAAGTCCTTCATATCACCCTTGATGAAAACAGCATCTTCCGGAAAGACCGCGGAAGCATGAAAAAGTGCGCCATGTTGCTTACGGCAGTCCATGCAGTGACACAGACCGACGCGATAGGGCTTCCCAGACGCGACAAAACGCACTTTGCCGCACAGACAGCCACCTTCAAATTTCTGCATACTTCGCACCCAGTGAAACCTTGGTCAGGAGATGTGCAAGCCTGCGGTGTTTCAGCCAGGAATGCAATTGCAACAACATGTCCGCATCCGAAAAGGATCACAGTCGGACTTGAACCAAAAATGGCGCCCGATCGAGCGCCACTTGAGAAGTTCCAGGGTTCTTGTTGCCTCAGGCAGCAGATCCGTTGGGAACTGGTTGGAACAGGCCAAGTACAATCCGGTAAGGCGCGAGCAACGCAACCGCCACCAGCATCTTCACGAGGAAGTCTCCAGCTGCCAGCGACACCCACAGCAGTGTCTGCGTTCCTTCGCTGATCCCGAGAAACGGAACCGGGAAAGCCAAAGAACCGTCGTCCATGCCGAAGAAGCCGTCAATGAAAGCAAAGCTCGCGGCGAAGGCGATACCGAAGAACAGGATGGTGTCGATCATCGAGCCGATGAGCGACGAGGTGATCGGCGCCTTCCACCAGGCCATCCGGCGCAGGCGGTCAAAGATCGTGACATCGAGCAGCTGAGCCACCAGGAATGCGGTTCCGGATGCAATCAGGATGCGTGGTGTCGTGAAGGCTTCATCGGCCGTCCAGAAAAGCAGCGGAATGACGATTGCCAGAACGAAGCCGGAAATGACCACGCGGCGCGCGGCCGTGGGTCCAAAACGGCGGTTGGTCAGATCCGTTACCAAAAACGCAACCGGATAAGTGAATGCGCCCCAGGTCAGCGTATCGGCCAGATTGATACCGCCGACGATTTGCTGCACAGGAAACTGAACGAGGTAATTGGAGGCCACAACAACGAGCGCCATCGCGAGGATCGCGATGGCGTAATGGCCCACGGAGAAGCTCCGGGTGTCTGTCATCTTATTGCCCTAACGGGAATTAAGCGGCTGCGGCTTCCGCCTGCTTGCGCTTGATGCTGGTTTTGATCTTGCGTGCGGCTGTTGAAAGCTCAGCATCGCTGGCTTTCATAAGGTAGGCGTCAAGACCACCGCGATGCTCGACGGAGCGCAGTGCGTGTGCGCTGACCTTCAGCTTGAATGTCTCACCAAGC
Source organism: Labrenzia sp. THAF82 (assembly GCF_009363435.1). Classification (GTDB taxonomy): domain Bacteria; phylum Pseudomonadota; class Alphaproteobacteria; order Rhizobiales; family Stappiaceae; genus Roseibium; species Roseibium porphyridii. Next base: position 832,123 of record NZ_CP045354.1, on the reverse strand, counting down.
GTATCGCTCATCAGAGAGACATTGCACAGGTTCGGCAGGAACCGGCGGCGGGACTTGTTGTTCGCGTGTGAGACGTTGTTGCCTGTCATCACATCTTTGCCGGAGAGTTCGCAACGGCGTGCCATGATATCACCTTTTGTTTTCGCGGCTGGGCCGTTACTTGGAACCCAGCAAGTCCAAACCGGAACCGGCGCGGACCTTAGGTCCGGCGACATCGTCTCCGGCATTTCTCGGAAAAAGTTGCCCCGCTATAATGGCAGCGCGCGCGCAGGTCAAGAGATCTGAGCCCCATTGGGGAATTTCTCTGACTTAATTCGCAGAAGTGCCAAGCGTTAACCAGTGAGTTACCATAATTTAGAATGATTGATTTCGTTCTGCACGCTGATTTCATGCTATGGTTACCGTTGCGGAACACTTCAAGGCGCGGGGGCGCAATTTGCTGCCGTTTTGGCAGGCCGGAGGTTTTAAAGTGTTTGGTTTGACGTCTCTCGGGCGGCTGGTCGCCCTGCCGATGGTTGTTGGCGCACTGCTGGTTACACCCGCAGAAGCCAAGAAAACGAATATCGGCGGCCTTTATGCAATTTCGATTGCCGGCTTCAAGATCGGCAAGGGCACGCTCTCGCTGGCCATGAAAGGCAACGCCTATTCCGCCAAAGTCAGCCTTGCGCCGGCCGGGATCGGAACACTGTTCTCCACCGGCAAAGGAGGCGCTGAGGCGTCAGGATGGCTGGTTGGCTCAAAGGTTGTTCCCTCCAAGTACCGCATGGCTTCCCAGGCTTCCAACATCGACTTTTACGTCAAGTTGAACCAGGGTTCAGGCCATATACGCTCCTCAGACGTTGCGCCGCAATTCAAACCGAATGCCGAGCGCATCAAGGTTACTCGCCGTCATAAACGCAATGCGATCGACCCACTGAGCGCTGCGCTGATGCCGGTGGGACGCGCAAAGGACAGCCTGGGCCCTAAAGCGTGCAGCAGAAAGCTGCCGATTTTCGACGGCTGGACCCGTTTCGACATCAAGCTGAGCTATCAGGGAACGAAGGAAGTTTCCGGCCGTGGCTATGACGGACCCGTTGTTGTCTGCAAAGCCCGCTGGGTGCCCATTGCAGGTCATCGGCCCTCGAAGGAGTCGGTCAAGCGCATGGCTCGCGCCAAAATGGAAATCTGGATCGCTCCTCTTGGGCGGGACAACGTTTTGATCCCCTATCGCATTTCCATGGACACCAAAAACGGACGGCTCGTGGTTGAAGCGACCAAGCTGAGCGTTGATGGCGCTGCCAGCAAACAGTCCGCGCGCCGCTGATCCGGCTCGAAACCCATGGCCAGTTCGGTTCATTTCAAGGCTTCTTCTTGAAATAAGGTCTAATCAGAGCCCGGAACAACAGCCGAGGCTTGCGCCCCCTTGCGTCTCTTGTTACAGCCCTCCACGTTATGACAACACGGTGAATGCCGTGACCCGTCAATCATTTCCGGATCGACCGATTATTAAGGTGGTGCCGGCTTGTTCAGGTAACCGAGTAAATGCACAGCTATTTGGAATTCGAAAAGCCCGTTGCAGACATTGAAGGCAAGATCCAGGAACTGAAAGCCCTCGCGGCTGAAGATGGTGAAGAAGTCAATGTCGACAGTGAAATCGAACGGCTGAAAACCAAATCGTCGCAGACACTGCAGGACCTCTACGGCAAACTGACTCCCTGGCAGAAAACACTTGTTGCCAGACACCCGGACCGCCCACACGCCGTCGATTACATTGCCGGACTGATTGAAGATTTCACGCCGCTCGCCGGCGATAGAAAATTTGCGGAAGACCATGCCCTTATTGCCGGGATCGGCCGCTTTCGTGGTCAATCCGTTGCAGTTCTTGCGCAGGAAAAAGGCCACGATACGGAATCCCGGCTAAAGCACAATTTCGGCATGGTCCGCCCCGAAGGCTACCGCAAGGCCGTCAGGGTCATGGAAATGGCGGAACGCTTCGGTCTGCCGCTGGTGAGTTTTGTCGATACGTCCGGGGCGTATCCGGGCCGGGGTGCGGAAGAACGCGGACAGTCCGAAGCCATTGCCAGATCTACGGACAAGGGTCTTGGCCTCAGCACTCCTTCGGTTGCCGTTGTAGTCGGGGAAGGCGGGTCAGGCGGCGCCATCGCGATCGCGACGTCAAGCCGGGTGCTGATGCTCGAACATGCCATCTACTCCGTGATTTCGCCGGAAGGCGCGGCCTCAATCCTTTGGCGCGACAGCGCCAAGGCACAGGACGCTGCGACAGCCCTGAAAATCACGGCTCAGGACCTGAAGCAATTGGGCGTGATTGACGAAATTGTCGGCGAACCCGTCGGTGGTGCGCATAGAGCACGCGAAATTGTGATCGACAGCACTGGCAAGGCAATCGAGACTGCTCTGAAGAGCATGGCGGAGCTTTCCGCTGAGGAATTGCGCAAGCAACGCCGCGAGAAGTTCATCTCCATTGGCCGCACGCTCGGCTGATGTCTCGGCAAGCATTCCATTGAAATTGTGAGTATTTTGCTCGGTTTAAAGCGGCTTTAAGCCGCTTTTGCCTTGCTATGGCCAGAATTTACCCTCATTCAGGCCAAGTTGGGCACGTTTTTCATTTGGGGAAAAAGTTGTTCTGATCACCGGAATTTGCATCGCGAAGGCAAACCCGGTCCAGTAACCTATCGTCAACCATCATTCCCTAGCCTTTGCGCGGGGGCGAGACGCAGGGAATGCGACCGGACCGCGTAGGGCTTTCGCTAGGTTTGGAACGCTTTCCAACAAGTTTGGGATAGTAATAATGGTGTTTCGGCGTGTTTTAGAATCGCCAGCAGGCCAGCTGAAGACAGGGCAACGCCGAAAGGGCCGCAAAGCGGTCAGGCTGGGTGCTGCCATTCTCGCAGCAGGTTTTCTCGCGGCTTGCCAGGCAGATGAATTCAGCGCCGGCCCCAACAAGGCCAACCTGCCGGTCAGCGCTTCACTCAAGCGCAAGATGAACGATCTCAACATGAGTTCGACATCGCCGATCATGATCCGCATTTTCAAGGAAGAGTCACAACTCGAGGTCTGGAAGCAGACGCGCTCGGGCAAATACAAGCTCCTTGAAGACTTTGAAATCTGCAAATGGTCGGGCAAGCTCGGTCCGAAATTCAAAGAAGGTGATCGTCAGGCGCCGGAAGGTTTCTATGAAATCACGCCTGCGTTGATGAACCCCAATTCCAGCTATCACCTGGCCTTCAATCTCGGTTACCCGAACCGGTATGACCAGTCTCATGGGCGCACCGGATCGCATCTCATGGTGCATGGGGCATGCTCTTCTCGCGGCTGCTACGCCATGACCGACGAACAGGTGCAGGATATCTACTCGCTCGCTCGCGACAGCTTTAAGGGCGGACAACGTTCCTTTCAGGTTCAGGCATATCCATTCCGCATGACACCGGAAAACATGGCGCGTCACCGCGACAGTGACCATCTGGATTTCTGGAAAATGCTGAAGACCGGATACGACCATTTCGAAGTTGCCAACGTACCGCCAAAGGTCACTGTCTGTGAGAAGAAATACGTCTTTGATGCGACAACGCTGGTTGAAGGTGTTCCCTTCCGTGCTTCGGCCAAATGCCCCGAATACCAGGTAAGCCCGCGACTTGCCTCGGCAGTTGCCTCAAAACAGAAAAAAGACAACACCAAGTTCCAGCAACTTGCAGCACGTTACGATGCACGCGAAGAGCGTCAGAAGCGTTGGGAAGACCGCTCAAACCGCCTGGCGGAAGTCCTGGGCGGCGGTGAAGACACCCAGACTGCGGCAACGGATGCCGGTGCAAATGCGCCCGCAACACCGGCGCAACAAACGGCGTCCACAAGTGCGCCAGGAACCCCGGCGCCAGCAGCCGACACACCCTCCTCAACCGTTGAAACAGCTTTTGCTCCTCAGGAAAACAGTCGTGGCAGCTCTGTTGGCGGCTTCTTCAAACGCTGGGTTCCCTTCGGTTCCAAGGCTACAAATGAAAGTGCCAGCGTCGGCGCGATCAGCACGGAAGTCGTTCCAGCTTCCAAGCCGTGACCTCATTGCCTCTGGATTTCCGCCTCTGATCAACTGAGAGGCGGCAAACCTTTTGACACGCCTGTCTGAAGGACCGACGGGTCATAGGCCTTGCGCGCAAACACGTCCCGAACCAGAGGTTCAAAACTTTCCAGCGGATCGTATTCATAATCCGGATCGAATGAACTTTGATCCCAGCGCTCGCAGAAATCCGCACAGGCTTGAAAATGCATGTGGTCCTTGAAACGATCCCGCGCATTTCCATCCCAGCCATAGTGATGGGCATAGTAGATCATTTGAAAGATGCCGTGATGCTCGACCACCCAGGCCACCTCGTCACGAACAAACGGACGGATGACTTCAGCTGAAAACCGATCATGGTTCTGCGGTGCCAATCCGTCGCCGACATCGTGCAGCAATGCACCGACAATCCAGTCGATATCAGCACCTTCCCTGCGTGCCCGGGTCGCGGACTGGAGCCCATGTTCAAGCCGGGTGATCTTGTAGCCCGAAAGCGTGTCTTCACCTTGGCGTCGAAGTTCGGCGAAAATCCGGTCTGCGGTCAAACCATGATACGGTTTTTCTGCCTCGGCCAGCAGATCATAGTCCTGCTTCGTGCCGTCTTTCATCTGCGTGAACGAAACGGTTTTCATGGTTGATGCGCCTCCATAGTCCTCACCTGAATGTGGGCAATCGAAACTCATCTTGTCCAGGGCAAATCCGGCGTGGGCAGTCTTCGAAACGACCGGAAGCCGGATCGGTAGACCCTATTTCGGCATCATCGCCCAGTAGTCGAAGTCGAGGATCACTTCATCCAGGTATTTCCCGTCAGCAGTCTTGTCGGGGAAGTCCGCACAGGACCGGTTCTTGGTCGCGACAAGGCGAAGTCGCAAAGCGCCGACATCAGATCGTCCATCAATATCCGACTTGTCCAGCACTTCCGACCAGGCATAGACCGTGTCACCCGCCCCAAGCGGTCCGACGTGACGGCCGCCGTTGATGCCGCTGATATGGAATGCATTGGCAAGGCCATTGAAGGACAGCGCTCTTGCGATCGAAATCACATGACCCCCGTAGACCAGCCGGTGACCGAACCGGCTGTGGGCTTCCGTGTGCTGGTTGAAATGCACCTTGGCCGTATTTTGATAAAGACGGGTTGCCATTTGATGCTCGGCTTCTTCAACGGTCATTCCATCGACATGATCGATTTTTTCACCGACCTCATAGTCGTCAAAGCGGAAACCCGACCCTGAAAGGTCGTTGTCCCAGTTAGCCGCATCCAACAACGGAACGGCAGTTCCCAGTGACTGAGGATCCAAAGCCGCTGGCAGTTCGGGCACAACGGCCTCGGGCGCGGGGCTATCTGCATCGCGCTTGTTGACCATCACCCAGCGGACGTAATCCAAAACCTCTGTCCCGGTGGAAGTGTAGCCGGTGGATCGCACGTAAACGACGCCGGTTTTCCCGTTGGAATTTTCTTTCTTGCCGATGACTTCCGAAACGGTCGAGATTGTATCTCCGGGATAAACCGGAGCCAGAAAACGCCCCCCTGCATACCCCAGATTGGCAACTGCATTGAGTGAGATGTCCGGAACGGTTTTACCAAAGACAATATGAAACGTCAGGAAATCATCGACCGGAGCCTGCGCATAACCAAGCGATTTGGCAAATGCATCTGAGGATTGGACTGCGAACCGGGAGCCATACAACGCTGTATAGAGTGTCTGGTCACCACTGGTGACAGTGCGCGGCGTTGCGTGTCGGATCACTTGCCCGACTTTGAAATCTTCAAAAAAATTGCCGCGATTGGTCTTGCTCACCTGCGCCTCCCGTATTCTGTGTTCTGCACGGGAATAAAGCCTATTGCAGCGCACACTAGCAAGTACGACGATGTGCCAAGCTAGCCTTTGCACCCAACCGATGCGCACGAGGACACTGGAAAGGGCCTATTCAGCGGCGCTGGTTTCTGGCTCTTGCCGCACGCCCGAGTTTCAACAACGCTTCGGACAGGACCGGCACACCGAGCGGATCATTCAGTCGGGAGATCCGGGTTGCTTCGCTGAGGATGTCCATCGCTTTTTCAAGATCCTTCAGTGCCCAGATTCGCAATTGTTGCGAGAATTTCGGCTTGCGGCTGAAGAAAACAGGGGGGCGCTGGCCATCAATGACCGCCTGTGCGCTCTTGCCCTGGTCGACATCGATACGCATACGGTGCAGTTGCTGAAAATGCTTGAGTGCCTGATTGGCAATGACGGATGCTTTCGATCCCGCTTCGGCCAAACGCTCCAGGCCATGATCCAGCATGGCAAGATCGCCGGTAGCGGCGGCATCAATCAGTTCCGATGTCTCGAAGGCAGAGGCGTCACCGATGATGGCTTCAATGTCTTCACTGTCGATGCGGCCTTTGTGGAGTGCATAAAGACAGAGCTTCTTTAGTTCCCCCCGGCTCGCCATCCGGTCGCCACCCAGCAAGCTATGCAATGACGCACGCGCTTCCCGGGTTATGGAGAGACCGGCTTCGCGGGTTTCTTCGTCGATCAGATGATCGATGCCCCGATCGCTGTCGGCATAGCACGGCAAGGCTATGGCACGCTTGTGCGTCTCGACAAGTTTCCTGAGGCCAGCGCCCTTCTTGATATCCCCAGCTTCAAGAACGACAAGGGTCTGCCAGTCATCCAGTTTGAGAACCGGCTCCATTGCGGGGTTGAGGTTCTTGCCGCTGGCGTCCTTGACCCAGACGATCCGGCGACCGCCGAAAAGTGGGACTGTCAGCACCTCGTCAATGAGTCGATTGGGGTCTGCGCTGATATCAGCAGCGTCAATCTTGATCAGATTGAAAGGGTCGCTATCCCCTTCAGACGCTTTGTTGACGAGCCGTGTTGCCCGCTCCGATACCAGTCCGGTGTCCGGACCGAACACAAGCACCACGCCACCAGCGTCAGGTGGATTGGCAACGAACCGATCGATTTCCGCAGCTTTCAGAACGGTCACGGCCGGCGCACCTCTGCCAGAAAACTATTGCTGGCTTGCAAAATAGCCCGCAACACGAGCGGTGATGTCATCGGCAACCGACTTGGCAACCCGTTCCTGAGCATCCCGGTAGGCACGCGTATTGGCAAACCGTTGATCCGAGAAGTCATAGGAAGCGGTCTTGAAGGCCCGGCCCGACATCAACGTTTCATCGGTCGACAGGTCACTCAGGACAAAGGTCGAATTCATCGTGGTGTTGTAGGCGGACGGCACATCTGCAAACCGTTCCACACCAACTTCAGAATTGCTGACGTCAATCAGCACCTTCAGCCTGTATTTCTTGGCCGGCGCTTCACCGCCGCGCTCAAACCTGTAAGTCAGCTCATTGTAAAGAACACGCGAAGCATCGTTGTTGGCAAACTGAGCATCGATCGAATCCAGATCGATGGCCGCCATTTCAGCCGCGACGGGTGACGAAACCGACCCGAATTCCCCGGTGCTCGTGCCGTAGAGCGGGCGCACCTGACACCCGCTCAAAAGGACTGCTGCTGCAAATCCAACGCAAAGTGCACCGCGGCGCCAGGCGGCTCTCTTCTCGAAGATGTTGTCAAACAACGACATTTACGATCCTTTGCGGCACAACAATGAGCTTCTTCGGTGAATTTCCGTCCAAAGCCTTGCGAACGAAGTCAAGCGCCAGAGTAGCCGCTTCGACCTCTTCTTTGGAAGCGTCTTTTGCAATTGTCAGTTCGCCGCGCCGTTTGCCATTCACCTGGATCGGATATGTGACACTGTCTTCAACCAACAGTTCACTCTCCGGCTCGGGCCATTTGGCCTCGGAAATCAGGTTGTCATGACCAAGCGCAGACCAGCATTCTTCCGCCAGATGCGGCATCATGGGCGCCATCATCTGGACGAGAAAATCGGCAGCTTCCCGGATTGCATAACGTGCTGCTCCGTCGGCATCACCGTCGTTGAAGGTTTTGCTGATCGTGTTGACCAGCTCATAAAGACGGGCAACGGCCCGATTGAAACCGAGGCCTTCCAGATCATTTGAAACGGCGGCCAAAGTTTTGTGGCTGGTCCGGCGCAACTCAAGCGCCTTTCCGCTCACTTCTGGCGCAGTTCCACCGCGAGGTTCGATCTTTTCCGAAATCTCTCCGATCAAACGCCAGACACGCTGGACAAAGCGCCATGCACCCTGAACGCCATCTTCGGTCCAGATGACATCACGCTCCGGTGGGCTGTCAGACAGCATGAACCATCGGGCTGTGTCTGCGCCATAGGTGTCGATGATGTCTGTCGGATCGACCGTGTTGCGTTTGGACTTCGACATTTTTTCAATCGAGCCGATGACAACCTCTTCGCCTGAATCAAGCAGCGTCGCGCGCCGTGAACCGTCGACTTCCTCGATCTTGATTTCCGCAGGTGCAATCCATTGACCGTTGGCACCTTCGCCGAGACGGTAGGTCTCGTGCGTGACCATGCCCTGCGTAAAGAGACCCTTGAACGGCTCTTTCAGATCAAGCGCACCAACTTTCTGCATCGCGCGGGTGAAGAAGCGCGAATAGAGCAGGTGCAGGATCGCATGTTCGATGCCGCCGATATACTGATCGACCGGCAACCAGCCATTGGCCGCAGCAGGGTCGGTCGGCTCATTGCAGTCCGGTGCCGTGAACCGCGCAAAATACCAGGAACTGTCGACAAAGGTATCCATGGTGTCGGTTTCACGTTTGGCCGGTTTCCCGCATTTCGGGCAGGTGGTATCGCGCCAGGTCGCATGTCGATCCAGCGGATTGCCCGGTTTGTCGAAATTGATATCATCCGGCAACTGAACGGGCAGGTTCTCGTCTTTTTCCGGCACGACACCGCAGTCGTCGCAGTGAACGACCGGGATCGGACAACCCCAGTACCGCTGGCGTGAAATACCCCAGTCGCGCAGGCGAAAATTTACCTGACGCTCTGCCTGAGGCGTTCCATCGACGCTGACCGTCTCCAGTTTCTTCGCAACCGCTTCCTTAGCATCCGCAATTGACAGACCGTCCAGGAAGTCCGAATTGAAAATCGTGCCGTCGTCGGTGAAAGCCTCAGTGCCGACATCGAAACTTGCCGGATCTGCATCCTTCGGCAAAACAACGGGTTTGACCGGCAACTCATATTTGCGTGCAAAATCCAGATCGCGTTGATCGTGTGCAGGGCACGCAAAAATGGCCCCGGTTCCGTAGTCCATCAGGATGAAATTGGCGACATAGACCGGCAACTCCAAAGACACGTCCAGGGGATGCCTGACCCGCAGACCGGTATCGATACCCTTCTTTTCCGCTTTTTCAATGGCTTCTTCCGAAGTTCCAACCCGGCGGCATTCCTCAATGAACGCCTGCAGCTCCGGATTGCCCTCGGCAACCTTCAACGAGATCGGATGATCGGGCGAAAGCCCCATGAACGATGCCCCATACAGGGTGTCCGGCCGCGTGGTAAAGATCTCCAGCGTCTTATCGCCTGTTGGTGCTGCTTCGGTAAATTCAAACCGCACACGGAGGCCTTCCGAACGGCCGATCCAGTTCTTCTGCATCAGACGAACCTTGTCCGGCCAGCGGTCGAGAGTATCGATCGCCTCCAGCAGATCTTCCGAAAAGTCAGAGATCTTGAAGAACCATTGGGTCAACTCGCGCTGCTCTACCAGCGCCCCCGATCTCCAGCCGCGGCCGTCGATCACCTGTTCGTTCGCCAGAACCGTCATGTCGACAGGGTCCCAATTGACCTTGGCGTTCTTACGATAGACCAGACCGGCTTCCAGGAACCTCAGGAACAGGCGCTGCTGCTGCGTGTAGTACCCTACATCGCAGGTCGCAAATTCACGGCTCCAGTCCAGCGAAAGACCCATGATCTTGAGCTGGTCTCGCATCGTGGCAATATTTTCGTAGGTCCAGTCCTTTGGGTGAACCTTGTTTTGCATGGCTGCGTTTTCTGCCGGCATGCCAAAGGCGTCCCAACCCATCGGATGCAGAACATTGAAGCCTTTTGCACGCTTGTAGCGGGCAACCACATCGCCCATGGCGTAATTGCGCACATGACCCATGTGAATACGGCCGGACGGATAGGGGAACATTTCAAGGACATAATACTTGTCGCGCGGGTCGTCGTTATGCGTGACGAACACATCCTTGTCGTTCCAGACCTTTTGCCAGCGCGCTTCGACTTCGCGCGCGTTGTACCGTTCCGTTGCCATCAATTATGCCGTTTGTTCTTGCCGCCGGATCTGGCGGAATTTGTGAATGAATGACTGCCGGACTGTCACCAGAAATCCTGCCCGCGGTCAACATGTGTCAGACGTTTGTGCCTGCTGAAGCCTGTTTATTGCGCAAAGCCGCATCCGTAAAGCGGTTGGAGCGGTGGATCGGGTACCTTTTCCGGTCAAAAGCGCACAAGAAGTCGACCTTTGTGAAGATGCGCCACTCACAGACAGGCCCTTCAACACCGATGAACAAGATGCCATTTGAAGCTGATTTCAAACATGGTTATGACAGACCCCATGTAGCCAATGTCTGAGACCGGAGTGTCTCTATCGTCAGTCTGTTTTCTCATGGAGCACTTGATGACCGATGCCGCTGAGCGTCTCGCCGCGACCCTGACCGACATCAATAAGGCTGAGTCCGAATTCGGCCGGGCATCAGGGTCGGTCACGTTGATTGCCGTATCCAAAACATTCGACAGCGCATCAATTCGCCCGGTCCTGGAGGCCGGCCAACGTGTTTTTGGCGAGAACCGGGTACAGGAGGCAATGCAGAAATGGCCCGGATTGCGTGACGACTTTGATGAGATCGAATTGCATCTGATTGGCCCCCTGCAGTCCAACAAGGCCAAGGAAGCCGTTGCAACTTTCGACGTGATTCATACCGTGGACCGCCTGAAGATCGCGAAGGCACTGAAATCGGAGATGGACAGGCAAGGTCGCCAGCTGCCGTGTTTCATCCAGGTCAACACCGGCGAGGAACCACAAAAGGCGGGGATAGCCCCTCAGGACGTTGACGCCTTCATTAGCGCCTGCCGCGACGACGTCGGACTGGATATTGTCGGCCTCATGTGTATTCCGCCTGTTGATGAAGCTCCAGGCGAGCATTTTGCCCTTCTGGAGAAGATCGCTGCCCGTAATGCGATCAAAGGCCTCTCCATGGGTATGTCGTCGGACTACAAGACCGCGGTTGGTTTTGGTGCGACTCACGTTCGGGTCGGCTCGGCAATTTTCGGGGCACGAGATTACCGTTAAGTGGCGTTTGGCACAGACATTCGCAGCAAGAAAGCCTTTCTCAGTCGCGAAGCTGCCTGAAACTGTCAAAATTGACAGGAATTTGACCAACCAGTGACTGAATCTTTACATCGGCCACAACAATGCCGCGACTTTTTCCTCAAGCGGCCCTTTGCCCGTCGCGATCCGGCAGCAAAGTCCTCCCTGTTCCGGTTCGACGGGTCGCAGGGACCTGACGAATGGACGGAACACCAAGACCAAAACCAAACAGTTGGAGGTCATATCATGTCCAAACGTCTTACTGCCGCGATCCTCGTTGGTGCTTTCACCGTTTCTTCTGCGGCTCTTGCACAGGGCATGTCCTTTGAGGCGGTCGACAGCAACCAGGACGGTTTCGTAACTTTTGAAGAAATCACGGCTGCTGTTCCGACCATGTCGGAAGATCTTTTCAAGGCCGCAGATGCGAACCAGGACAGCATGCTGGATCCGGACGAGTTCGCAACAGTTCAGCCGTAACAGCGGTTTCGGGCGGTTACCCCCCATAACTCCGCCAGCGCGGCGCAGCCGCCCGATCAAGACCATCGCCGGAGGTCACGCCGGCGGTGGTTTTTCACGTTTGGCCAGACCAAAGTCGTTTTTGTGGCTGAATGAGCGGCTCTGGGTTTCATACATCCCGAATGACTCAAGTGTTTGTTGAGTTATCGTAATGATTGATCGGCACAGATCTCATTGACCCCAAATTGCAGCTTTGCCAGACTGGTCGGCGTATTTGGGAGGAAATCATGAAAACATTGAATTGGGCGCTCGGCGCCGCAATTGCGCTTGGTCTTTCTGCTGGCTCCACTTTGGCAGCCGACACAACATTGCGGATTTCGCTGCAACTGCCGCTCACCAGCCATCTCGGCCAGAACCTGCTCCTCTTCAAGGAAGAAGTGGAAAAGAATTCAAACGGTGACATCGCGGTCGAAATTTATGATTCCGCCCAGCTTTACAAGGACAAGGAAGTTCCGGCAGCTGTCGGGTCCGGCGCAATCGAGATGGGTGTCGCCTCACTGACCCGATATGTCGGGGACGTTCCGGCAGTCGACATCTTCTATCAGCCGTTCCTGTTCGATACCGAAGAAAAGGTTCGTGCAGCTGTCGCCCCGGGGTCAGCTGTCCGTGGACCGTTGGACGAGGCCATCCAGGATACGGGATCGACCGTCTTGTGGTGGCAGGCCTATGGCGGCGCCATCATGCTGTCCAAGGAAGCACCGATCAAGACACCTGAAGACATGAAGGGCAAAAAGGTTCGTGTCTTCGGCAAGACGCTTGGTGACTTCGTCAAGGCAGCCGGTGGAGCGCCGACACTGATTTCAGGTTCAGAGCAATATCTAGCGTACCAGCGAGGCACCGTTGATATTGGCATGACCGGTGTTTCCGGCGTGAAATCCAGAAAACTCTGGGATGTCATGGACACGATCACCGTCACCAACAATGCGGACATTGAGTTCATTGTCGTCGTCAATACGGACTTCTGGAACGGGCTGTCCGAAGAGCACAAGGCGATTGTGCAGGCAGCGGCATTGACGGCAGAAAACGATGTTCGTGATCGCATGTCGCAGATCGAGGCGGACGCCTATAAGGCGGCCGAAGAAAACGGCATGACGGTTTATCGTCCGACTGCGGAGGAAATCACCGCATGGAAAACCGTCAGCGAACCCGTCTACGAGGCCTATATCGAGAAAACCGGCGATCTGGGTCAAAAGATCATGGATGCGGCGAAAAAGCTCTGATCCTACCGAAACGCGACTGTTGCAAGCGATGACTGGCATATTGCCGGTCATCGTACGCTTTCGTTTTTATCTGACTCCAGTTCGTCAGAGCCGTTTTTGCGGATAATTTCCTGGCCGCCGCCCATCCTGAGGGTTCCATGACAGCCTTTTCATCATTCCTGCGCGCCCTGGCGTGGATTGCCGCTCTCCTGTTCTTCTGTGCCGGAGGAATGCTGACCTATGAGGTAGCCGCTCGATACCTCTTCATTGCGCCAACGATCTGGGCTGCCGAGCTTTCGCAGCTTTGCCTCATCTGGGGAACGATGCTGGCGATGCCCTGGCTGCTTCAATCCGGCCGCCACATAGCCGTTGATGCAATCACAGAGCGCCTTGGGCCGCTTGGGAAACGGCTTTGCTACGGTTTATCGATGTCGGCCGTCGGCCTTTTCAGCGTAATTGTCACATGGTTCGGTGGCGACATTTTCTGGGATTCCTTTGAACGTGGCAGAACCACGGGCTCCATGCTCGATCTGCCGACATGGGTTGCCGAACTGGCAATCCCGGTCGGTTTTGCCCTTCTCTTTGTTCAAGCCTTGATAGAAGTCTTGAAAGCGATGCGCGGAACAATGCTCGAAGCGGGTGAGCGTTCATGACCACAGTTCTGATCCTCGCAGCGCTTTTCAGCCTTCTTCTGATCCGCGTTCCGGTTGCCTTCGCCCTCGGCGGGCTTGGGCTGGCCCTACTTCTGTTTGGCGGCTTTTCACCGCTTATGGCTCCACAGGCCATTCTTTCTACGCTGGATGGTTTCATTCTTCTGGCCGTGCCGCTTTTCCTGCTTATGTCCAACATCCTTTTGAAGGGCGGGGTGGGCAAGGATCTCTTTGCAGCGGTTCATGCCTGGGTCGGACATTGGCCGGGCGGCCTTGCTGTCGCGACCATCATTTCATGCGGCATCTTCGCTGCGATATCTGGTTCGTCCGTGGCAACCGCGGCAACGATTGGCACAGTTGCCATCCCTGAAATGATCGAACGCGGATATCAGAAACGTTTTGTCTATGGATTGCTGGCCGCCGGCGGCACGCTTGGCATTCTCATCCCGCCGTCCATTCCGATGATCGTATACGGCTTCGTCACGGAGCAATCCGTTATTGCGCTATTTCTTGCAGGGATAGGTCCGGGCCTTCTTCTGCTCACGCTGTTCATCATCTTCTCCATGATCTATGCGCGCTGGTTCGGCGGTTTTGAAGCGGTTCCGGCTGCGGATTGGGAAACGCGGTTCTGGGCATCACTGCGCGCTTTGCCGTCGGTTCTGTTGGCTGTCTATGTGATCAGAGTGATCTATATCGGCGCTGCAACCCCGACCGAAGCGGCCGCGATCGGTCTTGCAGGTGCACTTGTGATTACGCTCGCGATGCGACGTCTGACCTGGTTGTCCTTCCGTCAGGCAATCTTCGACAGCATGGTTACGACCGTGGCAATCCTGATGATCGTTGCCGGTGCAAAAGTTTTCGGCAAGGCAATCACGCTCTATCGGATACCTCAGGACATCTCGATGTTCATCAGCCAGAACTTCGATACCCCGCTGACCTTTATTCTGGTCGTCTCGGTCGTCCTCCTGATCATGGGTCTGGTGTTTGAAGCCCTGTCCATGGTTCTGATCATGACGCCTGTTCTCTTGCCGGCCGCACTGATCCTCGGTTTCGATCCGATCTGGTTCGGCGTCTACATGGTCGTGATGGTTGAATGCGCTTTGATCACGCCGCCTGTCGGTCTTAATCTTTACGTGATCCAGTCGGTCGCCAAATCCAAATTGTCAGAGGTCGCCCGCGGCGTGCTTCCGTTCCTGGGGTTGATGCTGTTCAGCGTTGCCATCCTCTATTTCTGGCCCGCTTTGGCCCTTTATATACCCTTCAATTTCTGAGGTTCGTACCATGCCATCTCCGGCCGACACCCTCCGTACGCTTCTGGCGCAGGACAAGCTGCACGTGATGCCCTGTTGCTATGACGCGCTATCGGCAAAACTGATTGAGCAGGCGGATTTCGATCTGACCTTCATGTCCGGGTTTGCCGCCTCCGCAAGCCGGATCGGCCAACCCGATCTCGGCCTGATGTCTTATTCAGAGGTGCTTGACCAGGCCAGAAACATTGCCGATGCCGTTTCCATACCGATCATCGCCGACGGTGATGAGGGCTATGGAAACGCCATGAATGTTCGCCGGACAGTCACCGGCTTTGCCAAGGCAGGCGCGGCAGCCGTCATGATTGAGGATCAGCTAGCGCCAAAACGCTGCGGACACACGCCTGGAAAGGCAGTTGTATCGCGGCAGGAAGCTTGTGATCGCATTCGGGCCGCCGTTGACGCACGCGCAGACGGAGCCGACATTCTCATTCTGGCCCGCACAGACGCCCGCCACGAACATGAACTCGGTGAAGCCATCGAAAGAGCTCGCATGTTCAAGGAACTTGGAGCTGACATTCTTTTCGTCGAGGCACCAAAAACCGTCGCCGAAATGGAAACCATTTGCCGGGAGCTGCCGGGGCCAAAGATGGCCAACATCGTGGAGGGGGGTGAAACACCCGACCTCTCCCACAAGGATTTGCAGGAGATTGGATATGCCATCGCCGCCTATCCGCTGACCCTGATGGCCAGTGCCATGAGGGCGATGGTCGGCACTTTGGAGCGCCTGAAACTTGATCAGGACCGCACGCCGGATCTCATGAGTTTCGCGGATCTGCGAGATCGCATCGGTTTCAACAAATATTACGAAGTGTCAGAACGCTACGACACGTCGCGAAGGGACAAATAGCCCGGCAAGCAGAGAACTAGTTGTTTTTCTTCTGCTTGCCGAAAACATTGCCCAGAAGGCCTGCTGGCAGCCCGAATCCTTCTTCCACCGCCTTTAGAACCTCTTCGTCGTCAACCTCACCATCAATGACCTTTTGAACGTTGATTTGCGTGTTGCCACCAGTCGCCCGTTCAATGACCTTGTTGGCGGTATCGACCAGTTCTTGCGAGGGTTCTTTGTTGCCTTGCAGGATGGAGATCAATTCGCCACCCGTCTTCTGAAGCTGTTTGTAGGCTGCTTCTGGGTTCTCCAGAATGCCTTTGATATCCGGATAGATCCGGGGATCATTCCAGGACCCTTCGATCACGATGGGCACGCCAAGACCTGCCATTTTCTTATCCTCGCCCTTGCGGCGGGGTTGAGGAGCTTGTCCTTCCAGCGTCGGTACGATCTTCGGCTCAACACGCCAGGCAAGGCTTTGTTTCGGCATATCGGTCGTGCCTTTGCCCGTCATACGCAAAAGCGGGCCCACCATCGCCAGATCTTCGGTCTTGGCAACGCCATTGTTGATCTGGAAGGTTGCACCGAGTGAGCTGAAGTCGGTCTTTTCCGACTCGTTGTCCTGCCAGCCCAGCAACGTTTCAATCGAAAGACCACGCACCATTTTGGGAATGTTGATCCCCCGGATCGCACCATCCATAAATTGATAGCTTGCGGTTCCGTTCAGGCCTTGAACAAGCGCCTGCTCACTCGCTCCTTTGGAGGTGACATCCATGTTGATGGTCGCTTTGCCTTCAATCCAGCTGAAATCAGCCGCATCGCGCAACAATGGGTAGGAATCGAGACTGGTCAGTGCGAATTTCGCCGCGACGTCCGGTGTATCAGAAGACCCGTTGAGCTTGACTGTGCCGGTCCCTTTGCCGTTGTAAAGCGACAGATTTTCAAGGTTTGCGGTCAGGAGACCATTTTGTATGGTTGCTGACAGAGCAGACTGATCGATCTTGATCTTGTCCCAACGGATTTCCTGCGTTGTGACCTTGAAGTCCGCATCGACAGCCCTCAAACCGGAAAAATCGATCGGTTCGTTGCTCCACCCGCTTCCTTTGCTGGTGTTACCGCCACTATTGCCGCCACCGTTGCCGCCTGAAGACCCGGAAGAAGAAGAATTCCCACCTGATTTCGCGCTGCCCCCAAGATAAGGATCAAGAACCAGCGCACCAAGTGAGAGGCGGGCAGTGACCTTCGGCTTGCCGGCAAGTTCAATACGCCCGTTTGCCTCGCCGGAGGTACTGTCCAGGGTAAAACGGGTTTCCTCGAATGTGATCGTTTCGCCCTGAACACCGAAAATACCGGATGCCTTGAAGGTTTTCAGGCCTCCGCCAGCGCCAATCGGCTGCCCCATCCAGGCCATCAGACCACGCAGATCTGCCGTTTCAAGGCGAACAGCACCGTCAACTGCGCCCGAACGCGCCGCCCATCCGTCAAAGCCTGCACCCACGCGATTGCCCTTTACTGTCACCGAGACAGGCGCTTCAGCCCCGGCCAGAAGTTTGGCCGTGTCGGCATTGCCGGTCAGCGTAAAGGCTTCACCGCGCCAGGTCATGGCACCGCTCAGGGATATCGGCTTTTCCAGACCTTGCATCTCGACATCCATGGCAAGGTTGGTCAGTCGATCTGCTTCCGGATCACCACCGACGGCGGACGCAAGGCCGAGACCGCCGATCTCCCCTTCCGAGATTGAAACCGATCCGTTTATGTCGAGCCCCGCCACCAGCTCTTCGCCCGTAAGACCGACCGTCTCAAACGCAAGATCAGCGCTCAGTTTTCCGCTTGCCGGAAGATCCTGACCTGACAGCAGCAGCAGGTCCGCAATCGAACCGTCCTTGAGTACCAGCCGGCCGGAAAGTTCCGGCACAAGACCGGAAAGGTCTGCATCTGCGGCTCCTCCAAGCGACAATTGACCCAGTGTTATGTGAAGGTCAGCCAACGAAACTGCAGCTTCTGTCCCTGAAATCCTGGCGTCCATATTGAAGGCACCAGGATCGGTCGCCAGATCCTGACCCGCAAGCGCGGCAAGAGCTTTGAGCGAAGGACCAGACCCTTCAATTGCCAACTCGGCGCGGGCAGGCTCGATACCGGCCTCGCCTCCGACCGTAATCTTGTTTTCGGCGGAGGATATAGTGAGGTTGACCGGAACCTGTTCACCCGAAACCATTCCAAGCGGATTTGTCAGAGAGCCTTCGATTCCAAGTGGGATCTCGTTGAAGACAAAACTGGAGCTCAAGTCAACGACGCCGGACAGGTCCGGAGCGTTGAGAGAAAGATTGAGGTCGGTCACCCTGATAGGTTCAGGCGTCGACAGGTCTTTGTATGTGACCGTCCCGCCGGTAATCTCAAGGCTGTCGACACCAATGCTTTTCAGATATCCCTCCGAAGGTGCTGAACCGCCACTGGTATCTTCAGCAGGTGCGTCCGTTTGCGCGGGGGCTTCAACCACTCTTGGTGCGGCCTCCGGACTGTCCGAAGCTGTGTCAACTGCCAGCGCGCGACGCGGCTCCCAGCTGGTCGTGCCGTTTGGTCCGATTTCGAGATAGATATCCGGTTGATCAAGCGAAATGCCTGTCACCTGAATGTTGCCGGACAGCAGCCCACCCCAGGCCAGGCCAAATTCCATACGCTCGGCTTTGGCAAATTCAATACCGTCTGCACCGGCTTCTCCGGACAGGCCGATTTGCTCAGCAACAAGCGAGAAACCAGGAAACAGCGACAGGGAAACAGGGCCATCCAGTCTGACCCGCCAACCAAGGCGTTGGTCCACCTGCTCAACAACCTGGCGCTTGATCTCATCCTTGGGCAGGAACAGCGGAACAACCAAGATGATGGTCACCAGCATGAACACCAGGCTGCCCAGTCCGATCAAAAGCCGTCGCATTAAAGTGCCTTTCATCTCCTCGAATCGGCCTCAATGTAGACCAATACGGCAACAAACATGCCTGATGAATTTGACAAAAGCAGGAATTGTCGCCGTTTCAAAGCCGATTTGCAGGATTTCAGTGCGAATTCAGGAAATGGAAGACATGTGATTGTCCCAGGCATACCCGGGCGGCCGGGCTATGACTTCGGCTGGAGCGTCAAGCTCTCCAACATAAGAAAGCGCGCCATTTCCGTCTGAAATCAGGAAACCTGCCTGATCGATCGGTGCGACACCGCACCCGTCGGGAATGGGTTTTGCCCCCAGAAAGGCTGAAGTTGACGTGTCCCAGAAAAGCGTTTGACCGCCACGCGGGGCAGACGTTGCAATCACACTGCCATCGTTGTTGGCAGTCACCGAACCGATGTAGTTTTCAAGTCCGACTGCAATGGGGGTCGGGATTGTCGTTGGACGAGGCGGTTGGTCCCGTTCAACAACGACGACCAGCGGCGGCGTTTCGTTTTCCGGCCCTTCGAACTGACCGCCAACCCATACTCTTCCGGCAGCGTCCATTGCCATATGGCGCAATGAAACCTGGTGCAGGGAGCGTGGCAGCGCTTGTATGGACAAAAGTTCGCCGGTCTCTACATCAAGAAAGGCGATCGACGGCGCCATGCTGTCGAGATTCAGCTTTTCGCGTGCCTTGTCCGGATGGGTTTCAATGCCACCATTTGCGACGATAAGCGCGCGTCCATCGGCGCTCATCAGAATGTCGTGTGGGCCAACTCCGAAAGTATCGAACTCTCCGATACGCTTTGGCTCGACAGCACTCATGTCGTAAACACCGACAACACCTCGGGCCGCATCGAAATCGTTCTCAACCGAATAAAGCAGCCGTCCGTCGGCCGAAAAACACCCGTGCCCATAAAAATGCCGACCCTTGGAGGCGGCCAGGACATGAGGTTCAACGCGATCGAACGGATGAATGACGACGGCAAATGCACCCGGACGCCTCGCGAATGCGACCCAGCGGGTCTTGTCAGGAGATATAGCTATCCCGTGCCCTCTGCCCGGCAGGGAGACTTCAGCCAAGACCTGACCAAGATCGTCCAGAATACCAATTCCAT
The DNA here is from genome assembly GCF_009363435.1 of Labrenzia sp. THAF82. Taxonomy (GTDB): domain Bacteria; phylum Pseudomonadota; class Alphaproteobacteria; order Rhizobiales; family Stappiaceae; genus Roseibium; species Roseibium porphyridii. The sequence goes on along the minus strand of NZ_CP045354.1, from coordinate 812,302 downwards.
AGGTTCCGTTCGCTTTTCTGAAGGCACTGGCAAAGAGAGGTATGTCCTCTTCGGCACCCCGGCCGATCAGGTTCTCTGCCAGCGTTGATTTTGCAAAAACCGGCGTTGCCGCGAGGCTGCCAAGCCCGGCCAAAAAATGACGTCGGGAAAATGCCGTCGGCTTAGTCGCCGTCAAGCGCATTGAACCCTCCGGCGAGATCCAGCGCTCCGGCAAGTTCGAGAGCGACAGTATCTCTGATCGATTTGACGGTAATCGCAAGGACGCTCACCAGTTTGTAGCTGTCTCCCTGCCCGAATGACTTGCGCAGTGGGGGATTTAGCTGCGCTAAAATCTTCTGAGCGTTGCCGAACTCAAAGTTCAGCGTATCGAAAATCCATATGAAGTCCTGCGGCGTCAGGCTTTGCAGGTTCAAGCTTGACAGCGACTGCTCAATTCCCTGCAATTCGCTGGACAAGAATATGACGCCATTGCCCGAGCGCGAAAACGGAAAACGTCGGGGTTTGGCCTTCTCTTCAGAAGTTCCTAGTGCTGGCAAAAGATCCTGATCGCGCACAACAATCAGCCCAGTGACCAATGCGTTGAAAACGGATTCGATGGCCTCTTTCGAAGTCTGAAACCGCGCATCGTTGCCACCAGGTGTTAGCAAGATGTCTTTGAACCCGTCCGGGTTTGCCCAATCCGCCTCAAGGGCAATTGCGATGGTGTGTATGTTCCGGGCGATTGCGAGAGCATAGTCGCACGTAAACTCCGAGTTTTCGTCCGATTTCCCCAGCCGCACTTCGCCGGTCTTGTCAAAAGCGATCAGCTCCAGAGCTGTCAGCCCCTGAACTGCAACACTCTTTTTCGCAAGACCGGCGGCATTGAGCGCGTCCTTGTCCTTGTTCGCATATAGTTTGCGAAGTTGCCGTGAACCTATGCCGCGAGGATCAGGCAGGAAGGCCAGACGGCTTAACCTGTCCTGATCAAGAAGTGGCCCGAAGCGCAAGAAGTGAATACGTCCAAAGTCATGAACGGTTTCGGAAAACACTTGTTGAAACTCAAGGCCGGCCGTCTCATTCGCATCGAGACAGACCGTTTCGACTGCCGTCGGAAGGCTCTGCGTCGAGGAGGCAAATTCCTGAAAAGCCGGCTGGATATAGCCGATGATCATGCTTTCAAGGTTGGACTTGTAATCCTGCGCCCGTGCCGAAACCGAAACAGACAGGGCTATGGCCATCACGAGTATCAGGCGCATTACAGAGACTCCAAAAACCTGATCAGATATCGGCGGTCATCCGGAGACAGATTGACTACGTTGTTTCGCGCCTGCTCAGCCTCACCACCATGCCATAGCACTGCTTCAAGCAGGTTTCGAGCACGTCCATCATGCAGGAACCGGGTGTGATTGTTAACTGTTTCAGTCAAACCGATACCCCATAGCGGCGGTGTGCGCCACTCCTGACCGGTCGCGTCGCCAACGGGCCGGTGATCGGCGAGGTCTGGACCCATGTCATGAAGCAACATGTCGGTGTATGGCCAGATCAGTTGGAACCGGTGTGCCGGATTTTCCGCAAATCGGCCGGTAACGAATTTCGGCTGATGGCAAGCGGTGCAACCGGAGGCGTAAAAAACTTCCTTGCCCTTGAGGACTTCCGGATCTTCGACATCCCGCCGCGCCGGAACTGCAAGGTTTTCTGAATAGAAGGTCACAAGTTCCATAACCGGGTCTGGCGCTTCCGATGGTCCAAGTTGAGCCTGCTCGCCATGCGGCATGGACAGGCACTCCGTTTGGGCCTGGGTACAGTCACCGAAGTTGTTGGGTTTGTCCGGTGTGCTAATGCCGATGTCGCCGGAGAACGCGCCAGCTGTCTGTGCTCGGATGGACGGATTCGAGGCCTTCCAACCAAACCGTCCGAGTGTCAGCTCATTGGTTTGCGGGTCCCGCACCTGACTGGGCCTTCCCGATATCCCGTCTCCATCCTCATCACTCGGGTCGGCAAGCGCTTCGATATCTCCGGGGTGGATCGCCTGCAACAACCCAAGCCCGATCATTGGCGGAGCAACTCTGGGCGAAATCAATGTTTCTGGATGCATGTCGCCATAACCAAGGTCACGGATATTATAAATTGGCATTTGCAGAACAACGGTTTCACCGCCGTTCAGCAATATCTCTATGTCCTCAAATTCAATGTCGAACTTCCCTTCGCCGGACAATCCGGGAACCGCAAACGCCTGAAACTGACCCCCGTATGTGGGCTCAGGAATAGACAGAAGCACCTTCTGGGCTAAAGCCTGCCGCTGATCATCGTTTTGCGGAGGTATCGACAATCTCAAAAAGAGCGAAACCGCCTCGTCTCCCGTGCGAGGCGGACGGCCACGCCCATCCTTCAGATGGCAGCCCTGGCACGACCTTGCATTGTAGAGAGGCCCCAGACCATCAGATGCCTGAGTTGAAGCCGGTGAAGAGGCCCAGAGCTTCTTGAAAAGCCCGTTCCCAACCTTGAACAAGTGTTGCTCGTCGAAAGTGAGATTTGAATTGGAATGGGAAAAGGCATCTCTGCTTGGCCGTCGTTTTGAGGTGCCGGCGCCTCCCTGCATCTTCTCAAATGCCTCAGCTGTTTCAAAGTCCGTTGTCAGCTCAAGCACCCGCGCCGCCTTTTGCCGGTCGGCTTCGGAAAGATCGTCTCGATAGGAGAGAGCATCGGCGCCATAGGTCGGATATGCAGCGACCAGAAAAACAGAAACAGCGCCCAATGCGGCGCTCAGTTTGGGGACCAGTCCCATTGTTCGCATCCTGATTATGCCCGCGAGCCCCAATTCGCGGGTGTCAACACCAGGCGGTCCATCGACCGCCTGGTACACTCTAAGGCTTATTCGAAGACAGCGCCCGGATTGTCCAGGCTGTCTGAGCCTTCAAAGGCGATCTCGTCAAGCTCAAGCACCTTCACCACACGTTCGATGGAGGTCGTCTGGTCGACAAGCGCATCAACGGCCGCCTGCACGACAGCATTGCCTTCCTCGTTGCCCTCACCGATCATCTGGTCATAAGCTTCGCCGCCTTCAGCGCGGGCTTTCATGGCCTTAAATGCCGCAAGCGTTGCATCAAGTTTGGTTTTCATTTCTTCCGCAAGCGCAGGGTCTTTTTCCGCGACAAGTTCCGCCAGAGACGCTCCGGAAACATTGTTGCCGAGTGGGCTGCTGTATTCGCCGAAATAGACATTCCGGATCCCGACCACATCATTGTAGTGCGACATATGCGTGTTGTCGGAAAAGCAGTCATGCTCTTCCTCCGGGTCATGAAGCATCAGGCCAAGTTTCATCCGTTCACCGGCTAGTTCGCCATAGGAAAGCGAGCCCATTCCGGTCAGGATCGTGGCCAGTCCGCCAGTTTCACCCTTGCCGCCAAGTTCCTCGCGCGCGGCACCACCAGGAGCCCAAGCAGCGGTCATTTCTTCCAAATCGGAAATCAGCAGATCGGTGACAGCCTTGAGATACTGAACACGGCGCTCGCAATTCTCGCCGGTGCAGTTTGCGGTATCGAAATCGGTTGCCGGACGGCTGCCGGCTCCAGCGTCCGTTCCGTTCAGATCCTGGCCCCACAGCAAAAATTCGATCGCATGATATCCGGTTGCAACATTGGCCTCCACTTCACCCGCTTCCTGAAGCGTGTTGGCCAACAGGTCGGCAGTGATCTCGGTCGCATCGACAGTTTCACCACCAACTTTCAAAGTCGGATTGGCGATAACATTCGCAGCGTAAAAATCATTTTCTTCAGATTCATCGCCATAAGACGCATCGACGTAATCGATCAGGCCTTCATCCAGCGGCCAGGCATTTACCTTGCCTTCCCAATCGTCGACGATGGCGTTACCAAACCGGTATGCCTCGGTCTGCTGATACGGGTTACGAGCCTCGATCCATGCGGCACGGGCAGCTTCCAGATTTGCTTCGGTCGGCTCTGCAATCAGCTTGTCGATTGCGCCCTTCAGCGTCTTGGCCGTCTCAAGCGAGTCAGCATATTTTTGCTGGGCAATGTCGCCATATGTCGACAGTACATCAGCCGGAGCCGCGGACAATGCCGGCGTGGCTAAAAGTGCTGTTGCGGCCAAAAGGCCAAACTTAAAAGATTTCATTGGTCCATCCCGGTGTCTGCAGGCCTGCAGAAAATAAGTGTTTGTGGCAGGCCAATTCCGAAAACTTTGGCGGTCAGCGAGTGCTGCGCAGATCGTACGGAAACCATTTTATGAGGCAAAAAGTCAAGATAAAAATACTAAAAAATCAATACTTTAGAACAATTCCAAAAAGTTGACTGGGAAGTGTAAGTTTAACTACGCATATATAAGCCATAAATCAGACATCAATCCTTTGATGCTAGTGAGGGAATGGTATAGCAATAAAAATAGGCCGGATCGGACGCCGGAAAACGGGAAGAAAACAAGATGCTCAATGCACTGAAAAGCTTTGTACGGGAACTTACCTTCGGTGACAGTGGTGAAAAGACTTTCGCTGAAGACGACAAACGACTTGCAGCTGCTGCGCTCCTGTTTCATCTGATCGACATTGACGGTGTCATTGAAGAGAGCGAAAGCCAAAAACTTCGGCAGATACTCCAGAACCATTACGAACTGTCGGACAAGGAAACGACCGAGCTTATTTCAGCCGCCAAGCAGCGGGATGAGGAAGCCGTCGACCTTTATGGCTTCACATCGGTGCTCAAACGCACCGCGGACGAAGACGAGCGCCTCGCGATCGTCGAAATGATGTGGGAGATCGTCTATGCGGACGGTCACGTCCATGAATTTGAAGACAACACGATCTGGCGTGTTGCGGAGCTTTTGGGCGTGTCGACCCGTGATCGCATGACACTTCGCCACAAGGTTGCTCAAACCGCGCCGGAAGCCGATGAAACCAGCTGACACCCTGCTGGAAGCAACGCCAGCTGTTCATTACTGACCGGTGATGCCCCACGGGACTCGATTTCCAAGATCACCTGCCTCATATTAAAGGCATGAAATTTCAGTCAAGTCAGGGCGGTCGCCCCAAAATTCTGATCATTCTGCACCAGGAGCATTCTTCACCAGGCCGGGTCGGTCAGGAATTGGTGAAACGGGGGTTTGCGCTGGACATCCGCAAGCCGAGATTTGGCGACACTTTGCCCGACACAATGGACGGGCACGCAGGCGCGGTCATTTTTGGCGGGCCAATGAGTGCCAACGACCCGGATGCGTTTGTCCATAAGGAGATAGACTGGATCAGCGTTCCGCTGGCCGAGCAAAAGCCATTTCTGGGCATATGTCTGGGTGCGCAAATGATGGTGAAAAACCTTGGCGGCACCGTATCCGGACACCGCGACGATCTCGTCGAGATCGGATATTATCCATTGAAAGCGACCGAAGCGGGCCAGGCACTCATGAACTGGCCGGGAAAGGTCTACCAGTGGCATCGCGAAGGGTTCAGCCTGCCGCGTGGAGCAGAACTGCTTGCAACCAGTCCGACCTATACCAACCAGGCAATCCGTGTGGGACCGGCCGCTTATGGCATTCAGTTTCATCCTGAGCTCACGCATCAGATGATGGTTCGCTGGACAACAAAGGGGGCTCCACGCATGGAACTCCCCGGAGCGCAACAGCGCCGCGATCACTTTGCAGGTCGACTGGTCTATGACCCTGCAGTTAAGAGATGGCTCGACGGGTTTCTGGATCACTGGATCGGATCCGCCGCAATGCCGAAGGTCCACTCGGCGCTGAAAGCAGCCGAGTGAACCCGCATTCCATTCAGAACCGATAATCAGATCGGAACGTCAAGACTGAGTTTATCGCTCACTCAAGCAACTCGATTTCACCAGGCTGCCACGTTTTTTCAAACCAGGCCTTCTCTGGTCCATAGAGTCGCAGGATCGTGAACCAGCCCTTTCCAGGAATTGTCTCGATCCAGTTCTGTTCTTTTCCAGATGGTGCTTGCGGGCCAAAATAGAGCGTCACCGATCCGTCTTCATTTACAAGCAACTCGTCACGTTTGTTGTTTTTGCTCGGAAAGGGCTGGCCGGTTTGCAGCTCTGAACGTGTTTGCGGGTCGTAGGCGACCACCGACCAGAAATCCTTGGCGGGCACCTTGGACGGAATGTCTAGCTTGTAGGACTTGGAGCCGTCGAGAAAGTCTCCCGATACGTCCGTAACGTTGAGCGCATATTGTGAGCCCTTGCCGGGCAGCTTCAGCACCATAGCGGGCGTGTTCACTGTCGCCATGTAGAAGAACATGGTTCTGGCATCCAGATACCGCCCTCCGTTACCCTTGTCCCGGAGCCACTGCCAGTCACCACCAATGAACGCCGTATACCATCCGCTATTTTCATAAAGATAAGCGCTCTTGTCGCGCGGCTTCAGCCAAATGGACCTGGCCATTGCGTTTCCGACCGCAACCGCCTCGGTTAGCAATTGTTTCATCCGAGGGTCCGGATCGAACGGTTTTCCTTTTTCGATGCCAATTGCGGCGGCAAGCCCACGCAGTTCCGGATCGAAGGTGGAGATGGGTTCCCGGTCAATCACAGCATGCAGTTCGTTGTAGAACTCGAATGTATTGGCATGGATTGTATTGAAAACCTTTTTGGAGGCATTGATGAACTCCATTTCCGGTGGTGTTGCCTTGTTCTTCAGCGGATAGATCTTCAACCCGTCCCGATAGGACTGCACAGCAACATCCGTTTTTCCATCGACCAGAAATCCGCGCGCGATGAACCAGTTGATATAGCTGGTCGACTTCGACACGAAATAGGTTGCGCCATCGACCTCTGCTTCATAGCCACCAACCGGAGGATCGAGGTCCCCTTCATAGTCGGGTGGAAGTATCAGATATCTGCCACCTTCACCCTTGTCTGGGCCTGGGACTCCCATATCGGTTACAAATCGAAAATAGGCATCGTTCACGGTTGTCGGGCCCTGGCCCTTGGGCACTTCGATAACCACAGGGCCGTCGCGCTGAAGGTCCAGTATCGCCGTTCCATAAACTGTGTCGGTGTTACCGGTCAGGAACAACGGATTTGAATCCATCAGTTGTTCGAACACGGCAACCTTGTTGGATGCGTCCAGCCCGATCTCAAGCAGGCCCCGGCGGATTCCCTCAATCGAAGTTGCCGGAATGAAGTTCAAAAACACCTCAGCACCGCGCATGAAGTCGAGAGCATCGAACATGAGGGTGCTCGTCTCAGGTGTCGGCCTGCCATCGATGAACTTGAGGGTGCCGAAACGGGTCTCGACTTCGTCGGGCGTCAAGATGTCTTCAGGGATCCGTGTATTGTATCCTGGTGGATTGACCGTTTTGTCGGATGCCAGACCTGGCGAATTGAGACAGAGACAAGCGGCAAACCAAAGACCAATTCGTTTCATCATTCCCTCCCGGAAGTCACACGGGCATTGCACTCGGCAGCCTTCGAACAACTGGAAGATGAAACTGAAAATGAATCAAGTTGGTGATTTTGACGGTGGAGCGTCATCGCTCCACCGATAGGTCAACTCATAAAGTTTACCTGATACGAGCGTCTTCGACCGGATAACCAAGACCGCCCTGCTCGCTAAAGTTTTCCAGGTGACATTCACTGCATGCGGTCACGACATTGACCGCTTGAGGGGCACCATTCGGCGCAACCATCATGTAGTACCAGTCACCGGTCTCCGGAGATGTACCAGCGCGCACCTTTTCCATCAGGAACAAAGGCCCCTTGCTGACTTTACCGTCATCGTTGATCGCAAAAGATTCCTTGGCGATCTTCGTGCCAGCCGGAACCTGAACATCCTCCGGCTTGTATTTCAGATATTCATCCGCACCAATCGCATTCACGTAGGTGACAAGGAAACGTCCCCCATGAAATCCGGGTGCTGCAGGAAAGGCGCTTGCCTTTGTCCAACCCGGATAATCATTGACAAAGTCTTCGGAGATCCAGCGTTTCGGGCCTTCTCGATATCCCGCCTGCAGATCGGCTTTCAAACAATCATAGACGCTTTCGGCTTCGTCGCCGCTGAGTTCATAGCCAGGCTTGTCGACATCGCAGGCAGCATGCGCTGTCGCGGAAATCAAAAGTGTCGCAAAAACGCCTCCCAGATAAATCGGTAGCTTCTTCATTTCTCTCTCCCATTGTAGCCAGCCCCGCGTAGAGCTGAAGGAAAGAAGCTTCCGGTCCAGAAAGGCGCACGCACAATTCACGTGGCCGGTGTCGACACGTGAAAAGCCGTGAACCTGAAGTTTTTCAGCTTAAATGACAGTGAGTTATGCCGCGGATCGCAGGAACTTGCGATCCGCTCAAGTCTGCTCGATCAGCTTTCGAACACCACCAGAAGGTCCTTGGCGTCAATTTGAGCACCGGGTGTCACCAGGATTTCGGCCACTTTGCCATCGCGTTCGGCATGCAGCGCCGTTTCCATTTTCATGGCTTCGATCGACACCAGAACATCGCCGGCCTTCACATCTTGGCCTGCGGCAATGGCAACAGTTGAGATCACGCCCGGCATTGGAGCCCCGACATGAGCCGCATTGCCGTCCTCAGCCTTGCGCATTGCAGCGGCACCCGTGGCGCCATGTGCCCGGTCCGGTACCTTGACGTTTCTCGGTTGCCCATTGAGTTCGAAGAAGACTTTCTTCTCGCCCTTTTCGTCCGTTTCGCCGATCGCCTGACAGCGAACCACAAGGGTTTTCCCCGGCTCAAGATCAACCAGAACTTCGTCACCGGCATCCAGACCGTAAAAATAGACCGGCGTCGGCAAGACCGAAGTTGGGCCATATTGTTGGAATGCTTTGTCGAAGTCAGTGAACACCTTCGGATACATCAGATAAGAGGCAAGCTCGGTATCGTCCACCTCATGACCTGTTTTTTCGGTGGCGGTCTCGCGCTCTGCATCCAGATCCGCTTCTGCCAGCAGAGACCCGGGCCGAACCTTGATCGGAGTTTCACCCTTCAGCACTTTCTGCTGAAGAGCTTCCGGCCAGCCACCCGGCGACTGCCCAAGATCCCCATGCAGCATCTTCACGACGCTGTCAGGAAAGGCGACATCCTTCCCAGGGTCTTCGACATCCTTCACGCTCAGGTTCTGGCTGACCATCATCAATGCCATATCGCCAACGACCTTGGACGACGGGGTAACCTTGACGATGTCCCCGAACATCTGGTTGGCATCGGCATAAGCCTGTGCAACTTCGTGCCAGCGGGTTTCAAGACCGAGCGAACGCGCCTGTTCTTTCAGATTGGTGAACTGCCCGCCCGGCATTTCGTGAAGATAGACTTCAGAGGCGCCAAAACGCAGGTCACTTTCAAAGGCCCGGTACTGGGTTCGAACGGCCTCCCAGTAAAAAGAAATCTGGCGAATGGTCTTGGCGTCGAGCCCCGTATCGCGCTCACTGCCACGCAGTGCCTCGACAATGGAACCAAGACAAGGCTGCGATGTCAGGCCCGAAAGGGCATCCATCGCAGCATCAACCGCATCGGCACCCGCTTCGACAGCTGCCAGTATCGTCGCAGCGGCAATGCCCGACGTATCATGCGTGTGGAAGTGGATCGGCAGATCGACTTCCTGCTTCAAAGTCCTGATCAGCAGTTTTGCAGCTTCCGGCTTACACAGGCCAGCCATGTCTTTGATACCAAGAATATGAGCTCCTGCCGCTTCCAGCTCCTTGGCAAGACCGACATAATACTTGAGATCGTATTTCGGACGGGCGCTGTCCAGCATGTCGCCGGTGTAACAAAGAACGCCTTCACAAAGTTTTCCCGACTCCTGCACCGCGTCCATGGAAACGCGCATGTTTTCGACCCAGTTCAGGCAATCGAAGACACGGAAAAGATCAATGCCGTTTTCGGCTGCCTGCTTGACGAAGAAACGAACCACATTGTCGGGGTAATTCGTATAGCCAACCCCGTTAGAGCCGCGCAGCAGCATCTGAAGCAGGATGTTTGGCGCTCTTTCGCGGATCTGATGCAAGCGCTCCCAAGGGCTTTCCGTCAGGAACCGCATGGCAACGTCGAAGGTCGCACCACCCCAGCATTCAAGGGAAAACAAGCTCGGCAAACCGGTTGCGTATGCATCAGCCACGTTGACGATATCGTGGCTGCGCATGCGAGTGGCGAGCAGCGACTGGTGCCCGTCGCGCATCGTCGTGTCGGTTATCAGCGCGCGTTTTTCCGCCTTCATCCAGTCGGCAAAACCCTTCGCGCCCAGTTCATCGAGCAATTGCCGGGTTCCAGCCGGTTTGTCGTCGCCGAAGTCAGGGACGATTGGCGCCGACGCATCCTTGGGCGGCCGCTCCCGGTTTTTGGTTTCCGGATGCCCGTTGACGGAAACATCGGCAATATAGGTCAGCAGCTTGGTTGCCCGGTCCTGCCGTTTCGTCTGCTCAAAGAGCGCAGGCGTGTCGTCAATGAACCTTGTTGTATAGGCGTTGGCCTTGAAATCATCGTGTCCGATGATGTTCTCAAGAAAGACAAGATTGGTGGCAACACCGCGGATCCGGAACTCACGCAACGCACGGTCCATGCGTTTGCGCGCATCTTCTGCCGTCGGAGCCCAGGCCGTAACCTTTTCCAGCAGCGGATCATAAAAACGCGTGATCACCGCGCCGGAATAAGCAGTGCCGCCATCCAGGCGAATACCAAATCCAGTCGCGCCGCGATAAGCAGTGATGCGGCCATAGTCCGGAATGAAGTTCTGCTCCGGATCTTCCGTCGTAATCCGGCACTGCAGTGCGTGACCGTTGAGACGGATCATTTCCTGCGGCGGGACACCGCTCTGCGGTGAACCGATCTTGTAACCGTCGGCAATGTGGATCTGCGCCTGAACGATGTCGATGCCGGTGACTTCTTCCGTCACCGTATGCTCAACCTGAACGCGCGGATTGACCTCAATGAAGTAGATGGCACCCGTATCGGCATCCATAAGGAATTCGACCGTACCCGCACCGCGATAGTTGACCGCCCGGCCGATCTTCAGACCGTATTCGCAAAGTTCCTGCCGTTTGGCCTCGTCGAGATATGGAGCCGGTGCCCGCTCGACGACTTTCTGATGCCTGCGCTGAATGGAACAGTCGCGCTCAAACAGATGCACAACGGTTTCGCCATCGCCGAGGATCTGAACTTCCACGTGCCGGGCGCGCTGAACCAGCTTTTCAAGATAGATCTCGTCCTTGCCGAAAGCAGCCTTCGCTTCGCGCTTTGCGGCCAGAACTTCCTTTTCCAGTGTGGCTTCGTCAGGGATCACCCTCATCCCGCGGCCACCACCGCCCCAGGAGGCTTTCAACATGACCGGATAGCCGATGTCTTGTGCCTGACGCCGGATTTCATCAATTTCATCTGGCAGCGGATCGGTTGCCGGCATGACGGGGACACCAGCTTCAATTGCAAGGTTCCGCGCAGCGACCTTGTTGCCCAATCGGCGCATGGTATCGGATTTGGGGCCTATGAAGGTAATTCCGGCGGCTTCACAGGCGTCAACGAATTCCGGGCTCTCGGAAAGAAGACCATATCCGGGATGAATCGCATCGGCCCCGGAATGTTTGGCAACACGTATGATCTCGTCGATGGACAGGTAAGCCTCGATGGGGCCAAGCCCCTTTCCGACCTGGTAGGCTTCGTCAGCCTTGAATCGGTGCAGCGCCAACTTGTCCTGTTCCGCATAGATCGCGACGGTTTTCAGACCAAGCTCATTGGCCGCCCGAAACACCCGGATTGCAATCTCGGATCTGTTCGCAACGAGAATTTTTGCAATTGCCAAACGCCCTCTCCCCTAACTTTGAGACAAAATTCAGCCACTTTCGGCAAGATTTCTACTTTGGTAGGAGGCGCTTGAAAAGGGGCAGAAGGTATGTCCTTTTTTTAAGCCGGAGAATTTTTTTGCGCCTGCACCGCTAACCTATAGAAAATGAACACTAATCCGGCCTAAGTCTCCGACGGATTACCGCTTTCGAAAAATTTGCAGTGCAGCAAAACGGCAGCATTTTTCCTGCAATTGCAAAAATTTTGAGCGAACTTTTCGACTCTGAACCAAATTGAGACACTTTTCTGAACACCTTGTTGACTGCCTTTCGTTGGCACTCTGGAAACCGGTTCAAAGATCCGCACTGCCAGATGCCGACCCACCAAATCTGGTACGAACAAACCCGAAACTTGTCTGAATCAGCGATTCGTCCAGGCTTCGTTCACCCTGTGTCCAAAGGTAAACGGACAAGCCTCTAAAGTTATTCCCGCGATTTTCAGAATTTTAACACTTGACAATGACTCGACCCAAATCGCGCTCATCTGTAGGTTTTGACTCAAGCTATTGGCCAGATTCAGGATTTTGTGCCCAAGACGACACTGCAGGCTACATGTCGTAGGGAACAAATCCTGAATCAGAAAGAGTCCGCGATTCGGTTTCGGTTTGTTCCAGAGTCGTTCTCCACAATTATTTTTCGATTGAAAAAAAGGCGTTTTTGACCATTTGGATAGGGACACAACGCGCGACGGCGTGCTAGATACGCTCCACCATATCTAGGGCCCGTTCCAATGGCGTTCCTTCAGAGCGCCTTGCCAAAGAAAGCCGACCAAAACCACTTTCATGCCACGCCCCCAAACACTGCCGCTGCCGCCGCAAGCCCGGTCCCGTACTGTCACGGCCGTGCTCGGACCGACAAACACCGGCAAGACTCATCTCGCGATCGAACGCATGCTGGCGCAGTCTTCAGGCCTGATCGGCCTGCCCTTGCGCCTGCTTGCGCGGGAAGTCTACGGACGGGTGGCAGACCGGGCGGGCAAAGAAGCCGTCGCTTTGGTCACTGGTGAAGAAAAGATCATTCCGGACAATCCGCGGTTCTGGGTCTCGACAGTCGAGGCAATGCCGCTGGACCTCAAAACCGAGTTCGTCGCGATTGACGAAGTTCAGCTCGCTGGAAATCTGGATCGTGGGCACGTTTTTACCGACCGCATCCTGAATTTGCGGGGCATGTCGGAAACCCTGTTGCTTGGCTCGGCGACAGCGCGGCCGCTGCTGGAAAGGCTTCTGCCCGGCCTGAATGTCGTGACCCGGCCTCGCATGTCCATTCTGGGATATGCGGGTTCAAAAAAGGTGTCCCGTCTACCCGCTCGCTCGGCGATCGTCGCGTTTTCCTCCGATGAGGTCTATTCGATTGCCGAACTCATCCGCCGGCAACGTGGCGGCGCCGCTGTCGTCCTTGGCTCACTGAGCCCGAGAACCCGGAATGCGCAGGTCGACCTGTTCCAGAATGGTGATGTCGACCACCTCGTCGCCACGGATGCCATTGGCATGGGCCTCAACCTCGACGTCCACCACATCGCCTTTGCAGGCAACAGAAAATATGACGGCTATCAGTATCGGCAGTTGACGGCATCCGAGATGGGTCAGATTGCCGGACGCGCCGGAAGACACACCAAAGACGGCACGTTCGGTGTCACCGGGCGGGTCGACCCGTTACATGACGAACTCGTCGAACAAATTGAAAGTCATCAGTTTGACAGCCTGAAAGTGCTGCAATGGCGCAACAGTTCTCTGGATTTTTCTTCCAGCGGCTCGCTTCGAAAAAGCCTGGATGCAGTGCCGAAAGAAGAGGGTCTCGCTAGGGCACCCACAGGCGATGACATCACAGCTCTTGAACATTTATTGCGCGACGCCGCAATATCTGACATGGCAAAAGGCGAAAAAGCGGTCGAATTGTTATGGGATGTGTGTCAGGTCCCGGATTATCGCAAGATTGCACCCGCGAACCATGCCGACCTGCTGAACACCATTTACAGCCATTTGATGCGTCATGATGTCATTGCTGACGATTGGTTCACGCGTCAATTGGCCTTCGCAGACCGCACAGATGGTGATATCGACACACTCGCAAACCGGATTGCTCACATCCGGACCTGGACATATGTCGCGAACCGCCCTGACTGGCTGGCCGATCCGGCTCATTGGCAAGGTGTGGCAAGCGGCATAGAAGACAAATTATCTGACGCCCTTCACGAGCGGCTGACACAGCGTTTCGTGGATCGGCGGACAAGTGTATTGATGCGACGTTTGAGAGAGAACGCAATGCTGGAAGCAGAAATTACATCGAGTGGCGATGTGCTCGTTGAAGGTCAGCACATCGGAAATCTGCTTGGCTTCCGCTTTGCCCCCGATGCGGCTGCCGAGGGACCGGATGGAAAGACCGTGCGCGCAGCTGCCCAGAAGGCTCTGACGACTGAGATTGAGTCTCGCGCGGAAAAGCTCGGCAAATCGGAAAACAGCGATTTTGTGCTGACATCCGATGGTGCTATCCGCTGGCGGGGCGAACCCGTTGCCAAATTGGTTGCCGACGAAGATCTTCTTGCACCAACGGCCCTCCTGCTGGCTGACGATCATCTGTCTGGCCCTTCACGGGAGGCTGTTCAGAACCGCATCGACCTTTGGGTCAAGGCACAGATCGACACCTTGCTGAAACCGCTCGTGGACCTGAAAAACGGTGAAGACCTGGAAGGCCTTGCACGCGGCATCGCGTTTCGCATCGTCGAAGGCCTCGGCATTCTTGAGCGCCAGGAAGCGGCGGACGAGATCAGGCAACTCGATCAGGACATGCGTGCCTCTTTGCGCAAACACGGCGTTCGTTTTGGCGCATATACCGTTTTCGTACCCGCACTGTTGAAACCGGCCCCCAGCCAGTTGCTCGCACAGCTTTGGGCGCTGAAGCACGGCTCGCTCGACATGAATGGCATGGCCGAGTTGCCGCAGTTGTCCGCCTCGGGCCGCACATCAATTCCGGTTGATGAAAGCATCGACAAGGCGCTCTACAAGGTTGTCGGCTTTAGGGTCTGCGGCCCTCGTGCCGTGCGGGTCGACATTCTGGAGCGATTGGCCGATCTGATCCGGCCGTTGATTGCCTGGAAGCCACTTGATGCGGAGGTTGCGCCGCCGGAAGGAGCAATCGAAACCGGTGGCGGCTTTACCGTAACAGTTGCGATGACCTCCCTGCTCGGATGCGCCGGCGAGGATTTTTCCGCGGTTTTGAAATCACTCGGGTACCGAGTTGAAACAAAGGAAGTGCAGCGCCCGGTCACTGTTAAGGCAGCGACTGAAGAACCAGAAGCGACGACAGAACCGGACGCTGACAAAGGCGCCTCCAGCACCGAAACACCGGAAGCACCCGCTCAGCCAGCCGAAGCCGCTGGTGAGACCGACGCTTTGGCAGTGGCAGACGCGCCGGAAGCAACCTCCGGCGACAGTGCAGACACACAGGCTGCGGAGACACCTGCCGCGGAGATGGAACCAGCTGCTGAACAGCAATCAGAAAGCCAGACCAAGGAAGCGGAACCCTCTGCGGAGCCTGAAACTGTTGAGGGCGACGCCCAGTCGGAGACTGACCAGACATCAGATGCGCCGACAGAGGTGGCTGCAGACGGTGAAGCGCGTGGAGGTGACCCGGAAACGGAAACAGTCACCATAGAAATCTGGCGCCCTGGCCGGCATGATCGGCGCCCTCGAGGCCGCAACGATCAACGGCGTGGTGGAGACCGCAAATCCCACGGACCGAAGGGCGGACACGGCGACAAGCGCCACGCCAAAGGTGCTGGGAAAGGCGGTCCGAACCGAAACAAGGGTGGACATGGCGGCAAGAGTTATGACGGCGGCCACCGGCGCGACAAGACGCCAAAAGACAAGCCCATCGATCCAAACTCACCTTTTGCCGCCCTGATGGCCTTGAAGGAAAACCTGGACAGCAAGGACAAGAAGTAATTCCGGAGACCGGTGAATTCTCTGCCTCAGGCAGCCTGCGCATCGACAAGTGGCTCTGGTACGCCAGGGTCACGAAGTCCCGGTCTCTTGCGCAAAAACTGGCGACCTCCGGTCATATCCGGGTCAACAAGGAAAAAATCGCTTCTGCAAGCAAAGCAGTTAAGCCCGGTGATGTTCTGACCATCGCGCGGGAACGCGGCGTGCTCATTCTCAAGATCATCGCACTCGGCAAACGGCGCGGCCCTTACGAGGAAGCCCGTAAGCTTTATGAAGACTTGTCGCCTCCGCCACCTCCAAAGGCTGATCCTCCTACGCAGGC
The DNA here is from genome assembly GCF_009363435.1 of Labrenzia sp. THAF82. Lineage (GTDB taxonomy): Bacteria > Pseudomonadota > Alphaproteobacteria > Rhizobiales > Stappiaceae > Roseibium > Roseibium porphyridii. The sequence continues at coordinate 796,275 of NZ_CP045354.1, read as the reverse complement.
ACCTGGCCAACGGGAAGCCGGGTCAGGCCGTCCGACCAAACGAGATCGCCGCAAGATGGATGCATTTCGCAGCGAAAGCTGACACCGAATGCGCCCAATCGCTCAAAAACGAAAAATCTTTCTCTTTCTCCGCCCAAATGCGTCATCGTGGGCGCTTGCGCCCGTCATCCAAAAACGATACCCAACGGCCTGAAGTAGATTTAATGTGCTGCTCCTGATAGATGAGCTGCACATATGACCGCCGCAACAAAATAAGGATGCTGTCCGAACGTCCTGTTACGGTTGCCGGCTTTTATGAGGATACCGATGACCTACGTCGTCACAGACAATTGCATCAAGTGCAAATACACCGACTGTGTTGAAGTGTGCCCGGTGGACTGCTTCTATGAAGGTGAGAACTTCCTCGTCATCAATCCGGACGAGTGCATCGATTGCGGCGTGTGCGAACCCGAGTGTCCGGCGGAAGCCATTCTTCCTGATACGGAGCCGGGATTGGAAAAGTGGATTGAGGTCAATGCCGAGTATTCGGAGAAGTGGCCGAACATAACCGAAAAGAAAGAACCGCTGCCCGACGCAGCTGAATACGACGGCAAAGAAAATAAATTCGAGAAATTTTTCTCGCCAAACCCGCCGTCTTGATTCGATAAACTTATGCGTGCGGCGCACCGCCGCATGCGTCAGCTATACTTACTTAATTTGTGATTCTTATAGGAAATTCAAACACCTGACTGATGGCCTCAGTGAGGTGCTATGTGTCATTTGCACATCAAAAAAGCACAACGCTTTAATTTTCCACAAAAGTATGTTACCTTTAGTGGATAGTCGCCAACCACGAGACCAACCCCAAAAACGGAGTCTTCCCAATCTGTTCCGGCTCATAACCACCGGACAGAGAAAGATCCCGGCAGCTCATGTGTGTGAATAAGGTTCTAGTGTGGAAATAGACGACTGACCAGCCCTGACACGCCGCATATCAACAGGCGTTCCGTAAAGGATCGCTCGGCGGGGTACGTGTCGCATAAGAAAAGAGGATCGCTCAGCGATCCATCACCGGCCCACAAGGGCCGATCAACTGCGCAGGAGAGAATATAAGTATGGCAACGAACACCAAAAAGACCGCGCAGCGTCAAGGATTCAAGACCGGCGAGTACATCGTTTATCCGGCGCATGGCGTCGGCCAGATTACCGCTATTGAAGAGCAAAACGTGGCAGGTCACTCTTTGGAGTTGCTCGTTATCGTTTTTGAACAGGACAAGATGACCCTGCGCGTCCCGGTCGCGAAGATCACGTCCGTCGGCATGCGCAAGCTGGGTGATCCGGCAGCTGTCAAGAAAGCTCTGGAAACCGTTCGCGGCCGTCCGCGCGTCAAGCGCACCATGTGGAGCCGCCGTGCGCAGGAATATGAAGCAAAGATCAATTCCGGCGACCTGATCGCGATCTCCGAGGTTGTTCGCGACCTTTTCCGCTCTGAAAACCAGCCGGAACAGTCCTACTCCGAGCGCCAGCTGTATGAAGCAGCGCTGGATCGTATGGCGCGTGAAATCGCAGCCGTAAACAAATGCTCTGAAACCGAGGCGATCAAGCAGATCGAGCAGAACCTGGCAAAGTCCCCGAGCCGGATTAAAGCTGCCGAAGCTGCCGAAGCCGGCTCGGATGATGACGAAGACAAGGAAGAAGCCGCTTAACAGCAGCGCTACTTCTAAAAAAGAACTTGGTAAGGCCCGGACTCGTCCGGGCCTTTTCATTTTTGAAGCAGCTGCTCGCGGACTTATCACGGAGAAGTGCACAAAATCTGCCTCGGCGACATTCGTAAGTGATCTAACCTGCACTTATGTACGTAGTATCCCCGATAACAGCGTCGGAGCGTCAGCAATGTCCATGAGCGAAAAACGTCAGCTCGTTCGAGCAGCAATGAAAGCCCCTTACCTGACACGTGAGGAAGAGCTCGAACTGGCTGTTCGATGGCGAGACGATCGAGATGAAAAGGCGCTTGAAAAACTGTCTCTCTCTCACATGCGCCTGGTGATTGCCGTCGCTTCGAGATTCCGTAATTTCGGCCTGAACCTCGGCGACCTGATTCAGGAAGGACATGTCGGCCTCCTCGAGGCAGCCGCCCGCTTCGAACCCGAGCGGGAAGTTCGCTTCTCAACCTACGCGACATGGTGGATCCGCGCCTCGATCCAGGACTATATCCTGCGAAACTGGTCGATTGTCCGCGGCGGCACCTCGTCCTCGCAAAAGGCGTTGTTCTTCAATCTGCGCAGGCTCCGCGCCAAATTGTCCGGCAATCAGACCCCGCTCACCGATAGTGAATTGCATCAGAAAATCGCAGACGCGATCGGCGTAAAACAGTCCGACGTGGCACTTATGAATGCACGCCTGTCCGGACCGGATACATCCTTGAACGCTCCGGTGACAGACACTGAAGGGTCAAGCGCCGACAGGCAGGACTTCCTTGTGTCCGATGCTCCACTACCTGATGAAATCGTCACTGGCAGCATCGATTCAGAGCGGCGGAGCCGCTGGTTGAGTTCAGCACTCAAGGTTCTGAGCGAACGCGAGCTGAAGATCGTTCGGGAACGCCGTCTTTCCGAAGAAGGAGCAACTCTTGAATCGCTCGGCACCAAGCTTGGCATTTCCAAGGAACGCGTAAGGCAAATCGAAAGCCGGGCAATGGAGAAGCTGAAATCAGCACTTCTGGCCGAGCAGCCGGATCAGGCGGTCTACAGCGCCTGACATCCGAGAGACGCTATTTGAAATTTTGACACTTCAAACACCTTAAGCCGGGAGTCACGCACTGCCGGCTTTTTCTTTAGTCAACCACAAGCTTGACGGCAGTGCCGGTCGGTATCGCCTTGTTTGGGCTGAGGTCATTCAAAATGGAGAAGAACTCAAGCCGCCTGGACGGCTCGACCCCACTCATGCCAATCGCAAGCTTGCGTGGCGTGTCGCCTGGCTGTGACTTAACGACCTTGATCCGCAGCGACCGCAACCGCGCCCGCTCTGTCGGTGTCAGCTGCTTGAAACTGTCGATGGTGGCGCGAAAATCTTCATCAAACGCCTGATTGGGCGACCTACTAGCAAATATGAACCGATAGCCCGTGCGCCCGATGCGCAGTACTGCAATCCGGAAAGACCAGCCTTGCGTGATTGCGGCGCCGGTGACACCCGGCAGACCATTGATCGTGGTCTCCCGAACGCTCTCGGGAAGCAGCCCGTTGATCCAACCGGATTTCATGTAGTCCACCAGGCTGGAATACCCGCTGACATCCGCGCCGTCGAAACGGATCGCCGTTCCCGCCCCGTTGCTGGCCAGCACGGCTTCGGGCGAGTTTTCAAGTATGTATCCCTTGGGTACGGTGAACCCGATACCAAGGGCCTTGTGAAGAAATGAACGTCCGCGGACAAACCCTTCCAACGGATCATCACCAAACAGCATGCCATTGATTTGACTGAGATATCGATCGCGGTCACGCTCGCCAATTCCAGGTGCGCCGATCTGCCTTGCCGCACGCACCGCAATCTGCAACCGCTCGGGCGTCGAAGGGTGAGACGACAGAAAATCGGGCGCGGAGGACCCTGACCTGTCAGCGGACTGATACCGGGCAAAAGCAGCCATTGAGCGCAGGAAGCGTGCTGCCGCATATGGGTCAAAACCGGCTTTCGCAAGCGTTTTGACGCCAATTGCATCGGCCTCCAGTTCCTGCACCTGGCTGAAGCGGGCAAAAGACAGTTGAGAGGAAATGATTGCCTTGCGGGCTTCTTCTGAATCCTGCACCACGTCGTTCAAGATCCGGTTGGCGAGTTGCTTGGCCTCAGCTCTCTGCTGCCGTTTTATGGCGTGGTTGGCGGTCACATGCGCCATTTCATGCGCAAGAACCGCAGCAACTTCAGAGGTGTCGTTGGCAAGGGCCAGAAGGCCGCGCGTCACATAAAGATATCCACCAGGCAAAGCAAAGGCGTTGATCGCCGGTGAATTCAGGATCGTGATCTTGTAACTCTGAGACGGATCGTCTGAAGCGGCAACAAGTCGGCCAACGACGCTCGCGACAGCACGCTCGGCTCCAGCGTCATTATAGACCCCGCCATAGGTGGCGACGACACGCGGATGTTCCCTGGCACCGATATCAGCCGACAGGTTCGGCCTGAGCGTTCCTGGAGCAACAGTGCTGACATTTGGACCATCACCGAGGAACTGACAAGACGCGACAACAAGCGCAAGACAGCCTGCCCGAAGGGCACGCAGCCAACTTCGGTCAGACCGGCGCCCGGTCTTTGCTGTTGCTCCACACAATGTGGAGCGTGCAAAATCTGTCACTCTTCTGGCCGTCACTTACTGACCTTTTTGTCCGGCTCATACGGCCATCTCACAACCGCAACACCACAAGCCAAATCGTCCATTTTCTCATTTTGGCGCCAACCCCGTTCAATTGAGAGGGGCAGGCTCCAATACCACCAATTGCTCCGGATGATGGAGCGCAATATGCGGCCCGTCCTTTTCCTGCACGGTACCGCGCAATTCAACAGTGCGGCCTGTCAGCGCATCCACGTCCCAACCGGATTGGGCAAGTGCTGCATTGAAAGCCTCCTGATCCGAAACTTTCAACGTGGCTGTGAAATCCGTTTTCCAGTAATTTCCGAAGTTCAGATAGCGGGTTGTGCGGGTTTTTCCAAGGGAAACAACGCGTCCCCGTGCAATTACATAGTATCCGCTCATGCCGTTGAACGTCTTCGGTGCTTTGGTTGAAAACACGACCTGAGGCGCATTTTCCCGCCATAGCCCAACTTCCGCCTTGCGGGCGTCCCTCTCAAGGCCTCTCAGTATATGCGCGCAACGACCACTTGAGTGCTGAGGCGCAAACAAAGCACCGCCCTCGCCAAGCAGTTCTGCTTGAAGAAGAGAAGATCCATGCTCGTCGGTACGTATGATCCAGGCCGGAACAAGACCCCAGCGATTGACCGGACCAAGCGGGACCGCTTCCAAATCTTCACCCGACTCAATAAATGCCAATGGAGCTCGGTCTTCGGCAGACGACACACCACTTCCAAAGCGAAGCTCACCTGCAAAAAAGCGCTCACCCGACTCGGCGTAAAAGTGCCTGTCCTGATCATCATATCTGACAGGAATGGAAGAACTTGACGTGTCAAGACAGCTTTGCGCCGCACTCTGGCTGCCCGGCAAGAAGGTGTCAGCAGCGCCAGCAGCAGAAGATAGCCACATTGCAGAAGCTGCAAAAGCGGCCCGAACTCCGGCGCGAAGGTGGCATTCCTTAAGAAACGCGGCACTTTCCGTAAAGCTGGTCACAGACCGCCCTCACCTCCGACCCGAATTGAACCTCTTCCTCAAAAAACGCACAGACGGCCCCCATCCTCGCCACATCTTGCATTTGCTCATGGCTTCACGACCGGAGACAGTGAGAAAGCGGTCACGACTGAAGTTCCTGCTAAGGGGCGAATAAGGCAAGTCCAAGACAAACTTGACAAAAAGCGACCACACAAGACCGAACCCGACCCGACATCTTCCAAATCATCAGACTTGGAAAACCACACATCCAACGCTCTCGCCAACCATTCAAAATCATGCTAAGCGACCCTATCAATGGCCCCGTAGCTCAGCAGGATAGAGCATCAGATTCCTAATCTGAGGGTCACAGGTTCGAATCCTGTCGGGGTCACCATACTATTCAAACACATATCAAACTAACACCGTTTCAGCCGAAAAAGTTGAAACGGTTTTTGAAACGGCTTGAGCTTTACGAAATTTCTGATGAATGCAGGAACGACGTGCCTTTCTCAAGGACTGTAGTGTTAACCACGCCTTGAGGTTTGGCTGTTGAAAGAGCGGTCCTGTCATTGGAGTTCCGCGTCATGATTCTGAGGGCCATCGTTGAAAAACTGAAACGCCAATCGAAGGATGACTTCAAAGGCAGGCAGTTCGAGGCTTGGTTGATCATCCAGGCGGTGTCCTGGTACTTGCGTTATCCTCTGAGCTATAGAGACCTGGAAGAAATGTTCCTGGAAGGCGGCTTTAAGGTAGACCACAGCACCATCAACAGATGGGTTTTGGCGTATGCGCCGCTGATCGAAAAACGGCTACGCCGCTTCCGCAAACCGCATTGCGGCTCGGTCCGCATCGATGAAACCTATGTGCGCATCAAGGGCCAATGGCGCTATCTGTATCGGGCCATCGACAAGCATGGACATCCGGTCGATTTCCTGCTCACGGCAAAGCGCAACCTGAATGCTGCCAAGCGGTTCTTTCAAAAAATGTTGCGGGAGGCCCCACTGCTGTCACCGGGCAAAATCGGCACCGATGGTGCTGGCACTTTTCCTCCGGCCATCGGCGACGCGGTTGACGGTGGCCTGCTTGCTTCGGATCCGGTGCATTATGTGACCAAGCATTTGCAACAAGGCATAGAGAGCGATCATTTCAGGGTGAAAAAGAACATGCCGAAGGTCGGCGGGTTCCGCTCGTTCAACTCAGCCAGAAGAACCATCGCCAGCTTTGAAGCCATGCTGTGGCTCAAGAAGGGCTTTGACTTTACCGGTCAATGGAGTGTCCGCGAACATAACGATCTGCTGGCAGTGATCTTCGGAATTGAAAAAGTTAACGAAGCCTGAAAAGCGCTCCTAATACGGGAGAAATCTGTCCGCCAGTGAGGGTTGCGACATGTGTAGACGCCCTGATTGCAAGAGGATTTTTTTGGTTATTTGATCGCACGGTCGGGTGCTGACATGTGTCCGGCCTTTGATGCGGCTTTTGACTTGCCGCGGGCCCGTATGGTGTTCGAGTGTCAGGTCCAAAATCAAGCCCACGTGCTCAAAGGCACTGTGTCGCAAACTGGTTTTCCTGACCTCATCCCAAGATCGTTACGCCAAACTTCTAAAGACCTCTCTTGCGCCGCCGTCCCCGTAGCTGCTCCCGTTTTAAGCTTGAGCAGCCGGAGCCCTATATGTCTGACCGCTTGACATCACCGCCCAGACAATACGTGCCATCTTGTTGGCCAGAGCGACCCGAACCAGCATCGCAGGCTTGCGAGCGAGCATACGTTCGAGCCACGACCCTGACATTGCCCCCTTCTTTGCTCGCCAGCTGACCACACTATTTGCGCCAATAATCAACAATCGTCGCAATGAGCGCTCTCCCATCTTTGTCGTGGCTCCCAATCGCTGTTTTCCTCCTGTCGAATTCTGCTTTGGCGTAAGACCGAGCCAAGCTGCAAAATCTCGACCACGCCGGAAGGTTGCAGGGGGAGCCGCCAAGGCTACTATGGCAACTGCAATCAAAGGTCCGATCCCGGGAATTGTCATCAGTCGCCTCGCCGTCCCGCTCGCCTTCGCACGACGCGTGATTTCGCGATCCAGACCCTGAATGTGATCATCCAACCGGGACAGGCTATCGGTCAAATGGCTCAAAGCATCACGGGCCGTTTCGGGAAGAGCCATTGCCGGGTCGCAGATGTGATCCATCAACTTACCAGTGTTGCTCACGCCTTTAGGGACGATGACCCCAAATTCCGCCAGATGACCCCGCAGCGCATTGATGATCTGTGTACGTTGCCGGATCAATAGCTCGCGCGTCCGCAATATGACGGCAATGCCCTGACGCTCTTCACTCTTGACAGCAACAAATCGCATCGTCGGGCGGGTCGCGGCTTCACAAATCGCTTCCGCATCTGCAACATCGTTCTTCTGACGCTTCACGAATGGTTTCACGTAAATGGGCGGTATCAACCGAACCTCGTGTCCCAAACGGGTAAGCTCGCGTCCCCAATAGTGGGCACTGCCACAGGCTTACATCGCAACTAAGCACTTTGGTTGGGCCGCAAAGAAACTCAAAACCTGGCTACGCCGCAAGCGCCTGCGGAAAACAACTCCTCCTGATGAGTCTGCCCCATGAGCATGAAATACCGATTGCGCCAAATCCAAACCAATTGTATGAACTTCTGACATCGACGCCTCAAAATAGCATTGAAACAAAACCTACCTTGGCACATCTGAGCCAGCGGCGGGCGTCTACATCATCAAGCCCATCCCGTGCTCCCGGCAAAGCTCGGCGGCCGATATGCCCGCCTGATGTTCCTTCAAAATACCGATGATCTGTTCTTCAGAGAACCTGGATCGCTTCATCGTCTGTTTCCTTCAGTTGGGAACAGACTAACCTCAAAACCAGGAACTTTCAGGGGAGCAGGTCAAAGAAAACGACGAACAGAACCACGTCCTTCGGGAACTGGATTCCTTTGAAATTGATCAACGCTAAACACCTGGAAAAATCTGATCGAGGGCGCTCCTCCTAAACCTCAATCCGGAAAAAAGGAAACAGACAGACAGAAAGTTTGCGACACTACCGAGCTGAACGCCTCATCAACGTGAATCCGGATGTCTACTTGCAAGCCTATAGAAAAAAAGAGTTATAATTGAATCTGGTGTTCGGGTGGTTTGAATGACGGCGGTGTTTTGCATCTCGCCTGGTGTTGCCTGTGTCTCGACGAAGATGAGGTGGGCGCAGACTTCCTCAGATCCGCTGCACTGCATGAGCTTTGAGGGGTGGTAATCATCCCATTTTTCGCGGGGTCGATAACTGGACTTCAGGCTGCAGCTGTCAGTTTCATTTTCGGCGTAACGCCGCCGATGGCCATATTTGGCCGCTCATTGTTGTATGTCCATAGCCAGCGTGTGGCGTGATCCTGTGCCTCCTTGATCGTGTTGAATATGTATTGTCCGAGCCATTCATGGCGGACGGTTCGGTTGTAGCGCTCGATATAGGCGTTCTGTTGCGGTTTGCCGGGCTGGATGTATTGCAGCCCGATCCCGCGCCGTGAAGCCCACATTTGCAACGCCGCACTGACGTTTTCCGGGCCATTGTCCACCCTGATGTTAAGGGGCTTGCCGCGCCATTCGATGATCCGCTCCAGCGTACGGATTACCCGTAGGGCCTGAATGGAGATGTCCACCTCAATGCCCAACCCCTCCCGGTTGAAGTCGTCCAGCACGTTCAGAGTCCTGAAGCTACGCCCATCGGCCAACTGATCCGACATGAAGTCCATTGACCAGGTGACATTTGCCTCGTTTGGCACAACCAACGGCTCCGGCTTTTCCCGAACCAGACGCTTCTTCGGTTTGATGCGCAGGTTTAACTCCAGAGCACGATAAATCCGCCGGACGCGCTTGTGGTTCCAAGCAAAGCCTTTGACATTGCGCAGGTAAAGGAAACACAAGCCGAAGCCCCAGGTACGGTGTGTTGTCGTCAGCCGCACCAGCCAGTCTGCGATCTCGGCATTCTCGTCGCCCAGTTTGCGTTCATAGCGATAGCAGCTTTCGCTGATCTGGAAAGTCCGGCAAGCAAGCGCAATGCTCACGCCACGCAGACGGATTGCATTCATGGCCATCTCTCTACGTTGAGACGGCCTCAAGGCTTTTTTCCCAGAGCATCCTTCAGCAGTTCGTTCTGCATTGCCATCTCGGCATACATCTTCTTCAGTCGGCGGTTCTCCTCGGCCATCGCCTTCATCTCAGACATCAACGAAGCGTCCATCCCGCCATATTTGGAACGCCAGTTGTAATACGTCGCGTTGCTGATCCCGTGCTCCCGGCAAAGATCGGCGACTGGGACCCCGCTCTCACCCTGCTTCAAAACTGCCAGGATCTGGCTTTCCGTAATTCTTGATTTCTTCATGTCGTTCTCCAAGCGCATCAAAGGCCGGAGAAGTCCAATTTTCAACCCGTTGGTTTTTGGGGACGATTACCGGGTCACATGGGATCGGCCCAGAGCGGATGGAGGCTCGGAACTGAGCTCCTGGTGTGATGATGTGCCAAGCAGTCTTTCTAGGGGTCGGTTCCGGCTGGCAGCGAAATGATACTACCTATTAAGCTGTCGCCATGTAATCGGGGAACCAATCTTCGTGTGCTTTTTTCAAGTTTGCAACGGATATGGTGAGAACACCCTCAACAGTCAAATCGTCACCACCAGTTTTCCCGATTTGCTGAACCTCAATACCGGCATCGATAATGTCTTCAAGCACAGCTTCGACCTTGTCTGGTGCAACCGTCAGCACATAGCGTCCCTGATCTTCGCCGAAAAGGGCCGCATGGGCTGGGCCATCGATCCTGACATTTGCGCCAAGTCCACCTGCAATTGCCATTTCTGCAAGGGCAACACCCAGGCCGCCGGAAGAAATATCATGAACTCCGGATAGCCGAGCTGCACCGATGAGTTGACGAACAATCGTTCCGCGCCGCTTTTCCGCAGCCAGGTCAACTGGAGGAGGTGCTCCTTCTTCGCGGCCCAGAACATCGGCAAGATATTGTGAGGCACCCAGATGAGTGCCAGGCCCACCTACGACAAGGATTGCATCACCTTCCTCGGCAAAGGCTGCACCGGCGCGCACGGTGACGTCCGGCAACAGTCCAACGCCGCCAATGGCGGGGGTCGGCAATATCGCTTCGCCGTGCGTTTCGTTATAGAGAGAGACGTTGCCGGAAACGATGGGAAAATCCAGTTCTCGGCATGCTTCGCCAATGCCTTTGATGCAGCCGACGAACTGCCCCATGATTTCAGGCTTTTCCGGGTTGCCGAAATTGAGATTGTCGGTTGCAGCAAGCGGCTCAGACCCGACGGCAGTCAGATTGCGCCAAACCTCCGCGACGGCCTGCTTACCACCTTCAAAGGGGTCGGCTTCGCAATAGCGTGGGGTAACATCGACCGAGAAAGTAAGACCCTTGCGTGATCCCTCAACGCGAATGACACCGGCATCGCCACCAGGCGTTTCGGCCGTGTTGCCCTGGATCAGCGTATCGTATTGCTCATAGACCCAGCGACGTGACGACCCGTTGGCGTTGCCGACCAAAGTGGTCAGTGCTTTGGCATAGTCTTCCGGTTCTGCAATGTCAGCCGCATTCAAAACGGGTCGTTTCTTCGGTTCGACCCAAGGGCGGTCGTATTCCGGCGCCTCATCGCCCAGTTTCTTGATCGGCAGGTCAGCCACCATGTCACCTTGATGTTTGACCACGAAGCGGAGCGTGTCGGTGGTGATGCCGACAATGGCAAAGTCCAAACCCCATTTCCTGAAAATGGCTTCGGCTTCATGCTCCTTTTCGGGCCTCAGTACCATGAGCATGCGCTCCTGGCTCTCAGACAGCATCATCTCGTAGGCGCTCATGCGCTCTTCGCGTACGGGAACCTTGTCGAGGTCAAGTTCGATGCCAAGGTCGCCACTGGCGCCCATTTCAACTGCGGAGCAGGTCAAGCCAGCAGCACCCATATCCTGAATGGCAATGACGGCACCTGTCTCCATCAGCTCCAGACAGGCTTCCAGCAGGCATTTTTCCGTGAAAGGATCACCGACCTGAACAGTTGGGCGCTTTTCATCAATGGTATCGTCGAATTCAGCAGACGCCATTGTTGCACCGCCAACGCCGTCACGGCCGGTCTTGGCACCAAGATAAACGACGGGAAGACCGACACCTTCGGCCTTTGCGAGAAAAATCGCGTCAGATCTGGCAAGACCCGCAGCAAAAGCATTTACCAGGCAATTGCCGTTGTAACGGGCGTGGAATTCGACCTCCCCACCAACTGTTGGAACGCCGAACGAGTTGCCGTAGCCGCCGACGCCCGAGACAACCCCTGACACCAGGTGCTTTGTACGCGGATGATCCGGTTCACCGAAACGCAAGGCGTTCATGGCTGCAACAGGGCGCGCTCCCATGGTGAAAACGTCCCGCAAGATACCACCGACGCCTGTCGCGGCACCCTGATAAGGTTCGATGTAGGACGGGTGGTTGTGGCTTTCCATCTTGAAGACCACGGCCTGGCCGTCGCCAATATCGACGACCCCGGCATTTTCTCCCGGACCCTGAAGAACGCGCGGTCCATCCGTCGGCAGTGTCTTCAGCCATTTCTTGGAGGATTTGTAAGAGCAATGCTCGTTCCACATGGCGGAAAAGATGCCGAGTTCGGTGAAGCTCGGTTCCCGGCCAATCAATTCCAGGATGCGCTCATACTCATCCGGTTTCAGGCCGTGGGAAGCAATCAGGTCGGGCGTGATCTTGATGTCGTTCGGGATCATGACGTTCCAGTATTTTCATATGAACATTTTACTAGGGTTTGCATTAAACCTAGAATATTGAAATGCTAAGTAGAAGGTTACTTGCAATAGTTCTTAATTGAATTTAGTAATAAGAACGATTTTGATGAGTTGAAAAAATATCATTCGCGGCCTTTAATAAAGATACAAGTCTGCAAACTAAGTCAGGCTCGTCAATTTATTGGCGAATAGAAATGGTAGTCAAACCTTCCAAAACAAATAACATAAAAAGCATTTTTCCTTGATTGTATTTTCTATTTGCTAAAACCACACACTAACCTAAGCAAACTAAGCTAATTGTATATCAAGCTTAGGAAATTAATGCGCAACCAAAAAATCGTCGAACAACAGACGCCCGTCCAACCCACCGTGCAAGGGCTCTACCAGGTTTTCAGGATGCGGCATCATTCCGAGCACATTGCCAGCCGCATTTGTGATGCCGGCAATGTTGTTGATCGACCCGTTGGGGTTTGTTCCTTCGGCATAGCGGAAGACGACCTGATTGTTGTCCTCAATTGCGCTCAGTGTTTCCGTGTCAGCAAAATAGTTGCCGTCATGATGGGCGACGGGGCAACGCCAGACCTGTCCCTTCTGGAACTTGGACGAGAAGCGAGTCGCGTTGTTGACCGTTTCCATCAAAACGTCCTTGCAGACGAAGGTGAGACCAGCATTGCGCATCAATGCGCCAGGTAGCAGGCCTGCTTCTGTCAGGATCTGAAAGCCATTGCACACTCCAAGGACGGCAACGCCGCTGTTGGCTTTGGCAACCAGATCTTTCAGGATGGGAGAGCGGGCGGCGATTGCACCGGAGCGCAAGTAGTCCCCATAAGAAAACCCGCCGGGAACGACCACGAGGTCAACATCGGGCAGCGTGCTCTCGGTGTGCCAGACATGCTGCGGACGCGAACCGGTTATCAGCTCCAGCGCGTGAAACATGTCGCGGTCGCGGTTGGAGCCCGGAAAAACAATAACGGCGGATTTCATTTGGCAATCCCGATATCTAGAGCAGGACAAGAACGGCGATGATGGCAGCAAGAGCTGGCACGAGGATGAAGATGGCAGCTTTTACGGCCATGAACATTATGGCCTTGCGCGTGTCTTCATCCATTGGCAACAGCTCAGGCTTCAGGCGATCTCGATCGCGTAGTTCTCAATAACGGTGTTGGCAAGAAGCTTTTCACACATTTGTTCCAGCTCCGCCTTGGCAGCGTCCTCGTCGGATCCGCTCAGCTCAACGTCAAAGACCTTGCCTTGACGCACGGAACCAACGTCGTCAAACCCTAGGCCCCCAAGAGCACCTTCGATAGCTTTTCCCTGAGGATCGAGAACACCGTTTTTCAAGGTGACGATCACGCGTGCTTTCATATTTTCTACTTTCTGAGAATCTCGAAAGACTGGTTAACTCAAATTGTTCACGAATGCTGACTTCTTCATAAGGAGGAGTTTTTGAAACTTATCTGGAGTCAATTTAGTTTTCTGTGCTATTTATTACAGATGAAGACCAAAATTTGTTTTTTTGGGCAAATCGTTAACCTACTGACCCATTAGATCGGGTTCTGCCGCAAACATTTAATCTGTCGGTTTCCTTTTTGCGTATCTCGGTTTAGGAGGCGGTCCTCCGCTCAGATTTTTCCAGGTATTTAGCGTTGATCCGTTTCAACGGCAGCCAGTTCCCGAAAGTCGTGGTTGTGTTCGCCGTTTTCTTCTATGTCCGCTATGGGGTTTCCTACCGGGATTTGGAAGAAATCATGGAAGAGCGCGGTGTTGATCTGGACCACACAACACTGAACCGTTGGGTCATTCGCTACAGCCCGGCAATTGCTGCAAAGGCCAAAGCCAGAAAGCGGCCCGTGTGTTCGTCCTGGAAAATGGATGAAACCTACGGTGCGCCTCGTCCCGGATGGCTCGGGGTGCATATGACTGGAATGCATTGTGAAAAGAGGAATGGAAGATTGCCTGGTCCCCTGCAGCAAGGGGCATGAGCCCAAGCGGCGGTGACCTGCTGTCAGCTGGCAGGGCGACGTAGCCCGCAGGTAAAGGGGATTAAGGCGAAGCCGTTACGCCAAGATGGTCTCCGAGGCTGAAGTATTGGAAGATTGAGGAACACGAACCGGTTCACCCGCATCTGAGGGCTGAAATCGTCGCCTCCTCCTACACGGCTTAACAGGCGGAATGCTGATGAAGCTGCTGGACACGTAAGTCGGCGGCATCCGAATACGGTCGTAGATGTAGGTCTCCCGTATGGGGTCATGAGGAGAATGCAGCCAGACCATGACATCGGCATCGACTTGCGCAACCCTCACTGGCGGACAGATTTCTCCCGTATTGGGAGCGTTTTTCAGGCTTCGTTAACTTTTTCAATTCCGAAGATCACTGCCAGCAGATCGTTATGTTCGCGGACACTCCATTGACCGGTAAAGTCAAAGCCCTTCTTGAGCCACAGCATGGCTTCAAAGCCGGCGATGGTTCTTCTGGCTGAGTTGAACGAGCGGAACCCGCCGACCTTCGGCATGTTCTTTTTCACCCTGAAATGATCGCTCTCTATGCCTTGTTGCAAATGCTTGGTCACATAATGCACCGGATCCGAAGCAAGCAGGCCACCGTCAACCGCGTCGCCGATGGCCGGAGGAAAAGTGCCAGCACCATCGGTGCCGATTTTGCCCGGTGACAGCAGTGGGGCCTCCCGCAACATTTTTTGAAAGAACCGCTTGGCAGCATTCAGGTTGCGCTTTGCCGTGAGCAGGAAATCGACCGGATGTCCATGGGTAATCGTCCCCAAAAACCAACGGGTTGAAAATTGGACTTCTCCGGCCTTTGATGCGCTTGGAGAACGACATGAAGAAATCAAGAATTACGGAAAGCCAGATCCTGGCAGTTTTGAAGCAGGGTGAGAGCGGGGTCCCAGTCGCCGATCTTTGCCGGGAGCACGGGATCAGCAACGCGACGTATTACAACTGGCGTTCCAAATATGGCGGGATGGACGCTTCGTTGATGTCTGAGATGAAGGCGATGGCCGAGGAGAACCGCCGACTGAAGAAGATGTATGCCGAGATGGCAATGCAGAACGAACTGCTGAAGGATGCTCTGGGAAAAAAGCCTTGAGGCCGTCTCAACGTAGAGAGATGGCCATGAATGCAATCCGTCTGCGTGGCGTGAGCATTGCGCTTGCTTGCCGGACTTTCCAGATCAGCGAAAGCTGCTATCGCTATGAACGCAAACTGGGCGACGAGAATGCCGAGATCGCAGACTGGCTGGTGCGGCTGACGACAACACACCGTACCTGGGGCTTCGGCTTGTGTTTCCTTTACCTGCGCAATGTCAAAGGCTTTGCTTGGAACCACAAGCGCGTCCGGCGGATTTATCGTGCTCTGGAGTTAAACCTGCGCATCAACCCGAAGAAGCGTCTGGTTCGGGAAAAGCCGGAGCCGTTGGTTGTGCCAAACGAGGCAAATGTCACCTGGTCAATGGACTTCATGTCGGATCAGTTGGCCGATGGGCGTAGCTTCAGGACTCTGAACGTGCTGGACGACTTCAACCGGGAGGGGTTGGGCATTGAGGTGGACATCTCCATTCAGGCCCTACGGGTAATCCGTACGCTGGAGCGGATTATCGAATGGCGCGGCAAGCCCCTTAACATCAGGGTGGACAATGGCCCGGAAAACGTCAGTGCGGCGTTGCAAATGTGGGCTTCACGGCGCGGGATCGGGCTGCAATACATCCAGCCCGGCAAACCGCAACAGAACGCCTATATCGAGCGCTACAACCGAACCGTCCGCCATGAATGGCTCGGACAATACATATTCAACACGATCAAGGAGGCACAGGATCACGCCACACGCTGGCTATGGACATACAACAATGAGCGGCCAAATATGGCCATCGGCGGCGTTACGCCGAAAATGAAACTGACAGCTGCAGCCTGAAGTCCAGTTATCGACCCCGCGAAAAATGGGATGATTACCACCCGACCAAGTGACGAAGGAGCGTTAATCTAAAACAGTTGTTCGTCATTTTTTTTATCATTTTGGCGTCTGCCTTATCTCCTTCTTTTACAAAACCATAAATTACGTCGGAATTGAGGGATGCCCATTGTTTTGCAAGTTTTTTATATCTACATGCTGCTTCGAGGCAGCGAGTACAACGTTTTGGAAACTCAAACGTGGGAGCATTTTTTCAAAAATGATAATTTTTTCTACCGTGATACTGTCCGGCAATGTAGCCCAAACTACTTCTGAAAAGCGTACGGGTTCCCCAGAAAATGTTTCTCTGTTAACGTTATTGATATGGGTCCAAATTTTCTTAATTTTTTCTAGGTTTAACCTTTCTTTGTCCCCTTTATTTAAAAGGGCAAGCGCCTTCATAATTTCGCCAATCTTTTCCTTTGGAAATCTTTTTCTGAACGCGGCCAATGTATCTAGATCCTTCACTCGCACTATTTCCTCAGCTATTTGCCTGAGGGTTAGATGCTCATTTTCACTGTGGAGAGCATGGACTAGTTCCATATGATCCTTGTTAATAAGCAAGGTCGAATCAAAGAGATTTTTTATTGACTCTTTTTTGAATATGTTACGCAGCGAAAATAATAGCGCTAAATCGACTTCCGGGTATCGTCGAAGGCGTGCACCGATTTGAATAAGATCTTCCATCGGTAGATTTGTAATTTGGCTACGTAAGTAGTCACATACATCCTGATCGTTTTTGCAAATGGAGAGGACATAATCAAATTTCAAATTCGGATTTAGGTGGCGGGCAAGAAACAGCACATTCGGGTCCGTCTTCGGCGACGCCGCCAACTTGCCAAGCGTGAGCACATCCTCTTTCGGAAAGATCTCGCAAAAATCGCAGAAACGATCAAGACACATCTCGGGATATAGTCGGCGGACGACAAGCAGCATATTCAGGTCCAGGTCTGGCAATGCTGCCAATCTGTCGAGCGCGAGCACTTCCTTTTTCTTGAGGTTCTTAAAATATTCTCTGAAATTATCGCAATTCAACTCTGGAGTTATTTGGCGAAAAACACGCAGCATATCCAGGTTCAGGCGTGACGACGCCGCCAACTCGCCAAGCTTTATAACATCCCCTTTCGGGAAGACTTCGCAAAAATCGCAAAAACGATCAAAATACATCTCGGGATATAGTCGGCGGACGACAAGCAGCATATTCAGGTCCAGGTCTGGCAATGCTGCCAGTCTGCCGAGCGTGAGCACATCCTTTGCCTTGAGGCTCTCGCAGGAATTGCAAAAAACATCACAATTCATCTCTGGATTTAGTTGGCGGAAAACGCGCAGCATATCCTGGTTCAGGTACGGCGACGCCGCTAACTTGCCAAGCTTGAACTCATCCCCGTTCGGAAATATTTCTTTGCAAAGCCAGAAAAATGTCTCGGAATTTAGGTTCTGCAAAGACGCCACAATTGCGAGCTTGGGCTTCGACCTAGTTGTCAATTTGGCACTTAGCAACATGAACCGGGAGCCAGATTCCAAGCCGTCTGCATTCCGCTGCAACTCAGGCTTCATTTTACGGGGGGCAGTTTGCGAGCACGGCGTCGATCGGGAGGGTTTTTTTACTCGATATTTCGTCATCCGTCTTGCTTGAACTTCAAAATAAGCTTTGAAATTATTTTGACTGTTTTCGGTATTGTTGCTTTTGCTTCTTGGCGTTATTTCCGACAAATTCATAGTCTTTTCCCAAGCTAAACTCCGTTTGCCCGGACCTTAGCCCTATCTAGATTTTCCGAGGTGCCATTTGTGACTACCGTGTGGCATTGTTGCATTAATCGGATTGGTGCCCTACCTGACCGGGGCTGCCGCAAAGATTGTCGTGTTAACCACGCCTAAAGACTTGGCTGTTGAAAGTGCCCTTCTATGATTGGAGTTCCGCGTTATGATTCTCGGTGCCATCGTAGAAAAACTGAAACGCCAATCGAAGGATGACTTCAAAGGCAGACAGTTCGAAGCTTGGCTGATCATCCAGGCGGTGTCCTGGTACTTGCGGTATCCGCTCAGTTATCGGGATGTTGAGGAGATGTTCCGCGAACACGGCTTCGAAGTGGATCACAACACAATCAATCGGTGGGCCTAGATTCAGATTCGAAGTGCAACACCTGCGATTTGAGCAGGTGGCATGGGAAGACATTACAGACATCTGAGCTACTCCCCATTCATTGGACAGGTTTTGGCGTAAATTAAGCTACTCTCTGCACCTGCTGATCGGGTTGGTGTTGTTCAATGCGCTGCCAATAGACCACGGCAGGCGGCTTGCCGCCAAGTGCTGAATGTGGGCGCTTCTGGTTATAGAAATCCACCCACTTTCGAACACCGGCCCTGGCCTGCGATCCAGTTTCCCAGGCGTGCAGGTAGACGCACTCGTATTTGAGCGTACGCCACAGCGAAGATATTGTCGAGGAACCGTCCTTTGCCGTCCATCGAGATGCGCACGCCCATCCGCCGTAGCCGGTCCGTCCATGCAAACGAGGTGAACTGTGATCCCTGATCCGTATTCATGACTTCCGGCGCGCCGAATTTGTGGATCGCTTCATTCAACGCCTCGACGCAGAAGTCGGCTTCCAGGGTATTGGAGATGCGCCAGGCCAGCACCTTGCGGGTGAACCAGTCCATGATCGCGACCAGGTAGAGGAACCCGCGGCGCATCGGTAAATACGTGATGTCGGACGCCCAGACCTGGTTCGGCCGTTCCACCCGCAATCCCTTGAGCAGATATGGCCAGATCTTGTGTCCCTTGGCTGGCCTGCTTGTATTGGGCTTCTGGTAGATCGGCATCAGGCCCATGAGCCGCATCAGTCGCCGGACCCGCTTCTCGTTCACCGGATGACCTTCGTTCTTTAGGTGCCAGGTCATCTGCCGGACACCGAAGAACGGCGCCTCCAGGAACTGTTCATCGATCTGGCGCATCAGCGCGAGGTTCATCTCGCTCTCGCCCTTCGGCGTATAATAGAAAGACGAGCGCGAGATCGACAGCAGAGAACACTGCTTGCCGACCGATAAGTCTGGATGCCTCGGCTCGATCATGCCGCGCCTCACTTCATGCCCCAAGGTTTGAGCTTTCTGGACAAAAAATCGTTGGCAACCGCCAGCTCCCCGATTTTGGCATGGAGCTCCTTCACCTGGTCCTCGTCAATCTCGGGCTTTCGTTTGCCGCCACGTGCAAACACGTCCGAAGCTCCTTCCAGCAGGGCACGCTTCCATTGATGGATCATGGTCGGATGAACCCCGAACCGGCTCGCCAGCTCCGAGACCGTCTCCTCGCCCTTCAGGGCTTCCAGGGCGACCTTCGCCTTGAATTCCGGCGCGTGCCGCTTGCGTTTCGACATCTCTGATCTCCTAATTCTCGAAGACCAGCAGACAACAAATTGTAGCTTACGTCAGTGTCCGATTTCCGGGGAGTAGCTCACCTGCTCCAGTCGAAGCCGCATTGCTCAGCGAAGCTGACCGACAGGTTGGCGGGAACGATGCATGGCTGATTATCGACGACACCGCACTGCCCAAAAAGGGGAACCACTCGGTCGGCGTGGCCCCGCAATATGCTTCGGCATTGGGGAAACGGGCGAACTGCCAGACGCTGGTATCCGTGACGCTGGCTTCGAATGAAGTGCCTGTCATGGTCGGCTTGCGGCTCTTTCTGCCGGAGAGCTGGATCTGCGATACCGCCCGGCTTGATCACGCCAGAGTTCCTGATGATGTTCGTGACTACAAGACCAAGCCCGAGATCGCCTTGGCGGAAATCGACCGGGTTCGTGCAGCAGGTGTGCGTTTTGGTTGCGTCCTTGCCGATGCCGGATATGGCTTGAGTGCTCCTTTCCGGCAGGCTTTGAGCGCACGCGGGTTGACCTGGGCCGTTGGCATCCCGTTCAAGCAAAAGGTTTATCCCGCAGACGTGAAGATGATCTTCCCTGTCGCCAAACGCGGCCGCCCGCGCCAGCGGCACATTCCCGATACAAAGTCGATCACAGCGCAGGCCATGTTGGAAACCGCAAAGTGGCAGAAGGTCAGTTGGCGGCGCGGGACCAAGGGAGCCCTTTCGGCACGCTTTGCAGCTGTGCGGGTCCGGATCGCAGACGGTCCACCTCAGCGCATTCGCGACATGGGTGCCCAGCACCTGCCGGGAGAGGAGGTCTGGGTCGTCGGCGAGCACCGCTCGACCGGCGAGCGCAAATACTATCTGTCCAACTTTCCCGCAGAAGCGACACTCAAACAACTTGCCGGCGCCATCAAGGCGCGTTGGATCTGCGAACAGGCACATCAACAGCTCAAAGAGGAACTCGGTCTGGATCACTTTGAAGGACGATCGTGGAATGGGCTTCACCGGCACGCATTAATGACGATGATCGCCTTTGCCTTCCTGCAATCCCGACGCCTTAAGCAAGCGACAGGGGAAAAAAAGAATCTCCGGACCTCCGCCGCAACCAACACTGCCTGCCGTCCGGACGGAAATCCTGAAAATCATTCAAAAACCTCCGCCCGAAAGATGCCCTCATTGCCGGAAATCTATCTTTGAGAAAAACCTGCCAAAGTAGTGCTAGATACCGGCAGCACCACCGAGTTTGGCGACATCATGCGTAAGGCTGTCCTGCCGATCTGAGGCACAAACCGCATCATCACTTAAATGCGGTCCAAGCCGGATGTTTCCGGTTCAAGCCGCGGATTCCGATTCAGCACACGCAATTACAAGCTTCCCGCATCTCTTTTATATTGAAGTATCTCAAATAGTTTACTTGAACGACCAATTGCTACCGAAAGACTGCGGATATCGCTATCTTGATCTCGCAAAATGTCCGCAATTTCGCGACCCATTACTCCGTCAGTATTGATTGGTTTCTTTCTGTTTACTAAGGTGTCTTTTATAAATTTTTTGAATTTTTCTTTGTTTTCTATATGCGGTAGTTTGTCTTTGTCACCGCAAAGTTCAATAACACGGAACAAGTTCCTATCATCCGAACTAAAGTCCGGTTCATTTCTTTCCTCTTGTACTATCTCCGCCAACGGGATTCCACCCAGCGCCTCAGGCTCCATAGTCGAGCGCTCCGCTGGGTCGGCCGGCTTGCTGAACGACTGTGTCCGGTTTTCTTTGAAATCGAGAACTTCTTGCCGCAGTATGGCGAGTTCACGTTCCAACTGTCTATTCGGTCTTCGGGAAAAGCAACAGGTCATTCCGCGAAATATGCCCGAGAGTGTGTTGCAAGCTTTGGTGATGAAGCTTTGGCTCTGAGGAACAGCAATACTTTGATTTCTGCTAATGGTGCCCACAATCAACCATCCCTTACCTATTTTCCATGGCTATGACCTTATCAGGGTTGCCTGACTTAGCCTGTGTTAAAAAAAACACCCCTCTTAACTTCTCACCACCTTCATGCGGGTAGTGTCGCAAACTTTAGTCATATTCGGAGCTGTGGCTTTGTCTTGAAACAGTTATCCTGCGAGCTCCATGACCTGTCGGTAAGCAGGTACACTCGGCCAGTTCAGTTGCCCCTTTCGGATCATGTGCGCTGTTTCAATACCGTCCAGAGTCGCACTTGCTGACTGAAACGCCTTGAAGCCCATCATTGGCCTTATCAGCTTCTTGATGAACCGGTGGTCCTGTTCGATGATGTTGTTCAGGTATTTGACCTGAAGGGTGTCGATGAAGGACCACCATAAATCAAGGACAGGCAGGTAGATATTGATATTCGTCAGGCCTGCAAGATTGGCGGGCGTCTACATCATCAAGCCCAGGTCGAATTGCTCGGCTAGAGACTTCGGTGGATAGCTGACCCCTGTGCTTTATGGCACAACGATCCGTGACATCTTACTGGTATCATTCAGAAAATTGAAGCTTTTCCACTAGAAATAGTACGCTTTGTTTTGCCTGGTCGGCGAATGAAGGGTGCGCCAAGGAGTCATGAAGTTGTCACTCGGCTTTCCCCTTTCCCCTTTCCCCTTTCCCCTTCCTTCTTGGGGTGCTTCCGCTCCCGCATTTCGGCCCGCGCAAGCGTACGGCTCCCATGGAGCCGCTGCCTCCGAAGGCAATCTGAGTTTCAGGGATACTAGTGCCTGGCGTGATAGAAGCATCGTCTATCGGCTGATTTCCCGCGTAACGCCCAACTTCACTGGACGCTCTACTACAGGGCCGCGGCCAATACGCCACTGGACAGCTTGGGCCGGATTGAATCTATGGCGCGCCGCGCTGCGACATAACGGTGTTCAAAGTCCGCAGCGGGCGGCCGGTCCTGTGGACGAGGTGCGCATTCATCATCCAGATGGCTCCGTTGAGCTACAAGAAAAGTCGGAAAAGTTCGGGACTATAGAGGATGATGGCGGTTCCAAGTTCAATTGGGCCTTTTCGCAGAAGGTGGAGCTGAGGTTCGACGCTGGGTCTGGCAGCGGCCCGCGCTCGAACGAACAAAAGCTTGTCGGATTCGCATACAAAGTGACGCAGCAGCCGGAAGGTCCTGCGGATGACCCAATCAAGAAATTGAACGCTTTGGATGCGGGGCTCAACCCATCTGAATATTTATCTACATCTGTTCCAGATTTTACAAAGAACGACAGGCCGGTTGTTGTCATATTTGGCGGTCACGGGGTTCCGGTGGAACAAATGTCGCGCGGTGGATTTTTAGGGGGATGCGTCGGCAAGACTTATGTCGACAGGCTGCAAGCCAATGTGCTCGCCCTGAATTACCGTGGCTATGGACAATCGACGAGTGGGATAACCAGCAACCGAAGTATGGTTGAAGACGGTATCGCCATAGTGAACCACCTTCTCGAGTCTGGTGTAGACTCCAGGCGGATCGTTCTCCACGGATACAGCATGGGTGGCAACATTGCGGCAAATGTCCTTCAGGCCGTTGAGGCCAATAAAAAGGTTCTCGGCGGTCTGATACTGGACCGATCCATGGAAAAACTGTCTACGGGTGCCGCCTCGATGTCGGCGACGAAAAGTAGCAAGATACCCAATAGACTTTTCTGCAACTATTTTCTGTCTCCAATAGCCCAATTGGTGGCGTATTGCCTTGCGGAATCCTACAGTACCCGCCTTGCTATCAAAGGGATTTTTGATCACAGGAAGGCTCTGGCCAACGATCCGGATAGTCTTGAGCGCCCGAAGAACAGCACGCCGATTGTCGCTGTTTACGACGATGATCCCATAGGCTCAACGACGAAGCGCATGTGTGAAAAATATAAGATCGAAAATTGGGAAACCGGCGCGGGACACAGTGAAGGCGTTGGGGCGACCCTTACAGCATTGACGGACCTTCGGGACGAAATGCTGGAGAAAAACGTTAAAAATTCCAATGTTTGGCGCCTGTTTAAGGTCTTCGAGGTGGAACCACACCAAACCGCAAAAACAGAATCAGATCCTGGTATCGATGAAATAACCTCTGAATCGAGTTTTTCGAGCACGAAAGAGGAAGATAGGTCCGTTAGTGGCTATGGCGTCCCGGAAATGTTTTTCTCGGGTGAATTCAATCCAGATAGCTTGAGAAGCCAAACTTGATAAGCCGGATAAGGACAGTCGAACGCAGAACTGTAGAGGGGCACTCGCGGGTTGCCGTGGTACACGCATGATCACGCGGCATGACGTCAACAACGCGCTGGCTGAATTCTCTCGCCAGACGGGGTTAGGCGAGTTGTCCCTTGGACCGGACGACGTCGCCAGCGCTGAATTCGGCGACGAGGGTATCGTTGCGATATGTTTTGACGAAACGGTCGGATGCGTGCGGCTGCTGTCTCCGGTGGGACAGCTGGACCACTCCATGCCGATCGCACATCAGGCCGCCCTGCTTAGACAAACGCTTGCCTTCAACATCGAGAACATGTCCTGCCTTGGCATGGAGGATGATGCTGGCGTTTTCCTATTGACGCTGCAAATTTGGTCGCTCGATAGTTTTGTCGAACAGGTCAGCGATTTCGCTCGTCAGTCAATCGGCGTCTCGGACTGGCTTGAGAACTTCGACGCGGACGAAGCCGCTTACGCCGAAGTCGATGGCTCGCTTCCGTCAGACGAGACGGCCCCCGTCGTTCTGAAACCCTGAATAACCGCGTTGTTGCATTGATCCGATTCACCGTGTTGCGCAAATCATTGGGCAATACGGTGTCGATGCGGTTGATCTCTTTTGTCCTAAAAGGATCGCTTCCGGACATGTCCGGTAAATTCGAGCCCGATAATTATCGGACGCTGTCCGGCGCAGAAATCCGCCATGTGTCCGAAACCGAAAACTGTCCTTTATTCGACTTGTCTGAAATCACTTGGCGTGATTAATTCCGGACATGAAAATCGGATATATAAGAACATCAACCGGTGACCAGACCGGCGCCGGTCAACGGGAAGCTCTCAAGGCGGCCGGCTGCGAGCGAATTTTCCATGACAAGGGAGTTTCTGGAGGGGCGGTTTGCAAGCCGCAGCTCGAGCGCGCATTGAACGCGGCCTCGGAAGGGGGCGCTCTGGTCGTGACGCGGCTTGACCGGCTGGCGCGATCGATGAAATTCCTGATCGAGGATGTCGAGCGGATCGGGCGCTTTGGCATTGACTTTGTGTCGCTGCACGAGGCGATCGACACGACGACGCCGGGCGGGCGGCTGTTCTTCCATATCAGCGCGGCCTACGCGGAATTCGAACGGGATGTGATCCGACAGCGAACAAAAGAGGGAATGGCGGCCGCGAAGAGGGCAGGGCGGCCGGTTGGCCGGCCACCGGCGATCACTGATGCACGCTGGCCCGGTATTCGCCACTTGCTTGATGGCGGCATGACGATCACGGCCGCTGCGCGCACCGCCGGCGTCCCGCGCCAGGCAATTTACCGGCGGCTGGAGGCTGATGCCAAAGCGGACTGACCATGCCCCAAGAAACCGGATCAGTCAGCCAGACCTAAACCGGAAGCCAATCAAAAAGTGCAATGCCCTTTAGATGATTTTTTGAGCAACTGAATAGAAAAAATCGATGAGAGCTCGATCGACTTTTCTTATTTTTAAAAGAAATAATTTGAACGCAAACTTAAAACTTCTGTTTTGAGGTCGGTATATCCCGAACCAAATATTTTTTAAAATCTTAGCAAGAGCACATACAATCCTCATCCTAAATAATAGAACGCATCGAGACTGTTCGCTGTAGCAAATAAGACTATTGACCTCGCAACGACACATTCAAGGGGACAAAACAAGATGGGGTGGTTGCCGAGAAGAGGGCAGGGCCGCCGGTTGGTAAGCAAACGTCGAGCAGTATCGCGTTTCCAGCCGATTTGGTTCAGGGACCAACGCGTTCCGGATAATGATTTGAGCAGCACGGTCTAGCAGATATTGCGCTTACGAAAGCCGTAACCGCCCGGCGAGCGTCTCGCGCAGAAGTGACGAGTACAGGTTTACGTTTTTGATTATGTAGTTGACATTTGTATGATTTGATAGCATTTTTCAGGCATGGAAGTTGACAAATCCCTCGTAACCGCCCTCGTAGAAGCTGCTATGACAGCGGACTACACTGCCGTGCGGCGTCTCGGCGGCCAGATCGCGAAGCGAATGGCCGAACAGAATGACCTTGAGGGGGCAAAATCCCTTCAGAACCTACTGCGCAAGCGCGGTGTGCCACTACAGACGTCAGGTTATGCCGAGGCTTTGCCTCGGGATGCCGGATCGCGGCTACCTCTTATCGAAGAGGGGCAATGGCCGACCACGCCGATCATGCTGGGCGGAGAGGCGGGACAGACGATCTCACAATTCATCGAAGATGCACAGCATATTGGCCTACTGGCTGAGAAGGGCGTTTCTGCGCGACTTGGCTTACTGCTGTATGGACCACCCGGCACCGGTAAGACCTTGCTGGCAGGGCACATCGCAGCCTCGCTCCGGCGGCCGCTGTATGTGGCGCGGCTCGACTCGCTGATTTCGTCCAGGTTGGGCGAAACCGCCAAAAACATCAGGGGAATATTCGAGTTTGTGCCCGCTCGGAACGCCGTCCTTTTCCTCGATGAAATGGATGCTATCGCGAAGCTCCGGGACGACCGGCACGAGCTGGGCGAGCTGAAGCGCGTGGTGAACACCGTTCTTCAGGGGCTGGACTCTCTGACCGATGACGTTGTGACGGTCGGCGCAACCAACCATCCACACCTTCTCGATCCCGCGATTTGGCGACGTTTTCCCTACAAGGTCGAGTTGACACTGCCTGATGAGGATGTGCGTGCCAGCATGTGGGAGCATTTCTTGTTCCTGGGTGATGAAGCCCGCAAGGACGACGGCCGCCTGCTGGCGCGGGTATCGGACGGGCTAAATGGCGCGGACATCGAGAATATCGCACTGGCAGCGCGGCGGCGCGCGATCCTGAGCAATCAGGATGCCAGCCTTGCACATATTCTGCTGGCCGTAGGCGCATCGCGTACCGGCAGCCCCCGGCTGCTTGATAACCGTGAACTGGACACGGCCGACAAAAGGACACTGACTGGTTTGTTGCACGACAAGGGCGGCATCAGCCAATCGGACATTTCCAA
Source organism: Labrenzia sp. THAF82 (assembly GCF_009363435.1). Taxonomy (GTDB): domain Bacteria; phylum Pseudomonadota; class Alphaproteobacteria; order Rhizobiales; family Stappiaceae; genus Roseibium; species Roseibium porphyridii. The sequence continues at coordinate 769,722 of NZ_CP045354.1, read as the reverse complement.
AATCGTCGGCGTCAGCCGCCAGATGGTGCACCGCTATTTGAAGGAGACGCTCGATGGCTGACCCTCCCCGGCAACCGCTTCTGAATCCCGTCCTTCGCTTCACCAAAGACCCGAAGCCTGAGGGTGTATCGGGCGGCGGAAAGAACGCGGCCAGCATCATGACGGGTCGCTTGCCCAAACAGCGGCGCGTACTATCGAGACAGTTCCGTGACCTGGGAACGCAAGCAACGCAGCAGCCACGCTTCGACGGCAGAGTGGTGCTCTATGCTTCCATGTTCGACGACTCTCTTGCGCCAAGTTATACGCCAAACGACCTCTTTCAGGCGACGCGCAGCGCGCGCCTGATTGCGCCCTATCGCTCGGGATACCTGGTCGAGATCGCAGCGGATCAGCTCGACCGATATGCGGGCATAGTCGAGAGCAGCGGCCTTACCAAGGATCAGGTGGATATTTCCCGCATCGAAGCCGTGCGGTTCTTCGAAAGTGCCGATGCCGGCGGGGCGGCCAGCCTCGATGAGATTTGGGAATCCGCGCCCGTAACTGACGCGGGCAAAGCCTTTGTCGTATGGCTCATGCCTTTGCGTGGTCGCGATGCAGCAGAAGAGCTGATCCAGCGCTTTTCCGTCCTGCGCGATGGCACAATCGTGCCGCCGCCGCCGCTCCTGGCGGGGATCGATGTAGGCACGGATACGGACGTGCCGGTCGGGATGCGGCGTGCACTTAAGACGCTGGCGGCGAGCGGCGACCGCTTCAATCTTGCGATGCGCACTTATCGCCTGCACCATCGCGCTCGCACGACCGTGCTGGTGCCGTCGCGTACTGCACTCGATCAACTGATTGCTTCGGGCACCGTGTTCCGCATCGAGCCGGTTCAGTCAATCAGTTCGACTTCGCCAGGTGAGGGTAGGGAACCCGACCGCCCTTTGCCAAGGGACATGACGACGCTGCCGATCGTCGGCGTCGTTGACGGCGGGCTCACCGCCGCCTCTTACCGTCATGCGGAAGCCTGGCGTGCGCCGCCGCTGATTGCGGATGGTGCTGCCGATACACAGCACGGAAATTGGGTCACGTCTCTCGTGGTGCAGGGGCATGATTGGAACAACAATCTGAACCTGCCGCCACTCTATTGCCAGGTCGGCACAGTGCAGGCGGTCGCCAAGAAGGGTTCACGCGCCTTCGTCGATCCTCAGGATTTTGTGGCCTATCTCGATAGCGTGATGGCGTCGAACCCGGAAACGCGGGTTTGGAACTTGTCGCTCAATCAACCCTATTCATGCGACCTCGAAGCCGTGAGTGCGCTCGGGCATGACATCGCCATGCTGGCACGGAAGCACAGTGTGCTGCCGATCATCTCTATTGGCAACAAGCCGGGAATGCGACTTCAGCCACCCGGCGACTGCGAGGCAGCGATTACTGTTGGCGGCCGCGTTCACGACAACAACGGAGATCCGGCGGGCAAGTGCCCCGTCAGCCTTTGCGGGCCGGGGCCGTCCAGTATGCAGAAGCCGGACCTCTCGCACTTTTCGCACGTCCGCGCTTTGGGCGGCGTAGTCATCCGTGGATCGAGCTTTGCTACCTCCCTGACATCTCCGCTCGCCGCGCACACGATGGAGCGGCTGCGAGAGGCCTCGCCCGATCTCGTGAAGGCGTTGCTCCTGCACAATTCGGACGGGGTGACCTTCGATCCGGCACTTGGCTTCGGCACGCCGACAACGGCATCGCTGCCCTGGGAGTGCAGGCCGGGCTTTGTCACCCTGCAATGGAGAGCGTCACTCCGCCCGAGCGCGGCCTATTATTGGGAACTGCCTATTCCGGAATCTCTGAAGAGGACCGGTAAGCTGAAAGGCACGGGGGCTTTGACAGCGATCCTCAATCCGCTCCCGATGGTGACGGATTATGCCGGGCCGAATTACTTCAGTGTCCGATTGGCGACGGCGCTCCAATATCAGCGCGGTAAGACGCCAAAGAATGCCGCGAAGTTTCATAACCTCCTCGGGTCGCTCGACACGGGCAAGATTACCGAACAGGAAGCGCGGTCGTTCGATCACAAGTGGAGCCCGATCCGGCACCATAAGAACGACTTTCAGGGCGTCAGCTTCGAGAGCGATATGCTGCGCATCTACGCCCGCATCTATGCACGCGATCTGTACCTCTACGGGTACTCGAGTGCTGACGAGATTCCAGAAATGGAGACCATTTTCGTTCTGTCGCTCGGCACCGGCGATGAGAACGACGATGTGTATAACGAGCTGCGCGACCAGCTCGGTGCCTTTGTCGAGACGGCAGTCGTCGAGGCAGACATCGACGTGGACAACGAAGGGTTCTGAGCATGAGCAAAGATAAAGACAGGACGATCTACCGGCGGCCCTCGGACAACAAATGGGTCGATAAACGGAACGACGCAGGGCGTGGCTTTGTCTTCGACACGCAGGCGGCAGCGATCGCTTCGGGCCGTGAGAAGCTCGTCAATGCCGGAGGCGGCGAGCTGACGGTGAAGGGACGTGACGGAAAAATCCGCAGCAAGGACACGCTCGGCGGTGGCAACGATCCGATGCCGCCGCGCGATCGCGAGCATTGATCGCGCCCGTGGGCAGTCCTATTCAGTGTGACACGGTGAACAGCACCAGAAGCACCGGTAATCGTCCCCAAAAACCAACGGGTTGAAAATTGGACTTCTCCGGCCTTTGATGCGCTTGGAGAACGACATGAAGAAATCAAGAATTACGGAAAGCCAGATCCTGGCAGTTTTGAAGCAGGGTGAGAGCGGGGTCCCAGTCGCCGATCTTTGCCGGGAGCACGGGATCAGCAACGCGACGTATTACAACTGGCGTTCCAAATATGGCGGGATGGACGCTTCGTTGATGTCTGAGATGAAGGCGATGGCCGAGGAGAACCGCCGACTGAAGAAGATGTATGCCGAGATGGCAATGCAGAACGAACTGCTGAAGGATGCTCTGGGAAAAAAGCCTTGAGGCCGTCTCAACGTAGAGAGATGGCCATGAATGCAATCCGTCTGCGTGGCGTGAGCATTGCGCTTGCTTGCCGGACTTTCCAGATCAGCGAAAGCTGCTATCGCTATGAACGCAAACTGGGCGACGAGAATGCCGAGATCGCAGACTGGCTGGTGCGGCTGACGACAACACACCGTACCTGGGGCTTCGGCTTGTGTTTCCTTTACCTGCGCAATGTCAAAGGCTTTGCTTGGAACCACAAGCGCGTCCGGCGGATTTATCGTGCTCTGGAGTTAAACCTGCGCATCAAACCGAAGAAGCGTCTGGTTCGGGAAAAGCCGGAGCCGTTGGTTGTGCCAAACGAGGCAAATGTCACCTGGTCAATGGACTTCATGTCGGATCAGTTGGCCGATGGGCGTAGCTTCAGGACTCTGAACGTGCTGGACGACTTCAACCGGGAGGGGTTGGGCATTGAGGTGGACATCTCCATTCAGGCCCTACGGGTAATCCGTACGCTGGAGCGGATCATCGAATGGCGCGGCAAGCCCCTTAACATCAGGGTGGACAATGGCCCGGAAAACGTCAGTGCGGCGTTGCAAATGTGGGCTTCACGGCGCGGGATCGGGCTGCAATACATCCAGCCCGGCAAACCGCAACAGAACGCCTATATCGAGCGCTACAACCGAACCGTCCGCCATGAATGGCTCGGACAATACATATTCAACACGATCAAGGAGGCACAGGATCACGCCACACGCTGGCTATGGACATACAACAATGAGCGGCCAAATATGGCCATCGGCGGCGTTACGCCGAAAATGAAACTGACAGCTGCAGCCTGAAGTCCAGTTATCGACCCCGCGAAAAATGGGATGATTACCCCTCGACGCAGAAGTCGGCTTCCAGGGTATTGGAGATGCGCCAGGCCAGCACCTTGCGGGTGAACCAGTCCATGATCGCGACCAGGTAGAGGAACCCGCGGCGCATCGGTAAATACGTGATGTCGGACGCCCAGACCTGGTTCGGCCGTTCCACCCGCAATCCCTTGAGCAGATATGGCCAGATCTTGTGTCCCTTGGCTGGCCTGCTTGTATTGGGCTTCTGGTAGATCGGCATCAGGCCCATGAGCCGCATCAGTCGCCGGACCCGCTTCTCGTTCACCGGATGACCTTCGTTCTTTAGGTGCCAGGTCATCTGCCGGACACCGAAGAACGGCGCCTCCAGGAACTGTTCATCGATCTGGCGCATCAGCGCGAGGTTCATCTCGCTCTCGCCCTTCGGCGTATAATAGAAAGACGAGCGCGAGATCGACAGCAGAGAACACTGCTTGCCGACCGATAAGTCTGGATGCCTCGGCTCGATCATGCCGCGCCTCACTTCATGCCCCAAGGTTTGAGCTTTCTGGACAAAAAATCGTTGGCAACCGCCAGCTCCCCGATTTTGGCATGGAGCTCCTTCACCTGGTCCTCGTCAATCTCGGGCTTTCGTTTGCCGCCACGTGCAAACACGTCCGAAGCTCCTTCCAGCAGGGCACGCTTCCATTGATGGATCATGGTCGGATGAACCCCGAACCGGCTCGCCAGCTCCGAGACCGTCTCCTCGCCCTTCAGGGCTTCCAGGGCGACCTTCGCCTTGAATTCCGGCGCGTGCCGCTTGCGTTTCGACATCTCTGATCTCCTAATTCTCGAAGACCAGCAGACAACAAATTGTAGCTTACGTCAGTGTCCGATTTCCGGGGAGTAGCTCACTGGGCAGTATCAAGGACCGGAATTCGCGGTAGAGTTTTTGGTCGATTTTCATATCCATCTTGTTCATCACGGCGATTGCCGGGATTGCCAACTTATTTTGTATGGCCGGCAAGATGCCCTACTTTTGACGTGACTCACTCTAGAATGTTAAGTCGTCTAAAAACATCATGTTCGGATCACCTATCTTTGTGGCGGATACACTGTCAAGCATAAGTGAGCTACCATCGGAAAACGCCAACTCCAGTCCCTGATCGGATTGCTTCGTCGCAGTCAGCATGTACACTCCGTTTGCATCAATCATGGAGCTAAAGTCTAGACGATCGGCGTCCATGTCGAAATCAGAGATCCGATCGGAGCCGAAGCCCGGCTTAAATACAAAGGTATCAGATCCGGCACCGCCGTACATTTGATCGTCACCCTTTCCGCCGATGAGCTTGTCATCACCCTTTCCGCCGATGAGCTTGTCATCACCCTTTCCGCCGATGAGCTTGTCATCACCCTTTCCGCCGATGAGCTTGTCGTCGCCCTTTCCGCCGATGAGCTTGTCGTCACCCTTTCCGCCGATGAGCTTGTCATCACCCTTTCCGCCGATGAGCTTGTCGTCGCCCTTTCCGCCGATGAGCTTGTCGTCGCCCTTTCCGCCGATGAGCTTGTCGTCGCCTGAAGATCCCGTCAGCGTGTCGCTACCCGAGGAACTTGTCGTTCTGTCGATGGTGAAATCGTCGGCGGTTCCGATGAGCGTGTCGTCACCTGAAGAACCCGTCAGCGTGTCGCTACCCGAGGAACTTGTCGTTCTGTCGATGGAGAAATCGTCGGCGGTTCCGATGAGCGTGTCGTCACCTGAAGAACCCGTCAGCGTGTCGCTACCTGAGGAACTTGTCGTTCTGTCGATGGTGAAATCGTCGGCGGTTCCGATGAGCGTGTCGTCACCTGAAGAACCCGTCAGCGTGTCGCTACCTGAGGAACTTGTCGTTCTGTCGATGGTGAAATCGTCGGCGGTTCCGATGAGCGTGTCGTCACCTGAAGAACCCGTCAGCGTGTCGCTACCTGAGGAACTTGTCGTTCTGTCGATGGTGAAATCGTCGGCGGTTCCGATGAGCGTGTCGTCACCTGAAGAACCCGTCAGCGTGTCGCTACCTGAGGAACTTGTCGTTCTGTCGATGGTGAAATCGTCGGCGGTTCCGATGAGCGTGTCGTCACCTGAAGAACCCGTCAGCGTGTCGCTACCTGAGGAACTTGTCGTTCTGTCGATGGTGAAATCGTCGGCGGTTCCGATGAGCGTGTCGTCACCTGAAGAACCCGTCAGCGTGTCGCTACCTGAGGAACTTGTCGTTCTGTCGATGGTGAAATCGTCGGCGGTTCCGATGAGCGTGTCGTCACCTGAAGAACCCGTCAAGACAAGAGGTTCGGCGGTTGAACCTGCAGACCATGTCACATCAAATTGCCCGCTTGAAACGAGAACGGTCCCGTTGTCCAACATGGTCCCGAAGGATGCTGAATAATCACTGATAGCGTTGGATGCAAAGTTTGTGGGCATGTCAGTGTGGGTCGCGCGGCTGTAATTGGCTGCGTCGTCGCTCAAATATGTCATTTCAGCAGTCGGATATTGAGTTGCTACCGTTGATTGCTCTGTAGGATAACTCGCGTTAATTTCAAAATAGTTAGATTTCATGAAAAGATTTCCTTCAGTACTTTCGAATATAAGGCTAACGATAGGTTCTTTTCATGGGAGTGACGCGCGTCATAGGTACGCCGGTGCGATCTCTGCTATGCGCCCGGCGAAATGAACGCCTGAAATCCGGCCAAAGCAGGGCACCTTGCCGGCCGTACAAAATAAGTTGGCAATCCCCATTCTAGCCCATCCTGAGGATCTTCTGACCCTGGTCAGCGGCGAGAAGAGCGTCTTCGGGCGGCATGATATTGCCCGTGCGCTACATCTCGAGCGATGTGCGCCTGTTCCAGAATTTCTTTGCCGCGGTCATGGCCGGGCGTGTTGTTCTGTTCTTGCCAGGCAACAACGAGGAATTGGTCAAGGGGCTGGTGTCTGTTGTGCTTCTGGGTGGGGCTGTTGCGTTCCTAAGCGTCAACGGGGCTGCCCGGTTCATTGCGGGCGGCGCGGCGGCTCTGTGTTTTGGAAGTCCGACGATATCATCACCCTTTATTGGGTTTGGTTCCAACCACATCTGGCCGCCATGCCTGACGGCAACGTGGTTCAACACCTGCGCTACCTCAATCAGGTCTTCGGCTTGTTGACAGAAGCAGACGTTCAGTTCCTGGTTCTTGGCTGCGCCAACGGCCTGGCTGGAATTGCCGCGCTCGCTGCAATTGCGCGGACAAGTCTCAATCCTGACAGCCGCAAGCAATCCAAAAGCGACCTGTTCGGCGATGCCCGCTGGATGAGAAGACGGATCATGGCAAAGCTGTCCAGGAAGGGCGTCTACATCATCAAGCCCTTCGGCTTGTGGCACGACTACACACGCGAAATGAACGCCTGAAATCCGTCAAAAGCAGGGCATCTTGCCGACCGTACAAAATAAGTTGGCAATCCCCAGGTTACACATGTTGCACAAATGATTGTCCGGCACGCGGTAATGAATATTACTCCTGCTTGCTTTTACCTCGTGTATTCAGCAGCTGAATTTGTTGAATCCTATTTCAAACCCAAGAGGTATGTGAGTGCCATGATGCTTGATGCAACATGTCCCGCAACATGTCGTGTGCGGCCAAGCCCCGCAATGAAGCAATACCGCCAGCAACAAACTGTTGAGGGAGGGCGCTCACATGGGTGACATCAAAGTTCCAGGATCTGGCTCACAAGCTAGCCAGTCGGGTGCGGTGCCTCCCCAAGGAAGGGTGATAACCGGTCACTTTAATGGCAAGACTGTTGATCAGATTGTCAAGATTGGAAAGGAGAGTGATCCTGTAGGTGCCTTTAGGTATCTGTTTCGATTGGCACAAAATAAAAATAGCGAGGCTATAGAGGCCCTTAGAGGAGCGGCTCTGACGGCGCCTCTTAAACCGCAATGTACATTTAGTGCACTCGCTAAATCAGCAATGCCAGCAATACCAGCAATACTCACTGAATTAGATAAGTCAGAAAAGTTAGCACGAAATGCGGCAGAGCAAAAAGAGAGCGACGAGGGCGGCTCTGTCCGGCAAGTCGGCCCCTCTCTTGGGACACGACTAGATAGATACAATGCTCTAATAAAACTGCTAAAGTCTGAGTATCGCTGTAGGACCGATCCGCTACGTGATGACACGAATCTCCTGACAGGAAAAGCCAAAGTAGGCGAGGAAACCAGCCTGACGTTTTCGCAGTTTCACGAAAAGTTAGAAGAAAAGGGTGTCGCCAAAATAGCTGTTGCTTGGTTTAAGGTATTGGCAGAGTGCAAACTTAGACCTGAAGAACGGATCAAACAGCAAACCGAAGAACGGATCAAAATCCAGACTGCATTGGTCAAAGCTTTAAATAAGTTAAGAAAGCCTTTAATTGAAAAGCTAGAACAGGTACGCAAATCCAGATTCTCAGAAAATAGCACAAAGTTCTTTGATTTCCTGTTGTGCCTTCATAACACTGATGAAAAGCTTATGTTGCTGATGTGTGAGTTGCTATTGCTGTTTCCTGATGCGTCCATGAGACAATGTTATAGACTGGCCCATACACTTGATGCCGAGAGCATGAGGCGGCTTAAAGAGCTGAAACAGCTGTTTGAAAATGGATCCCCTAAAAGTCTTTCTAAGGCGGCTTGCAAGCTGGATGGTGAAGGCATGGGGTGGCTCAAAGAGTCGAAAAAGCTGTTTCCTAATGCATCCTTCAAAGAGCTTTTTTATGCAGCTTCTCGGCTTGATGACGCAGCTATGGTACGGCTCAAAGAGTTGAAAAAGCTGTTTCCTAATGCGTCCCTCATAGACCTTGTTGACTCAGTTCGTTGGCTTAATGCCGATCATATGGAGCTGCTCAAAGAGCTGAAATTATTTATTCCTAGTCAAAAGAAGCTCGGACGAGTTTTTAGAATTGCTCGTAAACATTTTAATAAAATTGAAATTGTTAAGGAGCTTAAACCGAATTGTAAAGGCCTGAATATATACCAGTTGGAAGAGCTGTTAGATAATATCGAAAACAGGATTGAGGCACTGAAAGAAAAGAAAGTTCTGAGTTTATTTTGCCAGCTATTTCTGCTATTCCCTGGTGAAGGGGTACAACTACTTCTAGTTACGGTCAATGTCCTTAAGGCCGAACAATTAGAGCGGATGAAAGAGCTGAAAGGGTTGTTTTCCTATGCGACCTTCAGAGAATGTCGCGGCGCGACCCGTCAACTTGATGCCGATGGTATGGGGCGGCTCATAAAGCTACGAGAGCTGTTTCCTGATGCGCACCTCAGAGAACTTTCTGATGCGACCAATCGTTTTGACACCGAGGCTATGGTTTGGCTCATCACGCAAAAAAGGAATTCGCCAGACAAAACCCTCCAACAGCTTTCAAATAAGAGCTAATGGAATTGACTCCAACCTTTGAACCCCTCGATTTCGAGCGGCAATGATCTTGTCAGGATCGGCCTTCCAGACGATTGGCTTGGGCTCGTTGGCGTTGTACTCTCGGATGAAGCGTTTGATGGCTTCCTAGCGATCAACGATGGAATGAAAGACGCCGTTTTTGAGCTGCCGCCGGCTCAGTTTGGCGAAGAAGCCTTCGACGGCATTGAGCCATGAGGAAGGGTAATCATCCCCAAAAACCAACGGGTTGAAAATTGGACTTCTCCGGCCTTTGATGCGCTTGGAGAACGACATGAAGAAATCAAGATTTACGGAAAGCCAGATCCTGGCAGTTTTGAAGCAGGGTGAGAGCGGGGTCCCAGTCGCCGATCTTTGCCGGGAGCACGGGATCAGCAACGCGACGTATTACAACTGGCGTTCCAAATATGGCGGGATGGACGCTTCGTTGATGTCTGAGATGAAGGCGATGGCCAAGGAGAACCGCCGACTGAAGAAGATGTATGCCGAGATGGCGATGCAGAACGAACTGCTGAAGGATGCTCTGGGAAAAAAGCCTTGAGGCCGTCTCAACGTAGAGAGATAGCCATGAATGCAATCCGTCTGCGTGGCGTGAGCATTGCGCTTGCTTGCCGGACTTTCCAGATCAGCGAAAGCTGCTATCGCTATGAACGCAAACTGGGCGACGAGAATGCCGAGATCGCAGACTGGCTGGTGCGGCTGACGACAACACACCGTACCTGGGGCTTCGGCTTGTGTTTCCTTTACCTGCGCAATGTCAAAGGCTTTGCATGGAACCACAAGCGCGTCCGGCGGATCAATCGTGCTCTTGAGCTGAACCTGCACATCAAGCCGAAGAAGCGTCTGGTTCGGGAAAAGCCGGAACCCTTGGCTGTCCCCGATGGCCCAAACATGACCTGGTCGATGGATTTTATGTCTGACCAATTGGCCGACGGGCGCAGCTTCAGGACCTTGAACGTTCTGGACGACTTCAACCCGTAGGGCCTGAATGGAGATGTCCACCTCAATGCCCAACGTCAACGCCGCGCTCCTGCAGGATTTCCTCCAGATCCCGATAGGAAACCGGATAGCGCACATAAAAGAAGACTGCGAAAAGAACGACATCCTTCGGGAAATGGTTTCCTTTGAAACTGATCAACGCTGTGCACCTGGAGAAATATGACGGGAGCCCAGACTTCTAAACGCCAACACACCCAAAGGGAACCAACGGTTAAAAATTTGCGACAGATCCTCTACCACCGCTGAGCCCCGTCAACAACTTGGCAATCCCCATCAGGGACAACTGGCTGTCAAACCGGATCTTCAAATCCTACGACCAAATCGTCGAAATCTGTTGTCGCGCATGGAACAGGGTAACTGACCAACCCTGGACCATCATGTCCATCGGACTACGAGATTGGGCACATCGGTTCTGAATTATGACGGTTGGTATAAGGGGCAGCTGCGTGCCGCCTGATGATTTGTGCAACACGGTGCGTTTTTTCTGGCTCGCGATAACAACCAGTCGCTCTCCCTGTCTTTTATACGGATGTTCCTGTGTCCTTCGATACAGGTATTGGCCTCCGTAAGAGGCTATTAGAGGATCAACAGTGTACGAGGCTCGAATGAGCCAAAAGGTCCTCCCAAGGTCGTACACTGCTGTTCCCTCTAGGATAACTTGCCCAACGCCCGTTCCTCGTGAACGGGCGTCTTTTTTGCTGGGGGCCTTCCCTCCAGGCTTGGATCGCTCTCATCGCCAAGGTCTTGCCACTGAACCGGGCCTGGCAATCAGTCGCCGCCTGCGCTCAGGCGCGGGAACCAGGTTTGGTGCGGACAGCGGGACTCGAACCCGCACAGCTCAAGGCTTCCGGATTTTAAGTCCGGTATGTCTACCAGTTCCCTCATGTCCGCGTTTTAGCGCCTTTTGAGCGCCCGTATTTTGTCCCCAAGCCCGATTTCTTTGCGAGCTCAGCGCGCAAAGCCGCATAGTTTGGTGCCACCATCGGGTAGCTTTCTTTAAGATCCCACTTGGCCCGGTAGTCTTCCGGGGTCATGCCATAATAGGCCTTCAGATGGCGCTTGAGGGATTTGAACCTTTTGCCGTCTTCCAGACAGATAATGTAGTCCGAATGGACCGATTTGTTGATGGGCACCGCCGGTTCCTGGGGCGCTTCGTCCAAGGTCCCGTCACTGTTCTTGCGAAGAGCCTCGTGAACGGAGCTGATCAGACCTGTCAGGTCCGACGTGTTGACTGTGTTGTTGCTGACATAGGCCGCCACAATGTCAGCGGTGCAATCGATGAGGCTGGTTTCGGCGTTGATGTCGTTCATAAGGTTCCTGCATGTGTTCAAACGGGTGAGGAGAGCTGGCAACATTCCTCTTCTCAAGAGCGGCACAGCCACCATTCTGAATTGCGTTATTCAGTAATGCATACAAGAATGGTCGACAGTGCCGTTTGACACTGCCGACCTGTCTGCGATCGAAGTTATAGCGGGCAATGCGAATGCTTCGACTTCGACCGCACCTGATGTTCAAACACATGTTGAGTGGGTATGCCTGAATACCAGGTCTTCGGCTGACATCATGCCAGCAGACGGAGAACTATAGCTGTCCCTGCCTGTTTTCAATTCTGACCTCTGTCGGTCAGTCAAACATAGTCCTCTGTTGAGGCTCGGCCCAATATCCACGTGCACGTTTGGAAGCCTCCAGGGCCATCAGCGCTGCGACCGCCTGGCTTTCGTGTTCGTAGCAGTCCAGCCGGACCTGCCCACCCTGACCGATGCGGCCCCATTCCCGGTAGAGTGTCCATTCCCCAAACAGGTTCGGCAGAACCGCCATCCGGTAGAACCGGGCGGCATTGTTCGGGGGATCGAGTTTTTCCAGATAGGTTTGCAACATCTGTGTGCCCACGATAGCCCTCCACGCCCGGGCGCTTGCGCACATCGTTCACCTGGACCAAGACGCCAGTTCACGAAGCTGGCGACCCCGACAGGATTCGAACCTGTGGCCATTCGCTTAGAAGGTGAGTGCTCTCTCCAGCTGAGCTACGGGGCCATGTTTTGCGTCAGATCATGAACAGGATCTGCACCCTTGCGGCGATGAAGATACAAATCCTGTCCACAATCTGGGGAGCGAAGAGGCCGGGGGGCCAGCCAAGCCGCTCCAGGGGACAGGCATAGCTCAAAACCTTCCAGGCTTGAAGCCTTGGCGTTGACAATGCTGTCATTCGCTGGCCGAAAGCAGGCAGGCTTTCAGGGTGCCGCGCGTCACAGGTGTGTGGTGTTTTGATGGGCTATCTAAAGATCAGCAGCGAGGCGAGGCTCGTTCGAGCCGAAGGTTCCTCCCAAGACGTCTTGCTGCTGTCTCTTAGCTCCGATAATGAGCGCCCGTTCCTCGTGAGCGGGCGCTCTTTTTTGGAGCACTCGATGGCAACGCGGGGGGCCTCACCGAGACATGCCCCTGTCCTTGCCTCTGTTTCTGGCTGTTGTCTGACTTCGGGCTTTGTTTTCCATCCCGCGTTTCTGGCCCGTCTCTTTCTGCTTGTGGTTTTCCTTTTCTAGGTCAGGCTTGGGGGCCAGTGCCTTGTTCACGGCGTTGGCCAAAGGCTGCGTCTCTGCATTTTGAGCCAGTCTGTCTGCGAGCAGCTTCCAGGCGTCCGGATGCTCGCGTGCCTTTTTGAAAAGGCTGACCATCATTTCCCGCTCTCTGCCTGACTGAGCTTTTTTGTGAAGTGTTGCCCGTCTCGCGAGTGCGGATAGAGCCACGTCTGGATCTTCGTGGTGCGATATTTTTTCCAGCTGCCTGTCCACGAGGCTATCGTTGAAGGGGAGTTGCTTGACTGGCGGCTGCGGGGTCTTCTGTGCCCCGTTGCTTTGCGGTGCCGGCCCGGCTTTTCCGTCCGGCCTTTCCACACGGCCAAACGTTTCGAAGGGATCGGCCTGCGAGCGAACGCGCTCCCCCATAGCGCCGTAGTGAGCCGCAGGTCGGTCCCGGTCTGGACTTGCCTCTGATTCCTGGTCGTTTTCCTTCACAGGTCCTCCCGAATGCTCATCAATGCTGCCGTTGTCCATGGAGAACACGCGCTTTTCCGGCGCGTTGTCGTGCCGAGCCGCCAAGCCGCCCTCAAGCCCCTTGACCTCAATCTCGCTGTTGATGCCAAGGGTGCTGGCAATCCCGCGCCGCTCGGCAAAGGCGGCGGTGTAGTCGAGGGTGGTTTCTTTTGCACCCGAACGCGACAGCTGCTCTGCCAGCTTGTCATATGCGAGCTCTTCGCCGCTCTGCACGGCCCAGGCATTGCGCTCCACCGTGCGCCCGTCGGGAAGACGAACGCTCTGTGATCCCTCACGCCGAAGCCCGATCATGTCGCCAATCTTCGGCCTGGCCTCACCAAGCGCCCGCTCCAGATCAACACCCCATGTGGTGTGCTGCGCGCCCTGGGCCGTTTCCAGGGTGACAAAGTAGCTCTTGGCGTTGCCTTGCTTGTGCTCGAACGGAGCAGCGCCATGAGCGACCAGACGCCCAGAAGTGTGCCCAGACGACTGACCTGAAGCGTGGCTGGCTGAACGGCCGGCAAACGCGCTTGCGTCGGCATAGAGCTGAACGTCCTTGCGATGCCGGGTCATGGCGACATAGGTCAGGTGCCGGTCCATGGTGCTGGAGGCCAGCACAAAGGCCCGGTCCACGGTCGCCCCCTGGCTCTTGTGGATCGTGGTCGCATAGCCATGGTCGATGGCCTTGTAGGTGTCCAGATCAACCTGGACGCTTCTGCCGTTCTCGCCGTCAAGCCGGGCGACGAGCCGGGGTGCAAGGTTGTCCCCGGACGTTTCGATGCGTTCCACCGTGCCAAGCATTCCATTCTTGACACCGAGCTCGCGGTTGTTTTCAAGGAAGACGATCCGGTCTCCGCTCGCAAAGGACCGCGTGCCGTCATTGGTTTCAGCCACGACCTCGCCGGCCTCCGCGCCCTTTGTCAGTGCCCCCCACTCTTGCAGCGTGGACCGGATCGCCTCATTCAAAGCCTTCACATCCGCCCGGCGATGCGCCAGCACCACGCGGCTGGCCTGCGGGTTGCCGTCCATGTCGGCCAGATAATCCCGAACAACAGCGCTGCGCGGTGCGAAGAATGACGCCACTGATGCGGCCGCAATTTGTGAAGCGGTAACCCGTCCCAATATGCGCTTTGTCGCGATCAAATCTCGAGAGGATCAGGCGTTCTTGATGCTGCATAGAGCCCGAGGCCTTTTAGTTCGGCAGCGAACCATGGCGGCATGTGCGTTCCGGGCGCATTTGGCTGAATATGGAGTTGTTGTCGCGCAGGGCCGACACCGGGTAGATGTGCTCATCGCGAAGCTTGACGAGATACGACAAGATCTGCCCGATGATGCGTGCTTTGCCTTGGATGCCCTCATCGGCCAACTGGACGCGTTGAACCGGCAGATCGAGGGGATCGATGCTCGGTTGGTTGAGATACACAAGACCAATGCGATCTGCCGCTTGCTTGCGACCATACCGGGGATAGGTCCGATCACCGCGACTGCGTTTGCCGCCACCATTCCGGATCCGTCCGCCTTCAGATCAGGGCGCGAGTTCGCTGCCTGGCTCGGCCTGACGCCACGCCAAAACTCGTCAGGTGGCAGGCACAGGCTTGGCGGTATCACCAAACAAGGTGATCGGTATCTCCGTCATTTGTTGGTTTTGGGGGCTCGTACGGTGGTGCGATATCCCAAAGCCCGTTCTCGTGTAGATGGTCCATGGATTGAGGCCTTGTTAGAACGGCGTCGACCCATGGTCGTTGCTGTCGCAGTCGCAAACAAGCTGGCTCGGGCGATTTGGGCAATGCTCTCTACCGGAGAGGTGTTCCGGAACGCATAACCGTGAAGATCGAACAAACTGAGACACGAAGAGATGGCACAGGTGCAATGACCAAGTGATGGCAAATCGGCAGAGCTGAGGATCGAGAAAGCCCGGAGAGCTTTAAGCGCGCCAAAGCGCGTCCCGTTGATGAGGCCTCGATCCGCGGATACCATCAGGGCCAGCAGTCATGTATGGGCTGCACGAACAGGCCGAATACATGAACGCACCCGCCGATGAAGATCACGTTCAAAACACTTGCGCCCGCGGGGCCGTCTATACATGAAGCTCTCGACAAAACCATTTTGCATCGGTTTTCCAGGTGCAATGTAGTGCCATTCGACGTTGCGGTCCTGTTGCCATTCAAGCATGGCGTTTGATGTGAGTTCCGTAACGTAACACCTTCGGAATGATGTTGATTTATAGGCTATGATTGCCTGTGCAGCTCTCAAATTGCGGAGCAGGTGATCATAGCCGGGTCTCAGGTCCCTACAGTGGTTTTGCACCAAACCATACCGCGAGGGAGACCGACTATGACCGATGCCAGTATTGCACAGACCGAGCCTGTTCTGGTGGCAATTGATATTGCCAAGTCACGCCACGAAGTCTTGCTGTCCATTCCCGGCAGAAAGCGTCGACGCCGCCTGACCGTTTTGAACCAGCTCGACGATTTCAACCGCTTGATCGCGCTGCTTCGCGATTATGGCCGTCCTGTTCGTGTCGCTTTCGAAGCCACCGGCAATTATCACCGTGCCCTGGCCTACAGGCTTGGAAGCGCAGGTTTTGAGGTGAAGCTTGTCTCTTCGGTTTCACTGGCACGTACCCGTGAAGCCTTGAACAACAGCTGGGACAAGAACGACCCGAAGGACGCACAGGTCATTCTTCATATGATGCAAATCGGGAACGAACAGTTCTACCATGACCCGGTGCTGTGCGGCACGAACGATCTTCAGGAACTCTCCAAGACCCACGACATTGTCTCGCGCTCGAAGACCGAGCTTTGGCACCGGGTTTTGACCCATTATCTGCCGCTGTATTTTCCCGAAGCAGAACGTTTTCATCGCAGTTCACGCAGTGACTGGTTCTTTGCCTTCCTGGAACGCTACCCATCACCGCATTTTATTTCTGCCATGAGCCAAGAGGCATTCATTGCCGACGCTTGGGAGGTTGTTGGCCGCAAGGTCTCAAAAGAGCGTTTGCTCGCAGATATTTATGAGACCGCCAAAACCTCCGTCGGTTTACCAATCGCCCCAGATTCCGATGCCGCAAAGATGTTCCGGATGGTTCTGGCAGAAGGGCGAAGCCTGATTGCGCAACGCAATCAGATTGAAGGGCTTGCCGAAGCTCTGCTGAAGGAAAACGCAGACTACACTCTTCTGACATCCATCCCCGGGATAGGTGCCATCAATGCGCTCACCATCTTGGCAGAGGCCGGAGACCTACGCCGGTTTCAACATCACCGCCAGTTCCTGAAGTTCTGTGGCATGGACTTGGCGACGATCCAGTCTGGCACATTCCGAGGTCAGACCAAGCTGTCAAAATACGGAAACGCCCGATTACGGCGCACCCTTTGGATGGCTGGGCAGGTCGCGATCAATCAACGCACCAACAGCTTTAGGGACAAGTTCGAGCGTTACATCGCCAAGGATCGACAAAACACACATTTACGCCGAAAGGCCTATACCGCAATTGCCGCCAAGATGGCCCGAACCATCCACGGGATAATCAAACGCGGCGAGCCCTATCGCCCCTTCTTTGAGGGGTGATCGAAAGCAGAAGGACCCTTCTCTGATCGGGCCGTAGAGGCAGGCATCTGACCTCGTAGATAATGTTCAGGCATTCTGCTCAACGACCCAAAGATCTCGTCTTAAGGACGGTGAGAGCCGCATAAGCGTACTCTGTGTTTGTTATGGGAGAGACATGTTGTTGACCTAAATGCCGAACTGATACACTTTCAAACATGCTGAAAAGCTTCAGCATGACAATGACCTGATGCCAAGTCTGCTAATCATTCCGAATATAGGACGTTGTCCACCCTGATGTTAAGGGGCTTGCCGCGCCATTCGATGATCCGCTCCAGCGTACGGATTAACCTGTCGCAATAACTGCGGCGAGATTGTTGAAGAATTCGAGTTCAGCTATCACGGCGATAGCGATCTGGATTTCTACCTATTCAGCGCCCTTGGCATCGGGCAAAGCACAATCCTGCCATTTATCGAGAAAGTCGACGAGTGGAGCGAGGATGCAAAATACTGCCTGATCGTTGCTGTCGGTGAGTGCGGGATGGCGTTCGATATTGAAGCCGACGATCCCTATGATCTGGATGTCGATTTCTATCACGATATGAATCTGATCGAACTGGCGCGCGTCTTTGTTGATGAAGGGCTATTCGGGAACATCCCAAGCAATCTAGAATACTATATCGACTATGACGCCATGGCGGCGGACCTAGCCCATGACTACACCGAAATCCTGATCGACGGCGTGGTCTGCGTCTATCGGTGTGCGTGAGGGAGGACTGCTGAACCGATTTGCTCAAGGTTCAATCGGATTATCTTGCCAATCCTCGCGCCCATGCCGAACGCGGATAATCAGGATATCGCGCTGTTCATCAACACTATAGACGATGATATGCGACCCGATGGGGTGGATATGGACAGGCGGATTAATTTCTTCGCGTGCACGAGAGATATGCGGGTTGCCTGCCAGAAGCTCGAAGCAGGCTTCAAGCTTGCCATGATATTTAATCGCTTGGGCTTCGCCGAACATCAATGTGCCTTCACCAAAGATGTTCTGAATATCTTCCGCTGCTTTGCGCGTGAGCCTATAGGCCATCGTCAGTGGAAGCGCTTTTCATCCGAGCGCGTGCAGATTGTAAGATATCCGCCATTGATTGATCGCTGATCCCGCTATCAAGTCCCTCAGAAACAAGCTTTTGCATCTGAGCAATCTTGTCGGCCCGTTCCTGATCGCGGCGGATCAAGTCACGGACATAATCGCTTGCATTTGCATAGCGGCCTGTCGCGGCCTGTGCTTCTACCCAGTCTTTCATCGGGTCAGGAAGGGATACATTCATCGTTGCCATAGTTCTCTCCATACTCTTTAAGTATGGCAGATATTGGCAAAGATTGTCAATCTCTAAATGAACTCAAGCCAGCTTGGGAGCGGATGAAAGGCTTTCTTGCGTTCAGTCATATCGAAATAAAGCCAATCCATCAGGTTTTCAGATAAGGTTCGTTCACCGCGTTCGTTGTCGCAATCGACGATATAGCGTTCAATCTCGACGGCCTCTGCCTCGACCAGCCAATCCACATACCGCCAGTAGGCATCGGGCAGAACGAGCTTTTCCTCAACGCCAAAAGCGTTTTTGACAAATCGCCCGACAGGCTCTGTTCCGCTTATTTTAGGTTGGTTTTCAAGATACTTTTCAAATTCATATTGATCCATAAAACCAGAATAGCAGAGCGGGTGTCCGCTCTGCTATTTGAAGATATTCCTAGCGTTCACGCCCGTGATCTTTGTCTTGTGATGGCGGTGCGATTGGTTTGAACTCTTTTTCTGGAGGATCGAAGTGTTGCTGGATTTTCTCCAGAGCCTGCATGTGTTTTTGCGTTTCCGGCCTCATCGCCCAGCCATTGCTGTAAAAGGCCACCAGATTTGAATCCTTGTTGATCGCCAATCCTGTAATGCGGCCACGCATCACTTCAAATCCTTTGATGGTCGCATAGGCAGACTTTAGGGTTTTGAACCCGCGCACCGGCCGGATCAGCTGCTTCAGCTTGCCGTGATCGGCTTCAACGACGTTGTTTAGATATTTGACCTGGCGGTGCTCAGTGTCTTGTGGGCATTTGCCCTCCGCTTTCAGCTCGGAAATAGCCACGCCGTAGGTGGGAGCCTTATCGGTATTGATCGCATGGGGCTTCTCCCAGTCTTTCAGTCCCCTTAAGGTTTTGCCCAGGAACCGCTTCGCCGCCTTGGTGTTTCGGGTGGCCGAGAGATAGAAATCGATGGTGTTGCCGAACTTGTCCACCGCCCGGTAGAGATAGGTCCATTTTCCGCGGACCTTGATGTAGGTCTCATCGACCCGCCAACTCCCCGAAACTGGCCAGCGCCATTGCCAGCGCAACCGTTTTTCCATTTCAGGTGCATAGGTCTGCACCCACCGGTAGATCGTGGAATGATCGACCCGAACACCGCGCTCGGCCATCATCTGTTCAAGATCCCGCTAACTGACCCCGTAACGGCAATACCAGCGAACAGCCCACAACACGACTTCGCCCGTGAAATGACGGCCCTTAAACGCATTCATAAAATCACCAAAACAAAGTTGAAAGCTGCCTCATCGAAAAATCAGTCGACTTTTGCAACAGAGCCATATTTGCCATGCTGCGACAAAACACGGAGTTCCGTACCGCTTAAACACGAGGGGCACGGCAGAGAGGTGCAAGACTGCGAGAAATGTGACGACCGGTTTGAATCCGGTGTGAAGGGAACCTGAGTATTATAATGGCTCATCGAAGCCGGTCACTTGGTAATCGTCCCCAAAAACCAACGGGTTGAAAATTGGACTTCTCCGGCCTTTGATGCGCTTGGAGAACGACATGAAGAAATCAAGAATTACGGAAAGCCAGATCCTGGCAGTTTTGAAGCAGGGTGAGAGCGGGGTCCCAGTCGCCGATCTTTGCCGGGAGCACGGGATCAGCAACGCGACGTATTACAACTGGCGTTCCAAATATGGCGGGATGGACGCTTCGTTGATGTCTGAGATGAAGGCGATGGCCGAGGAGAACCGCCGACTGAAGAAGATGTATGCCGAGATGGCAATGCAGAACGAACTGCTGAAGGATGCTCTGGGAAAAAAGCCTTGAGGCCGTCTCAACGTAGAGAGATGGCCATGAATGCAATCCGTCTGCGTGGCGTGAGCATTGCGCTTGCTTGCCGGACTTTCCAGATCAGCGAAAGCTGCTATCGCTATGAACGCAAACTGGGCGACGAGAATGCCGAGATCGCAGACTGGCTGGTGCGGCTGACGACAACACACCGT
This sequence comes from Labrenzia sp. THAF82, assembly GCF_009363435.1. Taxonomy (GTDB): domain Bacteria; phylum Pseudomonadota; class Alphaproteobacteria; order Rhizobiales; family Stappiaceae; genus Roseibium; species Roseibium porphyridii. Next base: position 749,638 of record NZ_CP045354.1, on the reverse strand, counting down.
ACCTGGGGCTTCGGCTTGTGTTTCCTTTACCTGCGCAATGTCAAAGGCTTTGCTTGGAACCACAAGCGCGTCCGGCGGATTTATCGTGCTCTGGAGTTAAACCTGCGCATCAACCCGAAGAAGCGTCTGGTTCGGGAAAAGCCGGAGCCGTTGGTTGTGCCAAACGAGGCAAATGTCACCTGGTCAATGGACTTCATGTCGGATCAGTTGGCCGATGGGCGTAGCTTCAGGACTCTGAACGTGCTGGACGACTTCAACCGGGAGGGGTTGGGCATTGAGGTGGACATCTCCATTCAGGCCCTACGGGTAATCCGTACGCTGGAGCGGATTATCGAATGGCGCGGCAAGCCCCTTAACATCAGGGTGGACAATGGCCCGGAAAACGTCAGTGCGGCGTTGCAAATGTGGGCTTCACGGCGCGGGATCGGGCTGCAATACATCCAGCCCGGCAAACCGCAACAGAACGCCTATATCGAGCGCTACAACCGAACCGTCCGCCATGAATGGCTCGGACAATACATATTCAACACGATCAAGGAGGCACAGGATCACGCCACACGCTGGCTATGGACATACAACAATGAGCGGCCAAATATGGCCATCGGCGGCGTTACGCCGAAAATGAAACTGACAGCTGCAGCCTGAAGTCCAGTTATCGACCCCGCGAAAAATGGGATGATTACCACTTGTCGAGGCCTTCACACACGCAGATTTCCCATTTGGGCGCACCAGCACCGTTCTGGTGACGCCGGATAGATGTTGGCACCCAGATACCGGCTTCGATCAGATCTCAAAAACCTTGCATCGGGAGAGCTGTCCATAGATGTAATAGGTCGCGTTGCTGATCCCGTGCTCCCGGCAAAGGTCAGCAACAGGAACGCCACTCTCGCCCTGCTTCAAAAGGGCCAGGATCTGGCTTTCCGTAAATCGTGACTTCTTCATCTCGTTCTCCAAGCGCATCAAAGGCCGGAGAAGTCAAATTTTCAACCCGTTGGTTTTTGAGGACGATTACCCAATGCCGTCATTCAAATCGCCCGAACACCAGATTCAATCATAGCTCAATGGCATTCCCCTTAAGACAAAGCCAGAGTTCCGACTACGACAAAAAATTTGCGGCTCTACCGCTCACAAATCAGGAAAGTTATCTAAAATTGGGCTATCTATCCTGAAAAATACTACTGAATCACAGTCTTTGGCCCCAATTTGCTTATAAAAATCATGGGCTTTTTTATTGTCTGCTGAGGCAAGCCAATCGATTCGAAGCATTCCTCTATCTCTAGCGGATGCAACAACTTTTCTGATTAGCATCTTACCTAACCCATGGTTTCTATAGCTAGAAGATACAAAAATCTCCTTCAAAAATAGACCGGCCTTTATCCCCGGCCCAGGAATGGAAGCGCACATTGCCAAACCAACCGGAATATCATTAGCATCGCAGACAACCCAAACTTCAAACGATGCTGGAATATTGTTCAGGTCCCATAAAATGTCTTCTCGGTCCTGCACGCTCAGATCATGAAACACCTGAAGCTCTGCAATTAAATCCGCTACTCGGAATATGTCCGTGGCTTTATACGACCTAACGGAAAAGTTCGATTTAAAAGATATTTCTTGCATTACTTTCCTTGGAAATTGCCGTCAATCGCCCGCCAGAGCCAGTATTTCACACCGCCAATGACAATCACCATCTCATCAAGGTGCCGCTTGTTGTTGGGCTTGGGCCGGTCCTGGCGAATGCAGCGCGCGAAATACCGACCAAACCGGTTCACCCAGTTGCGGATCGGTTCCCGGCTGACACGAATACCGCGCTCCGCTAGAAGGTCTTCAACATCTGCGATACTTAGCGCGAAACGCTGATACGCCCAAACTGCGTAGAAGATGATCGACCTGGGAAAACGGAACTCTGAATTATTAAAGCGATCTACCAAACCGAAACCAGATTAACAACTACGCAACCCCCATCCCTTTTCTCAATCTGATCTAGCGCGAAATGCCCAAGGATGAGGCGATCCACTTCACGCCAACCCCTTCCTCATGGCTCAATGCCGTCGAAGGCTTCTTCGCCAAACTGAGCCGGCGGCAGCTCAAAAACGGCGTCTTTCATTCCATCGTTGATCGCTAGGAAGCCATCAAACGCTTCATCCGAGAGTACAACGCCAACGAGCCCAAGCCAATCGTCTGGAAGGCCGATCCTGACAAGATCATTGCCGCTCGAAATCGAGGGGTTCAAAGGTTGGAGTCAATTCCATTAGCTCTTATTTGAAAGCTGTTGGAGGGTTTTGTCTGGCGAATTCCTTTTTTGCGTGGTGAGCCAAACCATGTTGAAAGATCTTTGAAGGACGCTTCAGGAAACAGCTCTCGTAGCTTTTCGAACCGCCTCACACCACCGGCCTTAAGCCAACGAGCTTCATTAGAAAGCTCTTCAAGGGACGCATTAGGAAACAGCTTTTTCAACTCTTTGAGCCGCCCGATAGTCGCGTAATCAAGACAATTAAGTACATCAACAAGCTCTTTGAAGGACGCATTAGGAAACAGCTTTTTAAACTCTTTGAGCCACCCCACAGCCGCGTCATTAAACATTTCAACTACAACAACAAGCTCTTTGAAGGACGCATTAGGAAACAGCTTTTTAAACTCTTTGAGCCGCCCCACAGCCGCGTCATTAAACATTTCAACTACAACAACAAGCTCTTTGAAGGACGCATTAGGAAACAGCTTTTTCAACTCTTTGAGCCGCCCCATGCCTTCACCATCCAGCTTGCAAGCCGCCTTAGAAAGACTTTTAGGGGATCCATTTTCAAACAGCTGTTTCAGCTCTTTAAGCCGCCTCATGCTCTCGGCATCAAGTGTATGAGCCAGTTTATAACATCTTCTCATGGACGCACCAGGAAACAGCAATAGCAACTCACACATCAGCAACATAAGCTTTTCATCAGTGTTACGAAAGTACAACAGGAAATCAAAGAACTTTGTGCTATTTTCTGAGAATCTGGATTTGCGTACCTGTTCTAGCTTTTCAATTAAAGGCTTTCTTAACTTATTTAAAGCTTTGACCAATGCAGTCTGGATTTTGATCCGTTCTTCGGTTTGCTGTTTGATCCGTTCTTCAGGTCTAAGTTTGCACTCTGCCAATACCTTAAACCAAGCAACAGCTATTTTGGCGACACCCTTTTCTTCTAACTTTTCGTGAAACTGCGAAAACGTCAGGCTGGTTTCCTCGCCTACTTTGGCTTTTCCTGTCAGGAGATTCGTGTCATCACGTAGCGGATCGGTCCTACAGCGATACTCAGACTTTAGCAGTTTTATTAGAGCATTGTATCTATCTAGTCGTGTCCCAAGAGAGGGGCCGACTTGCCGGACAGAGCCGCCCTCGTCGCTCTCTTTTTGCTCTGCCGCATTTCGTGCTAACTTTTCTGACTTATCTAATTTAGTGAGTATTGCTGGTATTGCTGGCATTGCTGATTTAGCGAGTGCACTAAATGTACATTGCGGTTTAAGAGGCGCCGTCAGAGCCGCTCCTCTAAGGGCCTCTATAGCCTCGCTATTTTTATTTTGTGCCAATCGCAACAGATACCTAAAGGCACCTACAGGATCACTCTCCTTTCCAATCTTGACAATCTGATCAACAGTCTTGCCATTAAAGTGACCGGTTATCACCCTTCCTTGGGGAGGCACCGCACCCGACTGGCTAGCTTGTGAGCCAGATCCTGGAACTTTGATGTCACCCATGTGAGCGCCCTCCCTCAACAGTTTGTTGCTGGCGGTATTGCTTCATTGCGGGGCTTGGCCGCACACGACATGTCGCGGGACATGTTGCATCAAGCATCATGGCACTCACATACCTCTTGGGTTTGAAATAGGATTCAACAAATTCAGCTGCTGAATACACGAGGTAAAAGCAAGCAGGAGTAATATTCATCACCGCGTGCCGGACAATCATTTGTGCAACATGTGTAACCTGGGGATTGCCAACTTATTTTGTACGGTCGGCAAGATGCCCTGCTTTTGACGGATTTCAGGCGTTCATTTCGCGTGTGTAGTCGTGCCACAAGCCGAAGGGCTTGATGATGTAGACGCCCTTCCTGGACAGCTTTGCCATGATCCGTCTTCTCATCCAGCGGGCATCGCCGAACAGGTCGCTTTTGGATTGCTTGCGGCTGTCAGGATTGAGACTTGTCCGCGCAATTGCAGCGAGCGCGGCAATTCCAGCCAGGCCGTTGGCGCAGCCAAGAACCAGGAACTGAACGTCTGCTTCTGTCAACAAGCCGAAGACCTGATTGAGGTAGCGCAGGTGTTGAACCGCGTTGCCGTCAGGCATGGCGGCCAGGTGTGGTTGGAACCAAACCCAATAAAGGGTGATGATATCGTCGGACTTCCAAAACACAGAGCCGCCGCGCCGCCCGCAATGAACCGGGCAGCCCCGTTGACGCTTAGGAACGCAACAGCCCCACCCAGAAGCACAACAGACACCAGCCCCTTGACCAATTCCTCGTTGTTGCCTGGCAAGAACAGAACAACACGCCCGGCCATGACCGCGGCAAAGAAATTCTGGAACAGGCGCACATCGCTCGAGATGTAGCGCACGGGCAATATCATGCCGCCCGAAGACGCTCTTCTCGCCGCTGACCAGGGTCAGAAGATCCTCAGGATGGGCTAGAATGGGGATTGCCAACTTATTTTGTACGGCCGGCAAGGTGCCCTGCTTTGGCCGGATTTCAGGCGTTCATTTCGCCGGGCGCATAGCAGAGATCGCACCGGCGTACCTATGACGCGCGTCACTCCCATGAAAAGAACCTATCGTTAGCCTTATATTCGAAAGTACTGAAGGAAATCTTTTCATGAAATCTAACTATTTTGAAATTAACGCGAGTTATCCTACAGAGCAATCAACGGTAGCAACTCAATATCCGACTGCTGAAATGACATATTTGAGCGACGACGCAGCCAATTACAGCCGCGCGACCCACACTGACATGCCCACAAACTTTGCATCCAACGCTATCAGTGATTATTCAGCATCCTTCGGGACCATGTTGGACAACGGGACCGTTCTCGTTTCAAGCGGGCAATTTGATGTGACATGGTCTGCAGGTTCAACCGCCGAACCTCTTGTCTTGACGGGTTCTTCAGGTGACGACACGCTCATCGGAACCGCCGACGATTTCACCATCGACAGAACGACAAGTTCCTCAGGTAGCGACACGCTGACGGGTTCTTCAGGTGACGACACGCTCATCGGAACCGCCGACGATTTCACCATCGACAGAACGACAAGTTCCTCAGGTAGCGACACGCTGACGGGTTCTTCAGGTGACGACACGCTCATCGGAACCGCCGACGATTTCACCATCGACAGAACGACAAGTTCCTCAGGTAGCGACACGCTGACGGGTTCTTCAGGTGACGACACGCTCATCGGAACCGCCGACGATTTCACCATCGACAGAACGACAAGTTCCTCGGGTAGCGACACGCTGACGGGTTCTTCAGGTGACGACACGCTCATCGGAACCGCCGACGATTTCACCATCGACAGAACGACAAGTTCCTCAGGTAGCGACACGCTGACGGGTTCTTCAGGTGACGACACGCTCATCGGAACCGCCGACGATTTCTCCATCGACAGAACGACAAGTTCCTCGGGTAGCGACACGCTGACGGGTTCTTCAGGTGACGACACGCTCATCGGAACCGCCGACGATTTCACCATCGACAGAACGACAAGTTCCTCGGGTAGCGACACGCTGACGGGATCTTCAGGCGACGACAAGCTCATCGGCGGAAAGGGCGACGACAAGCTCATCGGCGGAAAGGGCGACGACAAGCTCATCGGCGGAAAGGGTGATGACAAGCTCATCGGCGGAAAGGGTGACGACAAGCTCATCGGCGGAAAGGGCGACGACAAGCTCATCGGCGGAAAGGGTGATGACAAGCTCATCGGCGGAAAGGGTGATGACAAGCTCATCGGCGGAAAGGGTGATGACAAGCTCATCGGCGGAAAGGGTGACGATCAAATGTACGGCGGTGCCGGATCTGATACCTTTGTATTTAAGCCGGGCTTCGGCTCCGATCGGATCTCTGATTTCGACATGGACGCCGATCGTCTAGACTTTAGCTCCATGATTGATGCAAACGGAGTGTACATGCTGACTGCGACGAAGCAATCCGATCAGGGACTGGAGTTGGCGTTTTCCGATGGTAGCTCACTTATGCTTGACAGTGTATCCGCCACAAAGATAGGTGATCCGAACATGATGTTTTTAGACGACTTAACATTCTAGAGTGAGTCACGTCAAAAGTAGGGCATCTTGCCGGCCATACAAAATAAGTTGGCAATCCCGGCAATCGCCGTGATGAACAAGATGGATATGAAAATCGACCAAAAACTCTACCGCGAATTCCGGTCCTTGATACTGCCCAGGGAAGGTTTCGGGCGGGTCCAGAGGGCCTGAGGGTGACATTCCCTCGGGCTTACTTGACCCGGTCAGTCAAACATAGTCCTCTGTTGAGGCTCGGCCCAATATCCACGTGCACGTTTGGAAGCCTCCAGGGCCATCAGCGCTGCGACCGCCTGGCTTTCGTGTTCGTAGCAGTCCAGCCGGACCTGCCCACCCTGACCGATGCGGCCCCATTCCCGGTAGAGTGTCCATTCCCCAAACAGGTTCGGCAGAACCGCCATCCGGTAGAACCGGGCGGCATTGTTCGGGGGATCGAGTTTTTCCAGATAGGTTTGCAACATCTGTGTGCCCACGATAGCCCTCCACGCCCGGGCGCTTGCGCACATCGTTCACCTGGACCAAGACGCCAGTTCACGAAGCTGGCGACCCCGACAGGATTCGAACCTGTGGCCATTCGCTTAGAAGGTGAGTGCTCTCTCCAGCTGAGCTACGGGGCCATGTTTTGCGTCAGATCATGAACAGGATCTGCACCCTTGCGGCGATGAAGATACAAATCCTGTCCACAATCTGGGGAGCGAAGAGGCCGGGGGGCCAGCCAAGCCGCTCCAGGGGACAGGCATAGCTCAAAACCTTCCAGGCTTGAAGCCTTGGCGTTGACAATGCTGTCATTCGCTGGCCGAAAGCAGGCAGGCCCCCTGGTGCCTGAGGTCAACGGTTTCCGAATGCCGCGCGGATCTCATGGAGGTGCGTCATGGTGAATACGGTTCACTTTGTCATGCAGGGGAAGGGCGGGGCCGGCAAGAGCCTGACCTCTTCCATGCTGGTTCAGTATTTGCGGCATAAGGATCGGCCGGTCCAGGCCTTCGATCTTGATCCGGCGACACCGACCCTGTCGGCGATTTCAGCGCTTGGCGCGCGCAAGATCGACATCATGGCGGGTGATGACATTGACCCGCGCCGGTTTGATGCGGTGATCGAGGGGATCTTCGAGGCAGCTGAGGGCGGGCACACGGTGATCGACACGGGCACGTCCTCCTTCATTGCAACGTGTTCCTACCTTCTGGAAAACAGCGCGTTTGAGCTTCTGGAAGGCTCGGGCGTGCGGGTCTATCTGCACTGTCCGCTGTGCGGTGGTGCTGCGCTGGACGACACGTTCAACTCGTTGCTGGCCATGGCCCGGAATTTTCCGGGCGTGCCGCTGGTCGTGTGGTTGAACGAGTTCTTCGGGCCTGTTGCCAAAAACGGCAAGCCGTTTGAAGAGAGTGGACTTTGTCAGGAAAACGCGGGCCGGATCGCTGCGATCATGCGCCATCCGAAGGTTCAGGCGGGCACGTTCGGCGAGGACATCCGCACGATGATGGCCGCCAATCTGACATTTGTGGAAGCGATCGGGTCGCCGGATTTCAATCTGATGGCACGCCAGCGTTTGAAGATTTACTGGCAGCAGGCGATTGACCGGTTCGACCAGGCGGCCTTTCTGAAGGAACCTGCTGCTGAGCCGGCTGCCGCTCCTGTCATCGAGGCCGCGCAATGACAGCCCTGGTCCAACAGGAAGATCCGTTCCAGGAGCCGGAGCTGGAAGCGACGAGTGACGGGGGAGCAACTGCGCCCTTGCAGGGAACACCGGCCTGGCACGTCTCCACCGAGGAAGCCATTGCGGTGGTTCACCAGCAGACCAATGTCTCCTTGCAGCCCGATGATCCGGTTCTGGCCGTGACGTCTGTTTTGAACCTGTTCGGCGACAATCTGAACGAGCTGTTGCAGGCTGAGCGGGCTGCCCTCAAAGGTCAGATCAAGGCGGATGTGTCGGTTGCCAACACGGCTATCAACAAGACGATTGCCGAGGTGTCTGATCAGCTTGAGACGGTGGCGAAGAACCTTGGCAACGAGGCAATCCAGACACTGATCGATACGGTGACACGGCACGCTGTTGATACGGACAGGATTCGCCGCGCGCTCCGCAATTCCACCTATGCCCTCTCTCTTCTGGCGCTGGCGAACTGGTTCGCTGTCGCTGCTTTCTACTTCATCCTCAAATAGGGACGTTTGAACATGACACTCATCAAGACACCCGGCATCCGTTCAAGGCTTCTGGCAAAGGCGGAGCGCGCCTCTCTTTCCCTGTCGTCTTTCCTGACGACTTGCGTGGCCTTCCCCGCCACAGCCCTGGCGGCGGCCGGATGGGCAGACCAAGCCACAACCATGTTCACGGATCTGGAAAACGGTCTGGTGTCCTTTGCTGCGCCTGTGATCGGGATCGGTGTGATTGTCTATGGCATCTGGGCGATGGGCACGGGCCGGATTGACATTGTCCGTCTGGGCCAGCTGGTCTGTGGCGGGGCCCTGGTGATGTTCGGTCCGGCGGCCCTTCGCACCCTTGTCGGGGCGTAACCCATGAAGGCGCAAAGTGCCATATTCCTGCATATCCAGGAGCCGATGAAAGTGGCGGGCATGCCGCCCCTTCATGCAATTCTCGTGCTGATCGGTGAGCTGGTTCTGGCAAGTGCTGTCGGTCTTTTTGCGGGCAACGGGGTTGCCTTTGCGCTGGTGCTTGTGACGCTGCCGCCTGCAATTGCCTGGATCATTGTGCTGCGTCGTCGTGAGCCCCACTGCGAAACCCTCCTTCTTCACCCGGCCTCGTTCTACCAGGCTCGCAAGATGCGCCAGCTGGTGAGCGGCTTTCCCTTGAAGACCCCAAAACGGCGGACCCGATAATGTTGTTGGGCACCTTGATGACGGGCGTTGCTGCTGTTGGCGCTGCGGCGCTGGTGAGTTCCAAAAGCCGCAAGTACCTGCTTGGTGATGTGGAACAGGACTGGCTTGCCAATGAGCTGGAATTCGACCAGCTGCTGGCCGACAACCAGACGGTCTCGCTGAAGGATGGCTCGTTTGTGCGGGTGTTTGCGGTGTCGGGTCTGGCGTATGAGACGCGCAGTGTGAGCGAGCAGGAAACGCTTGCCATCGGGCGGGCGAATGCGTTCCTGCAATTTCTGTCGGCGGGCTCCGTGCTGCGCCTGTTCGGTATCAAGCGCCAGCGGGATGTGAGCTTTCTGGCTGAGTGGCCGTCGCCGACCTTGCGGGAAGTCGGGGAGGCGGAACAACGGCTTTACCGGAACGCCTATTCGCTTGTCTGGTATCTTGTGCTCAGCGTGAAAACGTCCGGGGAGCTGGAAAAGACCACGCGCGGACTTTTGAGCAGCTTCAACGCCTATGGCATCCGACTGGTGGAAGCCGCCGGGGACGCGGGCAAGGCCTGCGAGCTCACACGTGTGCTGAACTATCTTGTTTGCGGTGAGCTGAAGCCGGAGCTTGCCCGTGTGAGTGCGGGCATCAGCGCGAACCTGCCGGCGTCTGACATTCACGTTTCCACGGGCGGGGCGATTGATACATTCACGCCGCACAGGACCTTCAACCGGGTCATTGCGGTGCGTGGCTGGCCCGAGACGGTCTCCGGTCTTCTGGTCTCCCGGCTGCTGGCATTGTCAGGGGAGATCGAGGTTTGCCAGATCGTCCGCCCGCTGGACAACACTGGTCAGATTGCGCTGACCACGCGCCAGATTACGGAGCAAAAGCACAATTATTTTGGCACGGGTGCGGTTCTGGCCGAGCTTGAGGCGGTCAATGAAGACCTTTTGACCAACGCGCACCAGCTTCAGGAAACGCAGTTCCAGATCACGGTGCGCGCGCGCGAGACACATGAGCTGAGCGCGCTTCTGGATCAGGTGACGGCCCTTCTGGACACTGCGCGCATTCGTTATTCCATTGAGACGGCCGGGGCCGCGACGGCCTGGTTCAACCGGATGCCGGGACGCGACAAGCTGCTGCGGCCGTTGAAGATCACCGAAAGCAATGTTGCGGCCCTTTGGCCGTTCCAGTTCTCGCCGATCGGCCTGTGGTCGAGCCCGTTCGGAGATCGTCCTGTGCGTTTGTTCAAAACGCCGACAGGGCAGAATTATGCGTTCCAGTTCCATGTGTCGGACAAGCCGCAGTCGCCGGGCAACTATTTGATGTTTGCACCGACTGGCGGCGGTAAATCGACCTTGCTGCTTCATCTTCTGGGCGGTCTTGCCAAGTTCCCTGGTGTCAGGAATTACGTTTTTGATTCCAGGGAGGGCGCGCGCTTCATGATCGAGGCATTTGGCGGCGTCTACCAGGGATATGAGGATCTGGCGCTCAATCCTCTTGATGTGGACCTGTCGGACAAGACCGCGCGTCACGGGGTGCGGCTGATCCTGCAATCCATGCTTGGTGAGAGTTTTGACGACAGCATGGACGATGATCTGCATGCCGCACTCGACATGGCGTGCGAGTTGGAGCCAGGTCTTCGCACGCTGAACAACATCCATGGGGCCGCGTTCCCGGTGCAGTCGGCGATCCGCAAGCTTTTTGCCCGTTGGGTGTCGTCCGATGACGGGGCGCAGGGTCAGTTCTCGCACGTCTTCAATGCTCCGCGTGATCAGATCACCGGCTTTCTGAGGCGTTCGTTTCTGGTTGGCATCAACATGAACGAGGCGCTGAAGGACCCTGTTCTTGGGCCGCCTGTGGTGGCGCATATCTCGGCGGCGATTTCTGCGGTGGCGCGCCGGGGGGAAGGCGGGTTTTCGATCTTCATTGACGAGGCTGCCAATCTCTTGCGCAACAACGGCTTCAGGGACGTTGTTCAGGAGATGTACCGGGAATACCGGAAGCTGAACGGTCTTGTGGGGCTTGCGTTCCAGGAGCCGGGGGCCTTGCTCGACTTCGCTGGCGCTTCGGCGATGATTGAGAACGCGCAGACGTTGTTTTTCCTGCCAAACTCCCAGGCGAAGGTGGAAAACCTTGAGCCGTTCAATCTGTCGAACGAGCAGATCGCCTTCATCAAGGGCGAGGGCGAGATGAAGGGCGGCCGTCAGGTGCTTGTGGTCAAGCGCTTTGAGGCTGCGAATTTCAACGAAAGCACGATCCTTGACGTTGACCTGTCGGGCCTTGGCGATGCCTTGCGCTTTTACCGGTCTGGCGATGAGCCGATGCGGACAATTCACGAACTCAGGAAGAAATGGGGTGAGCAATGGCTCGCAAAACTCTAACATGCGTCCTTGCGGCGGCGCTGCTGGTGTCTGGTGGTGTGCCAGGCAGTTTACCAGGCAGTGTATCTGGGGCCCGGGCTGCGATGGCTGTGATCGATGTGAAGGCGATTGCGGAGGCGCAAAAGCAGCTGACGACGATGAAGGAGCAGCTTTCTGTTGTCACCGAGCAGCTTGAAACAGCCAAGGAGCAGCTTTCTGTGGTGACCGACCAGCTGAAGGTTGTTGAGGAAGCCAAGGCGATTGCCGACGAAACCCTCGCCTCGATCGGCGAGATTGGCAATGTGTCGATCCCGTCGGTGAACTTTGACGCGCTTGCCTCCAGCGTTACCGGTGACATGGCGTGCCTCATTCCAGATTACGAGCAGCTGATGCCGTCGATTGATCTGGAAGAGGTGGACTTCGGGTCGATCTGCGAGCGCTCGAATGCCTACAAGTCCGGTCTTGTGGCAACGCAGCAGTCGCTGACGGAAGGCAGCTGGGACGAGAAGGTCGAGATCCAGAAGGCGGTGACGGAGAACCGCGTTGCCACGATCACGGATGCGACCCTCAAGGGGCTTGCGCAGTCGGACGAGGCGCATGAGACGGCGGTCACCACCCTTGAGACGGCGCAGGACTACAAGAGCGCAGGCGTGGGCGCTGAGACCATGCAGGACCGGCTTCAGGTTCTGATCGAGCTTCAGGTGGCACAGCTTACGACGCAGGCCCAGACCAACCAGCTTCTGGCGCAGATGCTGAAAATCCAGGCCTCGCAAGCCCTGAACAACGGAGTTCCGATCCTGAGCGAGATGGCTGAAGAGCGCACCTACAGCGATGACCCGGAGAGCGAGTGATGGCTGAGGCAGCCTGCAACATCTGCGCAATTTTTAAGGCCTACCAGACGCATGCGCAAACCACGCTCGAGACGGTGGTGACGGCGATCCATGGGCCGTTTCTGGGTCTTGTCGCGGCCATGATCGGCGGCTGGATCGTGTGGACGGGCATCAAGGTTCTGATCGGTCGCTTTGAGCTGGGCGAGGCGCTCAGGCAGGCGATCTTCCTGGTGCTGGGGTTCGGGATCTACAAGGCGCTGGCAAGCGGTGCCCTGGTGGTCACGATCTTCACGACCACCGTCAATATGATGGGGGGGCTTGCGAGCCTGACGCTGGATGCGCAGTCGGCCGGGTATTCCGGGATGGACGCGCTTTTGAAAGCCATCGAAGAGGTCATCAGCCAGATCTGGAGCATTGCGACGGCGCTGATGGCAGCCGGTGGTGGCAGCGGTTTTTTCGCAGCTCTCACAGGCATTGGGGCCGCGCTTGTGGGGATTGTCTTCGGCGTCAGTCTGATTGTTCCCTATCTCATTTTGCTGGTTCTGTTCCTGTCCCATACCGCTGTTGCGCTGTTCCGGATCACGCTGGTGATGGGCATGTCACCGTTTGTGGTGGGCATGGCGTCGTTTCCGTTCGGCCGCGATCTGGCAGGTGCTGCGACGCGCACGGTCACCGGGGCGATTGTGACCATGGTCTCCATGTCGATGGTGTTTGCACTGGTGAAGGCGAGCATTGACGCCATTGGGGTCACGGCCACCGGCGAGAACATCAAGGTCGAAGAGTGGCTGAACCTTGCCGGGGGCAAGTATCTGCTGGCGCTGATCATGGGCTGGCTTGGGGTGGCGCTGATTTCCGAGGCCGCGAGCTTTGCCGGTCAGCTCACCGGTGTTCTCTACAACGGGGTGGCTGCTGGAACGCTGTCAAAGTCAGCCTTGCGACCGGCGGCAAGGGGAGCCGGTGCTGTGGGGAATTTTGCCGGTGGAATGGCTGCGCTCGGGGCTGCGGCCAGCGCTGGCAAGTCCTTGTCCGCCAAGGCCGGCGGGATCATCCGGTCCTCGGACCAGTCTTAAGTTTTTCTCTCAAAGGGTCTTTGATCAATGAAACACGTCACTCTTGTAGTGTGCCTGGGGTTTTTCCTGTCCAGTTGCGCCCAGGTGGAAATGCCGATCGAGCCGAACGGCATTGACCAGATGCGCAAGTCTCCGTGTGCCTGTCTTGAGGTTGAGTTCCAGCCGGGCACGTTCGAGTGGGTCGAGGCGGCTTGATGAGTTCGCTCGCGCTCTCTCCGACCGACATGCAGGACATGCCCAAACACGCCAATATTCTGGCGGCGGACCCGTTTGCCTACAAGACCGCGCATCGTCGTCTGGCGTGGCTGTTGCGTCTGTCGGTTGCCATGAACATTGCGCTGATTGCCTGTGTGGTTGTCTCCATCCAGGCGCTTGTGTCTCTGGTTCCGCTGAAGGAAACGCAGATCGCGCTTCTTCGGGCAGACCCCAGCGACGATCGTCTTTACCGTGTGGAGCCGATCTCTGTTGAGGTCGATGGGTTTGAGCTGATGCTTGAGAAGCTGGCGCGCCGGTATGTGCGCCAGATCCTCACGATTGACGGCACGACGCAGAACACGCGCTTTGAAGAGGTGCGGACCTATTCGGATGCGGAGTTCTTCAACACGTATCTGGATGCCAACAAGAGCCTGATCGAGGCTGGCCTTGAAGATGGCCTGAACCGCTCGATTACGATCAAGGGCGCGCATCAGGTGGACGCCTATGATGGCGTTTATCTCTATGTCGTTGAATTCCTCCAGAGCGACCGGATCGGTCGCGACAAGCCCAAGCGCCGCCATCTGCGCGCGTTTCTGGAAATGACCCCCCGCCCTCATGACGTCACGACTGCTGAACGGTTCGAGAACCCGCTTGGCATTCGCGTTCTCGGCATGTCCATCAAGGAGCAAGCTTCGAAATGATCGCCCGCCTTCTCACCGTTTTGGCCCTTGCGGCTCTGTCTTCTGCGGCATCGGCGCAGACAGCGCTTTCTCCCGATGAGGGCGGGCGCGCCTCAACGCGACCTGTCCCCACGACCCCCAAACAGCGCATTGATGGAGCCAACGCAGTGGTGACTTCTACCGTGCCGCCCGGGTCGCTCGCCCAGGCTCAGGCCCAGGCATCCGGCAATTACGGCCCCCTGGCCCGTCCTGCGTCCATTGGCGGCCAGATCCAGGAGGCCTGGTCGCGTCCCGGCAAGGATCAGGGCATTCATGTGGAGGCCTGGTGCGGGGATTGCGTCTACAAGGTGCGCCTGCGCGAATATATGGTCAGTGCGATCCAGTTGCCTGAAGGGGTGCGCATTGCCTCTGCGGATCTGGGGGATGCGTCCCGGTTCGAGGTCAGGAAGCGCTCAGACAACACGCTTGCGGTCAAGCCGCGTGGGGCAGGCGTTGACAGCTCCCTTCTGGTCTATACGGAGGCCGGGGAGGTTTATTCCTTCTATTTGCGCGCTGAAGGCATCAACTCCAAATCGGTGCCTGATCTGTCCTATCGCATTGTCGGGTCCGGATCGCCTGACATGGGCCATGTAGCCTTTGACGACAGGGGCCGGGCACTGCCGGCAGCTGGCGCGGGCGCTATCGGCACAGCAGCTGTTGGCACCCATGGTGGCAGCGACTTTCTGAAGACCGCCCGGTTTGATCCGGCATCCTTGCGCGGCTGGGATGACTACAAGCTTTGGGGAGACAACTCGCTGCGCCCGGAGCAGGTATTTCGGGATGACAACTTCACCTACATCCAGTTCGGCGACAAGTGGAACGATCTTGAGCTGCCCACGGCCTATGTTGTGGTCGATGGCATTGACGAGCTGGTCAACACCCGCGTTCAGGGCACGACCTTCATTGTTGAAAGCACGCACCGTCTGATCACGCTGAAATCCGGCCAGTCCTTCCTGTGCATCCAGTACAAGGGGGCAAAGTGAGCGATGGCGGTTTGTGAATTTCTTCTGTCGCTTGGTCTTGGCCTGTTTTGCCCTGATGTGGAGGGGGCAAGGCCTCCTGGTCCTCCAGGTCCTCCGCCGATCATGGTGGAAAACCGGCCTGTTATTCTCCCCCCTCCCATTTTCCGTCGGCACGAGGGCCTGGTGGAGGTTCGCGAGCCTGAGGATGTTGTGCCTTCTCCGCCGACCGGCAATGCCCGCGCGGCTGCGCCGTATCTGATTGATGCCACTGACGGTCGGGTGCGCATCCGTATTGCGGATGTGACTGTTGTTATTGAAGGCGGTGAGCCGACGCTCACCCTTACGCGCGATCACCTTTCTGTTCAGTATCGGGGCGGCAGCTGATGGCGGTTTGTGAGCTGATTGTTGCTCTGGGTTTGAGCTTTGGCGGTCTTTGCCGGCAAGAGCCAGCGGCTCCGCGGGGGTTGCCGGCAAGTGATCCGGAGGTTTTTTCCTACGAAAAGCCTGCGCCGCCTGAGCCGAAGCCGGAACCGACGGTCATCACGATGCCGGCGGTGGTGATTGAGAAGGAAGTCATCAGGGAGGTTGAAAAGCCTGTTGTTGAGACCCGCGAAGTGGTCCGGACGCAGGTGGTGACCAAGTATCTTGAGCCGGAAAGGAGCGTTCCGCGCGGGCCTGACCCTTATGAGCTTGCCTTGCAGGCGTCCTTGCGTGAGCGGGCCGAGATGCAGACAACACTTGCCGGGGCTGATCTGTCTGGCGAGTTCCAGGAGCCTCCGGCGGCTCCCTTGCCTGAGATGGCTTCTGTGCCGGCGTTTGCGCCACCTGTTGGCATTGATCCGCAAAACGACCGGTATTCCGCCCCACGCCGCTATTCGACCTCTGCCGTTGACAACAGCCGTATTCTGGCGGCCGACCGCTATATCACCGGCATTCTGGAAAGCGGCATCAACAGCCAGCTTGCCGATAACGGGACGGTTGTCGTGCAGGTGAGCCGGGATGTTTACGGCTACCACGGGCGCACGAAGCTTGTGCCGAAGGGCTCGCGGATGATCTGTGCCTATGAGTCGGTGGACAAGATCGGCCAGACGCGTGTCGGGTTCTCGTGCAGCCGTATCCTTCTGGGCGAAAGCCGTGCGGAGATTTTCCAACTGAATTCGAAGGTTGGAGATGCGCAAGGGTATGCGGGTCTTTCGGGCGAGGTGAACAACCGCTTCTGGGAGAAATACGGCTCTGCGATCCTGACGGTTGCCCTTGGCACGGCGGTGGAAGGGGCTGTGGTCGGCTCCAGCCAGATTGACAGCACCAACTCCAACATTGTTGCCAATGGTCTGACCGGTGCCAGCGAAAATATTGGCACGCTCACGGCGGCCTTCCTGGAAGACACAGTTGATCTCAAGCCGGTGATCCGGATTGCCCAGGGCACGCGTGTCCAGGTGCGTCCGGAGTTTGACTGGTATCTCGCCAATCCCCCCAAAAACTGAGGAGTTTTGAATGCGTTTGCGCAAGTATATGTATAGCGGCCTGATTGCCGCGACCCTGACGCCTACTTTGGCACCGTCCTTGGCTGTTCCCTCGGCTCTGGCCCAATCTTTGCCGGTGCCGGAAGTGGTGCGCTCTGCCGGCGCCGGCGAAGATGGCGCTGCCGGTGAAGCCGAAGCGCGGCTGCGGCCGGATCTCTTCGCGATCGCCCCTGTTCTTGAGACCGACCTGACCACGGATGCGGCGGTGCCGCTTGAATTCCGGTTTGCCAGACCGCCAGAGGTTGGCGGGGATGTGCAGGGCGTCAATGCGGAAGGCTTTGTCCGCCGCGTGCGCGCTGGTGGCAACAGTATTGCCCAGGTGGTTGTCTCCCGTCTGACGCGGGGTGCGGATTATGTCGATCTTGAGCCGCAGGATTTTACCAGCCAGTTTGTGCTTGTCGGTGAGCGTCTGTTGCCGACGACGGAGATCTCCATAGATGGCGACGAGGCGGAGTTCCTGGCGGCGCTTGCGCGCCTGAGCACACAGGCGGTTGCCGAAGAGGACGAGCCGGAAGAGGACGCGCGCGAAGAAGAGAGCAGCGGCGACAGCTCCGGCTCCGATGGCAATGAGGATGGCGGCAGTTCCAATCCGATTGCAGGTGGCTACCAGACCCCTGAGCGGCTTGCGGCCGATGAGGATGAGCCGACGGTCACCTATGACGTGACGACGGAGGGGTGCGAGCCTGTTGTCGATCTTGTCAGCGGTGTGGTGCGTCAGCAATCGATGTCGCAAACGCTGGAAGACGGTGTTGTCGTTGAGAACGATGCGTGTTCTCCCAATGGGGTGGTGTGGCCGATTGAGAAGAACTACGACGCGTGTGAGGCGATCGTGGACATCGATGCCCGTCTTGCGTTCCCGCAGTTTGAGACGTTTTACACTGACGACAAGGGCGCGCGGTACGATCTGGAAGCGTGTCAGCCGGATGAGGCCAATTACCACGTGATCAACGAGGATTTTGACGCCTGCACGCCGGAGGTTGATTTTGAGGGCAAGACGGTCGCGCTTCTGTCCAGCTTGAGCTACCGGAACAGGACTGGTGAGGTTGTGTCGGTCAGTGAATGTGCGCCCTCCAACAAGACGTTCGAGCTTGAGCGTGACTACAGCGCCTGTGACGATTTTGTCGATCTTGAGGGGCGTGAGGCGAGTGCGCAGTACACTTACTTCTATGTGGACGGGCAGGCGAGCCGGCATACGGTCAGTGCGTGCCGTGCGGATACGGAGCGCACCTGGCCGATTGAAGAGCGTGAAGAGTGCGCGCTGACCTTCGATCTCGACAAGGGGATTGCCACGGTCAACACCATCCTGGCGTATAACAAGGAAGGTGTTGATGTGCGGGTGCGCGAGTGTGCCCCGTCAGAAACGATCGCGCCGATCCAGATGACGGCGGAGGCGGACAATTGCTCCTTGAAGCATGATTTTGGTGCCGGCGTTTCCACTCAGATGACCATGTGGACCTATACCTATAAGGGTCAGTACTACCAGGCCTCGCCTTGCATGACGAGCGAGGTGACCTATCCGCACGAGAAGGTGTTTGAGGTGGATGGGATGGACGTGTGCACGCCGATTGTCGATCTGGAGCAGGGCCTTGTCGCGCGCCAGTATATTACGGAAATCGAGGTCGATGGAGTTCGCGAGACGATCGCCGGGTGCCAGCCGGATCTGACAGACGAGTTGCCGCTTTATGCGACCACGGATGGCTGCACGGACCCGTCTCAGTTTACCCATGATCTGGAAGCGGGTCAGTCTTATGGACGTGAGCGGTTTTACTACGAGTCCCCGACCCAGGGGCGCATGTATGTGACGCAGTGTCAGGCGAGCGCACAGACCTATACGCATTCGCTGGATCTGTCGGGCTGGCAATATGATGATGCCGAGCTTCGAGCCTATCCTTTGGTGGATATCTCGATCAATGTTGCCGGAACCCCATACACCATTGTCTCCGATTATCTGGAACCGGGAACGACGGCGGTCGATTACACGTTTGTGCGCACCGAAGATACGCCCGATCTGACGAATGCCTATTACGAGGGCTGTTACCAGATGG
The DNA here is from genome assembly GCF_009363435.1 of Labrenzia sp. THAF82. Lineage (GTDB taxonomy): Bacteria > Pseudomonadota > Alphaproteobacteria > Rhizobiales > Stappiaceae > Roseibium > Roseibium porphyridii. The sequence goes on along the minus strand of NZ_CP045354.1, from coordinate 730,851 downwards.
TTCCGACCAACCGGACCGAGGTATATCAGCGTCCGGATGGCACGAGCCTGCGTGTTCCGGTTGGGAGCGGGCCGGCAGCAAATGGCGGTGATTTTTGCGAGCGAGTTCGCGAGGCACGGGTCAATTCTGGTTGGGGCATCAAGGCATATTTGGAGCGTGGCAATCTTCAAATGAAGTCCGACACGGGCACCGGCAACTGGTCGCGCGGCGATAACCAAGATCCGTACTGGCAGTCGATCTCGGGCGGAAACGCCTGGATCTCGCAATTCAGCTACAACGATGGCGAGATCTGTCATTTTTATTACATCAACCGGGAAGAAGAGCGGTTGAAAATCACGGAACCTGGAACGGACAAGGTCACTTATACGGACTGGACCGGTGTCCAGGAGGTTCAGGATGGAACCCGAAGAAACTGTGAGGTGACCCGGCCGATCGGAATTCCTTCCAACTAGGACGCACCAAAGGGTTCCCGGACCATGGGACGGGGGTCTTTGCCCCCGCCCCTTCTTCCGCCCCGCTTTTGAATGAATCCCGTTTTGAGGTTTTGAGCATGTCCCAGGTTCTCCTGGAAAAAATCCTTGAGCCGTTGTCGCGTCACTATGCTGGCTCTGAAGTTGTTGAAGTGCGCACGAAAGTTCCCGGCAAGCTGATTGTCGAGCGCCGTGATCTGGACAATCGGATCGCGGAAGTCGTTGAGCCGGAGCTGACGCTTTACCGGATCAAGACCATCTGCCGGGCGCTTGCGAATATGAAGGGTCTGGAGTTCGATCCAACGGCCAAGCCGCAGCTTTCGACCGTTCTGCCCGGTGGTCACCGGTTTGAATGCCTTCTTGGCAATTCTGTCGTCTCCGGTCTGTCTCTGGCAATCCGGTGCAAACATCCCCATCGGGTCCGCCTGGAAGACATGGGGCTGGGACCCGACATGATTGCCTATCTGAAGGCAGCGCTTGATCAGCAGCGCAACATTGCCATCTCCGGTTCGACCAATACGGGCAAGACCACGCTGCTCAACAATCTTCTGTCGTATCTGCCTGATGACCGGCGGGTGGTGAGCGCAGAAGATACGCCGGAGCTGGATGTTGGCCGGTTCTATAATGGCGTCTCGTTGCTGGCGGCCCGCGACACCGCGCAAGGTGCGGGGCTCAGAACCTGGCAGCAACTTTATGATCACAAGATGCGCATCTCGCCGGACAACATCCTGTTCGGGGAAATCTCCACACAGAATGCTTTTGCCGCGCTGAACGTTCTGAACACGGGTGCGCGCGGCTGGATGTGCACGGTGCACGCAGAAAGCGCCGAGCTTGTTCCAGCGCGGTTCCAGGAAAACATCAATGCAGCCGGCCAGACATTGCCGGATGCAGAAGGCTTCATGCGCAAGCTGGTGGATCTCGTCATCCACATCCGGCGCGATCCCCGCGGGCAACGTTCAATCTCCGAGATCTTCGAGATGAAGAATGACCGCTACATCCTAAGGGAAGGAAGGACTGTCCAATGACCAACACACACAATCTGCTTGAGACCGTGCGCCTTGCCAGTGACCAGGCGATCTCTGATTGCCGGACCATTGCCGAGGTGCTGATCGATCCGGCGGGGGCCGGTCTGAAGGACTTCTGGGAGGAACAGGGGTGTGAGTGGCTGTCCACGGTCATTTTGCACGTTCTGTTCCAGGTGGCGCGAGAGGAGCATCGCAGGGCCACTTTGGAAGATGTTCAGGGTTTTCTGTCGTCGTTTGATAAAGCATCCGGCGATGTGCTGAACAGCATGGAGAGTTATGACCATGGCCGGGAAGCGCTCAATGAGGCGATCCGCCGTGGCACGGCACGTATGCGCCAGCGGGCTGACAACGAGCGGTCCGCTGTTCACCTGACGGGGGCATCCCGTCTGCAGGCAACTTGCCCCTGATAGCGCGTCTGTTTGCGTTCCTCGGGCTTGCCTCACTGGTCAGCGTTACGCTGATCGGCTGGCATTTGAGCCTCGGCTTTGATCCGCTCAACGTTGCCTGGTGGCACTGGCTGAGAGCTGTCTGGCTTGAGAGTGGCTGGTTCCCGCCGGAGATCCTCAATCCTGCTTATGCGGGTTTTGGTGCGTTTGCGCTGTTTTTCTGCGTGGGTGCTTATGCCTCGTCGGGTGCGAAGTCGAAGACGGTCTCCGGGGGACGCAAGCAGAAGGATATTCATGGCACGGCCCGTTGGGCGATTTTGAAGGATGTGCGCAAGAGCGGCCTTTGGTCGAAGAGCGGCGTTGTTGTGGGCGGCTGGCCGCGCTGGCGCGGTGTCAGGATGCTGCGCCATAACGGGCCAGAGCATGTTCTGGCATTTGCGCCGACGCGATCGGGCAAAGGGGTTGGGCTTGTTTTGCCGACGCTGTTGTCGTGGCGCGAGAGCGCGCTCGTGCTCGACATCAAGGGCGAGAACCACGCTTTGACGGCCGGTTGGCGGGCTTCGCAGGGGCAGAATATTTACCGTTTTGACCCGGCCGCTCACAGCGGATCGGCCAAATACAATCCGCTTGCGGAGGTGCGTATGGGGACGGACCACGAGATTGCGGACTGCCAGAACATTGCGATCATGATCATCGATCCCGATGGTGCGGGCCTGAAGGACTTCTGGATGCAGGAGGGCTATGGCTGGCTGTCCACGGCCATTTTGCATGTGCTTTACCGGGTTCAGAAAGAGGATGATCGCAGGGCCACTCTGGCCGATGTGCGGGCCTTCATGTCGATGGGCCAGGAAAGCAAGGGGTCAGAAAGTAAGGAGCCAGAGAGCAACGGTACACAGAGTGGTCCGGGACCGGCGCAGCCGCAGTTAGCCGAGACCAGTGACGAACCCGGCGAAGAGCCCGCAACAAGCGAACAGGACACGCGCGTCAGCGACAGCTTTGAGCGTCTTTTGCTCGACATGGAGAGTTATGATCATGGCCGCGATGCCGTCAATGCGGAGGTTCGCCTTGGCGCTGCGCGCATGCGCAAGCGTGCTGACAACGAGCGTTCCGGTGTTCATTCGACGGGAACGGCGCAGCTTTCGCTTTACAGCGACCCGATTGTTGCGCGCAACACGTCGGCTTCGGACTTCTGCATCAGCGACCTGATGAATGGCGAGAAGCCGGCAACACTTTATATTGTCATACCTCCGTCCGAGATTGCGCGTCTTCGCCCGCTTGTGCGGATCCTGCTCAATCAGGTTCTGACACGCCTGACCTCGCACATGGCGTTTGAGGGGGGGCGTGCGGTGAAGAGCTACAAGCACCGGCTTTTGCTGATGCTCGATGAGTTCACGTCTGTCGGCAAGCTTGAGATATTCGAAAAAGCGATTGCCTTCATGGCTGGCTACGGTCTGAAGGCCTTCGTGATAGTCCAGGATCTGACGCAGCTGCAAAAGACCTATGGGCGAGAGCAATCGATCGTGTCGAATTGCCATGTCCGGGTTGCCTATGCGCCGAACACAATGGAAACGGCGCGTCTTTTGTCGGACATGAGCGGCAAGACGACGCTGGTGCAGAAGAAGACGTCGGCGAGCCGAACCTCCGGTCGTTCCGGTACGAACTATTCCCACACCTTGACGGAAGTTGCCCGCCCCCTGCTGACGGCAGATGAATGCATGTCGTTGCCGGGCATGGAGACTGGTTCGGGGGGCAAGGTGACCCGTTCCGGCGACATGCTGATCTTCGTGGCGGGCCGCCCGCCGATCTATGGCCGTCAGGTTCTTTATTTCCAGGACAAGGACTTGCAGTCGCGGGCCGAGGTTCTTCTGCCCGCTCCCCGGACCTCTCACAAAAAGGAAGCTTCGAAATGACCCCGACGATGAAAATCAGCACGGTGATCGACACGCTGCTCAAGATCCACGAAGAGTTCGGGGATATCAATATTACGGGCGGTCGTTTGAGCGAGGATTGCCCGCTTCGCATCATCACCGTCACCGATACGTCCGGACACCAGGTGTGGCCGTCTGTTCCTGGCAAGCGCCCTTTGGGCATGCAGGTCGTTGACGGCGTGCGTCTGTACTGAGGGGGCGGGAGTGTCTGAATACCGCAAAGTGTCTGAAGTGGTCTATGGCAGCGTTGGTGTTACGTGGTTGTCTGTTCCCTATGAAGACAGGGAGATTGCCAAGGCGGCCGGTGCGCTTTGGGACAGCAGGGCCAAATCCTGGTTCGTCAGGGGGTTGACGGTGCCAGACGCGCTTGTGCCGTATCTTCCGCAAAACCGGCCTTCCTGTCCGGGATCTGATCCGCATCGTGCGTTTGCGGCGTTCTTGCGAGCACAAGGAGCTGAGCTTGACGGTGCGCCGCGCATGGATGGTCAATGGCACCGGGTGAAGCTGGCAGGCGATGCCAGGGGGAAGAACGGGAGCTACCGGGGGTTCCTGGACGGTGTTCCGAACGGTCAGTTCAGGAACTTCAAGGGGGATGGCACGCAGCAGTGGACGGGCGTTGCCGTTGTGCCCTGCCCTGAAGACCGGCCGCATCTTGAGGCACAGGCTGCGCGCCAGCGGGCAGAGCGCGAACAGGAACTGCTTGACGCTCAGTCGGCTGCTGCCCGGCGCGCGTTCGGGATCTGGACGAACCTGAAGACCTCAGCGTCTCCCGACACGTGTGCTTATCTGGCGCGCAAGGGTGTTGAAGGCTACGGCGTGAAGGTGGCCGATGACGGCCGCCTGGTTATTCCCTTGCGCGACGACAAGGGCCATCTGTGGTCGCTTCAGTTTGTCGGCGAGGCCAAGACTTACCTGAAGGGTAGGCGCAAGAGCGGTCTCTATCACACGATCGACCCGGCTCACCTTCTTGCAGGGGACAATTCCGACCGCGGTGTTCTGACGGTGTTTGTGGCGTTTGACGCAGACAACCTTGTGAAGACGGCGACATCGGTTCGTGAGCTGTTCCCGCATGCTGGCATCTTGATTGCCGCCGACAATGATCATCACCTTCCGCACCGCACGCCAGCCTTGCCGAACAAGGGGCTGGTGAGCGGGCACCGGGCGGCGGAGGCGGTTGGCGGCACAGTGCTCGTGCCCTCGTTCACAGCTGAGGAAAAAGAGGGCCAGGCGACAGACTGGAACGATCTGAAGGCCTGGCGTGGTGAGGACGCGTTAGTCAGCGCCTTGCAGGACGGGATCAGGAGGATGTTGCCAGAGCCAGAGCCAGAGTTTGGGCCAGAGCTTGGGGCAGACCCTGAAGACGAGCGGGATGCCGAGCCGGCACAGGGAGCTGGCCGCAGCGAGGGCGCTGCTCAGGACGCCAAAAAGCGGGTGGTCACCTATATCAGCCCGTCTTTGTTTGAGCGTTTGCAGGCGAGTGCGGAGCGGGCCAACATGTCGGTCGCGCACGCGATGCTGCGCATTCTTGAGACGGGGGCCTATCCGGACCTGTCGCGGGAAAAGGCTCTTGTGGCGTTTGAGAAAGTGGCAGCTGATCATGACGGGCTTGAGAAGAAACTGTCCAAGGCCCTGCGTGGGCGGCGGGATCGCGAGGTCTTCGGGCAGATGGAACAGCTTCTTGCCGAACTTCGAAAGACACAAAGGGAAATCAGGTCCTGCGCGAGGAAGCTGTCACAATGACATCGATTGTCATCACGGAAAAACCGTCACAGGCGCGCAATGTCATGGCGGCCGTCGGCACGCGTTACGGTCAGGTTCTTGCCGCCCAGGGGCATCTTCTGCGGCTGCAACAACCCGAAGAGGTCAACGAGGCCTGGAAAAAGTGGGAGCCCCTGCTTCTCAAGCCGGACAGCGGTTTTTATGGCCTGGTGGCGGACCGTGCCAACGGCAAGGGTGCGCGGCTGGATCAGATCAAGGCTGCGCTGACCTCGGCAGACAGGGTCTATATTGCCACGGACTGTGACCGGGAAGGTCAGGCGATCGGGCAGAACCTGCTGAGGTTCTTCCGGTTCAAGGGCGCCGTTCTGAGGGTGATGTTCACCGCAGAGGACGAGAAGACCTTGCAGGAGGCTTTTGCCGGCGCGCGGCCGAATGAAGAGTACCGGTCTCTTTATCTGGCAGCTGAAGCCCGCTCGCAGGCTGATCAGATATACAATCTCAGTCTGACCCGAACTGCGACGACGACCCTTGTCCCGCGCGGTGTTCGCCAGGTGATCGGGATTGGCCGGGTGCGCACGCCAACCCTTGCGATTGTGTGCCGGCGGGAAGCGGACCTGGCTGCGTTCAAGGCGCGGGACTATTACGAGCTTGTCGCCGTGCTTGAAGGGGACTGTGGTCCTTTTGAGCTGCGCCATGCGCCGAAGGCGGAGGCTCGGTATTTTGACAAGGCCAAAGCTGAAGACCTTGCCCGGTCCGTGCAGGGCTGGCAGGGGCCGGTCAGTGTTGTTCAGCAGGAACGCCGTCAGCCGCCCGGCAAGCCGATGGATTTGCCGAGCCTGCAAAAACGGGCAGCAACATGGGGCTGGACGGCGCAAAAGACACTGGAAGTCGCCCAGAGCCTTTATGAGACCCATAAGGTGACAACCTATCCAAGGGCGGCGACGCGGTTTTTGCCGGAGAACCTGATTGAGGGATCAACAGAGGTATTCCGGGCGCTGGTGGGGATGGACGATGTGCCGGTGGACTGGAGCGATCCGGTGATCCGCACGGGCCGGAAGCGGATTTTCTGCACGGCCGGTCTTGAGGGGGAATCGCATCACGCCATCATCCCGAACCCGGCAAAGGCAGGTGAACTTGCATCCCTTTTGCCGAACCTGAGTGGCGATGAGCGGCGTTTGTTCGATCTCATCGCCAAGACCTTCCTGGCTGCGCTGGGGCCGGATCACGTTTATCTGAAAACCGAAGTCTCCCTGACAGTTGCAGCCGATGGTGGGCCAATTGTGTTCAATACGGTTGGCAGACAAACGCGTGAGCCCGGCTGGAAGGCGGTCTATGCGCCGTATCTGGACAAGGCCCGGGAGGCAGAGGATGCGGTGGAATTGCCGGCCCTTGAGCATGGGGCACCGGTCGCGATCCGCACTGTCGGGGTCGAAAGCAAAAAGACCACGGCTCCTGCCCGTTATACGGAAGGCTCACTGATCGAGGCCATGCAGAACGCCTGGAAGTTCGTGGAGGCCCCCGATCAACAGGCGCGGCTGAAAGCCGCGAAGGGGATTGGCACACCGGCGACCCGTGACACAATCATCGAAGGCCTGAAGCGCCAGGGTTTTCTGGAGACGGTCAAAGGCAAATTGCAGGCCTCCGGTGCGGCCATGGACCTTTACCGGATCTTGTCAGCGAAATGTCCGCAGGTGCTGGACCCGGCCTCGACCGCGCATATGGAGAACCGGCTGGACGATATCCTGCGCGGGACTGCAAACGCCCGCTCTGTTGTGAACGAGATCTGTGCGTCGGCGCAGTCGGTCATTGAGGCATTGACGGCCTCAGATGAGCGTCTCGCCCTCAAGCGCAAGCCGTCCGAGGCGATGGTGAAGGCGGCAAAGGCAAAGGCGGCCAGGACGGGCACCCGGCTCAGCCGTGCGCAGCTGGGGGATTACGACGCCCTTCGGGCCTTCCTCGGCCCCCTTCCCTCAAACAATGGCCCATCAAACAAGGACCCCTCAAACAAGGACGTTGGCCGAAGCGAGGTCAAGGCTGCGTCGTGATGGCCGGGCAACGGCAAGGCGGGTGCGCGCCTTGGAGAAGCAGCCCGGTGTGCGGCAATTGTCCCAAATAGCACAGCTTGACGCGAAGGTGCCGAGCTAATCAATCAACGGTTTAAATATAAGGAGCAGAAATTGTTCAAGAAACATCTGACAATTATTGCGACAGGTGCGGTGCTTGCAGCATGTAATCCCGGTCTTCCGGAGGCGACCGATGAGCAGCTGTTGATGTTGTTTTCTGAGCATGAAACGATGGGTGTTGCGGCCATTCATCGAAATGCGGTGGAGTGTCTTGAGATTCTCTCCGGCGATAGTCTTTATGTTGATCTTGGCCCGGAACTGCGGGGACAGCTTAAGACGAACTGTCGTCAGGCTCTGGATAAGGTTCTCCAGGACGCGGACCGCAATCCGGTTGGTTTCACAATGGCCCATATGGAAAGCCCGGACCTGACGGAGCGGGTGAAGAAACTGCGACAGACCCAGGACGCGCGGATTGACGAGCTTCGCGAGCAGCAACGGGCAGCGAAGGCTGAACAGCAACAGCTCGAAAATGATGCGCTAGACCATCAGAACAGGAAGACGCTGAAGCAGGCCAAACTGGATGCGGCACAGTATCTGGAAAGGGCAAAGACCTTCGTCGAGACAATGGAGCCCAAATGTCAGGAGTTGGTTGAGTTACAGGAGAAAAAGACCGAACGGGAGGTCATGTTCCTTCAGAAATTATCGCTCCGGATTTACAATACCTGTTCGTCGTATGATCCCAAAAAGGTGTCCGATCGGTTCCAAAAAAACCTCCGATCTGCCGAGGAGTTTAACGCGCGCATTCAGGCAATCACCTATTTGCCTCACGAGCGAGGTTATTTCAGTGTGCCCGACATTGAATTTGAAAGCGATTTTCTGGCGCGGGAGCAGGCGAAGATCGAAGAGCTTCTGAGCGAGGTGAAGTCCCAGATTGAGCACAACAATTCCTGATGGGACGCTTGCCGGCGCGGGTCAATCGGCCTGCGCCTGCCCCAGACTGCTTGAATGCGTGAATTAATGAGAGGAATCAGCATCTTAACATTTGCAATCAGGAGTGGGGTCTGAAAGACTCACCACCTGAGTAACCAGGTGAGGATCAAACCGCACACAGGCAGATTCCTGCGTGACATTGCGTCATTTTGGTGAATCTGGTCTAGTCGGCCCCGCCTCGTAAAAATCACAAGGCATAATTCGCAGCCCCCAAGCAGGCTCAAGCGCCGGCTAAACGGCTCCGCACCACTCCAACGGATAAGGAAAACAGAGGCCCAGAACGACAAAACCCGTCATCGGAACGCACCGACAACGGGGAATGCACTTACAAGAATTATCGCACCTTTCTTTTAGTGCATCCCCGACATGGCTGTCAATCACCAACACCGTTTCGGTGTGAGCTACTCCCCATCCGTTGGACAGGTTTCGGCGTAAATTAAGCTACTCTCTGCACCTGCTGATCGGGTTGGTTTTGTTCAATGCGCTGCCAATAGACCACGGCAGGCGGCTTGCCGCCAAGTGCTGAATGTGGGCGCTTCTGGTTATAGAAATCCACCCACTTTCGAACACCGGCCCTGGCCTGCGATCCAGTTTCCCAGGCGTGCAGGTAGACGCACTCGTATTTGAGCGTACGCCACAGCCGCTCGACGAAGATATTGTCGAGGAACCGTCCTTTGCCGTCCATCGAGATGCGCACGCCCATCCGCCGTAGCCGGTCCGTCCATGCAAACGAGGTGAACTGTGATCCCTGATCCGTATTCATGACTTCCGGCGCGCCGAATTTGTGGATCGCTTCATTCAACGCCTCGACGCATCAAGCGGTTGAAATCGTCGAGCTGGTTCAAAACGGTCAGGCGGCGTCGACGCTTTCTGCCGGGAATGGACAGCAAGACTTCGTGGCGTGACTTGGCAATATCAATTGCCACCAGAACAGGCTCGGTCTGTGCAATACTGGCATCGGTCATAGTCGGTCTCCCTCGCGGTATGGTTTGGTGCAAAACCACTGTAGGGACCTGAGACCCGGCTATGATCACCTGCTCCGCAATTTGAGAGCTGCACAGGCAATCATAGCCTCTAAATCAACATCATTCCGAAGGTGTTACGGGCCGGAAAACGTCAGTGCGGCGTTGCAAATGTGGGCTTCACGGCGCGGGATCGGGCTGCAATACATCCAGCCCGGCAAACCGCAACAGAACGCCTATATCGAGCGATACAACCGAACCGTCCGCCATGAATGGCTCGGACAATACATATTCAACACGATCAAGGAGGCACAGGATCACGCCACATGCTGGCTATGGACATACAACAATGAGCGGCCAAATATGGCCATCGGCGGCGTTACGCCGAAAATGAAACTGACAGCTGCAGCCTGAAGTCCAGTTATCGACCCCGCGAAAAATGGGATGATTACCCTTTCAACAGCCAAACCTCAAGGCGTAGTTAACGAGAAAAACTTTGTGACAAGCCCCAGAAAAATCATCGCAATTCTATGTATTATCGGAAACAAAAAACTTACGAAAATACAAAAAATTTTTCGCAATTATTTTGACCTTATGAATTGATATTAAACCTAAAAAGTGGAAATGCAAACAATAAGATGTACGAAAATACTAGAAAAATCTTGATCCCCTCAAGCAACTAAATCTCTTTGTAACATTTAATACAGCTGAGTCCGTCTTCTTGTTGTATTTTTAAAAAAATCAAAGTAGGTGATAAAAATGCCAGACCCCTATAGTGTTGGATCAGTAGATAGCAATGCATCGTATCTCAATATAAAAAATACAACTTCGGACCGTGAAGAGAGTCTCGTTGAATTGCAAAGAGCGGGTAGTGTTGATAGTCGGCTCATAATTTTGGATAAAAACTTATTGCCTCTCATTTATCGAGCGCCCAAAAGAAAGAATAGGTTTTTTAATAAGGTTTGTAAGTTTTTTGTTTTTCGTAGAAAAGCTCGTGAAATTGATTTGGAAAATCTCCGAGAGCGACGTCCGCGTCGCAAGCTGTTTGAGTTCGGTTGTATTTTTAAGGTTTTCAACAAGAAAGTTAAACAGCAAGATGGGGTTGAGTTGAATCTTCTTCCCGAGGGTGCCACGGATTCGAGGCGCTTTTCGAACCTCGAAATATTTAGGCATCCTTCGGACCTTAGCCTTTTGACGGATTGGGACGGTGAAGTGGCATAGGGACGGAATTTTCTTTTCAAAAGTCCCATTCGGAATGGTCCTGTCGCAACCCTCACTGGCGGACAGATTTCTCCCGTATTGGGAGCGCTTTTCAGGCTTCGTTAACTTTTTCAATTCCGAAGATCACTGCCAGCAGATCGTTATGTTCGCGGACACTCCATTGACCGGTAAAGTCAAAGCCCTTCTTGAGCCACAGCATGGCTTCAAAGCCGGCGATGGTTCTTCTGGCTGAGTTGAACGAGCGGAACCCGCCGACCTTCGGCATGTTCTTTTTCACCCTGAAATGATCGCTCTCTATGCCTTGTTGCAAATGCTTGGTCACATAATGCACCGGATCCGAAGCAAGCAGGCCACCGTCAACCGCGTCGCCGATGGCCGGAGGAAAAGTGCCAGCACCATCGGTGCCGATTTTGCCCGGTGACAGCAGTGGGGCCTCCCGCAACATTTTTTGAAAGAACCGCTTGGCAGCATTCAGGTTGCGCTTTGCCGTGAGCAGGAAATCGACCGGATGTCCATGCTTGTCGATGGCCCGATACAGATAGCGCCATTGGCCCTTGATGCGCACATAGGTTTCATCGATGCGGACCGAGCCGCAATGCGGTTTGCGGAAGCGGCGTAGCCGTTTTTCGATCAGCGGCGCATACGCCAAAACCCATCTGTTGATGGTGCTGTGGTCTACCTTAAAGCCGCCTTCCAGGAACATTTCTTCCAGGTCTCTATAGCTCAGAGGATAACGCAAGTACCAGGACACCGCCTGGATGATCAACCAAGCCTCGAACTGCCTGCCTTTGAAGTCATCCTTCGATTGGCGTTTCAGTTTTTCAACGATGGCCCTCAGAATCATGACGCGGAACTCCAATGACAGGACCGCTCTTTCAACAGCCAAACCTCAAGGCGTGGTTAACACGAAAAACTTTGCGACATGTGTAGACGCCCTGATTGCAAGAGGATTTTTTTGGTTATTTGATCGCACGGTCGGGTGCTGACATGTGTCCGGCCTTTGATGCGGCTTTTGACTTGCCGCGGGCCCGTATGGTGTTCGAGTGTCAGGTCCAAAATCAAGCCCACGTGCTCAAAGGCACTGTGTCGCAAACTGGTTTTCCTGACCTCATCCCAAGATCGTTACGCCAAACTTCTAAAGACCTCTCTTGCGCCGCCGTCCCCGTAGCTGCTCCCGTTTTAAGCTTGAGCAGCCGGAGCCCTATATGTCTGACCGCTTGACATCACCGCCCAGACAATACGTGCCATCTTGTTGGCCAGAGCGACCCGAACCAGCATCGCAGGCTTGCGAGCGAGCATACGTTCGAGCCACGACCCTGACATTGCCCCCTTCTTTGCTCGCCAGCTGACCACACTATTTGCGCCAATAATCAACAATCGTCGCAATGAGCGCTCTCCGGTAATCATCCCATTTTCCGTCGGGTGTAAAACTGAACTTCAGGCCGCTGTTTTAAGTTTCATTGCGGGTGTAATACCGCCGATAGCCATGTTGGGCCGCTCGTTGTTGTATGTCCATAGCCAACGTGTTGCGTGGTCCTGCGCCTCCTCGATCGTCTGGAATATGTATTGTCCGAGCCATTCATGGCGGACGGTCCTGTTGTAGCGCTCAACATAGGCGTTCTGCTGCGGCTTGCCGGGCTGGATGTACTCCAAGCCGATCCCACGTCTTGAAGCCCATATTTGCAGGGCGGCGCTGACGTTTTCCGGACCATAACACCTTCGGAATGGTGCTGATTTAGAGGCTATGATTGCCTGTGCAGCTCTCAAATTGCGGAGCAGGTGATCATAGACGGGTCTCAGGTCCCTACAGTGGTTTTGCACCAAACCATACCGCGAGGGAGACCGACTATGACCGATGCCAGTATTGTACAGACCGAGCCAGTTCTGGTGGCAATTGATATTTCCAAATCACGCCACGATGTGTTGCTGTCCATTCCCGGCAGGGGATTGCCAAGTTGTTGACGGGGCTCAGCGGTGGTAGATGGCTGTGATGATTGAGAGTTCCGATTTTCCGCGCCTTAAGGGCTTCCGTTTTCCTAGATCGATCATTTCCTACGCGGTTTGGGCGTATCATCGGTTTGCGTTGAGTACGGCAGATGTTGAAGACCTTCTGGCGGAGCGAGGTATCCGTGTCAGCCGGGAAACGATCCGCACCTGGGTGAACCGGTTTGGTCGGCATTTCGCGCGCTGCATTCGCCGGGACCGGCCCAAGCCCAACAACAAGTGGCATCTTGATGAGATGGTGATTGTCATTGGCGGTGTGAAATACTGGCTCTGGCGGGCGATTGACGGCGATGGCGATGTGCTCGACATCCTGGTTCAACCCCACCGCAATACAAAGGCAGCCAAGCGTTTCTTCAGCGGGCTGGTGACGCAATTCGGCGAGCCCAGGGTTGTGGTAACCCCCTCTCGTGACATTGCATGCGCAATGCACTGCCGGGCAATGGACAAATTACGCAGCTACACTAAGCCAATCCAGTCCCTGGCGCCGGATGCCGATCATCGCGCTCACAAGGGACTGAACAACAGGATTGAGAATTCCCATCGCCCGACACGCAAGCGGGAGAAAATAATGGGCCGGTTCAAGTCTCCCCGGCAAGCACAACGGTTTCTGTTTGCCCACGATCAGATCAACACGGTCTTCCGGCCGCGTCGATACACACTGTCGGCCGCCTCATACAGGCGTGCAAGGGCTGATGCATTCGGCTTATGGCACGACTACACACGCGAGATGAATGCCTGAAATCCGTCTAAAACAGGGACAATTGCGGGCCGGACAAAACAAGTTGGCAATCCCCTTTCGTGTTGTGACGCCTACAAGAAGGCCATGCTCAGTCAGTCTTTCCAAAAACTATCTTCAGACGTTCCTTCCTACTTGAATGTGTTTGATGTTGCTTGGCTGCAAGTTGCCATTTCGGTTGGTTCCGGATTGCCAGGGAGAGGTTGGCTCCACTGGAAGTTCGGGTATGTCTGCCGTATTTGAGGTAATAATCTGGCGCGTCCCTGCGCAGTTTCAATTGGTAGCGGTGTGGAAGAGCGTCGGAAAAACGTCACGCGCCTCCCAAAAAAACGCACACACCCCGAAATAATTTTTCCGACATTGGGGAAAGAAAATGCCTTTCTTCTGGCAGGCCTGGAGTGGTCGCTAATTTGTGAGGGAGGATTAGAATAGATACTGACCATAAGGTGGCTCCTTGAAATCTACCTTTACTAGAGCCAATACAATATACCTATTTTTAGTTGTTTTCCAAGTCGTAGAATTTCAAAGGCCGTAAGGGAAGGTCTCTTCATGAAGGCAGGACTTGGCTCATTGGATTGAATGAGACAGGATTTTTGAGCGATCAACAAACACATTTGGCGGATGCAGTTCACAGACTGAGCCCTGAGCACCTCACGGCCTTGAACATCGGCCTTCTTCGAGTTTTGAAGCATTTTGTTGGACTGGTGGCGCGTCATTTGCGCGATGTCCTGCCGGTCCGGCCAGGCCTTGAGAATCATGGACTGTGCGTGCTCGGGCTCGCCGTCGTCCATCGGCGCGCCGATGATCCATGTGGGTAGGTCGATTTCCTATATTATAAGGAACATGATACTGGCGATATCTTACATTTCTCCAGGACTTGCCTGTGTCTCGACGAAAATGAGATGGACGTAGAATTCCTGGGATTTGCTGCATTGCATGAGCTTTGAGGGGATCACATGGGATCGGCCCGCAGGGGAGGGGGGCTTTCAGCCTTTGCCTGTTCCAGCTCCTCAATGTTGTGCCGGTCACGTTCCTCGTTCTCGGCCCGCCGTCTCTCCGCTATCTCGGCGCGTTCCTGCTCCCGGAGTTCGGTAATCAATTTGTCCTGTTTCTCGCGCAACTGCTTTAGCAGCAGGCCCAGTTCAGGGTCCTCCAGATGTGCCATTGTATAACCCATCGGGTTTTGGTCCGCTTGCTCGATGCGTTCGTGCAGCCACTTGTAGCAAGTGGTCGTGAAATCGCTCGTTGTTTCGTCGGAAAAGTCCACATAAAAGCGCACTGCGTCATCTGAGATGAGATCAAGGCACTCAATCATGTGAGAACTGATTAACGTGATCCCCATCTCTTCACGATCACCAAACAGCTTGAGCAGTTGCTCTTCAGTTGCATTTGGAAGATCCGAATTACACGCCGCGAGCATGACACTCATCGCAACAGTGGCTAGAGATTTCTTGAACAATTTCTCCTCCTGACTTTACTTCTCTGTCTGATTAGCGCGGCACTCTGGCGTTGACCTGTGCCATTTGACACAGCTTCGCAACACGTCGCGCTCTGGCGCAGGTGAGACCAGCTCCAGCAAATCAAGTGTTGCCGTTGTTACCGTATTGGGTGTCTGGGAGTGTTTTGAAGAGCCTTCAGCACCGGGTCTTTGGGCACCCTGCTGGAGCCATCTTTGCTCTCGTTTTGTTGAGAGCGCTCTCTGGCCACCGTTTGCAAGGGTAGCACGGGATGATGTGGCTGCCCTTGCTGTGGATGGTCAGGCGGCCAGAGAGCTGACTGTCTTTGTTCACAAGGGGTGGGTAAGTGTGGGGCCCTGTGAAGACAGCACTCCCGGAACTTGGATATGGTGTGCTATAGACACGCCATGCGGGTACCAAGCTACGGTTGGTTACTCGTTAGGGGTGGGTGGTCCTCAGGTTCCAAACTTTGGCCACTCGCCCCGAAAGCGAGTTTTTTGGTTGTATCAGCCAAAGTTGCGCTCGCGAAGCCCCTTTTTTGTTTTCCGACCAAATTGTTGTGTCTTGTCAGAGGGTTGCCCGGACGACGGTGAACTCGCCTGTAGCGCGGTCGTCGGGATTTCAGGTCGCCCGGGATGCTCATGCCAGATGGAAAGCCTTGTTGCCATCAGCCCTGGTCGAATTCGCCCTTGAACTCGGGGTCTGTGAAGTAGGCGAGCTTTTGGGCAACGACGGGCCTTTGACCTGCGAGAAAGAGAAGCTCGGACTGGCCGGGCAGATTGCGGACCTCGTCGGGGGTCAGCAAGGGCCGGGCAACGTGGTGCGTGGACCATGTGATGCCGGATGCCTCGGCATCGAGGGCGCGGGCCATGGTCTGGAAGACGGCGGTTTCCTGTCCGAGCAGGTCGGAGATGAGGCGGGCACTTTCGTGATCGTTGACGCCAAAGATCTGAAGAACGCCGGCATTGGAGAGGAAAGTGCCGGCTTTTTGTCCGTAGGTCGCACGCAGCTGATGGATATCCTGGAGGATCGGCCAGAGCTGGACGCCATAACCGGCCATGAGGCCCATGGCGCGCTCAACCGCTGCCAGGTGTCCGAGGGCGGCGAATTCATCGAGCAGGTAGAGAACGGGAGAGGCAGGCTGTACGGGATTGCGGGCCATGTCGAGCAGGCTTTGTGTGATTAAGAGGCGCAGCCAGCGAGAATAGGTTGACAGGCGATCGGGGGGCAGGACGAGGAAGACGGTTGCGTTTTTGCGCTTCAGATCCGTGAAAGAGAAGGAACTGTCATCAAGGACGCGATGCATGCGCAGTGAATCGAGAAAGTGTGTGTGGCGCTGCGCGGCAGACAGGACACCGGCCGCTTCCCGGTCTGATTTGCCGAGATGTCGATTGGCGGCACGGGCGACCAGTCCATTTGCCGCGGTTGAGGCCTGCATCTGTTTGAGAAGGGCGACAAAGGCGTCCGGGGCGAGAGTGAGGTTCTCCCGAAGGGTCATGAGGGTGCGCCGGTCTACGGGCTCATGGCAGACGATCTGGAGGATCAGGCCGGCGACCAGGGCTTTGGCCTCCTCGTTCCAGTGGGCTTCGCCGCTCATGCCCGGTTCGTCGAAGACGAGGGCATCGGCGAGCGTTCCGGCGTCTTCGGCAAGGTCGAGGCTATCCGGGTCAAGGCTGTCCATGGGATTGAAGGTGGTGGTCCGGGTGTCGGTCGCGCCGAAGGGATCGAGAACATGGACGGCCCGAACTGTTCACGGGCACGGCCGGCGATCCTTGCGTTTTCTCCCTTGGGATCGATGCAGATGATGGAGCGATCGGCGGTCAGCAGATTTGGAATGATTGTGCCGACGCCTTTTCCGGTTCTGGTCGGTGCCATAGTGATGAGGTGGGACGGGCCGTCATAGCGCAGGAGGTTTTTCGACCTGGGGTCCCGGCCGATGATGAGGCCGGAAGACTTTTGCGACTAGGGCGCCAACTCCTTTGCTGTCGCGAAGCGGGCGGAGCCGTGGGTTTCTCCGGCGATGTTTCCAAAATGATTGATCATCGGATTGGTGATGAGACGGAACGCGATGGTCAGAAGCAGGATGACTGACGCAATGTCGAGCACGATTGCGACTATCGCCCATACGGGATCGCGTGCGGCGGCTCTTGCCATGTTCTTGAACGCGGCCCATGCCATGATTGCCTGGCTCATAAGTTTTCTTGTTTTGATTTTGTATGCGGATAAACCGGTCGGTCAGAAGCCGGTGGGACAAAGAGAGGTGGGAAGGGGAGGGCGCGCACTCATTTGGAGAGTGCCGTGCTTGGCTCTCGCCATATCCGGACATTCACTGTCATGCAACATGACCTGCCCTTGTGACCGAGGTGGGTTAATCACCTGGTTGGTGGCAACTGCGATGCGATCGTCTGATGTTGATTCTTTGTGGTCTCTGACATTGGAACTGAGCAGAAACGAAAAAACGCCCGTTCACGAGGAACGGGCGTCTGCATCACACACACCAAGAGGAGGCAGCAGCGAGACAGTCTTGGGAGGAATTTTTGGCTCAATTGAGCCGTGCACCGCTGCTGGTCTTGATATAGTGCGTCGGTATACGAGCCACCTGTGACGACCGACACCCGTGAAACATTGCAAGCTTCTGCTGCTGCCAGATGTTGCGCCACACATGCCCTGCTGTTTTTTGAACGTTGGCATTGCCGATTTCTTCGCCGGCGGCACATGCGTGGCATCCTTCCAGACTGGCACGCTGATGATGGCCGGGACGGTTTTGAGAACATCGGCATCAAGCAGATGATGATCATGAGGGATTGTTTTGTCCTTCGGACTTCACCCCGATCAGATCTGCGAACAGGTCCTTGTCGGCCTCACGGGTGAGGAAGTCGGGCAGCTCGCGGCGCAGCCAATCGGACAGACGCCGTGTGAATTCCGGATCGTTGGCGTTCTCAAGCCGGTGCAGCACGAGGGCTCCGAGCAATACCTTTCGGCGTGTGTCGCGGGTGCGCTCCTGTTTCCCCAGCCGTGCTTTCAGCGTCTTCTTTTTCGTTTCCAGTTCAGCCAGTCGCTGTTCGATGGATTTGCGTGCCATGATGATTTCCTGATGACGGTGCCACAGGGCTGCACTCTATAATTAATTTTACCGAGGAAGCAAAACGCAAAGTTGCGCAGATTGAGGCAAGCGACTATCCGCTTGCTCCGGTACCTGAAAATGAAAAAGCGCAGCGATTGGAATTTTAAGGGCGCACTTACGAGTTGATGCTCAACTCAGTGCTCGATATCCTCTTTGAGGATTAGGAGATCGGGATTGGCCGTCTATCATTGCAGCATCAAGCCAATATCGCGATCGGGCGGCCGCAGTGCCGTGGCGGCAATCGCCTATCGACCTGGCCAACGTCTGGTCAATGAGCGCGACGGCATGGTGCATGACTTCACCAAAAAACAGGGCATCGAGCACACCGAGATCGTTCTACCCGAAGGGTCATCCGCCGAGTGGGCGCGCGATCGCTCGGCTTTGTGGAATGCCGCCGAGTTTGCCGAAAACCGCAAAGACGCCCGTGTCGCTCGTGAGTTCGAGATTGCGCTTCCCCATGAGTTGTCGGCTGAAGCGCGGCTGGAGGCGGTTCGCGACTTTGCCACCGATCTTGTGAACCGCTACGGGTCGGCAGTGGACTTTGCCATTCATGCGCCGCATGTCGAAGGCGACATTCGGAACTTCCATGCACATGTGATGATGACGACACGTCGGGTCGAGGACAGCGGCTTCAGCGAGAAAACCTACATCGAGCGTGAGAACAAGTGGCTTTTGGGTCAGGGCTTGCCGGCAAGCGACATGCAGGTGCGTGACCTTCGCCGTTCCTGGGAAGGGATTGCCAATGAACATCTGGCGCGCGAGGGGTTTGATATCCGGATCGATCACCGGTCCCATGTGGATCGGGGTCTTGAGATCATTCCGACGGAGCATGTCGGGGTTCATGCGACACAGCTGCAACGGCAGGGGGTGGCGGTTGAGCGGGGCCGTCTGGATGAGGGGTCTGCGACACGCAACGCGGAGCTGATCCGGGAGAAGCCGGAAGAGGTTCTGTCGTTGATTGCGGACGAGAAGAGCGTGTTCGATCGGCATGATATTGCCCGCACACTGCATCGCTATCTCAACGAGGAGCCGCAGGTGTTCCAGAACGCGTTTGCTTCTGTCATGGCCTCGCCGGCGCTTGTGCAGCTTCAGAGCGAGGGTGTTGATCGGGAAACGGGCGAAGTGACGCGTGCGCGCTATTCAACGCGGGACATGGTGTCTCTTGAAAGCAGCATGGTGGAGCGCGCGCAGCGGATGCACGCGGCGCTTCAACGAGGGGCCGGGGACACCTCGGCGCGATTGTCGGATGAGCAGCGTGGAGCGATTGCGCATATCACTGGGAGGGAACGGATTGCGGCGGTGGTCGGGTTTGCGGGGGCGGGCAAGTCGACGATGCTGGCGGCGGCGCGCGAGGCTTGGGAGCGACAGGGGTACCGGGTTCATGGGGCGGCCTTGTCGGGGAAGGCCGCCGAAGGGTTGGAAGAGAGTTCCGGGATTGCGAGCCGCACGTTGGCGTCGTGGGAGATGGGGTGGCAGAACGACAGGCGTCCGCTCGGTCGGTGCGATGTTTTTGTGATTGACGAGGCGGGGATGATCGGCAGTCGTCAGCTGGCGCGATTTGTTGGCGAGGCTGAAGCGCGCGGCGCGAAGATCGTTCTTGTTGGCGATCATGAGCAGTTGCAGGCGATCGGGGCGGGCGCACCGTTCCGGGCTGTTGCGGAAGAGACCGGCTATGTGGAGCTGTCGGACATTCGCCGGCAGAAGGTGGACTGGCAGCGCGAGGCCTCTGTTGCCCTTGCCACCCAAAAGACCGCTGAGGCCCTGGCAGCCTATCGCGACAACGGCTCCGTTCATCTTGAGCAGGATGGGGAGGCGGCGCGCGGAGCCATCATTCGGGACTATCTGGCAGACATGGCGTCCAACCCGCAGGCAAGCCGCGTGGTCCTGGCCCATCGCCGGGCGGATGTGAAGGCTTTGAACGAAGGAATCCGGTCCACGCTCCAGGATTGGGGGAAACTGGCAAAGGGCACAGAGGCCGGTGAGGTTGGGATGGTCACCAATGACGGCATGCGGTCCTTTGCATGCGGGGACCGGATCGTCTTCCTTAAAAACAACCGCGAGCTGGGTGTCAAGAACGGAATGCTGGGCACCGTGGAGCGCATCGAAACGCCAGGGGACAACCTTGCGCCCAGGCTGGTCGCCCGGCTTGACGGCGCGGACGGCAAGAGCGTCCAGGTCGATCTGGAGACCTACAAGGCCATCGACCATGGCTATGCGACCACGATCCACAAGAGCCAGGGGGCGACCGTGGACCGGGCCTATGTTCTGGCCTCCACCACCATGGACCGGCATCTGACCTATGTCGCCATGACCCGGCACCGCACGGACGTACAGCTCTATGCCGACGCGATCGCCTTTGCCGGCCGCGCAGCGGGCCAATCTTCAAGTCAGTCTCCAGGCTAGGCGGCCGGGCACACTTCCGGCCAATCTTTTGGGCGTCTGGTCGCCCATGGTCCTACCCCCTTCGAGCATAAAGAAGGCAACGCCAGGAGCTACTTCGTCACCCTGGAGAACACAAAAGGCGAGCAGCACACGACGTGGGGTGTTGATCTGGAGCGGGCGCTTGGCGAGGCTCGGGCGGAGATTGGCGAGACGATCGGGCTTCGCCATGAGGGCTCGCAGAGCGTTCGTCTTCCCGACGGACGCACGGTAGAGCGCAATGCCTGGGCCGTGCAGAGCGGAGAGGACCTCGCATACAGCCGGCTGGCAGAGCAGCTCTCGCGCTCGGGTGCAAAGGAGACCACCCTCGACTACACCGCCGCCTTTGCCGAGCGGCGCGGGATTGCAAACGCCCTCGGCATCAACAGCGAGATTGAGGTCAAGGGGCTTGAGGGCGGCTTGGGGGATCGCCTGGCGGCCTGGCAAGCCAGGACGCCGGAAAAGCGCGTGTTCACTGTCCCCCAGGGCAGCATTGACGAACACTGGGGTGGGCCCGTCAAGGACAACGACAGGGACAGGGAACAAGTGACAAGTCCAGCCCGGGACCGGCCTGCGACTCACTCCGGCGCTATGGGGGAGCGCGTTCGCCCGCAGGCCGATCCCTCCGAGACGTTTGGCCGTGTGGCGGGTCAGGGCCTGGGTGTCGGCGAGAGAGCGAGCGGACAGAAGCTGGAACGCAGTTCAGAGCCATCCGCCCCGGTGGAAACACCGCAGGCTGGCAAGCCGGCGCGCAGTATGTTCGACGGTCTCAAGCTCAATGCCCGCCCGAGGCCGGAGCACTCCCCGGAAACCCGCGATATGGGCCAGGACAGGCTTGCTGAGCGGCTGCGCCGGCGCTCCCCGTTCGAAGCGGCTGTTGATCGTTATGCGCGGGCGTTTAGCGCCGGACAAAAGCAGCGTGAGCAGGGCTTGCCACTTCTGGAAAGTCAGAAACGGGAAATGCAGGAGGCCGGCCGCCAGCTCGAGGAGGCGCAGCCCGGTTCCCTGGAGCTGATCGGATCGGCGGTGCAGCACGATCCGCAGACCGCGCGGGCGATGGTGGAACGGTCCGGCGGGGACCGTGTCGATCATCTTGTTGCCGGCATGGAGCGTGAGCGGGCGGCGGTTGCGGATCCGGCTGTTCGGGCCGATCGCTTTGTCGAGCGCTGGCAGGAGTTGACGGCCGAGCGCCGGGAGCTGCTTGGGCGACAGGAGACGCAGACGCGCGGCAGGGTCGAATCTGATATGCGCGATTTGACGAAAAGCCTTCAGCGCGATCCGCAGATGGCGCAGGTGCTTCAAAGTCGGTCGAAGGACCTTGGACTTGACCATATCGGCCAAGAAAAGAGCCTTGCCAAAGACCTGGAACGGCAAATTGCGCGAGAGCAAAAGCGCGACAAGAGCCACGGACTGGAATTGTAAGGGACACGATGACGGACGCGCACGCGGACTTTGAACGGGACGATAGGAAAACGGCCGGCGATCCGGCTCAGGCTTTTGAGGATTTGCGCCAGGCAGTAGAAAAACTCTCACGTGAGATCGGCGGAGAAATGACCGTGATCCGCAAGGGCGTCGAGACGGCCTTCGATCAGTTTGACAGGATCGGTCAGCCGGTCGACTACAGTGCCGATCTCGGCCGTCTGATGGAAAACCTTGCCCGGAACGGGGAGCGTCTCCAGGCGATCGAGAAACTGCCGGTGCTCCGGCTTCAGCCCGCCCAGCTGACCCGCGCCGCCGAACAGGGCGGGGACAGGCTGGTAAAATCACTAGCGCGTAAAGTGGATGATGCTACCAGCGATCTGGCGCGCGAAGCCCGGAATCTCGCTGCCTATACCAAAAGCGCACGAGACCGGGAAACCCAGACCAGAAACCTGTACTTTGCCGGCCTTGGTGGACTGGTGGCCGGAATGCTCCTGGTCGGTGTGGTGCTGTTCTGTCTTCCCGATACTCTGGCCGCGCGGGCATCTGCCTTCTTCATGCATGACACGCGCTGGAATGCCGGCTTTGCCCTCATGAGCGCCGAAGACCCGGTCGGCGCGCAGTTCATGAATGCAGCCAGCCAGCTGGTTTATGACAATCACGACACCGTCGAGAAATGCCGCGCCGCCGCCGCAAAGACCGGGCGTGACCAGACATGCACCATTGTCGTGCCCGGAAACTGAAGGATGAGAGGAACGTCTATCGCGCTCCGGGAGCTCAAATCTGGCTGGGGAGCAGTGGCGCATTGCTGCGCAGTCGCCGCCTAAGAAGCGGAGGTGTGCGGGGCAGGGTCATTGTTAGGACCATTCGATTCCGCCCTCCACGGCAACGGGGAGCTTCGCTGCGGGCGGGTTCCCCAAGTAGCAATACGGAGCATGTGCCTCCTGTATTGTTCTGAATTATATGGCATTGCCTTGTGCGCAACGTAAGCGTTGTTCCACACAATCAATTGGTTTCGGGAACATTCGGCGACATGGGATTTCCCTTCCTGTTCCAGGATATTGTACATATTTTTGATGAATCCCTGATTTTCAATCAGCGCTCTTGAGTATGCAAAGCTTCCAAGACTGATATAGCACCCTTCTCCTTTCATTCCCTTTCGGAATAACGGATGCGTGGCTGATTTCATCGTCTTGTCTGCCTTGGGGTTGGAGTGTTCAACATCCACTTCACACGGGTTTCTGCCACAGAATTTTTCGATTAGAGAACACGCTCTCTTGGGCAAATCTCTTGTATCAAGAGAAATAAACTTTGTGCCCCCACCGACTTCAGGGGCGTCCAAGCAGTAAAGGGCCGTGTATCCTCCTGAAATAGAAGTTGTCGTATAGTCTGTGTGCCAATTTCTCCCAAATCGATACAGGTCGGAGAGTTGTCCGTCCTCCCCATGGCTTTTCAAATCTAAGACAACATTGCTACCGTTGGCGTGGAATGACTTTAACTCCACGGGAGTTCCTAGCGCGTGCGCGAGACGCTCAAGATGGTGAACTTGCAGGTGCACGTTTTGAATGATCAACACCCCAATGCCCTGGCTGAGTTGATCAACAATTATGTCGATGAGTGACGTAGCTTGGTCCGCGACTACGACGGTTTTTACAAAGTAGTCCATGCTCAGACCGCCATCCCTAAGGTATGGTCCGTTCTATTGGCTTTGAACCAGAAACGGCTAAGATTTCTCTCTCCCGCGAATGCCGTCCTACCATGAAGCATGGAAGTATTATCCAGAATAACAAAATCGCCATCTTCAAGCAAAAAATATCTAGAATATGCCGGTGAATTGCTATTTTGAATGATACAATCATATAGACTGACGTCTTCTTTGCTCTTGAACATGGCAGACAATGCAAATGGTGTGAAAGCGAACTCTGCCCGTTCAGTATTTGGGTTCATCTTCACAAACGGCTTTTCCACACGGATTTTCTGTCTTGAGTATATGACGTCTATCTGTTGGTGCGCTCGCAAGCGCTCCTTCAGATACTCCATGTGATGATCGGACAAGAGCGACCTGATATCTATTATGATAGACAATCCACCGGACGAAGCTGCTTTCGAGCATCCCAACATAACGATATCCGGCATGGTTTCATGATAGGCGCTGTCACAGTGGGCAGGTTGCCCCTTCACAGTGTAAATAAGCTCTCGATGTTCGCCATCCCGTGGCTTGATCTCCAGGCTTTGGTCACCTCGGTTATTCTGTGCCATGAGGTCGCCGATGTCCCCATGATCTAACCAAGAGGGCAACCTGGCGTGAGTCTCTCCGGGCTTGAAGTATCCTTTGATGAGCGCAAAACCTTGACTGGCGAACGATTTGCGGAATTCGCTCAATGAGCAAGAATAGGAAGGCTTGTTAATGTTTTTTTCTTCCCCGAAATCCTCATAATCGAAGCAATTTCGGAGAAACTGAGCGGGGAATGTTACGGCTGAATTCATCGTTCCCAAGCCTCGCTAAGCCGATAGTTGAGCTAGTTCACCGTTAAAAGTTCTCAGATCCCAAGAGTAAAGGCTCATAATCTCGAGTGCCCCGGGCCAGTAAGTCAGCGTTTCATCGGCAATTTCCCCAAAATTTTCAATGTAACTACTGAAGAAATCCAGATTCCTTTGCGCAATCTTATCCGGTTCAACAAGCATCTCGTTTTCCCTGTAATCGTTAGACGAGTGATGGACGAATTTTCCTGTTGGCAATTTTTTACAAAGATCTTGATACTGCTGAGTCTGGAGTATCCAATAATGCCAAATATTATCTATTTCCTCTGAAAATAGGACTTCTCCTTTTAGATCGTCGTGGCAGCAAAGCATTAAGAACTTCAGAAGCTCAGAAATTTTAGTCCTGAGTTCTGTTTCGTCTTTGTGGGGAAATTTTTGAGTGAAATATAGAAACATTGGCTCATCCAGAAATGTTTCCAATATTTGTTCTTTAGTTATATTCGACACTCTTGTCCTCCTGTTCCTGAAAGTGAATTACTCGAGAGAAATTATCGGTGTTGTCAGCATCTTGCGTCGCAATGATCACGGTACAATCGAGATTGACCAACAAATCGGAAATTTTTCTCGCAAGCCTCTTCTCGATGTTAGCGAACGGCTCATCGATCAATATTATTGGAGCGTTGCTTGTTATCGCTCGCGCTAGGTGTATTCTCTTCAGTTGCCCTTGTGAAAAGGACGGCGCATTACTGGAAAAATCGATTTCATTGTCTGCCGGTATCGCCAGGTCTAGCGACTTCAATATTTCATAAGCGCTCACATTTGTGTCCCGATCGAAGAAATGCAGATTTTCTGTCAAGGTCGTCGGATAAATAACCGGAGATGCCGAATTGTATGTCACATCGGGCCTCGAAAGCCGGGGGATATAGGCGGATGTGTCATGCCTGATAATGATTTCGCCGCGTTTGATGGGTATCAATCTCGCAATTGCCCGCAAGAGTGAACTCTTGCCGCAGCCGGAAGGGCCTACCAGTGCCAGCTTGTCTCCTTTGTGAACACGAAGGTTTTTCAGAGCACTAGTTAATCGGGCTCCTCTGATCTCGACATTCCGGCATTCGATTTGAAACTCTGCTTCAGAGTTTGGAGTGTCCTGCGACCTAAATGAAGTTGCCGTATTGCTGATCAGGTCCCAGGTGGCAGATACGAATGACCAGCTCAGTTGAGCCTGCCGTATCGAAGTGCTCAGCATTTCCAAACGACGGGTTAGCGTGAACAGGAGCATGTTCACCAGTATGACCGCGCTAAGATCTACGGAACCAGACGTGTAGCCTTGATAGAAATAAATATTGTGAAATATTATTGACAATAATATTGGCGAGAACTGAACCAGGGCGAGTATTGATCTCTTCAAATTGTATTTAAGGATAGCATCCCTGCTCTTTTCTAGGTATATTGATAGTAGTTTTGATGATTTGTTAATTGCGTTCAGTGCGAGTGTTTCATCGGAGGCTATCATCAGTGATGTCAAAACACTGTCCACACGCGTCTGTGTATCGCGTGTGTCGGCCGCAAGCCCTTTGAGCTTTAAGAGAGCATAATGATTAAACAAAAAATATACGAAAATAGTAAAAGAAAACGATATTATAAGATGAGAATAAAATATCGCAATAACAGAAATTGAAAATAAGACATCGAAAATCACTGGAATGATCGAAAATATAACATTTGTCGTGAATTCTCTTAAGCTCTTACTTGAATGCATCAATCTTGATGCAATTCTCTCACGAGATTCGCTATTTGGCGACAGTCCTCTCATCGCCTCGACATATGTCTTCGAAAGGTATGACTTTATGTATTCCCCGTCCCAAAGGGCGTAGGCAATCCATCTCGGCTCAAACAACAACCGTGCCACGACGAACGTCAGAACGAAGTAGACGAGCATGCCGACAAATTCGTCCGAGCTTTTCTCAGCTAGTGAAAAAGCTTTTGACAGGAAGTATGTTGACAAGGTGTTCAGAAGAGAGAAAGTTATTGACGTTACAATAGCAACTAACAATCCAACTTTCGCATATGTCTTTTGCTTTTTAGCAATTTCTATTAATAATTCTATCATCATTGGCTTTACAAATGACCACTCCGATTTCCTTCGGAGTGGTCTGCTTAATCAGAACGGCAAAGCAGTGCAGTTTGGATTTCCGTCACAGAGCGTGTCGCGACAAGCAATTGCTTCTGCCAACATGGCTTTCTTTGCATCGGAAATGACAGCTTTTTTGATTGTGATGGACATATTTGCTCCTTTAAAATCACTCGATTATCCCAGATTCCCCTTCGCGGAAGGGCAATCATAGGGTGCGGATAGAACGATAAAAAATCTAAGGTTGGTGTACTTTTTGGCGCATCAGCGCGCGTTATACCAACCATCAAATGAATTGACTCATGTTTGGGCTTCCGGTTTCCCCCTCAGTCAGGGTAGTTGCCGCTTGGTTTTTAAAATGTTTGATGGACTGAGTTGGGCGGAGAACGGAAACGAACGTGGCTTATTTGTAGCGACTTGCATTTATCCGCGGCTCGGATTGCAAACATCCCGAATTTTAGCTCGAATTAAGTGCACCTATCCGGTGCGGTAAACTCACATTCAGTGCGACTGAGATCATATTATTTGCAACGGGATCGCAATCATCCGGTTTGGATCCCTTTATTTGCGAACGGTTCAATGCAGCAGAGCCCTTGCGCCACAGCACTTCTTGTATTTCTTGCCCGAGCCGCATGGACAGGGTTCGTTGCGGCCGGTTTTCGGGCCTTGCCGGACAAAAGTTCCGGTTGGCGCTGAATAGGAATTACGATCCGCCAGAAAGTACCGGTGCATACGCATGACACCTGCGGCGGCACCCGCCAGCAATTTTTCCCGTTGCTCAGTTGAAATCGGTTCCTTGAAGGGGCGGATTTCAGGGTCTGGATGATGCTCATAGGCTAGCGCCCAAATTGGCACCATTGCCCCAGCTTCCTTGTCCTCATCGATAAACTCCGCCCAAATAGGGAAGCGGAGTTTCGTGCCGTGCAGAAAACCGTTGGCCCAATCATTGGCCTGGAAGTTGCCGTTTTCGTCTTCCAACACAAGGGGCCAATAGACGTCTTCGGAATCGAGCTGACGGTTCACGTGGTTCCAATGCCGGTTGACCAGTTCTACGAACTGAAGAGCTTCCTTTTCAGTCTCAAAATCAAGATCGACATCTTCCGAAGAGCCGCGTTGCAGCACTTCCATATATTCACTCGGCTTGACGAGATCCGAACAACACGCGAGGGCTGCAAAGAAGCCGTCCAAGGCCTCGATGTTGGGGATCGCGCCGCCTTTGACGCGGCCGAGGAACACGTTCAGCTGTTGCTCTTCGCTGTCGGACAGCTCGGTATTGAGATTCATAGCGGCAAACCTGCCCTTCTCATGAGTGTTGAAAGTTCGTCGATCCTGTCTGTATCCAACTGACCTTTGAGAAAGCGTCGGATTCCCGGGAGACGGGTATCGGTCAGATCGGCAAAGGCCTCCGGGCTATATCCGATCCGGGCGTAACCGTCTGAAAACTCAAGATTTCCGCAAATTTTCATACGATGATTTCCAGACGCGGTAAACAGACAAGTTTCCGCCGTGAAATCAGAATGGCCGTTTCGCTTATTTTGACCGGCTGGAAAACGTCCGTTTCCTGAACGCCCCATTCGCAAATAAAGGGATCCAAACCGGATGATTGCGATCCCGTTGCAAATAATATGATCTCAGTCGCACTGAATGTGAGTTTACCCCACCGGATAGATGCACTTAATTCGAGCGAAAAAGCGCGATGTTTGCAATCCGAGCCGCGGATAGATGCAAGTCGCTACAGGTAGTGACAGCGGCCAGGGCCGCTTGAGTGGCCTATTGGCCACGGGGGACGCTGCGCTCCCCTCCCCCTCGCAATGGCCTGGCCCATGCCCGTCGCCGGCGCAGATTCTGCGCTCCGCCGGCGGAGGTTCCGCCATAGCCGCTGTAAACAGTGGTAGGCCGTATTCTGTGGCGGAACATGCGGCGGCTCTTTTCGAGAGCCAGGCGGCCGAAGGCCGCAAATTTTCTGAGTGATTTCTGGGGGCGCTGCCCCCAACGCCGTATCAAGGGGCCGTGTCCTCGCCGTTCCGGCTGCGGGCCGCACCAACCCCTTGACACTCTGCCCCCCGCGTTCGCCACGTGGCAGAGGTGCAAGGGATTGCACCTGTTTATTTATCTGCGTTGAGCACGTCAGCGATTTCGTCAACCGTCATTTCACGTCCGACTAGGTTGGCGCGAATGGGTTCGAATTGCCGCACCATTCGATAGTACACGCCGACCTTTGGCGAGTGAGAGTTCATGCTCCGGCCTTTGAAATCCTGGAAACGCTCCATTTCGTCCACCAGGAACTGTGCAATGCCCATGTACTCGGTTTCGTTATTACCGTCGAAGCCGATGAACTTGGGGTCTTTGCCGCGGTAGGGCACAACTTTTTCCAACCGTTCCCTGTCTGCCTTGGAGAAGGCAGCATATGCACGCTCAATGAAAACCCACATATCGAGGGTATCGACCACGAGCTTAAGTGCCTGGCGGCTATCGGTATGGGAGTGCAGTACGCCGGTTAGCTCCCAATCCAGGGCCCAGAAATGGCCCCCGTAGAGGGCTTTCTGTATCAGCTTTACGGTGTCCTGGTTCTCATAGTCTGGGAGGTTTTTAAGCAGCTCTGACAACATCCAGACAATCAGGCGATTAGGCTTATTCAGCCTGAGTTCTTCGTCTTTGTCTGATCGCGTCAATGCAACTTCCAGCAGCCGGCGAACAGCCTCCGCCCGTGACGGTGCGTCGTCCTGGTCCCCTCGCCAGTGGTCTACCCTGTTCAGCAGCTCGCTATCGAGCCGCATTTCAAAACGTTCAGTCTTTGCCATATTCCGCATCTCCAATTTAGAATTATCGTACATGATACGTATCTTACGTACTATTGTACGACATTACGGAACTTGCGTCAACGAGTTTGGAGAAGGTTCTCCAACCAGTAGTAGAGTGGCAGAACGTAAGGCTTGACGTAGCCGTGGGTGCAAATGCACCACACTGACCAGCGCCCGGCGTCAGTTTTGGTTTGATTTCTTTAACGATTGATGCCATATAATGAGGCAACAGGCTTGCAGCGTGCTGCAAGTACAAGGGTCGCCTAAGAGAAGTCTTAGCGGCCTTTGCTTTTTGTGCTAAAAGTTTTCCATGAGAACAATTGTTTATGTAGACGAGTTTAACCTGTATTTTCGCTTATTGAAGCAACGGCCACACCTACGATGGCTGAATATAAAGACTTTATCGGACAATATTCTTAGCGAAGAAAACGATGTCATCGCTGTTAAATACTATACAGTGCGCGTGTCTTCTCGTCTGAAAGCCGAATCGCCAGCTCACCAGCAAATCTATTTAGATGCCCTTTCCACCGTGCCAGAGGTATCGGTGTATATGGGTATGTTCCTCACCTCCGAGAAGTTCGCCCCGTTGGTGCATCCGCCCGAGTTTCGGCCGGGACGAGATTTTGACGAGCCATGGCCAGACGTGGTGCGCATCCTCAAAACAGAGGAAAAAGGTAGTGACGTTAACCTGGCCAGTCATCTGCTGTTTGATGCGTTCCGCGACCACTACGATGTAGCTGCAGTCGTTTCGAATGACAGTGACTTGGTGGAGCCTATCCGTTTGGTTACCCAGGAGATTGGCAAGCCGGTCGGTTTGTTGTCACCGGTCAGAAGCCCGAATCCGGAGCTAGAAGCCGCTTCATCGTTCGTGAAGCGTATCCGACCGAGCCATCTGCAGGCCGCGCAATTCCATAATCCACTGACCATGGCTGACGGCCGCGAGCTAACGAAACCCGGGCATTGGGTGGAAGAAGGCTAAGAATATGAGTTTGATCGCTGACTTTTTGGCGAAAGTCGAAACTGTGCACAAGACGGGCATTGCCCGCGAGCACGCTTACCGCCCTGCCCTACATGACCTCCTTCAAGCTCTCGGCGACGACATCACCCCGGTGAATGATCCGGCGAAAAGCAAAGTCGGTGCTCCCGATTTCATTGTCCTCCAGGACGGTATTGCTATTGGCCATGTCGAAGCGAAGGATATCGACATCGCGCTTCAGGGCATGAAAGGCCCGAACAAGGAACAGCAAGATCGCTATCGGGCCGCCCTTCCCAACCTTGTCTACACCAACTGCCTCGATTGGGATTTCTACCGCGATGGCGAGCTAGTCGCTTCTGTCTCCATTGCTGACCTACTGATGGGCATTCAGCCCAAGCCGGATCAATACCAAACCCTGGAAAACCTGCTTCGCGAATTCGCTGCGGAGCGTCCCCAGACCATCACCGCGCCCAAGGAGCTAGCGGTGCGTATGGCCGGGAAAGCGCAGCTCATAAAGGATGTTCTAAGCAATACGTTGCGCGACGACAAAGACAGGCAGACTGACCTGGCAAAGCAATATGAGGCGTTCAAGGAGAATCTAATCCACGACATCACGCCCGAGGATTTCGCGGATATCTACGCTGAAACCATTGCCTACGGCATGTTCGCAGCACGCCTCCACGATACTACGCTCGACACGTTCAGCCGCCAGGAAGCCCTAGACCTCTTGCCGAAGTCCAATCCGTTCCTGCGCAGTCTGTTCACCTATGTCGCGGGCTATGACCTGGACGACCGTATCGCCTGGATCATCGACGACCTGGCCCGCGTGTTCCAAGCCTGCGATGTGGCAAAGCTCATGGAGGGCTTTGGCAAGCTAACTGGCCAGAACGACCCATTTCTCCATTTCTACGAAACCTTCCTTGCCGCTTACAATCCAGCCAAGCGCAAGGCACGTGGCGTCTGGTACACGCCAGAGCCGGTCGTGAATTTCATAGTTCGGGCCGTCGACGAGGTGCTGCAATCCGAATTCGGATTGCCAGACGGGCTAGCTGACACGTCTAAGGTCACGATCGACTGGGATACAGGGCAGCGCGCTCGTACGCAGAAAGGCGACTTCCGCAAGGACGGAAAAAACATCATCGAAAAGCGTTCAGTTCACCGGGTACAAATCCTCGACCCGGCCACTGGCACCGGCACCTTTCTGGCGGAGGTCATCAAGCAAATTGCGCCCAAAGTGCAGGGCGTCGCGCCGGGCATGTGGTCGCAATACATCGAGCAGGACCTCATCCCTCGCCTGCACGGGTTCGAGCTGCTTATGGCTTCTTATGCCATGTGCCACATGAAGCTCGACATGATCCTGACCGAGCTGGGATATCAGCCGACCAAGGAGCCGCCGCGCCTTTCCGTCTTTTTGACCAACTCACTGGAAGAAGGCGAACCCGCTAACCAGACCCTCCCCTTCACCCAATGGCTGTCACGCGAGGCTAAGGGGGCCAATACCATTAAACGCGACATGCCAATTATGTGTGTGGTCGGGAATCCGCCGTATCTGGGCGAAGGTGGTTTGTCCGAAGGCTGGCTGGGTGAGCTAATGGACGATTACAAGAAAGAGCCAGGTGGCATAGTAAAGCTTCAAGAACGAAATCCTAAATGGTTGAACGACCTTTATGTGAAGTTCATCCGCATGTCTTCACATTTAATCGAGAAGAACGGTGAAGGTATTTTGGGATTCATCACCAACCACGGTTATTTGGATAATCCTACCTTCCGAGGAATGCGTTGGCATTTATTGACGACTTTCGACCGGATTTGGGTTCTGGACTTGCACGGAAATGCAAAAAAGAAGGAGGTGTCGCCTGACGGCTCACCCGATAAGAATGTCTTTGATATTCAACAGGGTGTTGCCATTTTGATCTGCGTGATGAATCAGAATTCTGGCGACAAAATAGCAAAGGTTATGCACGGCCACGTATGGGGACAGAGGAGTTTAAAGTACAAATTCCTTGAAAGTAGATCAATAACAGATTCTATTTTCATTGAAACACAGCCTAAAGCTCCAAATTATTTTTTTCCGCCTCATGATTATGAGCTTGAGGCGCAGTATGAGTCTGGATTTAATATTAAGGACTTTTTCCAAGTCAGTGTTCTTGGTTTTCAGACACATCGGGACAAGTTTGCTGTTGCCGAGACAAAGAACGAAATTGAGCGCCGTTTGGATGATATGCTCGATGAGAGCCTAACAGATGCCGAATTTCATCGGCGCTACGGAACCAAAAACAATAGAGACTGGTCGCTGGAGAAACAGAGGAGAGCGCTATCGCACGATAAGCGGCGGAATGAGGCACTAACCAAGTGCCTATACAGACCTTTCGATGAAAGGTGGTGCCACCTTTCTTATAGAATGATGGATTATCCAAGGACAGAAATCGTTCAGCATGTCTTGAACCGCGAAAATATCTGCTTGCTCGCGTCTAGGCAGTTGGCAACGCAGGGCTACCGACACGTACTAGTGACGAATTTGCCCGCAGAAAGCTGTGCGATTTCGTTGAAGACAAAGGAGCAAAACCAAGTTCTTCCACTATACCTCTATCCGGACGAACAGGACTTGGACCAAACTCGCCGCGTCAATTTCGATCCCAAGCTATTTGCCAATCTTCAGAAGCTGGCGAAGCATCCCAAACATGGCATGCCCGATGAGATCCAAATCTTCGATTACATTTATGGCGTTCTGCATTGCCCTGCCTACCGCGAGACCTACGCCGAGTTCCTGAAAGTCGACTTTCCCCGCATTCCCTGGCCGTCGTCGCCCGATGAGTTTTGGGACGTTTCCGCCAAGGGTGCCCAGCTTCGCAACCTGCACCTTATGGAACCAGCTGCCATTGGCCAGACCCCTTATCCCTTCACAGGTGAAGGCGATAACGTCGTGGACAAGCCGCGCTTCGAGAACGACAAAGTCTGGATCAACAAGACCCAGTGTTTCGCGGATGTGCCCGAGGTTTCCTGGAGCTTCTATATCGGCGGCTATCAGCCTGCCCAGAAATGGCTGAAGGACCGTAAGGCGCGCGCGTTATCCTTCGACGATGTGAAGCATTATCAGAGGATTCTGAAAATCTTGGCT
The DNA here is from genome assembly GCF_009363435.1 of Labrenzia sp. THAF82. Classification (GTDB taxonomy): domain Bacteria; phylum Pseudomonadota; class Alphaproteobacteria; order Rhizobiales; family Stappiaceae; genus Roseibium; species Roseibium porphyridii. The sequence goes on along the minus strand of NZ_CP045354.1, from coordinate 697,422 downwards.
GGGACCGACCGCATCATGAAGACCATCACGATGGAAATTCATAAGTCATAACTTTCGGGCCACACCCCTCACCCCTTATTTTCCAAGCGGTTAAATGGCCCGTAAGTCCGGCCCGAAATTGTGCTACGATTTCCGTATGAAAATTGGCTACGCACGGGTCAGCACAAAAGACCAAAACCTTGACCGCCAGCTTGTCGCCCTGAAGGCCGAGGGGTGCGAGTTGGTCTATTCCGAAAAGGCCAGCGGGAAGAACACCACTGACCGCCCCCAGCTCAAAAAAGCTTTGGCCGCTCTTAATCCTGATGATGTGTTTGTGGTTGCCGAATGGGACCGGGCAACCCGTTCCTATGCGGATGGCCTCAAGATACTGGCCGACATAGGCCAGCGGGGTGCGACCGCTAGGGTTCTCGACCGCCCCTATTTTGACCTTGATGGCCCCCTGGGCAAAGCCCTCCTAGGGCTCCTATCGGCCATTGCCGAGGATGAACGACAGCGCCGCCTCGCCCAGGCGCAGGCGGGCCGGGAGCGAGCCAAAGAACGCGGCCAGCACCTTGGCCGCAAGCCTAAACTCAATCCCCGGCAGCAGGCGGAAGCTCTCAAGATGCTTGACGCCGGAAAGTCACAGCGCGAAGTCGCGGCCATTTTTGGGGTTGGTCGGGCGACTATTTCCCGACTGCGTTAAACCTAGGCACCTAGGTTTATAGGTTCCGCGTTTCCTACTTGAATGTGTTTGATGTTGCTTGGCTGCAAGTTGCCATTTCGGTTGGTTCCGGATTGCCAGGGAGAGGTTGGCTCCACTGGAAGTTCGGGTATGTCTGCCGTATTTGAGGTAATAATCTGGCGCGTCCCTGCGCAGTTTCAATTGGTAGCGGTGTGGAAGAGCGTCGGAAAAACGTCACGCGCCTCCCAAAAAAACGCACACACCCCGAAATAATTTTTCCGACATTGGGGAAAGAAAATGCCTTTCTTCTGGCAGGCCTGGAGTGGTCGCTAATTTGTGAGGGAGGATTAGAATAGATACTGACCATAAGGTGGCTCCTTGAAATCTACCTTTACTAGAGCCAATACAATATACCTATTTTTAGTTGTTTTCCAAGTCGTAGAATTTCAAAGGCCGTAAGGGAAGGTCTCTTCATGAAGGCAGGACTTGGCTCATTGGATTGAATGAGACAGGATTTTTGAGCGATCAACAAACACATTTGGCGGATGCAGTTCACAGACTGAGCCCTGATGCCGTCAGATGCAGCGCCACAAACGCCCTTTTGTTTTTTGAAAGTTGGCTTTGACGATTTCTTCGCCGGCAGAATATGCGTGGCATCCTTCCAGACTGGAAGGCAGATCATTTCCTACGCGGTTTGGGCGTATCATCGGTTTGCGTTGAGTACGGCAGATGTTGAAGACCTTCTGGCGGAGCGAGGTATCCGTGTCAGCCGGGAAACGATCCGCACCTGGGTGAACCGGTTTGGTCGGCATTTCGCGCGCTGCATTCGCCGGGACCGGCCCAAGCCCAACAACAAGTGGCATCTTGATGAGATGGTGATTGTCATTGGCGGTGTGAAATACTGGCTCTGGCGGGCGATTGACGGCGATGGCGATGTGCTCGACATCCTGGTTCAACCCCACCGCAATACAAAGGCAGCCAAGCGTTTCTTCAGCGGGCTGGTGACGCAATTCGGCGAGCCCAGGGTTGTGGTAACCCCCTCTCGTGACATTGCATGCGCAATGCACTGCCGGGCAATGGACAAATTACGCAGCTACACTAAGCCAATCCAGTCCCTGGCGCCGGATGCCGATCATCGCGCTCACAAGGGACTGAACAACAGGATTGAGAATTCCCATCGCCCGACACGCAAGCGGGAGAAAATAATGGGCCGGTTCAAGTCTCCCCGGCAAGCACAACGGTTTCTGTTTGCCCACGATCAGATCAACACGGTCTTCCGGCCGCGTCGATACACACTGTCGGCCGCCTCATACAGGCGTGCAAGGGCTGATGCATTCGGCTTATGGCACGACTACACACGCGAGATGAATGCCTGAAATCCGTCCAAAGCAGGGACAAATGCAGGCCGGACAAAATAACTTGGCGATCCCGCCGCGACCGCCTCGGCAAAATCACAAAACGCGGTCAAGCTGAAAACAATCCGGCTGTCTGACACGGACTTTCAACCCACCCCCAATGGCCCATCAGTATCAAACGAGACATCAACGCTACGTCTTACGGTTTATTCTTTTAGGCAATGAGACTTAAAAGGAATGAAGCTCATGGAGTTGCAGCCGACACGTTTAGATGCTCCCAGCACAATTTCGCAGGAAAAAACGCTTATCGGTAGAATTATTTCCTGTTTTAAGGGGCGTCGTTCTGAGCGAGCGCCGTCGTTTGCTCCTTCCCGAATCAGGGCAGGAAATCTAAGTCGGCCCAGCATCTCTGATCTGCGGTCTTCAGCAACTTCATTAATTCGTTTTATTGTTAGTTCGGAAGCTCGCCATGAATATTATTTGGCGCGCGACGTGCGAAAGCTTAAGAAAGCGCTTATTCAATTTGATGCGCAGTGGCCCAAAAACATAAAAACGGAAGTTGTGACCGTATTGCAACCAGTAAGCGGTCAGGACATTGAAAGTCGAGTAAATGAATTAATTAGCAAACCAAATTTTACATCCGGCTGGTTTGAGGTGGAAGCGAAATATCGCACACAGGACAGCGTCAAATTCGAGCCCCAATTTGAAGTTATTTTTACACGAACAAAAGACGGCGCGTTCCCAGCTGCGAAACACTCATGCCTTGCTCGGATTAGTGATGCGCTTGCCGCTGACCGGCTGGCTGAAAATGGGGAAGGAAAAGCGGGCAGAAAAAAGTCCGATGGTTTCCTTGAATCCTCTTTACGATCCTACTTTGAGGCGAAACGTGCCCCGAAAAGTACCGACTATATCAGAGAACTTGCCGATAGACTGACGAAGCAGGAGCCACAGACGGCCCCATCGGAAGGTTTCTTCGTAGAACCACGCTAAGGAAGAACTTTCAGCGAACATGATCAGGTTTCCCAGTCTCTGGCTGGCCTGATGTTCAGTGGCCGCACAATTTCGCGGTCTGCGGTCCCGGAATGCCAGTCGAAATCACCGGTGACGATACTGATCCCATGGCCGCACAAAGACGGACTATTTTCGAACCGATCGCCCTGAAACTGCAAAGCGAGCTGGAAAGACTGCTCGGCGCGTCATCACCCCAGGAGGTCAATTCCGAGCCCCCCTCCCCGCCAGGCCGATCCCATGTGATCCCTTCAAAGCTCATGCTATGCAGTGGATCTGAGGAATTCTACGCCCATCTCATCTTCGTTGAGACCCAGGCAACACCAGGCGAGATGGAAAAATACCGCCAGGATCATGTTCCCCAAGATCAAGGAAATCGACCTGCCCGCCTGGATCATCGGCGCCCCCATGGACGATGGCGTGCCCGAAAACGCACAGTCCATGATCCTCAAGGTCTGGCTCAAAAAGCTGAAACCGGTGTTTCCTAAAGAGCCCCTCAAAGAGCTCTATTGGGCGGCCAAAGATCTTGATTCCGAGCGCATGGGACGGCTCATCGCGCAAAAAACGTTGTCGCCAGACAAATCCCTCCAAGAGCTTTTAAACAAGAGCTAGCTGGTCAAGTAGCCCAAGGGAATTTCACCTGCAGGCTCTCACAGGAGAGTACTGCAAAGTGACCTGAAACCGTCAGAATGAAATCTTGTCGTTCAAAACGCTTCCCGCGCCGCCTTATCTTCGGGCAACTGCCCCACACTTGGAGAGTACCGCAAAGTGTGGGGCAGTTGCCTTTCGGGTTTGACGGTGGCAGAGATTGTGGATGCCCACGGCTCCGGAAATCTAGCAGTTGAAATTCGTCTTTTGGGGATCAGCCCGATGATCTGGCGGCGGGTGCTGGTGCCAGCCTCGACGACCCTGCGCGAGTTGAGGGCAAGCGGGTCTCGGCGATTACGATCCAGAAGATCCTGACGGACAACGGCCTTGGCTCCAAATATGACCGGTGGCTGGCGCTGGAAGAGAAAAATGCCGGGAAGAAGATTGATTTGACGGCCAAACAGGCCGCATTCATTGAGAAATTGAACCCGTCCTTCCGCGAGCGCCATGTGGAGAGTGGGGCGCCAGGAGAGCTGCTGTCAGCCGACACTTTCTTCGTGGGAAACTTGAAGGGCATCGGCAAGGTCTACCTGCATGCGGTTGTCGATACCTATGGCTCCTATGCCTTTGGCTTTCTGCATGTCTCCAAGCGGCCGGAAGCCGCGGTTGCGGTCCTGCACAATGACGTGTTGCCCTTCTATCAAAGGCTTGATCTGCCGGTGAAGGCGGTCCTGACGGATAATGGCCGGGAATTCTGCGGCACCGAAACACACCCCTATGAACTCTATCTCGACCTCAACGGGATCGAACATAGGCGAACCAAGGTGAAAACGCCAAAAACTAATGGCTTTGTCGAGCGATTTAACGGCACGGTCCTGGACGAGTTCTTCCGCATCAAAATGCGTGAAACCTTCTATGAAAGCGTCGAGGCCCTCCAGAGCGACCTCGACAAATGGCTCACACACTACACTACAACACCGAACGGCCTCATCTTGGGTATAGAAACCAGGGACGCAGGCCAATCGAAACAATCAACCTATTTGTTAGCCAAGAAGCTTAAGTGGACATTTAATGCAACAACGCCACATTTTGGCACAAATGGCACAACCAGACTAACAAATACCTCGTACCTTCACCATAAATAAACAGAGGAGTTGCTTTTTATGAAGGTAGATCGTTTAAGCCAGCAGTTACAGACGAGCCCATCCCCTCAAATTGTAAAAGACACAACAGCGGGTGTATTCCCTACTGGGACGGTTCAAATAAAAGTTAATCTTTTTAGTAGAGGCGTGAATTGTGGAGCAACTTTTGCAGGTAATTTGACGCAAAATAATCGTGCTAAACCCGATGAACTTCGAGCCTCTAATAAAGCTGTTATTACCCGCGCACCTACAACTTTGTATCAGGACGCAAAAGATGCTGCTGCATTGAAATCGACGCGTACCTTGCACATGCGGCTATGCAGGGCTTTACCAAATGTAAATGAACAGCGTCTACTTGGAGCAGCCCAAAAGAAGGGCTTGGATGCAGACGCATTCATTTCCCTTTCTAGAATGCTTCCAAACAAAAAAATATCTATTCTTGCTAAAGTAGCGGCAATTCCTGATTTTAATATTGATCGTTTCATGCAGCTTCGTTCGGCACTTCCAGGTGAGCGCAGTAAAACTCTGGGCAAAATAGCTTCGATAAAAGGCTTGGATGTTGATAAACTAATTGAGTTACGAAGTAAGCTTCCAACAGAAAATATTTATGATCTTGCTAGATTAGCGGCAATGCCTGATGTTAATGATGTTATACAGGAAGTAAACTTTGCAAAAGTACCGCTACTTCGCGAGGCGGCGCCGGAGCAACCACTTGATATTCTTCTTTCTTATTCATCTTTCCAATGTGTTGATTATAGAAAGTTAAAAAAACTACGACAAAAAGACAAGACAGTGGAATTCGTGGTTCACTTGGTTGAAGCTATGCAACCGCAAAAAACAAGTGAGCTTAAATCAAACACTTTGGAGCAAGGACTTTCGACCATCCCTCCAAATTACGCGCGAGTATGGAAGAACAAGGCGAGAGTTATCAATTTCAGACAAATAATTTCTGGTGAAGCTCATGGAAAAAATAGAAGGCCGGGTACTCTTCCTAGAACAATCCAAGAATTGGATTTGAAACAAGAATCGCATGGTGCGCACAAAAAATATTTATGATCAGAAAAATACTGATGAAATCGATGTAGATTCATGTGAGGAACCGCTTGAGCTGTCTTCCGATCTTCGAGAGTATTTTAGCACGAAAGATCAGAGAGTTACCTTGCTCGGCTTTATTGCAATTAATGTGTTATGGGTGAATCTGGTGTCCAGCTGATCCAAAACAATTTCAGACATAAAAATTGGGCTCGCCACCTTCATGGGCCTCACTCATAGCTCAACGGAAAGCGACACCTGAACAGGTGTCGCTTTTGTGTGTACCCATCAGTGACAATCCAATGTGACGCGTAAACGATGTCACAAATGAGTGGTATTCCGCCTTAGGTGTTCAGTCCCGGCATTTGATGGATCGGATTAAGTCTGAAGCGTCCAGGCTCTGAAGTCCATATCTTGCAAATGTATTCATAGGGCGTTAGCCCGCGCAGAGTTTTCAGTCTGCGCCCGAAATTGTAGGCGTTGATGAAGTCCTGGAGATGGGCTTCGAACTGGCTATGATGATCGTAGTGGAAGCGTTTGACCGTAGCTTCCTTGATGGTCCGGTTCATCCTTTCGACCTGGCCGTTTGTCCAGGGGTGTTTCACCTTCGTGAGACGATGCTCGATGCCGTTTTCCCTGCATCTCATGTCAAACATATGGGTCATGTACCGTGCTGTCGGTCCATCGGTAATCATCCCATTTTTCGCGGGGTCGATAACTGGACTTCAGGCTGCAGCTGTCAGTTTCATTTTCGGCGTAACGCCGCCGATGGCCATATTTGGCCGCTCATTGTTGTATGTCCATAGCCAGCGTGTGGCGTGATCCTGTGCCTCCTTGATCGTGTTGAATATGTATTGTCCGAGCCATTCATGGCGGACGGTTCGGTTGTAGCGCTCGATATAGGCGTTCTGTTGCGGTTTGCCGGGCTGGATGTATTGCAGCCCGATCCCGCGCCGTGAAGCCCACATTTGCAACGCCGCACTGACGTTTTCCGGGCCATAACACCTTCGGAATGATGTTGATTTATAGGCTATGATTGCCTGTGCAGCTCTCAAATTGCGGAGCAGGTGATCATAGCCGGGTCTCAGGTCCCTACAGTGGTTTTGCACCAAACCATACCGCGAGGGAGACCGACTATGACCGATGCCAGTATTGCACAGACCGAGCCTGTTCTGGTGGCAATTGATATTGCCAAGTCACGCCACGAAGTCTTGCTGTCCATTCCCGGCAGAAAGCGTCGACGCCGCCTGACCGTTTTGAACCAGCTCGACGATTTCAACCGCTTGATCGCGCTGCTTCGCGATTATGGCCGTCCTGTTCGTGTCGCTTTCGAAGCCACCGGCAATTATCACCGTGCCCTGGCCTACAGGCTTGGAAGCGCAGGTTTTGAGGTGAAGCTTGTCTCTTCGGTTTCACTGGCACGTACCCGTGAAGCCTTGAACAACAGCTGGGACAAGAACGACCCGAAGGACGCACAGGTCATTCTTCATATGATGCAAATCGGGAACGAACAGTTCTACCATGACCCGGTGCTGTGCGGCACGAACGATCTTCAGGAACTCTCCAAGACCCACGACATTGTCTCGCGCTCGAAGACCGAGCTTTGGCACCGGGTTTTGACCCATTATCTGCCGCTGTATTTTCCCGAAGCAGAACGTTTTCATCGCAGTTCACGCAGTGACTGGTTCTTTGCCTTCCTGGAACGCTACCCATCACCGCATTTTATTTCTGCCATGAGCCAAGAGGCATTCATTGCCGACGCTTGGGAGGTTGTTGGCCGCAAGGTCTCAAAAGAGCGTTTGCTCGCAGATATTTATGAGACCGCCAAAACCTCCGTCGGTTTACCAATCGCCCCAGATTCCGATGCCGCAAAGATGTTCCGGATGGTTCTGGCAGAAGGGCGAAGCCTGATTGCGCAACGCAATCAGATTGAAGGGCTTGCCGAAGCTCTGCTGAAGGAAAACGCAGACTACACTCTTCTGACATCCATCCCCGGGATAGGTGCCATCAATGCGCTCACCATCTTGGCAGAGGCCGGAGACCTACGCCGGTTTCAACATCACCGCCAGTTCCTGAAGTTCTGTGGCATGGACTTGGCGACGATCCAGTCTGGCACATTCCGAGGTCAGACCAAGCTGTCAAAATACGGAAACGCCCGATTACGGCGCACCCTTTGGATGGCTGGGCAGGTCGCGATATTGAGCGCCCGTTCCTCGTGAGCGGGCGCTCTTTTTTGGGCCTCTCGATGGCGACGCGGGGGCCTCATCGGGACAGGCCTTTGTTTCAATTTGCAAACTATTTGTCTACGCGATGATGTAGTGGTTTGGGTCTGCGTGCTACCAAACCGAAACCAGACTAACAACTACGCAACCCCCATCCCTTTTCTCAATCTGATCTAGCGCGAAATGCCCAAGGATGAGACGATCCACTTCACGCCAACCCCTTCCTCATGGCTCAATGCCGTCGAAGGCTTCTTCGCCAAACTGAGCCGGCGGCAGCTCAAAAACGGCGTCTTTCATTCCATCGTTGATCGCTAGGAAGCCATCAAACGCTTCATCCGAGAGTACAACGCCAACGAGCCCAAGCCAATCGTCTGGAAGGCCGATCCTGACAAGATCATTGCCGCTCGAAATCGGGAGGTTCAAAGGTTGGAGTCAATTCCATTAGCTCTTATTTGAAAGCTGTTGGAGGGTTTTGTCTGGCGAATTCCTTTTTTGCGTGATGAGCCAAACCATAGCCTCGGTGCCAAAACAATCGGTCGCATCAGAAAGATCTTTGAAGTACGCTTCAGGAAACAGCTCTCGTAGCTTTTCGAACCGACCCACACCATCGGCCTTAAGCCAACGAGCTGCATTAGAAAGCTCTTTAAGGGACGCATCAGAAAACAGCAATTTCAGCTCTATGAGTCGCCCGATAGCCGCGTCATCAAGCCGATCAACTACAACAACAAGCTCTTTGAAGGACGCATTAGGAAACAGCTTTTTCAACTCTTTGAGCCGCCCGATATCCGCGTCATCAAGCCAATTAACTGCATAAACAAGGTCATTGACGGACGCATCAGGAAACAGCTCTTTTTTCAGCTTTACGAGCCGCCCCACAGCTTCGGCCTTAAGCCTACGAACTGCATTAGAAAGCTCTTTGAGGGACGCATCAGGAAACAGCAATTGAAACTCTTTGAGCCGCCCCACACCATCGGCCTTAAGCAAAATAACTGCATCAACAAGGTCTATGAGGGACGCATTAGGAAACAGCTTTCTCAACTCTTTGAGCCGCCCCACAGCCGCGTCATCAAGCAAATCAACTGCATCAACAAGCTCGTTGAGGGACGCATCAGGAAACAGCAATTGAAACTCTTTGAGCCGCCCCACACCATCGGCCTTAAGCAAACTAGCTGAGTCAACAAGGTCTTTGAGGGACGCATTAGGAAACAGCTTTATAAACTCTTTGAGCCGCCCCACAGCCGCGTCATCAAGCAAATTAACTGCATCAACAAGCTCTTTGAAGGATGCATTAGAAAACAGCTCTTTTTTCAGCTTTTCGAGCCGCCCCACGTCATCTGCCTTAAGCCAACGAGCTGCTTTAGAAAGCTCTTTGAAGGACGCATTAGGAAACAGCTTTTTCAACTCTTTGAGCCGTACCATAGCTGCGTCATCAAACCAATTAACTGCATAAAAAAGCTCTTTGAAGGATGCATCAGGAAACAGCAATTGCAACTCACACATCAGCAACATAAGCTTTTCATCAGTGTTACGAAAGTACCTCAGGAAATCAAAGAACTTTGTGCTATTTTCTGAGAATCTGGATTTGCGTACCTGTTCTAGCTTTTCAATTAAAGGCTTTCTTAACTTATTTAAAGCTTTGACCAATGCAGTCTGGATTTTGATCCGTTCTTCGGTTTGCTGTTTGATCCGTTCTTCAGGTTTAAGTTTGCACTCTGCCAATACCTTAAACCAAGCAACAGCTATTTTGGCGACACCCTTTTCTTCTAACTTTTCGTGAAACTGCGAAAACGTCAGGCTGGTTTCCTCGCCTACTTTGGCTTTTCCTGTCAGGAGATTCGTGTCATCACGTAGCGGATCGGTCCTACAGCGATACTCAGACTTTAGCAGTTTTATTAGAGCATTGTATCTATCTTGTCGTGTCCCAAGAGAGGGGCCGACTTGCCGGACAGAGCCGCCCTCGTCGCTCTCTTTTTGCTCTGCCGCATTTCGTGCTAACTTTTCTGACTTATCTAATTCAGTGAGTATTGCTGGTATTGCTGGCATTGCTGATTTAGCGAGTGCACTAAATGTACATTGCGGTTTAAGAGGCGCCGTCAGAGCCGCTCCTCTAAGGGCCTCTATAGCCTCGCTATTTTTATTTTGTGCCAATCGAAACAGATACCTAAAGGCACCTACAGGATCACTCTCCTTTCCAATCTTGACAATCTGATCAACAGTCTTGCCATTAAAGTGACCGGTTATCACCCTTCCTTGGGGAGGCACCGCACCCGACTGGCTAGCTTGTGAGCCAGATCCTGGAACTTTGATGTCACCCATGTGAGCGCCCTCCCTCAACAGTTTGTTGCTGGCGGTATTGCTTCATTGCGGGGCTTGGCCGCACACGACATGTTGCGGGACATGTTGCATCAAGCATCATGGCACTCACATACCTCTTGGGTTTGAAATAGGATTCAACAAATTCAGCTGCTGAATACACGAGGTAAAAGCAAGCAGGAGTAATATTCATTACCGCGTGCCGGACAATCATTTGTGCAACATGTGTAACCTGGGGATTGCCAACTTATTTTGTACGGTCGGCAAGATGCCCTGCTTTTGACGGATTTCAGGCGTTCATTTCGCGTGTGTAGTCGTGCCACAAGCCGAAGGGCTTGATGATGTAGACGCCCTTCCTGGACAGCTTTGCCATGATCCGTCTTCTCATCCAGCGGGCATCGCCGAACAGGTCGCTTTTGGATTGCTTGCGGCTGTCAGGATTGAGACTTGTCCGCGCAATTGCAGCGAGCGCGGCAATTCCAGCCAGGCCGTTGGCGCAGCCAAGAACCAGGAACTGAACGTCTGCTTCTGTCAACAAGCCGAAGACCTGATTGAGGTAGCGCAGGTGTTGAACCACGTTGCCGTCAGGCATGGCGGCCAGATGTGGTTGGAACCAAACCCAATAAAGGGTGATGATATCGTCGGACTTCCAAAACACAGAGCCGCCGCGCCGCCCGCAATGAACCGGGCAGCCCCGTTGACGCTTAGGAACGCAACAGCCCCACCCAGAAGCACAACAGACACCAGCCCCTTGACCAATTCCTCGTTGTTGCCTGGCAAGAACAGAACAACACGCCCGGCCATGACCGCGGCAAAGAAATTCTGGAACAGGCGCACATCGCTCGAGATGTAGCGCACGGGCAATATCATGCCGCCCGAAGACGCTCTTCTCGCCGCTGACCAGGGTCAGAAGATCCTCAGGATGGGCTAGAATGGGGATTGCCAACTTATTTTGTACGGCCGGCAAGGTGCCCTGCTTTGGCCGGATTTCAGGCGTTCATTTCGCCGGGCGCATAGCAGAGATCGCACCGGCGTACCTATGACGCGCGTCACTCCCATGAAAAGAACCTATCGTTAGCCTTATATTCGAAAGTACTGAAGGAAATCTTTTCATGAAATCTAACTATTTTGAAATTAACGCGAGTTATCCTACAGAGCAATCAACGGTAGCAACTCAATATCCGACTGCTGAAATGACATATTTGAGCGACGACGCAGCCAATTACAGCCGCGCGACCCACACTGACATGCCCACAAACTTTGCATCCAACGCTATCAGTGATTATTCAGCATCCTTCGGGACCATGTTGGACAACGGGACCGTTCTCGTTTCAAGCGGGCAATTTGATGTGACATGGTCTGCAGGTTCAACCGCCGAACCTCTTGTCTTGACGGGTTCTTCAGGTGACGACACGCTCATCGGAACCGCCGACGATTTCACCATCGACAGAACGACAAGTTCCTCAGGTAGCGACACGCTGACGGGTTCTTCAGGCGACGACAAGCTCATCGGCGGAAAGGGTGATGACAAGCTCATCGGGGGAAAGGGTGACGATCAAATGTACGGCGGTGCCGGATCTGATACCTTTGTATTTAAGCCGGGCTTCGGCTCCGATCGGATCTCTGATTTCGACATGGACGCCGATCGTCTAGACTTTAGCTCCATGATTGATGCAAACGGAGTGTACATGCTGACTGCGACGAAGCAATCCGATCAGGGACTGGAGTTGGCGTTTTCCGATGGTAGCTCACTTATGCTTGACAGTGTATCCGCCACAACGATAGGTGATCCGAACATGATGTTTTTAGACGACTTAACATTCTAGAGTGAGTCACGTCAAAAGTAGGGCATCTTGCCGGCCGTACAAAATAAGTTGGCAATCCCGGCAATCGCCGTGATGAACAAGATGGATATGAAAATCGACCAAAAACTCTACCGCGAATTCCGGTCCTTGATACTGCCCAGGGAAGGTTTCGGGCGGGTCCAGAGGGCCTGAGGGTGACATTCCCTCGGGCTTACTTGACCCGGTCAGTCAAACATAGTCCTCTGTTGAGGCTCGGCCCAATATCCACGTGCACGTTTGGAAGCCTCCAGGGCCATCAGCGCTGCGACCGCCTGGCTTTCGTGTTCGTAGCAGTCCAGCCGGACCTGCCCACCCTGACCGATGCGGCCCCATTCCCGGTAGAGTGTCCATTCCCCAAACAGGTTCGGCAGAACCGCCATCCGGTAGAACCGGGCGGCATTGTTCGGGGGATCGAGTTTTTCCAGATAGGTTTGCAACATCCGTGTGCCCACGATAGCCCTCCACGCCCAGGCGCTTGTCCGCCAAGGCCGGCGGGATCATCCGGTCCTCGGACCAGTCTTAAGTTTTTCTCTCAAAGGGTCTTTGATCAATGAAACACGTCACTCTTGTAGTGTGCCTGGGGTTTTTCCTGTCCAGTTGCGCCCAGGTGGAAATGCCGATCGAGCCGAACGGCATTGACCAGATGCGCAAGTCTCCGTGTGCCTGTCTTGAGGTTGAGTTCCAGCCGGGCACGTTCGAGTGGGTCGAGGCGGCTTGATGAGTTCGCTCGCGCTCTCTCCGACCGACATGCAGGACATGCCCAAACACGCCAATATTCTGGCGGCGGACCCGTTTGCCTACAAGACCGCGCATCGTCGTCTGGCGTGTCCTATCGCATTGTCGGGTCCGGATCGCCTGACATGGGCCATGTAGCCTTTGACGACAGGGGCCGGGCACTGCCGGCAGCTGGCGCGGGCGCTATCGGCACAGCAGCTGTTGGCACCCATGGTGGCAGCGACTTTCTGAAGACCGCCCGGTTTGATCCGGCATCCTTGCGCGGCTGGGATGACTACAAGCTTTGGGGAGACAACTCGCTGCGCCCGGAGCAGGTATTTCGGGATGACAACTTCACCTACATCCAGTTCGGCGACAAGTGGAACGATCTTGAGCTGCCCACGGCCTATGTTGTGGTCGATGGCATTGACGAGCTGGTCAACACCCGCGTTCAGGGCACGACCTTCATTGTTGAAAGCACGCACCGTCTGATCACGCTGAAATCCGGCCAGTCCTTCCTGTGCATCCAGTACAAGGGGGCAAAGTGAGCGATGGCGGTTTGTGAATTTCTTCTGTCGCTTGGTCTTGGCCTGTTTTGCCCTGATGTGGAGGGGGCAAGGCCTCCTGGTCCTCCAGGTCCTCCGCCGATCATGGTGGAAAACCGGCCTGTTATTCTCCCCCCTCCCATTTTCCGTCGGCACGAGGGCCTGGTGGAGGTTCGCGAGCCTGAGGATGTTGTGCCTTCTCCGCCGACCGGCAATGCCCGCGCGGCTGCGCCGTATCTGATTGATGCCACTGACGGTCGGGTGCGCATCCGTATTGCGGATGTGACTGTTGTTATTGAAGACGGTGAGCCGACGCTCACCCTTATGAGCTTGCCTTGCAGGCGTCCTTGCGTGAGCGGGCCGAGATGCAGACAACACTTGCCGGGGCTGATCTGTCTGGCGAGTTCCAGGAGCCTCCGGCGGCTCCCTTGCCTGAGATGGCTTCTGTGCCGGCGTTTGCGCCACCTGTTGGCATTGATCCGCAAAACGACCGGTATTCCGCCCCACGCCGCTATTCGACCTCTGCCGTTGACAACAGCCGTATTCTGGCGGCCGACCGCTATATCACCGGCATTCTGGAAAGCGGCATCAACAGCCAGCTTGCCGATAACGGGACGGTTGTCGTGCAGGTGAGCCGGGATGTTTACGGCTACCACGGGCGCACGAAGCTTGTGCCGAAGGGCTCGCGGATGATCTGTGCCTATGAGTCGGTGGACAAGATCGGCCAGACGCGTGTCGGGTTCTCGTGCAGCCGTATCCTTCTGGGCGAAAGCCGTGCGGAGATTTTCCAACTGAATTCGAAGGTTGGAGATGCGCAAGGGTATGCGGGTCTTTCGGGCGAGGTGAACAACCGCTTCTGGGAGAAATACGGCTCTGCGATCCTGACGGTTGCCCTTGGCACGGCGGTGGAAGGGGCTGTGGTCGGCTCCAGCCAGATTGACAGCACCAACTCCAACATTGTTGCCAATGGTCTGACCGGTGCCAGCGAAAATATTGGCACGCTCACGGCGGCCTTCCTGGAAGACACAGTTGATCTCAAGCCGGTGATCCGGATTGCCCAGGGCACGCGTGTCCAGGTGCGTCCGGAGTTTGACTGGTATCTCGCCAATCCCCCCAAAAACTGAGGAGTTTTGAATGCGTTTGCGCAAGTATATGTATAGCGGCCTGATTGCCGCGACCCTGACGCCTACTTTGGCACCGTCCTTGGCTGTTCCCTCGGCTCTGGCCCAATCTTTGCCGGTGCCGGAAGTGGTGCGCTCTGCCGGCGCCGGCGAAGATGGCGCTGCCGGTGAAGCCGAAGCGCGGCTGCGGCCGGATCTCTTCGCGATCGCCCCTGTTCTTGAGACCGACCTGACCACGGATGCGGCGGTGCCGCTTGAATTCCGGTTTGCCAGACCGCCAGAGGTTGGCGGGGATGTGCAGGGCGTCAATGCGGAAGGCTTTGTCCGCCGCGTGCGCGCTGGTGGCAACAGTATTGCCCAGGTGGTTGTCTCCCGTCTGACGCGGGGTGCGGATTATGTCGATCTTGAGCCGCAGGATTTTACCAGCCAGTTTGTGCTTGTCGGTGAGCGTCTGTTGCCGACGACGGAGATCTCCATAGATGGCGACGAGGCGGAGTTCCTGGCGGCGCTTGCGCGCCTGAGCACACAGGCGGTTGCCGAAGAGGACGAGCCGGAAGAGGACGCGCGCGAAGAAGAGAGCAGCGGCGACAGCTCCGGCTCCGATGGCAATGAGGATGGCGGCAGTTCCAATCCGATTGCAGGTGGCTACCAGACCCCTGAGCGGCTTGCGGCCGATGAGGATGAGCCGACGGTCACCTATGACGTGACGACGGAGGGGTGCGAGCCTGTTGTCGATCTTGTCAGCGGTGTGGTGCGTCAGCAATCGATGTCGCAAACGCTGGAAGACGGTGTTGTCGTTGAGAACGATGCGTGTTCTCCCAATGGGGTGGTGTGGCCGATTGAGAAGAACTACGACGCGTGTGAGGCGATCGTGGACATCGATGCCCGTCTTGCGTTCCCGCAGTTTGAGACGTTTTACACTGACGACAAGGGCGCGCGGTACGATCTGGAAGCGTGTCAGCCGGATGAGGCCAATTACCACGTGATCAACGAGGATTTTGACGCCTGCACGCCGGAGGTTGATTTTGAGGGCAAGACGGTCGCGCTTCTGTCCAGCTTGAGCTACCGGAACAGGACTGGTGAGGTTGTGTCGGTCAGTGAATGTGCGCCCTCCAACAAGACGTTCGAGCTTGAGCGTGACTACAGCGCCTGTGACGATTTTGTCGATCTTGAGGGGCGTGAGGCGAGTGCGCAGTACACTTACTTCTATGTGGACGGGCAGGCGAGCCGGCATACGGTCAGTGCGTGCCGTGCGGATACGGAGCGCACCTGGCCGATTGAAGAGCGTGAAGAGTGCGCGCTGAACCCCATACACCATTGTCTCCGATTATCTGGAACCGGGAACGACGGCGGTCGATTACACGTTTGTGCGCACCGAAGATACGCCCGATCTGACGAATGCCTATTACGAGGGCTGTTACCAGATGGTTCCGACCAACCGGACCGAGGTATATCAGCGTCCGGATGGCACGAGCCTGCGTGTTCCGGTTGGGAGCGGGCCGGCAGCAAATGGCGGTGATTTTTGCGAGCGAGTTCGCGAGGCACGGGTCAATTCTGGTTGGGGCATCAAGGCATATTTGGAGCGTGGCAATCTTCAAATGAAGTCCGACACGGGCACCGGCAACTGGTCGCGCGGCGATAACCAAGATCCGTACTGGCAGTCGATCTCGGGCGGAAACGCCTGGATCTCGCAATTCAGCTACAACGATGGCGAGATCTGTCATTTTTATTACATCAACCGGGAAGAAGAGCGGTTGAAAATCACGGAACCTGGAACGGACAAGGTCACTTATACGGACTGGACCGGTGTCCAGGAGGTTCAGGATGGAACCCGAAGAAACTGTGAGGTGACCCGGCCGATCGGAATTCCTTCCAACTAGGACGCACCAAAGGGTTCCCGGACCATGGGACGGGGGTCTTTGCCCCCGCCCCTTCTTCCGCCCCGCTTTTGAATGAATCCCGTTTTGAGGTTTTGAGCATGTCCCAGGTTCTCCTGGAAAAAATCCTTGAGCCGTTGTCGCGTCACTATGCTGGCTCTGAAGTTGTTGAAGTGCGCACGAAAGTTCCCGGCAAGCTGATTGTCGAGCGCCGTGATCTGGACAATCGGATCGCGGAAGTCGTTGAGCCGGAGCTGACGCTTTACCGGATCAAGACCATCTGCCGGGCGCTTGCGAATATGAAGGGTCTGGAGTTCGATCCAACGGCCAAGCCGCAGCTTTCGACCGTTCTGCCCGGTGGTCACCGGTTTGAATGCCTTCTTGGCAATTCTGTCGTCTCCGGTCTGTCTCTGGCAATCCGGTGCAAACATCCCCATCGGGTCCGCCTGGAAGACATGGGGCTGGGACCCGACATGATTGCCTACGCACATCGTTCACCTGGACCAAGACGCCAGTTCACGAAGCTGGCGACCCCGACAGGATTCGAACCTGTGACCATTCGCTTAGAAGGCGAGTGCTCTATCCAGCTGAGCTACGGGGCCATGTTTTGCGTCAGATCATGAACAGGATCTGCACCCTTGCGGCGATGCAGATACAAATCCTGTCCACAATCTGGGGAGCGAAAAGGCCGGGGGGCCAGCCAAGCCGCTCCAGGGGACAGGCATAGCTCAAAACCTTCCAGGCTTGAAGCCTTGGCGTTGACAATGCTGCCGCTCGGCGACCGAAAGCAGGCAGGCTTTCAGGGTGTCGCGCGTCACAGGTGTGTGGTGTTTCGATGGGCTATCTAAAGATCAGCAGCGAGGCGAGGTTCGTTTGAGCCGAAGGTTCCTCCCAAGACGTCTTGCTGCTGTCCTTTCGTCCCGATATTGAGCGCCCGTTCCTCGTGAGCGGGCGCTCTTTTTTGGGCCTCTCGATGGCGACGCGGGGGCCTCACCGAGACATGCCCTGTCCTTACCTTTGTTGCGATCTTACCCGTCCGGTTTGGTCATCGGCCGAAGCGAGCAAGAAGAGCGTCCGCCCGTGCTGCTGACCAGCGCACGGGAGCAAAAGAAACCCCTGGTGCGACGTCGGCACCTTCCCCAGGTGTCAAGACCACCGTGTCCGATCCGTTCGCCCGGGAGACAGCAACTTCTCCGCTTACCACGAACACAGACGTCCGTTCTGCGGTTACGTCAACAGCATATACGGTGCCCCTGACACTTGCGATTGCATAGGGTGTGCGGATCTGAAAAGGACCGGATCCTGGCTGCAGATGAATCAGGACTGCATTTCTTTCGACGCGCACGATCTCCGGCTGCCCTGATCTGGTATTGAGCTCAAGGGCCGTAGCTGCTTCGGCTTCCAGCAAGAAGCCGTTCGGGCATTGAAAGACAATTCTGGGCGGGTCAGTTGCCTCTGTTTCGACGCAGCCGTCAACGGTTTGTGCAGAGCCGATGGAAACTGAGGCGACAATCGTCAAGACCGCCAGAGTTGGAAGTATTAGGAACCTTTTCATGACACTTATCCCGAGTATTGCAGGCCTTGTTTCAACCTGAATGGACCAGTCGCAAAGTATCCAGCTTACCGAGAGGCAATTATTTGCCGGATTTTAGTCCGCGTGAGCATGAATACCTTTCGAAGGCTATCTCAGAGCAGTAAACTTTCAAGCGCTTGAGGGTTGTCTCGCGCTGGTCAGCGCAACCCCGCAATAAAATCTGGTAATGCTGAATTAACGATGGGGTCACTCACGCCAAAATTCTGGCTCACCATGTTCATGCGTTTGCACTGGTCGTGACGCGACTTGACCGGTTGGCGTGGTCCGACAAGGAACGAAAGTGGAAATGCCGAGCAGGTCGGAACGGCACCGGATTTCTGTAACACGGTGAAGTTAAGCCGCCTCCAGGGGGCTATCGTGTGGAGAAGGCGGAGCATGAGGCCTTGGGATTAATTTAACGTGGTCGCCAGTGTCAATTGGTACAGTCTTCTTGTTCGTTTTTCTTTAGGCGAGCGCACGCTATGGTGGTTCTAGTTGGTGCGGGCTGGCTTAAGATTGCATCTTGCGCACACAGGGAAAACAATGAAAAGTACACAGCTCGAGACCAGCCTTGTCGGGCGCACTGCCGAAATTGTGGCAGCTTATGTCAGCAACAATAATGTCGACGCCACCTCAACCGGGGATATTGAAGCGCGCCTCAATAACATCCTTTTCACTGCGGTTAGTGCCCGGACGTTCTTCGAGCAGCTATGCGCTTCTCCGCAGTTGATTCAAGCTGCGATCACACTCGTAAATCAGACCCTGGTCGTTGATCGCATGCCTGAGAAGGTCAAGGGATCGCCGGTCTGCAGCCAAGTCAAAGAAAAACATTCCGATCTTTGCGAAGCTTTGGTTCGGCAGACACCTCAAGAGCCCTGTGATGCGACCACTCTGCCGACCTCCGCGCAGGTCAGACAAGCAATGCAGATTGCGGAGCACACTGGAGCTGCCTTGCCTGAGGAAGGTTTGCGCGATGCACAAATCCTTAACGCATGGATCCACGCATGCGAACCGGCAACGAAGAACCATATGAAATGGATCGCCAAACTTGTGGAGCACCGCAAAGTTAGACCGCCAGAAGGTTACCCGAACCAGGTGTCCGCTTTAGAGGCCAAAACCTTTCTGAACCGACATCTTGGCACCAGAAACCCATCACTCCCGTCGCGGCGTAAATGACAACTCTTAAAAAGAAATAGGGCGATCAGATACGCGTCAGCGAACGGTTCGCCTTCGGCGATCTGCACGGTAATCGGATGCTTGTTCCTATGTATCCCAACGTGCCGTCTCTGGTGCGAGGCCCTTTTCCAGAGACCTTTAAAGTCGGAGGTTGCAGAGTGTCGGTATCCACAGGTCCCAAAAAGACCATCTCTTTAGACAAACACATTGGCATGAGAATTCGAACAGCCCGGGTGCAAGCCGGGTTCACTCAAAAAACCTTGGCAGCGAAACTAGAAATTACCTATCAGCAGCTACAAAAATATGAGGCTGGGGTTAATCGAATTGCCGCAAGCAGAATTGCAACGGTCGCCCGTATTCTGGATGAGCCTATTTCGTACTTTTTCGATGGGGCTCCAAACGTCGCCCTCAAGTCACTGTGTTCACCTGAGGAAGCCATACGCCAAAAAAGGCTCTTGAAGCACGAGGATGCCATCGAGCTGGTTCAGGCGTTCAATCAAATCACCACTCTTGCCCGCCGACGTCTTGCGCTTACAATCGTCAAGGAATTGGCATCTGTTCCGTAATTGCCTGAGCGCGCGTCGAAATCGACGCGCGCTGTACCGCTGGCATTGGACGCTTTCCTCCCTCAGCATGCTACGCCACCTCTTCACGCGCGGATTGCTCTCGCCTCCCCGAAATTCTTTTCGCCGGAATGGGTACGGTAACGGCAACCGTCTGCGCTCAGAGGTCAGCGTCAGATTTGGTGCGGACAGCGGGACTCGAACCCGCACAGCTCAAGGCTTCCGGATTTTAAGTCCGGTATGTCTACCAATTTCATCATGTCCGCGTTCGGGCTCACCTGGTGCGCCCGTATTTTGTCCCCAAGCCCGATTTCTTTGCGAGCTCAGCGCGCAAAGCCGCATAGTTTGGTGCCACCATCGGGTAGCTTTCTTTCAGACCCCACTTGGCCCGGTAGTCTTCCGGGGTCATGCCATAATAGGCCCGCAGATGGCGCTTGAGGGATTTGAACCTTTTGCCGTCTTCCAGACAGATAATGTAGTCCGAATGGACCGATTTGTTGATGGGCACCGCCGGTTCCTGGGGCGCTTCGTCCAAGGTCCCGTCACTGTTCTTGCGAAGAGCCTCGTGAACGGAGCTGATCAGACCTGTCAGGTCCGACGTGTTGACTGTGTTGTTGCTGACATAGGCCGCCACAATGTCAGCGGTGCAATCGATGAGGCTGGTTTCGGCGTTGATGTCGTTCATAAGGTTCCTGCATGTGTTCAAACGGGTGAGGAGAGCTGGCAACATTCCTCTTCTCAAGAGCGGCACAGCCACCATTCTGAATTGCGTTATTCAGTAATGCATACAAGAATGGTCGACAGTGCCGTTTGACACTGCCGACCTGTCTGCGATCGAAGTTATAGCGGGCAATGCGAATGCTTCGACTTCGACCGCACCTGATGTTCAAACACATGTTGAGTGGGTATGCCTGAATGCCAGGTCTTCGGCTGACAACATGCCAGCAGACGGAAAACTATAGCTGTCCCTGCCTGTTTTCAATTCTGACCTCTGTCGGTCAGTCAAACATAGTCCTCTGTTGAGGCTCGGCCCAATATCCACGTGCACGTTTGGAAGCCTCCAGGGCCATCAGCGCTGCGACCGCCTGGCTTTCGTGTTCGTAGCAGTCCAGCCGGACCTGCCCACCCTGACCGATGCGGCCCCATTCCCGGTAGAGTGTCCATTCCCCAAACAGGTTCGGCAGAACCGCCATCCGGTAGAACCGGGCGGCATTGTTCGGGGGATCGAGTTTTTCCAGATAGGTTTGCAACATCTGTGTGCCCACGATAGCCCTCCACGCCCGGGCGCTTGCGCACATCGTTCACCTGGACCAAGACGCCAGTTCACGAAGCTGGCGACCCCGACAGGATTCGAACCTGTGACCATTCGCTTAGAAGGCGAGTGCTCTATCCAGCTGAGCTACGGGGCCATGTTTTGCGTCAGATCATGAACAGGATCTGCACCCTTGCGGCGATGCAGATACAAATCCTGTCCACAATCTGGGGAGCGAAAAGGCCGGGGGGCCAGCCAAGCCGCTCCAGGGGACAGGCATAGTTCAAAACCTTCCAGGCTTGAAGCCTTGGCGTTGACAATGCCGTCATTCGCTGGCCGAAAGCAGGCAGGCTTTCAAGGTGTCGCGCGTCACAGGTGTGTGGTGTTTCGATGGGCTATCTAAAGATCAGCAGCGAGACGAGGCTCGTTTGAGCCGAAGGTTCCTCCCAAGACGTCTTGCTGCTGTCTCTTGGTCCCGATATTGAGCGCCCGTTCCTCGTGAGCGGGCGCTCTTTTTTGGGCCTCTCGATGGCGACGCGGGGGCCTCACCGAGACATGCCTTTGTTTCAATTTGCAAACTATTTGTCTACGCGATGATGTAGGGGTTTGGGTCTGCGTGCTACCAAACCGAAACCAGATTAACAACTTCGCAACCCCCATCCCTTTTCTCAATCTGATCTAGCGCGAAATGCCCAAGGATGAGGCGATCCACTTCACGCCAACCCCTTCCTCATGGCTCAATGTCGTCGAAGGCTTCTTCGCCAAACTGAGCCGGCGGCAGCTCAAAAACGGCGTCTTTCATTCCATCTTTGATCGCTAGGCAGCCATCAAACGCCTCATCCCAGAGTACAACGCCAACGAGCCCAAGCCAATCGTCTGGAAGGCTGATCCTGACAAGATCATTGCCGCTCGAAATCGAGGGGTTCAAAGGTTGGAGTCAATTCCATTAGCTCTTATTTGAAAGCTGTTGGAGGGTTTTGTCTGGCGAATTCCTTTTTTGCGTGATGAGCCAAACCATAGCCTCGGTGTCAAAACAATTGGTCGCATCAGAAAGTTCTCTGAGGTGCGCATCAGGAAACAGCTCTCGTAGCTTTATGAGCCGCCCCATACCATCGGCATCAAGTTGACGGGCCGCGCCGCGACATTCTCTGAAGGTCGCATAGGAAAACAACCCTTTCAGCTCTTTCATCCGCTCTAATTGTTCGGCCTTAAGGACATTGACCGTAACTAGAAGTAGTTGTACCCCTTCACCAGGGAATAGCAGAAATAGCTGGCAAAATAAACTCAGAACTTTCTTTTCTTTCAGTGCCTCAATCCTGTTTTCGATATTATCTAACAGCTCTTCCAACTGGTATATATTCAGGCCTTTACAATTCGGTTTAAGCTCCTTAACAATTTCAATTTTATTAAAATGTTTACGAGCAATTCTAAAAACTCGTCCGAGCTTCTTTTGACTAGGAATAAATAATTTCAGCTCTTTGAGCAGCTCCATATGATCGGCATTAAGCCAACGAACTGAGTCAACAAGCTCTTTGAAGGACGCATTAGGAAACAGCTTTTTCAACTCTTTGAGCCGTACCATAGCTGCGTCATCAAACCAATTAACTGCATAAAAAAGCTCTTTGAAGGATGCATCAGGAAACAGCAATTGCAACTCACACATCAGCAACATAAGCTTTTCATCAGTGTTACGAAAGTACCTCAGGAAATCAAAGAACTTTGTGCTATTTTCTGAGAATCTGGATTTGCGTACCTGTTCTAGCTTTTCAATTAAAGGCTTTCTTAACTTATTTAAAGCTTTGACCAATGCAGTCTGGATTTTGATCCGTTCTTCGGTTTGCTGTTTGATCCGTTCTTCAGGTCTAAGTTTGCACTCTGCCAATACCTTAAACCAAGCAACAGCTATTTTGGCGACACCCTTTTCTTCTAACTTTTCGTGAAACTGCGAAAACGTCAGGCTGGTTTCCTCGCCTACTTTGGCTTTTCCTGTCAGGAGATTCGTGTCATCACGTAGCGGATCGGTCCTACAGCGATACTCAGACTTTAGCAGTTTTATTAGAGCATTGTATCTATCTAGTCGTGTCCCAAGAGAGGGGCCGACTTGCCGGACAGAGCCGCCCTCGTCGCTCTCTTTTTGCTCTGCCGCATTTCGTGCTAACTTTTCTGACTTATCTAATTCAGTGAGTATTGCTGGTATTGCTGGCATTGCTGATTTAGCGAGTGCACTAAATGTACATTGCGGTTTAAGAGGCGCCGTCAGAGCCGCTCCTCTAAGGGCCTCTATAGCCTCGCTATTTTTATTTTGTGCCAATCGAAACAGATACCTAAAGGCACCTACAGGATCACTCTCCTTTCCAATCTTGACAATCTGATCAACAGTCTTGCCATTAAAGTGACCGGTTATCACCCTTCCTTGGGGAGGCACCGCACCCGACTGGCTAGCTTGTGAGCCAGATCCTGGAACTTTGATGTCACCCATGTGAGCGCCCTTCGGTAATCATCCCATTTTTCGCGGGGTCGATAACTGGACTTCAGGCTGCAGCTGTCAGTTTCATTTTCGGCGTAACGCCGCCGATGGCCATATTTGGCCGCTCATTGTTGTATGTCCATAGCCAGCGTGTGGCGTGATCCTGTGCCTCCTTGATCGTGTTGAATATGTATTGTCCGAGCCATTCATGGCGGACGGTTCGGTTGTAGCGCTCGATATAGGCGTTCTGTTGCGGTTTGCCGGGCTGGATGTATTGCAGCCCGATCCCGCGCCGTGAAGCCCACATTTGCAACGCCGCACTGACGTTTTCCGGGCCATTGTCCACCCTGATGTTAAGGGGCTTGCCGCGCCATTCGATAATCCGCTCCAGCGTACGGATTACCCGTAGGGCCTGAATGGAGATGTCCACCTCAATGCCCAACCCCTCCCGGTTGAAGTCGTCCAGCACGTTCAGAGTCCTGAAGCTACGCCCATCGGCCAACTGATCCGACATGAAGTCCATTGACCAGGTGACATTTGCCTCGTTTGGCACAACCAACGGCTCCGGCTTTTCCCGAACCAGACGCTTCTTCGGGTTGATGCGCAGGTTTAACTCCAGAGCACGATAAATCCGCCGGACGCGCTTGTGGTTCCAAGCAAAGCCTTTGACATTGCGCAGGTAAAGGAAACACAAGCCGAAGCCCCAGGTACGGTGTGTTGTCGTCAGCCGCACCAGCCAGTCTGCGATCTCGGCATTCTCGTCGCCCAGTTTGCGTTCATAGCGATAGCAGCTTTCGCTGATCTGGAAAGTCCGGCAAGCAAGCGCAATGCTCACGCCACGCAGACGGATTGCATTCATGGCCATCTCTCTACGTTGAGACGGCCTCAAGGCTTTTTTCCCAGAGCATCCTTCAGCAGTTCGTTCTGCATTGCCATCTCGGCATACATCTTCTTCAGTCGGCGGTTCTCCTCGGCCATCGCCTTCATCTCAGACATCAACGAAGCGTCCATCCCGCCATATTTGGAACGCCAGTTGTAATACGTCGCGTTGCTGATCCCGTGCTCCCGGCAAAGATCGGCGACTGGGACCCCGCTCTCACCCTGCTTCAAAACTGCCAGGATCTGGCTTTCCGTAATTCTTGATTTCTTCATGTCGTTCTCCAAGCGCATCAAAGGCCGGAGAAGTCCAATTTTCAACCCGTTGGTTTTTGGGGACGATTACCATCGCCTCATCCTTGGGCATTTCGCGCTAGATCAGATTGAGAAAAGGGATGGGGGTTGCGAAGTTGTTAATCTGGTTTCGGTTTGGTAGATCGCTTTAATAATTCAGAGTTCCGTTTTCCCAGGTCGATCATCTTCTACGCAGTTTGGGCGTATCAGCGAGGAAGTCTCCGACCTGATCGGCCAGGCCACGTTCAAGGCCGAAACGGAAAACTCGGAGCGCCTCATTCAAAGGCCCCTCGTCACACCGGAAGACCTCAGAAACATGGACTATCGCAAACAGATCGTTCTGGCCCGCACCAGAAACGTCGAAAAAGCCCCCATGCACCTGTGGCAACCGCGCTATTTCCTCAGGCCAGACTGCAAAAAACACGCAGACCCAAACCCCTACATCATCGCGTAGACAAATAGTTTGCAAATTGAAACAAAGGCATGTCTCGGTGAGGCCCCCCGCGTTGCCATCGAGTGCTCCAAAAAAGAGCGCCCGCTCACGAGGAACGGGCGCTCAATATCGGGACCAAAGGACAGCAGCAAGACGTCTTGGGAGGAACCTTCGGCTCGAACGAGCCTCGCCTCGCTGCTGATCTTTAGATAGCCCATCAAAACACCACACACCTGTGACGCGCGACACCTTGAAAGCCTGCCTGCTTTCGGCCAGCGAATGACGGCATTGTCAACGCCAAGGCTTCAAGCCTGGAAGGTTTTGAGCTATGCCTGTCCCCTGGAGCGGCTTGGCTGGCCCCCCGGCCTCTTCGATCCCCAGATTGTGGACAGGATTTGTATCTTCATCGCACCGTGATGCGTTAATCATGATCCGCCCGCGACCTATCCCAAATACGCCTTATTGCCGATAGGTCACTTTATGGCCGCCTGAGTACTAAATAACACATAGCATATGGCCCGGCCTCTATGCAATTTTTACGTGTAATCCTCATACGTACAGCTAATGTACTTGTATCACGAACCGACGCGGTCCGAGGGATCCACAGCTGCAATTTGCGATGCAATAGGCTTCGGTTCCGCGCGCTGGAGAACATTATGACCAATCCTCTTTCTTGCATGACTGGCCCTCTGACTTTATTTGTCCGCGGAATAGTGTGCGTTGTAACTTGCCCTATCAGGTTTTGTGGCCGTGTCGTTCAATTCACTCTTAGACAGTCAGTTCGAGATGCTTATTTACAAGCGCCAGTTGAAGAAAAAGACAAATTGCACAAGCTTCTAGCCCGTGACGAAACGAATGATCGCACTGGTCGGACTGACATGAGCAAAGAATTTCTCGCAAAACAAACAGAGGCAATGACCCTTAAGCGTAGACGGGCATCTGCCGCCAAATGTGCAGACAATAAGACTCTTGCTGACCGAAATGTCTTGAATAGGGTTGTGATAAAGCCCACCCAGATTCCTGAAAGCCAGCCAGAAACAGATCCGCGGGTTCCCAGTGTGCTCATGGATCCGCCTGCTAATACTAGACAACCAAGCATTCTAGATTAGCAGAACCGCCGCCAGGCGGCCTTGGTGTAGATGTAGCGGATTGAGATTATCCGGTCTTGGGGACAAAATACGGGCGCACCAGGTGAATCCGAACGCGGACATGATGAAACTGGTAGACATACCGGACTTAAAATCCAAAAGCCTTGAGTCGTGCGGGTTCGAGTCCCGCTGTCCGCACCAAATCTGACGCTGACCTCTGAGCGCAGACGGTTACCGTCTTGCGCAAACCCTGAGCCAGCGCGTAGGTGCCTCTTCCCAGATTTCTGCAATACTGTGCTGCAGGCCTATCGCGCCGCCATCGCGGTCGCATTTTACACCAACGATCTTTTCTTAGGAGAGCAGTGCCAAAGATTACATTTAGATCTAAATCCAAATGCTATCAGTCTTTTACAACTGATTTGATAGTTTTTTTTGCAGGAGTGCGGTTAGAAATGAGTGTTACAGCTTCACCAGCATTAATCCATAAACCAAGCAATCATGTTTTGGAAACGGGACAGGCACACAAAAAAAAGAATCTCTTTCGAAAGATCGTCTGTGCCTTTCATAAAAAGCGCTCAAACAAGACACCAAATACAATTCATAAGGTGGACGTTGTTTATTTAACTACCGCGAAAGCAACTAAACCAAAAAAAGTAAAATATTATAATGATGCGGCTCTGGAGCGGAAATGCTTGAGAGCCTCAATAGAACTTGAGCCTCTTTTTAAAAAATTTCCAAGTAGAGTCAGAAATTTACTATCTTTACCGAAAAATCAATTTCTTGCTGCTGCAAAGAGCGGCCATTTGGACACCTGGGCCGCAGACCTGGGTTTTGTGGACCAATTGGGTAATGAAAATCAATGGAATGAGTTTTTAGGTGACATGTGGCGAGATGCGCGGTGCTTCCACCTTATTATGACTATGGATATAGATCGTTTCAAACAATTACCAGATTTTACTCTGGCCGAAATCGGCTTGGCTGATTTTGATTGTAAAAAATTGGAAGATCTATGGATCGATAAGAAAAAGAAATATTTCTTCTCGTTGGATATTAATCAATTCGCGCGCATAAAGGATGAAGAGTGGGAGTTAGTAAAACTTGGGCCAACAACCACTTCTAGAGCTGAACTTTGGAAAATGTTTGATGAGCCGAAGAAACAGAAGGCGAAGAAACAGTAGGTGTCGCGGATTTGAAACTTTCGGGTCTTGTTGATCGAGCGAACCCAAAGTGGAACTGTAATTGTAGCGGATTGAGATTATCGCCAAGATCGGTTTCACGGGAGCACCCCGTGACTGGATACGCCCGGGGCTACGAGCTCTGCCCTATCGCGAGCGTTGTTTTTATTTCCGCACTGATGCGGACACGGTGACCATATTGCGGGTCATTCATGGGCGGCAGGATGTGGCAGCGCAGGAGTTTTAAGTCGCATAAGGCTACCTTGGAATGAGAAGAGGGCCCGCGCTGCGGAATTCTCAAAGCAATGAAAGGACTGGCTTGCCCGAGACTTAAGGGCAGAACAAAACTGGGCTATTGGGGGGCAAGTATCTCGATGACCTCGCGCACAAACCACGATAATCTCAAGCCGTTACCAATAGGCGGCAAGGTAAGCCGTTCGAGCGTTCAGCTCCATACGAAGGGGCACGGCGTCTCGCGTTTCGCGCCGCTGAGCAGCTGTTCGGTCATGAAGCGCATAAGATCGGACCAGCAGGACACGCCGACCTTGAAGAAGACGTTGTTCTGATGGTGTTCCGCTATCTCCGGACGGGTCTGAAGAATGTCGGCACACTCATCAACGCCGTATCCTTGCAGGCCGAGCCGGGCGACTGCGCTTTCCTCTGCAGTCAGGTTCCAGGCTGCAAAATGGGTTTCCACCATCATGGCAAATGCGTCCGACGCTGCCTTGATTTGCTGGTGGAGTTTCGCTGGATGGTTCATCTTGCCCTCGCCACGATGTGTTGCCGATGCCTCTTATCTAAAGGACCGAATGCGCCTTGACCTGTGACGATCGGCACGCAGCAATGATCTGAACACAATGCCGGATCAAAGACCGCAGCGAGTTGCTGATTTTCTACGACTTTCCAGCCCAGCATTGGCAGAGCCTCCGGACCTCCAATCCCATCGAGTGCACAGTCGCCACGATCCGTCACCGGACAAAACGAACCAATTGCCTGCCTCGGTGAGGCCTCCGCGTCGCCATCGAGAGGCCCAAAAAAGAGCGCCCGCTCACGAGGAACGGGCGCTCAATATCGGGACCAAGAGACAGCAGCAAGACGTCTTGGGAGGAACCTTCGGCTCAAACGAACCTCGCCTCGCTGCTGATCTTTAGATAGCCCATCGAAACACCACACACATGCCCAGAAATTTAGGCCGTCGCAGCAGTGCTGCAATAATGCGGCTGTGACCGCAGTCACACGCGGACAGCATCGCATGACCCACATTAGGTCAAGTGGCGCTTGCAGAAAGTGAATGCGACGCCAAAGGAACAGATCCGATGCAAGACCGTCTGAAGGCTCTATGGCTGACGGTTTCATGTCCGCAAAAAGGTGCAATTCGATGACTGATCAAGCGATCTCAACTCAGTGCCACACCACGTCCCACAGTAAGACCTTCCCCATGCCCATGGCCCCTGGGATCCGGCAGCTGAAAGCATTTTTCTCAAATCATCGCAAACAGCAGATCTACCGCGATTTGTTGTGCGAACCCGATAGCCGCCGGGCAGACATTGGCCTGTCCCGCGAAGAGATTGTTGCTGCACTGAGATCGGTCGGCGGAAATGTTCCCCTACGAAAACCGCAGGCAGGGGTGCTTCAGCCCTGCGCTTGGAGCTGAGCGCTCCTTTGCAGGCTCCTATCTGTGCGGAACCGGAATTGTTCGTTACGCTGTGCCGCAATATGGGCCGCTTAACTAGCGAATCGGCCCTGTCAAATCTCCCGAAGCTGAATAGCTGTTGCGAATTGAGATTATCCGGGCTTGGAATTCAAGCCGCCGCATCATGACCGCCTAGACACTACTTTTGACAACAGCTCCTTGACCAGCTAGAGCAAGCTTTGCTGCGGCAGACTATCTTTTGTTGGTAGAGCGTCTATTACCCCACCTGTTTCTTTCTCGGCGGCAGCTAGGTCGAACTGATTTTGCAGGTTGAGCCAGAATTGAGGCTCGTTGCCAAACCAGTGTCCAAGCCGCAAAGCGGTATCTCCTGAAATCGCACGCTTGCCATTCAAAATCATGCTTATGCGGTTAGCCGGAACGTCGATCTGACGTGCAAGTTCGGTTGGGGAGATTCCCAACTCCAGCAGCTCATCTTTCAAAATAGTTCCCGGATGGACTGTTCTTTCAAACATCGGTTTTCTCCTTTCTCCTAGTGGTAATCCACGATTTCCACGTCACTTGCTCCCTGCTGATCTTCAGGCCACTTGAAGCAAATGCGGTATTGCTGGTTGATCCTAATGGAGTACTGCCCTGCCCTGTCACCGCGTAAGGATTCCAGCCTGTTGCTTGGCAAGGAACGCAGATCATTTAGCGAGGTAGCAGCATTCAGGATCGCAAGCCGTTTTTCGGCTTGATCTTCGAACCCTTGGAACGCCTTGACGAACTGCCCTTTGGCAAATTTCTCAGTCTTTTTGTCTGCGTAGTTCAGTATCATCAATAAATAAGGTAGCAACAAGATACGCAGTACGTCAAGCGGACAATTCGCACTCACTATACTTACCCAAAGCATCCGGTGGAGGCCTCCGCAGAAAAAAAGGCGCCCGCTCACGAAGAACGGGCGCTAAAATAAATGAAGTAACCAGCAGCTGGACGTATGGGGAGAACACTGTGGCTCAAACGAGCCCCGTCTCGCTGCTGGTCTTGGAATAGACCATTGAAACGCCCCGCGCCTGTGACGCGCGACACCAAGGAGGGCCAAGGCAGCTCGATGTCAGCTGCCCGCTTCTGCATCAGCCTCCAGCCGCCGGTAAATTGCCTGGCGCGGGACGTCGGCGGTCCGCGCAGCGGCCGTGATCGTCATGCCGCCATCGAGCATCTGGCGGATGCCGGGCCAGCGGTCATCGGTGATTGACGGTGGCCGACCAGCCGGCCGCCCTGCCCTCTTCGCAGCAGCCATTCTCTCTTTGGTTTGACCTTGCCCCTTGTCTGGTTGCACGTGCTGCCCGTTTTGAGGCAGTGCGTTGCCAACTGTGAAACCAACTCCGGCTCACGCCAAGGACGCGGCAAAGCAGGCGGATCGAATGATGGGCAACTTGGGCAGCGATGAACGCGAGCTTCGTAATCATGTCTTCGCCGCCCATTGCGCGAAAAAAGCGGATGCCTTGCGCATAACCTCATTCTCTTCCTTCAGCCGCTTGTTGTCACAGCGCAGTTGCGTCAACTCAGCTGCCTCTACTTGGCTCTGAGCCAAAGCCGCAGCAGACCCTGCTGCCAGCAGCTCAAGGTGCCAGCTCTTTAGCTGACTGCTGGTCACGCCTAACTCTCCCGCAAGACTGGCATAAGTGACCCCGTCTTCGGACAAGCGCGCAACCCCTTGCTCCTTGTACTCAGGTGTGAACCGCCGTCTCGTTTGCTTGGTCATCAGCGCCTCCGTTCCAAAGGTTTACTTTAACCCCGGTCCGGATTCATGGGGCAAAGTCACCCAATGGCCTGCAGACCCCGTTTACAAACGACGAATAATCGGGCTCTCTTTTTTTGAGATATCAATCAACTCTCCCAAGTATATTACAGGGTCGGTAAGTAAATCAAAAAATCCTCCTCGTATCTCCTGTTTAAGCGGCTCACCGTTGCTCTCCCAATTTTCAATAGTTTTTTTTGCTGTTTTTTTAATGTATTCTTTCTCTTTTTCTATTCGGACCGACACATCTTGAGATTCGCTGTTCCTTTTTCTCGTTTCATGTATGTGTTTCATAAGCCATGTATTATTCTTAAGTGCGTCCAGGATATTATCTCTGTAACCACGTTCCAACTCGCGCCGTTTATTTCGGAGTTTTGCTTCGACCTTTATTCTTGTGGGTGTACCCAGTAATCTGGAAATCGGATTCGACAATTTTATTGCAACCCGATTAAAAAAAGTGGTATTTCCCTTAATAATCACACTGGTAGAAGCATCAAACGTTTCCATTTTATTCACAAAAGCCGTTTGGCTGCTCTTGGCGCTAGGTAATTGTATGCTCATATTTTCTCCTGTGCGGATTTTTATGAAGTTTCTTTTAAAAGATAAGTGGGTGCGACTTCTGTATTAGTGTTTTTTAGTACATATCGCGCCATTACTTTGATCCGCTTCTGGTTACCATTCACGAATGCTTTTTTGGAAAGGACACAGGACTGGTCAACGCACATTCGTGGCCTTTGCATGAGAGGGCGATGTTTAGGGTGATCGCAGCGGCCCAACGAACCTTCGCGGCCGGCCGGCATCCGCGCCCGATCGGGGGCAGGGACGACAACCCGCTCGCCTTAGGTGTGCTGCACCGGAATTATCAGATGGTGGGCTCCGCAGAAAAAAGACGCCCGCTCACGAAGAATGGGCGCTAAAATAAATGAAGTAATCAGCAGCTGGACGTGTGGGGACAACACTGTGGCTCAAACGAGCCCCGTCTCGCTGCTGGTCTAGGAATAGCCCATTGAAACGCCCCGCGCCTGTGACACGCGACACCAAAGAGGGCCAAGGCAGCTCGATGTCAGCTGCCCGCTTTGGCATCAGCCTGGAGCCGACGGTAAATTGCCTGGCGCGGGACGCCGGCGGTCCGCGCCACGGCTGCAATCGTCATGCCGCCATCGAGCATCTGGCGGATGCCGGGCCAGCGATCATCGGTGATTGACGGTGGCCGGCCAACCGGCCGCCCTGCCCTCTTCGCGGCAGCCCTGCCCTCTTTCATTCGCTGCCGGATCACATCCCGTTTGAATTCGGCAAAGGCCGCACTGATATGGAAAAACAGTCGCCCGCCCGGCGTTGTCGTGTCGATCGCTTCATGTAGCGATACGAAGTCAATACCAAGCCCCCCGATCCGTTCGACATCTTCAATCAGGAACTTCATCGACCGCGCCAGCCGGTCAAGCCGCGTCACGACCAGAGCGTCTCCTTCGGAGGCTGCCTGCAATGCGTGTTCGAGCTGCGGCTTACTAACCGCCCCTCCCGAAACACCCTTGTCATGAAAAATGCGCTCACATCCAGCGGCTCTGAGCGCGTCCCGTTGACCGGCACCTGACTGGTCGTCGGTCGATGTTCTGATATATCCGATTTTCATGTCCGGAATTAATCACGCCATGCAATTTTAGACAAGCCGAATAAAGGACAGTTTTCGGTTTCGGACACACGGTCCGTCCCGCGACCTTCATGCGGTTACCTTGCCTGGATCAGTGCTTCTCGCTGCTCAGACTCGGAGGAACAAAAAATGGAATATCGTCCAGACTGAAATCTGACGCACGCATCCACGAATAGGCCCCAAACAAGATGCAGGTCACTACCGTCGTTAAAATGATGACCCGCCACAACAAAGGTTGATCCGGTGCGCTTTCCGCAGTTCCGGGGATTACATCCCCTGCTTCTTCTTGGCTCCGTTTGATGCCAAAGGGTAAGATCCCAAAAAGAACGATCCACCACATCATGAAAAACAGAGCTATGCTGAGCGTCACTGACATCCTGTTCTATTCCATTTCCAATTTGGTTTCAGGGCCCGTTTGAATCGTTTCAGGTTTGCGTCTGACTGACAGGTTCGATTTCTGAAGGCAAGCTGGATATACACAAAAACCTCGCGCTGAGTGAACTTTCCCAATTCCTACGCCATGAGCAGTTCGAGAATTTTTACACTTAAAATCATTGGGCAAGTCTGGAACTTTTTGTGACAAGTGAGGCGAACGCAACCAGATCTCCAATACGGGCACGCCGTGGTCCATGGGTGCGCCGATGATCCAGGTGGGCAGGTCGATTTCCTTGATTTTGGGGAACATGATCCTGGCGGTGTTTTCCATCTCGCCTGGTGTTGCCTGAGTCTGGGGTCGTGTCTCAACGAAGATGAGATGGGCGTAGAATTCCTCAGATTCACTGCATTGCATGAGCTTTGAAGGGATCACATGGGATCGGCCTGGCGGGGAGGGAGCTCGGAATTGACCTCTTGGGGTGATGATGCGCCGAGTAGTCTTTGCAGCTCGCTTTGCAGTTTCAGGGCGATGGGCTCAAAGATGGCCCGTCTTTGTGCGGCCATGGGGTCGGTATTGTCACCGGTGATTTCGGTGCGGATGTTGGTTTGCCCGTCTCCGGCCTGAAGAACGAGGATCCTGCCGAGTTCGCCGAGCCTTTCGTGATTGAGGTAAAAGGCCGGGGTTCCGTCAGGCAGGTCCTGGCGTGTGCTGACAACGTCTTTTGGCAGAATTCCGGCAAACATTTTTTGATTGGTTTCCCTTGTTTGTTTCAGCGGGAGAGCGGGAGTGCCAATGTCTCTCTATGTAACGATTTCGATGGCTTTTTCGCAGGCCTTTTGGAAGGTTTTTGGTCTGAAGGCGAGAGCCTTGCGGATGGCGCGGACATGGTCCTGGTGTTCGGTGTCATGAAGGAGAGCTTCATCGACCAGATAGAGGAACCAGTTTCGTAAAGATACCGATCCTGGTATGAGCTCGTTGACGGCCTGCTGTTTTGAGACGGGTTTTTGGCCGTTGTCTCCAAGGACGAGATTGAGCGCGGTGAGGATGGCCCTTGCGGCAGCAACGTCTTCAGGTTCCAGGAGCTCTTCGATGATGGCATTGGCCCGTTCTCTGACGGAGACTTTGGGCAGTATGCTGACTTCGTATCCAAGCGTTGGCAGAAGGGCGGCGAGCCGCTCATACTCTCCAACGGCGTCGTTGAAGCTATGCTGACGTTCCGGGTCAGCGGCATAGATTTCCGGCCAGGGCGGGGCAAGAAAGACGCGCTGATGATAAGGGTTTGCAGTGAGGACGTCTTTTTTGAGCGGCTCACCGGTCACATGTTGAAGGGCGGCACAGGCGTCGATGATCCCCCGATCGAAGAAGACCCATCCGGTTTTGTCTTCCACCGTTTCATAATCGTGCCTGGCCACTTCAACGGCGCGGCGGGCAAATGCAGCTACTTCGTTCCATGGCAGGGCCTTTCCGTTGCCTTCCAGCTCTTGCCTGATGATACGCCGTCCCGGCTCTTCCACTACGGCAAATCCGCGGGCGGCAAGTTCCGCCAGAAGGGTCGATTTTCCGCCTCCTGAACAGCCGGTGATCAGGACGCGCTTGTTTGTCTGGTCAAGTTTCATGTTGTCTCATTTGCAAGGGCTCGCAGTGATTTAGCAAGGTTTAGTTTTTGATCATTTGCCCTGTCGATCATAGCGCAAAAGTATCCGCCCGGAGAGGTGATGTGAGCAGGATCACGCAAGGCTTTTTCGGCAATAATGGCGATCAGGATCTTGCAGGGGAATGCTATCGGCCTTGCAAGCTTCCAGAGCAGACCCGTAGTGACCCAGAAATGCGACGAGAAAATAAGAGCTGGTGAACTGCCTGTGTACGGTTCACTTCTGATCTGGCTAGTCAGGAGTAGCTTCGACCTTTGCCTGTTCCAGCTCCTCAATGGGGCTTGATGATTTAGACGCCTGCCGCTGGCTCAGATGTGCCAAGGTAGGTTTTGTTTCAATGCTATTTTGAGGCGTCGATGTCAGAAGTTCATACAATTGGTTTGGATTTGGCGCAATCGGTATTTCATGCTCATGGGGCAGACTCATCAGGAGGAGTTGTTTTCCGCAGGCGCTTGCGGCGTAGCCAGGTTTTGAGTTTCTTTGCGGCCCAACCAAAGTGCTTAGTTGCGATGTAAGCCTGTGGCAGTGCCCACTATTGGGGACGCGAGCTTACCCGTTTGGGACACGAGGTTCGGTTGATACCGCCCATTTACGTGAAACCATTCGTGAAGCGTCAGAAGAACGATGTTGCAGATGCGGAAGCGATTTGTGAAGCCGCGACCCGCCCGACGATGCGATTTGTTGCTGTCAAGAGTGAAGAGCGTCAGGGCATTGCCGTCATATTGCGGACGCGCGAGCTATTGATCCGGCAACGTACACAGATCATCAATGCGCTGCGGGGTCATCTGGCGGAATTTGGGGTCATCGTCCCTAAAGGCGTGAGCAACACTGGTAAGTTGATGGATCACATCTGCGACCCGGCAATGGCTCTTCCCGAAACGGCCCGTGATGCTTTGAGCCATTTGACCGATAGCCTGTCCCGGTTGGATGATCACATTCAGGGTCTGGATCGCGAAATCACGCGTCGTGCGAAGGCGAGCGGGACGGCGAGGCGACTGATGACAATTCCCGGGATCGGACCTTTGATTGCAGTTGCCATAGTAGCCTTGGCGGCTCCCCCTGCAACCTTCCGGCGTGGTCGAGATTTTGCAGCTTGGCTCGGTCTTACGCCAAAGCAGAATTCGACAGGAGGAAAACAGCGATTGGGAGCCACGACAAAGATGGGAGAGCGCTCATTGCGACGATTGTTGATTATTGGCGCAAATAGTGTGGTCAGCTGGCGAGCAAAGAAGGGGGCAATGTCAGGGTCGTGGCTCGAACGTATGCTCGCTCGCAAGCCTGCGATGCTGGTTCGGGTCGCTCTGGCCAACAAGATGGCACGTATTGTCTGGGCGGTGATGTCAAGCGGTCAGACATATAGGGCTCCGGCTGCTCAAGCTTAAAACGGGAGCAGCTACGGGGACGGCGGCGCAAGAGAGGTCTTTAGAAGTTTGGCGTAACGATCTTGGGATGAGGTCAGGAAAACCAGTTTGCGACACAGTGCCTTTGAGCACGTGGGCTTGATTTTGGACCTGACACTCGAACACCATACGGGCCCGCGGCAAGTCAAAAGCCGCATCAAAGGCCGGACACATGTCAGCACCCGACCGTGCGATCAAATAACCAAAAAAATCCTCTTGCAATCAGGGCGTCTACACATGTCGCAAAGTTTTTCGTGTTAACCACGCCTTGAGGTTTGGCTGTTGAAAGAGCGGTCCTGTCATTGGAGTTCCGCGTCATGATTCTGAGGGCCATCGTTGAAAAACTGAAACGCCAATCGAAGGATGACTTCAAAGGCAGGCAGTTCGAGGCTTGGTTGATCATCCAGGCGGTGTCCTGGTACTTGCGTTATCCTCTGAGCTATAGAGACCTGGAAGAAATGTTCCTGGAAGGCGGCTTTAAGGTAGACCACAGCACCATCAACAGATGGGTTTTGGCGTATGCGCCGCTGATCGAAAAACGGCTACGCCGCTTCCGCAAACCGCATTGCGGCTCGGTCCGCATCGATGAAACCTATGTGCGCATCAAGGGCCAATGGCGCTATCTGTATCGGGCCATCGACAAGCATGGACATCCGGTCGATTTCCTGCTCACGGCAAAGCGCAACCTGAATGCTGCCAAGCGGTTCTTTCAAAAAATGTTGCGGGAGGCCCCACTGCTGTCACCGGGCAAAATCGGCACCGATGGTGCTGGCACTTTTCCTCCGGCCATCGGCGACGCGGTTGACGGTGGCCTGCTTGCTTCGGATCCGGTGCATTATGTGACCAAGCATTTGCAACAAGGCATAGAGAGCGATCATTTCAGGGTGAAAAAGAACATGCCGAAGGTCGGCGGGTTCCGCTCGTTCAACTCAGCCAGAAGAACCATCGCCAGCTTTGAAGCCATGCTGTGGCTCAAGAAGGGCTTTGACTTTACCGGTCAATGGAGTGTCCGCGAACATAACGATCTGCTGGCAGTGATCTTCGGAATTGAAAAAGTTAACGAAGCCTGAAAAACGCTCCCAAAATGGGAGAATTCTGTCCGCCAGTGAGGGTTGCGACAGGACCGTTCTATCTCGCCAAAGCCTGACTGCTTGTTAACGTGACAAGCCCGGCCGGACAAATGACTGCTCGCAACATGATCGAAATCACGGAAGAAAACTCTTGCAAAGCTTGGGCTGTCCAAAAATGGCAATCCCGCTAAAATGTATATCGAATACCAAACATGAGGTCTTGTGTGGTATAGTTGCCATCGAACCCTTGAGTAAATTCCTCGTTTATGGACCTGCTCAGCGTTCCTCCTTCAAATTTGCCCAGATCCATGTATCTGTAGCTCAAGTCAAGCGACACGTTGTTGGTTAGGCCAATTGCGAGACCTCCGCCCAAGCCCCATGCAAAATCCGTCTTGCTGTCCCCTTCAACAAGCACGCTCTGTGTACCTACGGAAACCTCCAAATCACCGGTTCTATTGTGGGACAAACCCACAAAACCCGCTACGTTGGGTGTAAACGTGAGGTTGCCTACGTCGAAGGAGAAGACGTCATAAATACCACCTAGCATGAGCGAGTAGGAACTCACATCTGCCTGGAGTCCAAAATCCAAACCTAAAAAATCTTGCAGACTTGGGTCGAAACTGTGGCCCTGCCTGTACTGAAAAAGAGCTTCGGTGCGTATCGATTTGCACAATCGGGTACCAACGGCCAAACCAAAAGTACGACCGGTTCCAAGAGTGAAATCATCGATCGGCAGAAAAAAACCGGCGTCATCTGCAAGTTGCGTTTCCCCGGCGCGCGCTCCAATGGAGGTACCGAGCTCACTTCTGAGATAAGTTTCGTTGAGAAATACGCTTTCAGCATATACTGGGCTGCAATATGCAGAAAATACTATGAAAAGAATAGTATTTTTTATTTCCCTCATTCGAATTCTCCTCATACACACAAGAAAAAAGACTTTTACTCAAGGAAAGACTTCTTGTTGGATTAATTTATTAAAGATTAACTATATTTATTAACGAAATCTAAATTATCTCATCACCAAACCTCCTCTTGCACGCGGGCGCAAGAATACGGCACTTTGCGCTCGTTCGACGCCACCGTGTTGCACAAATCAATCATGCGGCACGGCATGCCCATTTGCTCTGCATGCTCCGACTGATCTTCATGTCACGGTATTCAGCCAGATGGCCCCCCTCGTCGAGGGTGATGTCCTTCTTTTCTTTGATCAACGCTCTGACGAACTCTTCGTATGGATCAAGGAGGGAAGTACTTTTGCGACCGGGTTTGCGGAGCCGCGTCTCGCCTTGTCCAGCCCGCGCAATCCAGCGGATCGCACTCGACGCACTCACTCCAAATCGCGTTGCCGCCTGCCGGGCGGAATGACCTTCTTGCGAGGCTTTCAAAACCCGCTCTCGAAGATCGCTGCTTTGTGCCCGTCCAATCAAAGCAACCTCCATTGCTGGCAAGTTCGAAGCAGACAGAGCCAGAAATGCCACATCACATTCGATCCATCGAATAACGGAATGGCATGGAAATAATGAATAAGGAACTCTGTGCTCACAATTATGAGCTTTTCGGCTCGTCAGAGCGGAGGCCTGTAGCAGTTGAAGTGGTCCTGGAGCTTCGGACAGGTCAGCGGCTGAGTATAGGTGTATCCGGTTATCCAGGCCGATCCGGTGAACTGCGCCCCCTGATCGGTGTTCATGACCTCAGGCGGCTGATGGCCTCTTTCAAAGCTTCAACGCAGGAGTGGGCGTGCATCGTACTTGACATACGCACAGGTGGCGTTGTTTCTCTCTCCCGGGGTTGCCTGGGTCTGGGGTCGTGTCTCAACGAAGATGAGATGGGCGTGGAATTCCTGGGATCTGCTGCATCGCCTGAGCTTTCAGGGGATCACATGGGACCGGCCCGCAGGGGAGGGGGTTTTCAGCCTTTGCCTGTTCCAGCTCCTCAATGTTGTGCCGGTCACGTTCCTCGTTCTCGGCCCGCCGTCTCTCCGCTATCTCGGCGCGTTCCTGCTCCCGGAGTTCGGTAATCAATTTGTCCTGTTTCTCGCGCAACTGCTTTAGCAGCAGGCCCAGTTCAGGGTCCTCCAGATGTGCCATTGTATAACCCATCGGGTTTTGGTCCGCTTGCTCGATGCGTTCGTGCAGCCACTTGTAGCAAGTGGTCGTGAAATCGCTCGTTGTTTCGTCGGAAAAGTCCACATAAAAGCGCACTGCGTCATCTGAGATGAGATCAAGGCACTCAATCATGTGAGAACTGATTAACGTGATCCCCATCTCTTCACGATCACCAAACAGCTTGAGCAGTTGCTCTTCAGTTGCATTTGGAAGATCCGAATTACACGCCGCGAGCATGACACTCATCGCAACAGTGGCTAGAGATTTCTTGAACAATTTCTCCTCCTGACTTTACTTCTCTGTCTGATTAGCGCGGCACTCTGGCGTTGACCTGTGCCATTTGACACAGCTTCGCAACACGTCGCGCTCTGGCGCAGGTGAGACCAGCTCCAGCAAATCAAGTGTTGCCGTTGTTACCGTATTGGGTGTCTGGGAGTGTTTTGAAGAGCCTTCAGCACCGGGTCTTTGGGCACCCTGCTGGAGCCGTCTTTGCTCTCGTTTTGTTGAGAGCGCTCTCTGGCCACCGTTTGCAAGGGTAGCACGGGATGATGTGGCTGCCCTTGCTGTGGATGGTCAGGCGGCCAGAGAGCTGACTGTCTTTGTTCACAAGGGGTGGGTAAGTGTGGGGCCCTGTGAAGACAGCACTCCCGGAACTTGGATATGGTGTGCTATAGACACGCCATGCGGGTACCAAGCTACGGTTGGTTACTCGTTAGGGGTGGGTGGTCCTCAGGTTCCAAACTTTGGCCACTCGCCCCGAAAGCGAGTTTTTTGGTTGTATCAGCCAAAGTTGCGCTCGCGAAGCCCCTTTTTTGTTTTCCGACCAAATTGTTGTGTCTTGTCAGGGGATTGCCCGGTAAACCTCTGCCCCCCGTGCTTCTGCCGGCAGGACGCAGGCCCTGAGTTGGCTTTGACGCCTTGGGGCTGAGGCCAGAGGCGCCTTGCACTCGACGTCCCGCCGATTTTCGAGGACTGAGCGCCTGTCCAATTCCAAGAGCCGATAGCAGGCAACACCAGCCGATTGCAGGCAATGTCAACCGTTAGCGGGCGATAGCAGCCGATACCA
Organism: Labrenzia sp. THAF82; assembly: GCF_009363435.1. Lineage (GTDB taxonomy): Bacteria > Pseudomonadota > Alphaproteobacteria > Rhizobiales > Stappiaceae > Roseibium > Roseibium porphyridii. Next base: position 657,355 of record NZ_CP045354.1, on the reverse strand, counting down.
TGCGTTAGCAGCCGACAAGAGCGGATAGGAGCCGATTGCATTGGATGGCAGCTGACAAGAGCCGTGAGCAGATTTTGGCAGCCGATAGCAGACACCGGCTTGGAACATGGTCCTCGGCCGGGGTATGGCGCGGTGCGCGCTCCTCTGGAACTCTTTGAGTTGAAACATGTTCGGCCCGTTCATCAGCCGATAGCAGTCGTTAGCAGACGATAACAGTCGACAAGAGCCGATAGCAGAACGAGACGCGAAAGATCGCAAAACGAAGGTTTTGTGCGGGTGTTCCGCGTCTCTCAAGAGAGCGAGCGCTCTGCGCTGCCCGAATGGGCGCAAGCACGATTGCGACTATCGCCCATTCAGGATCGCGTCCGGCGGCTCTTGCCATGTTCTTGAACGCGGCCCATGCCATGATTGCCTGGCTCATGAATTCTCCTGTTTTGATTTTGTGTTCGGATGAACCGGCCAGTCAGGAGCGGGGGGGACAAAGAGAGGTGGGAAGGGGAGGGCGCGCGCACTCATTTGGAGAGTGCCGTTCTTGGCTCTCGCCATACCCGGACATTCGCTGTCTTGCAACATGACCCGCCCTTGCGACAGAGGTGCGTCGATCACCTGGTTGGTGGCAACTGCGATGTGATCGTCTGATGTCTATTCTTTGTGGTCTCTGACATTGGGACTGAGCAGAAACGAAAAAAAACGCCCGTTCACGGGGAACGGGCGCTCTGAGTTCACACAAAGTGTTGTTAGCAGCAGAACGTCTTGGGAGGAACTTTCGGCTCAATTGAGCCTCGCCCCGCTGCTGGTATTCAAATAGCTCATCTGGATATGAGGCAGCTGTGACGAATGACACAGAAGAAGCAGTGTAAACGGTTGATGCCGTCAGATGCAGCGCCACAAACGCCCTGCTGGTTTTTGAAAGTTGGCTTTGACGATTTCTTCGCCGCCGGAATATGCGTGACATCCTTCCAGACCGGAACGCAGATCATGGCAGGGACTGATTTGAGAAAAACAGCCTCAATCAGATGAGGGTCATGAAGCCTTGTTCTGGTTTTCCGACGTCACTCCGATCAGATCTGCAAATGGATCCTCGTCGGCCTCACGTGTGAGGAAGTCTGGCAGCTCACGGGCGAGCCAATCGGAGAGGCGTCTTGTGAATTCCGGATCACTGTTCTTCTCAAGCCGGTGCAGCACGAGGGCTCCGGGATTTGTCGCAAATTTTTAACCGGTGGTTCCCTTTCGGTGGTTTGGCGTTTAGAAGCCCGGGCTGCCGTCAACCGCGTCGCCGATGGCCGGAGGAAAAGTGCCAGCACCATCGGTGCCGATTTTGCCCGGTGACAGCAGTGGGGCCTCTCGCAACATTTTTTGAAAGAACCGCTTGGCAGCATTCAGGTTGCGCTTTGCCGTGAGCAGGAAATCGACCGGATGTCCATGCTTGTCGATGGCCCGATACAGATAGCGCCATTGGCCCTTGATGCGCACATAGGTTTCATCGATGCGGACCGAGCCGCAATGCGGTTTGCGGAAGCGGCGTAGCCGTTTTTCGATCAGCGGCGCATACGCCAAAACCCATCTGTTGATGGTGCTGTGGTCTACCTTAAAGCCGCCTTCCAGGAACATTTCTTCCAGGTCTCTATAGCTCAGAGGATAACGCAAGTACCAGGACACCGCCTGGATGATCAACCAAGCCTCGAACTGCCTGCCTTTGAAGTCATCCTTCGATTGGCGTTTCAGTTTTTCAACGATGGCCCTCAGAATCATGACGCGGAACTCCAATGACAGGACCGCTCTTTCAACAGCCAAACCTCAAGGCTGAGTTAACACGAAAAACTTTGCGTCACGCCCGATCAAAGGAGACCTTCGGCCCGAATTCTAGCCGTCCGAGGTCGAAGTCCTGCGACGGGATGGTTCGCCCGAGTGTATCGGTGTAGCTCTGCTGCTCTTCGTAATAATAGGTGATGCGCGTGAATGGGCTGATCCGTGTGGTCTCGTTGAGCCTGAAGTCGCCCGTCAGCCCTCCCTGCAGCAGGAACCGCTGGGTCCGGAAATCGTCTTCGAACAGTCCGAGCGCGTTGACGCTGTTGTAGGATCGGCCATAGGTCATGATTCCATTGAGGTACAAGTTCTGGTGTGCGCGAAGGACCAAATAGGGTCCGGCCATCCAGCCGACGCCGTCGGCGGAGGTGTTGGCGCTGTCGTTGCTCTCGTCGGTGACATCGAGCTGTCCCATCACACCGAAGACCGCCCTGTCCTCGTATCGGTAGTCCAGCCCCGCGAAGAACAGACCGGTCTGACTGTCGCTGTCGCTGTTCCGGGTCACTGCATAGGTGCCCTGCGCCCAGAAATCCCAGCCCGAACGCGCTCCCCCCTCTTGCCGCGCATCATGTGTCGCCGTACCGTTGTTCCCGCTCAGGATTGCCAGCGTGTCCGCCGGCTGCGGCGCGGCCGCCGTGTAGCTCATGGTGCCGGACGAACTAAACTGATCGAAGACGGCGAATCTTTCCGGATTTACGGCGGCCTGGGAAGCTGCCGCGGTAACACCGCCTGCGGCCGGTTGTTCGGAACGGCCCCTGCGCAAGGCGTTGGCGAACGCCCGCAGCGAGAACTGGAAACTTCCGGACTGGGAATGGGGCGTCACGTTGAAATTGAAACCATTCCGGCTGGACTGTCGGCCGAATGGACCGACAGTTAGGGTTGCGACTGGCCCGGGCGGAAAGGCTCCCCTCATTGCCTTCGATCAAGGCTTTGGATCCACCCATGGCATCGTCTTTGCCGGGTCAGGCGGATACAAGACCACCTCCGTCGTCATTCCCACCTGCCTCACATATCCCGGCTCCATGGTTGTGCTTGATCCGTCAACCGAGATTGCGCCGATGGTGAGCCAAAGCCGCCACTCTCTCGATCAGGACATTTATTGCCTGGATCCCAAACACCCGGAGATTGGATTTAACGTCCTGGATTGGATCGGCCAGTTCGGAGCGTCAATCGAAGAGGATATTGCAACGGTCGCGGCTTGGCTCATGTCGGAAAAGCCGCGCCTCGCATCCGGTGCCGACGACTTCTTCCGCACCAGCGCAGAGCAGCTCATCACCAGCGTGATCGCCCACGTCGTCTTTTCCAATTCCAAAAACAGTTCCAGACAAAGATCGCTGCGTGCTGTGCGCAGCATTCTCACCAAGCCGGAAGAGAACCTGAAAGAGTTCCTGGCCGACATCCACGACACGGCCCCGAACGAGTTCGTGAAAGAGCTCGTCGGCCCGTTCATCGACATGACGCCCCAAACCTTCTCCGGCGTCTATGCCACCGCCGCCAAGGAAACACACTGGCTCTCTTACGAGAACTATGCCGCTCTCGTCTCCGGCAACACCTTCAAGACCGATATCATCGCCAACGGACACACGACCGTTTTCCTCAACATCGATCTGTCCACCCTGGAAAACCACCCAGGCATGGCGCGCGTGATCATCGGCGCATTCCTGAAAGCCGTCTACAATCGCGATGGCGACATCAAGGGCCGGGTCCTCTTCATGCTCGATGAAGCTGCCCGCCTCGGCTACATGCGCATCATCGAAACGGCACGCGACGCCGGCCGGAAATACCGCATCTCCCTTCTCATGCTCTTCCAGTCGCTCGGACAAATGCGAGAGGCTTTCGGCGGCCGGGACGCAACCTCCAAATGGTTCGAATCCGCCTCCTGGGTCTCATTCGCTGCAATCAACGATACCGACACCGCGCGCTACATCTGCGAGCGATGCGGCATGACAACCGTCGAGGTCGAACAGGTCAGTCGGTCCTCGCGCGCCGGAAGCCTAACACGAAACCGCTCCAGGCAGCTCTCTCAGCGGCCCCTCATCCAGCCACATGAAATTCTCCAAATGCGGTCCGACGAACAGATCATCTTCACAAGTGGAAACAGGCCTCTTAGATGCGGCAGAGCAATTTTCTTCAGAAGGCGCGACATGAGCGGGAAAGTCAGAAATTCCAGATTCAAAGAATGAGTGTACTGAATGATACCCAGCCAACCCTGCGTAGAAGCTACTGACATAGCGCCGCCCAAGTGTGCAGCCTGGGTGGCTCGTCTTCAAGACGATCTAGTTGCATATCCCTACTTTGCCTCTCTGTTAGGCAAACAACCCGCTGTTCGACAGCGGGTTTTTTTTGAGGAAACGCTGCGGTAAGCAGAGCATGCATGTCGTGAACACCGTAGGTCTGACGTTCATCCGTTACCCTGTGCCGCAATATGGGCCGCTTGACTAGCGAATCGGCCCGCCCCTGCCCTACTCGGCCGCCTTCGTCTGGTCCAGCTTGCGGGCTTGCTGACGAACGCGGGTTTGACCTTTGTCCAGCACCTTCAAAGTGCTCTCCAACCGTTCCATCTGCTTCGGATCAAGGCCATGTTTCCGGGAGAGTTCCTCAAATCTCTTTGGCTTTACGCCTGCGCGCATCTCCCCCAAGTCCGAGCCGAAGCGTTTTTCCAGCCTGGCCATCACGTGCCGCAGTTCGGACTTGTGCGCCTCGCTCAGCGGTCCAGCTTCCTGAATGGCTTGCGTCAGCGATTGGCTTGGCGCACTTACCTCTACCCGCGCCTTGTCGACAACGGCCTGGCGTTCCTGAGCCATCGTCTTGCGGATCCCGTGCACCACGTTGATGTGCGTCCCCACAAGAGAGTGAAGGCCGCGCTGGCCTTCGATGGCATTCTGTCGGGAAAGACGATCCTGGCGCGCAACGAGCACCCCACTCTTACCTGCAAGCCCGCTAATCTGCGACAATTCCCCGACAATAGACAGATCGTCGAGCTTGCCAGTCTCGGCAACCTCCCTGATCGCAGCCAGCACAGGCTTGGGGTTGGAGAAGACGATGCCGACCTGTTTCTCAAGCTTGGCGGTCGAGGTCTGCACCGCCTTGGAAGCGGCAAGCCGATCCTGAAGTTCAGCACGGGAAACCTCCGGGCTCAGCGTCGCAGAAGGTGCGAGAACATCCATACTCGCCGTTTTGGCATGCTCAAGTGACCGGAGAGGCGACATTCTCGCCTCGATTAATTCGGCCATGGGTTTGTCGCTGGACAGAAACCCGATGCGCTAGGCTTCATTCCATAGCTCTTTGTCGGAAGCCTTCAGACTGATTTCGTAACCGGCGTTTTCCGAGATCAGGCGCAGAAACACACGCTGCACGCGGCCATTGCTTTCAATGAAGGGGTGAGCCGCGTTGATCTCGTTTAAGAGATGAGCCGCCTTCTCAGCAAACTGACCCGGTGCCAGACCCTTAAACTGATTGGCGGCCTCGAACTTCTTGAATTCCGCCTCAAGATAGGAGCGGATGTTTTCCGGCGTCGCGATAGGAACGCCTGCATTCCGGCCTGTGGTGTATGCCCGTTCCTGACCTGCCCAGCTGTAAGCATACTGGAACAGGTGATGATGAAGGGATTTCAGGCCATCGTAGGTGAGCTGCCTGGCTCTATCGGGAATGCCAACTTTTAGCCGTCGGGTAGCGATCTTGTTTTTGACTTCTTCCAACTCTTTCCATGTTCGCAGACCAAGCTTGTTGACCGGAACGCGCGGTTCATCCCCCGGATACATGATGCGCTCATAGATCTCGCGTTCGGCCTTGTCGCGAAGTTGGCTCATTCAATTTCTCAAAATAAATATCTAGCCCTGCACATCATTCGGCGGCTTGAAGATGCCGAGTTTTCGCGAATAAAATAATTCGCTCAATTTGCTCCTCTGGCGATACACCTTCCGCATCCATAGTCGTCACAAATTCTTCGAGTTCTGGCGAGGTTTCTATGCCTTCGATTGCACCCTCAACCTCTCCTTGCTCAACACGCCACGCGACGTCTTCAGGACGGTCGGAGGCAGATCGTGAAATTCGCTGCATGTTTCCACTTCGCTCTGTCACCACAAATCCCTATTATCATAAAACATTTACAAAAGACCGGTCATCAGGCGGCATGACGCCGTTTGGCTTCGACATACTCATCATCAAGGGCGTCACACTCCTGATCGGTCAGAAATCCCGTTTCCTTGCAGACTATCAGAAACTGGGTAAACAGGTCCGGTTCGTCCCGTGAGATTTTCATTGAAACACTCGCAAAATCTTATGTTTTTATAGCAGATTTCGTCTCTCCGCGCGAGCGGATATGGGTGGAAATAGCCACATTTCTCAACGAGATACGGGGTGCGAAGCCTAAGCCTGGCGCGTCCAGGAACCCGACTTCCGCGAGGGAGGGAGCGCTCTGCAATCTGTCTTGCGGGCGTTCAATGCGCCACAAAAACGGCCGGGTCGGCTCACCCCTTCGCTCTCGCCGCTGAGGTCTCAGGAGCAGGAGGCGGCTCCTGCCCTTTCGGGACGGAACTGCGCTTCGCTTAATGATATGAATTCGAGCCTTTGCCGCTCGCAAACAGAGCCTAAATCTGCTATAAATTGGAGGTCCAAGGGAGAATTTATGTCTCACGCCGTTGCTAAAATCCGTCTGTTGAGCGCTGAAGAGCAGATTCGCGTTCTTGCCAAAAAGCACGACATCTCGGTAGCGCGCACTGCCCTTGATGATTGGGCCGATGATGTCACGCGGCTGGCTGGTGATGACGTTCGGTTTGACGAGGTTCAAGAATTGGTCGTCGCGCTTCGTCGTGCTCGCGTGGTGGACGGCGTCGAGCTGACGCGCCTCCATTCACGATATTTGGACGAGCGCTAAGCCATAAATGACGTTTGATCCGTTTGGTGATTTTGCCGTCCGAGGCTATCTGAGAAACCACGCGGCGCAAAAAGATCCTGCCAAGATCAAAGATCTCGAGCACGATTCTTTTCGCGCAAATGTCGGGCGCGCTCTTAAGTATTTGAGCCAAAGTGACATGCTCACGTTCGATGACGTGAAAGCGGTTCATAAAACACTATTCGAGGACGTTTATCCATGGGCAGGGCAGGATCGATCGCAGAATGCGCTAGAGATTCATGTCACCAAAGGCAACGTTGAGTTTATGTTCGCAAACCATGTTGGGCGAGGGGTAGAATACGCCCTTCAGCAAGGCAATGACGTTTCGTCGATGCGCGTGAGGCCGGGCGAGGTGATGGGCCACCTCGCCTATGCCCACCCATTCCTTGACGGCAATGGCCGTACGATCATGACCGTGCATTCGGAATTGTGTCGGCGAGCTGGTTTTCATATTGATTAGGGAAGGACGGAAAAGAATGCCTACGGTAGTGTCGCAAACTTTAGTCGTATTCGGAGCTCTGGCTTGTTCTTGACACAGTTATCCTGCGAGCTCTATGAACTGGCGGTAAGCAGGCACCGTGTTGCACAAAACATGAGCCGGCACGCAGGTGTCCCTTACCCATAATTTTGGCATCATAAGATACGCTCGAACGTGGGACGTCCGAGCGTATCTCATGTTGTTGAGGGCCGATAAGCAGAGCGCCGCTGATCAGCGGCGCTTTCAAAATTTATCGCCTGTATGTCAAGGTTTTGCTGTATTCGGACGTGTAACCCATGTGCGACTGCTCGTCTTTGTCATTATCCACCGCCGCGACAGCGATTGTGGGCAGGGAAAGAGCAATACAAGTAGCTACTACAACTATTTTTTTCATATCGATAATTTCTCCTATTTTTGAACATCACTTACTCAGTTAAGATATAGTGTCGCTCAGCGAACGTTTATGATGCTCGTCACTGGACGTCGACCAATTGTCAAAAGTAGTGTCCAGACCGTCATCATTCGGCGGCTTGTTCCTGGTTTGATGCCGTTGATGGGGATTGCCAACTTATTTTGTACGGTCGGCAAGATGCCCTGCTTTTGACGGACTTCAGGCGTTCATTTCGCCGATGTATTCGTTCCATAAGCCGAATGCATCAGCCCTTGCGTGCCGGTATGTGTGTTGAACCGGAATTATCCGTGGCTTGCACCGGAAACATCGGGCTTGGACCACATTAAGCGATAATGTGGATGTCCAGGAAACCAGGGTTAGGCAGACACCACCGTGTTGCACAAATCATGAATCGTCACGCAGTGGTCCCTTACCCAGAATTTGGGCATTATGAGATACGCTCGAACGTGGGACGTCCGAGGGAAGTCATCTTGCCCGGGACCGAAACGCCGATCCGGCACTCGGTTCTCTGATTGTCCAGGGTACGTGATCTTAACCTTTCCCCGATGACCGACTTCCAGCGTCCCATGAGCGTTTCCACGCGCGCTCTGTGGTTATGTCCGGTGCTCTTTTGCCAGGCCATGCGGCCATGGGCCTTGATCGCTAAAACATCCAGATCCCGCGCGGTGGGGTTGGTCTCGGCCTCAGGGCCGGGAACGGCCGTCTTCGGCGGTGGAATGATGATTTCCACATCGGCAAAGCGCTGCATGATCTCGGTCCGTGTGGCAGCGCCGTCAAAGGCACCGTCCATTGACCGGCAGGCGGAATGCGAAGCAATCTGCCGAGAGGGGGCGATAAAGCGGCGCACGGGTTCGTCAATCTGGTCCAAAAGATCCGGCACGGCCAAGGGATCACCGATGTCGTCTGTCGTCAGCTCACTGCATTCGATCTGACCTGTCTCCAGATCCAGCCCCAGGTGAAGCTTGCGCCACGAGCGGCGCCGTAGCGTCTTGCCATGCTGTGTTTCCAGCCATTCTCCGGCCCCAAAGACCTTCAAACCGGTGCTGTCCCGTTGCCTGACAGGCGATCACCATCGCCGAGAAGGGAGGACAAGGTCAGGGGAAACTGGCGCTTCGGATCGTGCCCGCGGCAAAGGCTCAAGCCCGCCCCGGCCCAGCGCGAGAGCGTGGTAAAGTCGGGAACGTCCAGTCCCAGCTTCATCAGCTGGAACAACGAGCGGACGAACCCTTGGGTTTGCCGAAGGGTCAAATGGAAAACGGTCCGGAGCTCCAGACAAGCCGTGATCGCCAGATCGGAGTATGTCCCCGGCCGACCCCGCTTGCCGGTGTGCGCCACACCCCAGTTATGCGCCACGCTTTCATCAACCCAGATTGTGGAATCCCCACGCCGGCCCAGGCTTTCCGTATACTCGGGCCAGTTCGCCACACGATGCCTGGACTTTGCAAACTTGTGCCGGCGAGAGGTGTGGTGTTTGAACGGCATTCATAAAACTTCAGAAGGGAGACAACGTCGAACACGTAGGCCACCAATCGGATTAATGCAACAACGCGAGCCAGAACCTTCGATCAGCTCATCGACGCTATCGGCGATGTCTGCGACCTATTCACAAAAGACGAATACTGAAACTTCTTAAAAGCAGCAGGATATACTTCATGAATAAATGGAAACGCAGTAATGCAACAACGCCTGTTTCATTCGGCACAACCTCGCGCGCAAAGTCTGGGTAGTAGGTATGTCTGGGCATGGTCAACAACTTGGCAATCGCCAAAATAGGATACGTAGATATGATGGGTCTTTCCTTCTTTATTTGTGGAGCTAAGCAACCGGCCCCAGCAAATAAATCATCTAGTTTAGCTGCGACCAATAAATCGAAGTCAACTTTTTGGGGGAAATTTGTATTTTTCAAACGCGGACGAAAAACTGGCAAACCCATTGAAATTTGTGATCACCCTTTTGAGCGCATCCTAAAAGCGGAAGCAGATCCAAAAAAAGTAAATGAGTTTTGGAGTAAAGAACAATTATCAGAATACCTTAAGACCCTGAATTAAAGGTATTTGAATGATATCAAAGGGTTGTGATTCAGCCGTCTTTGTCGATGTGGAGATCATCATTCCACCGCTGAAGACGGCTGTTGCCGACTCTGGGGCCGGGACTACCCCCCACCCCGCGGGATCTGGATGTTCTGGCGATCATAGCCGCATGGCCTGGTAAAAGAGCACCGGAAATAACCAGAGAGCTCGCGCGGAAGCGCAAATGGGCCGTTGGAAGGGGTGTGTCGCCTATCAAGAATCTCCGGGCGAGCCCCGAGCCGATCAGCCATTCGATCCAGCACGGTCTTCCGGCCGCGTCGATACACCCTGTCGGCAGCCTCATACCGGTACGCAAGGGCTGATGCATTCGGCTTGTGGCACGACTACACACGCGAAATGAACACCTGAAATCCGTCAAAAGCAGGGCATCTTGCCGACCGTACAAAATAAGTTGGCAATCCCCAGGTTACACATGTTGCACAAATGATTGTCCGGCACGCGGTGATGAATATTACTCCTGCTTGCTTTTACCTCGTGTATTCAGCAGCTGAATTTGTTGAATCCTATTTCAAACCCAAGAGGTATGTGAGTGCCATGATGCTTGATGCAACATGTCCCGCGACATGTCGTGTGCGGCCAAGCCCCGCAATGAAGCAATACCGCCAGCAACAAACTGTTGAGGGAGGGCGCTCACATGGGTGACATCAAAGTTCCAGGATCTGGCTCACAAGCTAGCCAGTCGGGTGCGGTGCCTCCCCAAGGAAGGGTGATAACCGGTCACTTTAATGGCAAGACTGTTGATCAGATTGTCAAGATTGGAAAGGAGAGTGATCCTGTAGGTGCCTTTAGGTATCTGTTGCGATTGGCACAAAATAAAAATAGCGAGGCTATAGAGGCCCTTAGAGGAGCGGCTCTGACGGCGCCTCTTAAACCGCAATGTACATTTAGTGCACTCGCTAAATCAGCAATGCCAGCAATACCAGCAATACTCACTAAATTAGATAAGTCAGAAAAGTTAGCACGAAATGCGGCAGAGCAAAAAGAGAGCGACGAGGGCGGCTCTGTCCGGCAAGTCGGCCCCTCTCTTGGGACACGACTAGATAGATACAATGCTCTAATAAAACTGCTAAAGTCTGAGTATCGCTGTAGGACCGATCCGCTACGTGATGACACGAATCTCCTGACAGGAAAAGCCAAAGTAGGCGAGGAAACCAGCCTGACGTTTTCGCAGTTTCACGAAAAGTTAGAAGAAAAGGGTGTCGCCAAAATAGCTGTTGCTTGGTTTAAGGTATTGGCAGAGTGCAAACTTAGACCTGAAGAACGGATCAAACAGCAAACCGAAGAACGGATCAAAATCCAGACTGCATTGGTCAAAGCTTTAAATAAGTTAAAACGAGCATCTATTTACGCGTTAGAGCAAATACGCGAATCCAGATTCTCAGAAAATAGCACAAAGTTCTTTGATTTCCTGAGGTACTTTCGTAACACTGATGAAAAGCTTATGTTGCTGATGTGTGAGTTGCTATTGCTGTTTCCTGGTGCGTCCATGAGAAGATGTTATAAACTGGCTCATACACTTGATGCCGAGAGCATGAGGCGGCTTAAAGAGCTGAAACAGCTGTTTGAAAATGGATCCCCTAAAAGTCTTTCTAAGGCGGCTTGCAAGCTGGATGGTGAAGGCATGGGGCGGCTCAAAGAGTTGAAAAAGCTGTTTCCTAATGCGTCCTTCAAAGAGCTTGTTGTTGTAGTTGAAATGTTTAATGACGCGGCTGTGGGGCGGCTCAAAGAGTTTAAAAAGCTGTTTCCTAATGCGTCCTTCAAAGAGCTTGTTGTTGTAGTTGAAATGTTTAATGACGCGGCTGTGGGGTGGCTCAAAGAGTTTAAAAAGCTGTTTCCTAATGCGTCCTTCAAAGAGCTTGTTGATGTACTTAATTGTCTTGATTACGCGACTATCGGGCGGCTCAAAGAGTTGAAAAAGCTGTTTCCTAATGCGTCCCTTGAAGAGCTTTCTAATGAAGCTCGTTGGCTTAAGGCCGGTGGTGTGAGGCGGTTCGAAAAGCTACGAGAGCTGTTTCCTGAAGCGTCCTTCAAAGATCTTTCAACATGGTTTGGCTCACCACGCAAAAAAGGAATTCGCCAGACAAAACCCTCCAACAGCTTTCAAATAAGAGCTAATGGAATTGACTCCAACCTTTGAACCCCTCGATTTCGAGCGGCAATGATCTTGTCAGGATCGGCCTTCCAGACGATTGGCTTGGGCTCGTTGGCGTTGTACTCTCGGATGAAGCGTTTGATGGCTTCCTAGCGATCAACGATGGAATGAAAGACGCCGTTTTTGAGCTGCCGCCGGCTCAGTTTGGCGAAGAAGCCTTCGACGGCATTGAGCCATGAGGAAGGGGTTGGCGTGAAGTGGATCGCCTCATCCTTGGGCATTTCGCGCTAGATCAGATTGAGAAAAGGGATGGGGGTTGCGTAGTTGTTAATCTGGTTTCGGTTTGGTAGATCGCTTTAATAATTCAGAGTTCCGTTTTCCCAGGTCGATCATCTTCTACGCAGTTTGGGCGTATCAGCGTTTCGCGCTAAGTATCGCAGATGTTGAAGACCTTCTAGCGGAGCGCGGTATTCGTGTCAGCCGGGAACCGATCCGCAACTGGGTGAACCGGTTTGGTCGGTATTTCGCGCGCTGCATTCGCCAGGACCGGCCCAAGCCCAACAACAAGCGGCACCTTGATGAGATGGTGATTGTCATTGGCGGTGTGAAATACTGGCTCTGGCGGGCGATTGACGGCAATTTCCAAGGAAAGTAATGCAAGAAATATCTTTTAAATCGAACTTTTCCGTTAGGTCGTATAAAGCCACGGACATATTCCGAGTAGCGGATTTAATTGCAGAGCTTCAGGTGTTTCATGATCTGAGCGTGCAGGACCGAGAAGACATTTTATGGGACCTGAACAATATTCCAGCATCGTTTGAAGTTTGGGTTGTCTGCGATGCTAATGATATTCCGGTTGGTTTGGCAATGTGCGCTTCCATTCCTGGGCCGGGGATAAAGGCCGGTCTATTTTTGAAGGAGATTTTTGTATCTTCTAGCTATAGAAACCATGGGTTAGGTAAGATGCTAATCAGAAAAGTTGTTGCATCCGCTAGAGATAGAGGAATGCTTCGAATCGATTGGCTTGCCTCAGCAGACAATAAAAAAGCCCATGATTTTTATAAGCAAATTGGGGCCAAAGACTGTGATTCAGTAGTATTTTTCAGGATAGATAGCCCAATTTTAGATAACTTTCCTGATTTGTGAGCGGTAGAGCCGCAAATTTTTTGTCGTAGTCGGAACTCTGGCTTTGTCTTAAGGGGAATGCCATTGAGCTATGATTGAATCTGGTGTTCGGGCGATTTGAATGACGGCATTGGGTAATCGTCCTCAAAAACCAACGGGTTGAAAATTTGACTTCTCCGGCCTTTGATGCGCTTGGAGAACGAGATGAAGAAGTCACGATTTACGGAAAGCCAGATCCTGGCCCTTTTGAAGCAGGGCGAGAGTGGCGTTCCTGTTGCTGACCTTTGCCGGGAGCACGGGATCAGCAACGCGACCTATTACATCTATGGACAGCTCTCCCGATGCAAGGTTTTTGAGATCTGATCGAAGCCGGTATCTGGGTGCCAACATCTATCCGGCGTCACCAGAACGGTGCTGGTGCGCCCAAATGGGAAATCTGCGTGTGTGAAGGCCTCGACAAGTGACCGGCTTCGATGAGCCATTATAATACTCAGGTTCCCTTCACACCGGATTCAAACCGGTCGTCACATTTCTCGCAGTCTTGCACCTCTCTGCCGTGCCCCTCCTGTTTAAGCGGTACGGAACTCCGTGTTTTGTCGCAGCATGGCAAATATGCCTCATCGAAAAATCAGTCGACTTTTGCAACAGAGCCTTTAAAGGCTCCAAGTGGCAAACATATGAAAACAAATTGCAACGCTTTGCAGGTCTACAGCATTCTGTTCAACAAGCCATCCTTCTTGAAGATCTGATGCCGCAAGACCAACCCGACATGACCCAGAATCGCGACGAGCAGGCACCATCCCGCTCCGATATGAGCCCACTTGGCGATGTCACGAAGTCCGTTATCTTTCGGTAGAGGTCTGGGCATCTCCCAAGCACCGAACAGATTGACGCCGTAATTGCCCCACATCACATAAAGCCACCCACTGACAGGCATGACGAACATTGCGAAATAAAAGACCTGCTCGACCCGATGAATGAATTTTTTCTCAGTATCTGAAAGTGTTGCGGCCCAGGGTGGAAGATTGCCCATCTGTCGGTTGATAATGCGAACGACAGCAAACAACAGCGCCAACAACCCAAGAGACTTGTGCCAATCATAGTAATCGTTAGTTACTATTCCTGCAAAGCTCGAATTGAATCCAATTGTCGTCATTATATGACCGCCAATATATTGCATAGCAAAAAGTATGACTATCGACCAGTGTAAGAATTTTGTGAGCGTGCCGTAACCGCTGTCAGAATTCAAAAGAGCCATTGTCTCGCATCCAGGATTGTTTTTGCAGAATAGCAGGACATTGTAGGAAACGCTCTGAAATGCAAGCACGCATGCCGTGAACATTGCCGGGCTGAATTTCGTGCGCTTGCCCTGGGGCATGGTCAGTCCGCTTTGGAATCAGCCTCCAGCCGCCGATAGATCGCCTGGCGCGGGACGCCGGCGGTCCGCGCAGCGGCCGTGATCGTCATGCCGCCCTGCCCTCTTCGCGGCAGCCCTGCCCTCTTTCATTCGCTGCCGGATCACATCCCGTTTGAATTCGGCAAAGGCCGCACTGATATGGAAAAACAGTCGCCCGCCCGGCGTTGTCGTGTCGATCGCTTCATGTAGCGATACGAAGTCAATACCAAGCCCCCCGATCCGTTCGACATCTTCAATCAGGAACTTCATCGACCGCGCCAGCCGGTCAAGCCGCGTCACGACCAGAGCGTCTCCTTCGGAGGCTGCCTGCAATGCGTGTTCGAGCTGCGGCTTACTAACCGCCCCTCCCGAAACACCCTTGTCATGAAAAATGCGCTCACATCCAGCGGCTCTGAGCGCGTCCCGTTGACCGGCACCTGACTGGTCGTCGGTCGATGTTCTGATATATCCGATTTTCATGTCCGGAATTAATCACGCCATGCAATTTTAGACAAGCCGAATAAAGGACAGTTTTCGGTTTCGGACACGTGGCGGGTTTCTGTGGCTGGCGGCGTCCTATAATTTTCAGATTGGGACTTTTCGGACGCGTCGTAAAGCCCTCCATTTCGGACACGCTAGGCGACGAGCGGACGTTCGCTGCAAGTGCAAACACATCTGGCTCAGTTGTCGGAAGCGGACTTTGGCATGACCTTACCTAGTTGCCGCGCAATAGTTCATCGCCGCGAGGCAAAAAGAAGTGTTCGCTCTGCGAAATCAGTCAGTTCGGCATCGTTGATCGCAACCGTCTGCCAAGCGGGGTTCGAGTCGTGGTGGAAAAGGTTCGCATACCCTAGTAAGGCTCTCAGTCCTGCAATGTCGCCTGCCGACAATATTTGGTTGTTCGCAACTACGCGCTGGTCGCACAGTTCGAGGAATGGGCCGAGAAGCGTCCCTGGCCGAAAATATTCGGGATAGGCAACGCGCATGAAGGCTTCCAGAATTGGCCGAAGCGCCGCTGCAACTTGACGTTCTTTGTCAGGATCGGCTGCCCGCAAGTAGCCCCTTACCAATTCATGACGCTTGTCGTGTTCCGAAATACTGTCGTTCCGGACGTCCCAAACGGAAATCTCGGAGCCAACGACGGCACGGTTGATGCGCAGCGCAGTAGATAGGTTCAAATCAGATTGTTCTCAGAGGTTGCAAAGAAACGGCTTCGAGTGGGAGAGGACAATCACCTGCTGCACTCTCGCGGCACGGTAGTCTGCAACTGCCTGACGAACATCAGGCGATAACGCCATGCGGTCCAGAGGTGCAGCAGCCTTCGCGTGAAGCTGTTCGAGCACTCCCTCGCGGGCAGCGTTCCACTGACGGGCGATAGCGGCGGTATCGATCTCGATTCCCGGCAGGTCGGCGAAGTCCTTCCAGAATTCGTGGGCCTGAACGGCGGTACGAATGTCTCGTTCAAACGCAGATGGAATGTCTCCGGCGTGGGTATCGCGTATCCCAACACCTGTCTGCCTGATTGCAAGTTTGAGGTCTTCTTAGGCTTGGCTGAAATAGGCGCGGTAGTGATCGATCAATTCCGAGTCGCCGAGATCCTGAGCACAGAAGGGGCAAATCTCGCCGTCATGTCCCTCGGAAACTGGTTCGATGCACGCCATGCCGTCCGAGACCCACGCCTCGCCGCCACGCCCGAGCCGGGCGATATGTGCACGAACGCGTTCGGCAGCGGGGTAATCGTCCCCAAAAACCAACGGGTTGAAAATTGGACTTCTCCGGCCTTTGATGCGCTTGGAGAACGACATGAAGAAATCAAGAATTACGGAAAGCCAGATCCTGGCAGTTTTGAAGCAGGGTGAGAGCGGGGTCCCAGTCGCCGATCTTTGCCGGGAGCACGGGATCAGCAACGCGACGTATTACAACTGGCGTTCCAAATATGGCGGGATGGACGCTTCGTTGATGTCTGAGATGAAGGCGATGGCCGAGGAGAACCGCCGACTGAAGAAGATGTATGCCGAGATGGCAATGCAGAACGAACTGCTGAAGGATGCTCTGGGAAAAAAGCCTTGAGGCCGTCTCAACGTAGAGAGATGGCCATGAATGCAATCCGTCTGCGTGGCGTGAGCATTGCGCTTGCTTGCCGGACTTTCCAGATCAGCGAAAGCTGCTATCGCTATGAACGCAAACTGGGCGACGAGAATGCCGAGATCGCAGACTGGCTGGTGCGGCTGACGACAACACACCGTACCTGGGGCTTCGGCTTGTGTTTCCTTTACCTGCGCAATGTCAAAGGCTTTGCTTGGAACCACAAGCGCGTCCGGCGGATTTATCGTGCTCTGGAGTTAAACCTGCGCATCAAACCGAAGAAGCGTCTGGTTCGGGAAAAGCCGGAGCCGTTGGTTGTGCCAAACGAGGCAAATGTCACCTGGTCAATGGACTTCATGTCGGATCAGTTGGCCGATGGGCGTAGCTTCAGGACTCTGAACGTGCTGGACGACTTCAACCGGGAGGGGTTGGGCATTGAGGTGGACATCTCCATTCAGGCCCTACGGGTAATCCGTACGCTGGAGCGGATCATCGAATGGCGCGGCAAGCCCCTTAACATCAGGGTGGACAATGGCCCGGAAAACGTCAGTGCGGCGTTGCAAATGTGGGCTTCACGGCGCGGGATCGGGCTGCAATACATCCAGCCCGGCAAACCGCAACAGAACGCCTATATCGAGCGCTACAACCGAACCGTCCGCCATGAATGGCTCGGACAATACATATTCAACACGATCAAGGAGGCACAGGATCACGCCACACGCTGGCTATGGACATACAACAATGAGCGGCCAAATATGGCCATCGGCGGCGTTACGCCGAAAATGAAACTGACAGCTGCAGCCTGAAGTCCAGTTATCGACCCCGCGAAAAATGGGATGATTACCAAGCCACCGGGCAAAGCTCTGTTTGAAGTTCTCGCACCTCCATATGGATTGAAGCCCTCAGACTTAGGAGAGGAATTTGAGGATCGCGGAGAACGCTTCCGCATCATCGTTCTGGAACCCAGACGGCCCAAATATCCGGTCAATGTCGAGCGCCTGTCCAACCGGAAAAAATACAAATTCTCCGCAGACAGCATCGCCATACTCCTGGCCAAAGCGCAACAGCGAAAATGATCTTCAAAGTCCGGGCAAGAGACCACGGCAACGCGTCTCGAAAAGCACGCTTATAGTGAACCAAACAACACAGACAGAAAACAAAAATTGGTGTTTGATCTTTTGTCAGATTTATAGATATCCCGACCGCTGATAGTAGGTGAATTATGCCCATAAGTTTCGAAAATTTCGGAAATATTGTACTCGCCAATCGGGAGCGCGTTGAAAATCCCAAGAAGAATACGGTCCGCTTGAATGCAGCTGGTGATCTTTATATTGATAAAGTCAGGTCAACTAAGTCTTTCCTTGGCAGGGCAGTTAGCTGGATCAGGTCTCTATCAAGTTCAACGCGAAATAGTGAAAACAAAACGGTCCGGATGAGGTTCCGTAGCTTTCTCGCAGATATCTACGGCCCCGATGTTGGCGCACAAATTTATAACAAAACTTGCTATTCGCGTTTCAGCTTGCGGTGGCGTCCATTGACTGTGCAGAAAATTCAAAATGCTGTTTATAGCAATAGCATGCAGCTTCAAAAAAATATAGATGTCACCAAGGCGCTGACGGCCATGCAGCAGATAGCTGCCTCATTTGAGAAAGAGGGTACAGGTAACCGTCTGGAGGAAGTTGGCGTTTTTAGAGTGCCGGGTCTAACAGACAATATGAATATTTTGGAGCATATGATCGGTGGTGATCGCTACCAGGTCAACTGGGATGTGTTGAAGGCGACAGATATGAGTAATTTGTATCTTCGCTTTGGTAAAGATCACACGAGTAAAAGCGTTCGAAACTATATGGCTAAAAAGTCAGCTGAATATGAAACTTGGATTTCTGAGAATGGGAAGCCCGAAGAGTTTTTTCATTTCGGAAAATTCGGAGCGTTTGAGAGTTTACCGCCCCAATTGCAGTTGCACTTGAAGGTAATGAAGTCGGTTGTTTCGCACACAGACAAAAACCTCATGGGCCACAATATGGGAAGGATGTTCAATCCAACTCTTTTTGGGCCATATTGCATAGCAAATGCCGCAGAGCGTGAGACTTTCATATCTGAATTAGTGAAACACTACATCGGTAATCCAACTGTCGCAGCAGACATGGATGCGCTAGATGTAAACAACATACCAATTGGTCGTGATGAGGTAACTACTAACGGGGACCTAACCTCAGAGAGGGGGGGCTTATCAAGAAACAGTCTTTCCGAGTCGCGGGACTCTAGCGTGCATTCGCGGGCGACTGTGGACATCCAGCGTCTCAGGCAGATTGTGGCCGTGAATCCGAATACCCACCTCTATGGTGGGCAGTCGAGCCGGTCTGACTTTGAAATCAACCAAGATCAAGATCTGGCGGAACTGAAAGAGCTCGTGGATAACTGGGACCCGAAAGACGATCATCACGATGTGGCGGTACTTGATGCGCTTGTGGCTTTGAATACTCCCAATAAGACAAATGATTAAGAATTTGATCAGCTTGTTGCGGAAGCAACTAAAAATATCGACGTCGACAGGTTGATATAACCGGACCCCAACCTGAGCAGCTTCTGCTGGGTCGATACATAACTGCAAAGCGACACCTGAACAGGTGTCGCTTTTAGGTGTACCCATCAGTGACAATCCAATGTGACACGCAAACGATGTCACAAATGATTGGTATTCCGTATTAAGTGACGTTACACGAGGGTAATCACCCTAATGTGACGGCTTCTCCATGGCTCGCATCGGATATGCCCGCGCCAGCTCCTCCGATCAAAATCTCGAAATCCAAAAGGAGCGTTTGAAAGCCGCCGGCTGCGAAGTCATCCGCTCGGAAACCGGATCCGGTTCCTCGCGAGACGGCCGCGGTGAATTGGAGACGATCATCCAGTTCCTCCACGCGGCTCTGTTGCAAAAGTCGACTGATTTTTCGATGAGGCAGCTTTCAACTTTGTTTTGGTGATTTTATGAATGCGTTTAAGGGCCGTCATTTCACGGGCGAAGTCGTGTTGTGGGCTGTTCGCTGGTATTGCCGTTACGGGGTCAGTTAGCGGGATCTTGAACAGATGATGGCCGAGCGCGGTGTTCGGGTCGATCATTCCACGATCTACCGGTGGGTGCAGACCTATGCACCTGAAATGGAAAAACGGTTGCGCTGGCAATGGCGCTGGCCAGTTTCGGGGAGTTGGCGGGTCGATGAGACCTACATCAAGGTCCGCGGAAAATGGACCTATCTCTACCGGGCGGTGGACAAGTTCGGCAACACCATCGATTTCTATCTCTCGGCCACCCGAAACACCAAGGCGGCGAAGCGGTTCCTGGGCAAAACCTTAAGGGGACTGAAAGACTGGGAGAAGCCCCATGCGATCAATACCGATAAGGCTCCCACCTACGGCGTGGCCATTTCCGAGCTGAAAGCGGAGGGCAAATGCCCACAAGACACTGAGCACCGCCAGGTCAAATATCTAAACAACGTCGTTGAAGCCGATCACGGCAAGCTGAAGCAGCTGATCCGGCCGGTGCACGGGTTCAAAACCCTAAAGTCTGCCTATGCGACCATCAAAGGATTTGAAGTGATGCGTGCCCTGCGCAAGGGGCAGGCCAGCATCTTCAACTTCACAAATGACATTGTCGGCGAGGCTCGCATCGTCGAACGAGCGTTCGGCATCGGTCCCTGTGCTCTGGCCGAAGCGATGACCATGCTTGAAAACCATCTTCAAGATGCCGAAGCTTGAACTGGAGTGCCGGGAAAGGTCGAGATCTGTCGGGACGCAATGTTTGCAATAGGGCCGTGAGGGCCCCGTCGCTGTAGGGAAAAAAACGCCCGCTCACGAGGAGCGGGCGTCTTTTTTCTGTGGGCTTCCACCGGATGTGAACATTTTACACGTACTTTCAACCCTCCCGAACTTGGCAATCCCGTTCTGATCAACACTCGTTGGCTTTAACAGCCATCGGGACTTGATTCTCCACAACTGAAGCAACTGGAGTGTCATTGAACATAACTATCGCGTTATCGTCGGCACCATGCTCCGACCCAGCCCTATCAGCGTAATAGACATTTTCATGCTTTATTTTGTAATTTTTCTCTTTTGTCCGATTTCTTTCTAACTCACAAAATCTATTCAAGTTCAGATTAATTCGTCTTTCTCTAGGAATGTCTTCAAGAAGCGTGAAATAAAACGTAGCCTCAGGTAAATTTGATACGGAACCTTGAGCTGTGCTATCAGTTCGGGCATTGCGTTGAACAGTTCCATTGGCCTGACGGAATTCGGGCGCCCGAGATTCAGCCCGTGGGTCAATGCGGCGTGAATGCCGGTTGAAAAAAAACACTCGTCGCCCCGCAAACGTCTTGAGCCCTAAAATAATCGAACTGCCTTTTTCTTTGAAAAAGGATATTATTTTTAAGATTGAATTTTTTCTTGTTTGAGGAACAGCCAAACCGTGTTGATTTTGTGGCTGCAAATTATGAACAGATTGATTCGTTTGAATGCTATTATCAGTCATTATTTTCTCCTCCCGTCATATTCGGTATTCCGATAAGTGTTCGTTAAATGATAGCTAACTACTCTCATACATTGAATAGTGTCCTCTATGTCATTTGATACGAAATTGCTGACTTTGCCCCGTAAATCCGGACCAAGGGTTAAATTCACGGCCCTGTTGCAAACATTGCGTCCCGACAGATCTCGACCTTTCCCGGCACTCCAGTTCAAGCTTCGGCATCTTGAAGATGGTTTTCAAGCATGGTCATCGCTTCAGCCAGAGCACAGGGGTAATCATCCCATTTTTCGCGGGGTCGATAACTGGACTTCAGGCTGCAGCTGTCAGTTTCATTTTCGGCGTAACGCCGCCGATGGCCATATTTGGCCGCTCATTGTTGTATGTCCATAGCCAGCGTGTGGCGTGATCCTGTGCCTCCTTGATCGTGTTGAATATGTATTGTCCGAGCCATTCATGGCGGACGGTTCGGTTGTAGCGCTCGATATAGGCGTTCTGTTGCGGTTTGCCGGGCTGGATGTATTCCAGCCCAATGCTTCGTCTCGAGGCCCATATCTGCAGTGCGGCACTGACGTTTTCCGGGCCATTGTCCACCCGAATATTCAACGGCCGGCCGCGCCATTCGATAATCCGCTCCAGAGTGCGGATTACCCGTAGGGCCGGAATGGAAACATCTACTTCAATGCCCAACCCCTCCCGGTTGAAGTCGTCCAGCACGTTCAGAGTCCTGAAGCTACGCCCATCGGCCAACTGATCCGACATGAAGTCCATTGACCAGGTGACATTTGCCTCGTTTGGCACAACCAACGGCTCCGGCTTTTCCCGAACCAGACGCTTCTTCGGGTTGATGCGCAGGTTTAACTCCAGAGCACGATAAATCCGCCGGACGCGCTTGTGGTTCCAAGCAAAGCCTTTGACATTGCGCAAATAAAGGAAACACAATCCAAAGCCCCAGGTACGATGTGTTGTCGTCAGCCGCACCAGCCAGTCTGCGATCTCGGCATTCTCGTCGCCCAGTTTGCGTTCATAGCGATAGCAGCTTTCGCTGATCTGGAAAGTCCGGCAAGCAAGCGCAATGCTCACGCCACGCAGACGGATTGCATTCATGGCCATCTCTCTACGTTGAGACGGCCTCAAGGCTTTTTTCCCAGAGCATCCTTCAGCAGTTCGTTCTGCATTGCCATCTCGGCATACATCTTCTTCAGTCGGCGGTTCTCCTCGGCCATCGCCTTCATCTCAGACATCAACGAAGCGTCCATCCCGCCATATTTGGAACGCCAGTTGTAATACGTCGCGTTGCTGATCCCGTGCTCCCGGCAAAGATCGGCGACTGGGACCCCGCTCTCACCCTGCTTCAAAACTGCCAGGATCTGGCTTTCCGTAAATCTTGATTTCTTCATGTCGTTCTCCAAGCGCATCAAAGGCCGGAGAAGTCCAATTTTCAACCCGTTGGTTTTTGGGGACGATTACCCAGGGACCGATGCCGAACGCTCGTTCGACGATGAGAGCCTCGCCGACAATGTCATTTGTGAAGTTGAAGATGCTGGCCTGCCCCTTGCGCAGGGCACGCATCACTTCAAATCCTTTGATGGTCGCATAGGCAGACTTTAGGGTTTTGAACCCGCGCACCGGCCGGATCAGCTGCTTCAGCTTGCCGTGATCGGCTTCAACGACGTTGTTTAGATATTTGACCTGGCGGTGCTCAGTGTCTTGTGGGCATTTGCCCTCCGCTTTCAGCTCGGAAATGGCCACGCCGTAGGTGGGAGCCTTATCGGTATTGATCGCATGGGGCTTCTCCCAGTCTTTCAGTCCCCTTAAGGTTTTGCCCAGGAACCGCTTCGCCGCCTTGGTGTTTCGGGTGGCCGAGAGATAGAAATCGATGGTGTTGCCGAACTTGTCCACCGCCCGGTAGAGATAGGTCCATTTTCCGCGGACCTTGATGTAGGTCTCATCGACCCGCCAACTCCCCGAAACTGGCCGGCGCCATTGCCAGCGCAACCGTTTTTCCATTTCAGGTGCATAGGTCTGCACCCACCGGTAGATCGTGGAATGATCGACCCGAACACCGCGCTCGGCCATCATCTGTTCAAGATCCCGCTAACTGACCCCGTAACGGCAATACCAGCGAACAGCCCACAACACGACTTCGCCCGTGAAATGACGGCCCTTAAACGCATTCATAAAATCACCAAAACAAAGTTGAAAGCTGCCTCATCGAAAAATCAGTCGACTTTTGCAACAGAGCCAACAAGTCTTCGGTCCGGGCACGGGTCGAACACGTATTCGCTTATCAGAAGACCAGATTTGGATTGTTCAACCGCGCAACCGCTTTTCATATGACGAACGTCACAGGAACCGAGCCGAAAAAAGCGGTTAGTAGAAACGAATGCAAATTTCACCTGCGAAAAAGAGTATTTCCCGACGACACTAAAACGGCCGTTCAAGAAATGACAAACACGCGCATACCTTTGAGCAGGGCGCAGGCTGGCGTCTACTTCCAACATCTTCGCGATGCGACGGGCAGGACTTTCAATATTGGCCAAGTAACCCGTATTGAGACGCCCTTTGATGTAGAGCAATTCTGTGCTGCGGCGCGCTGGGTCATTTCGCGCACACCGGCACTTAATATGGCAATCCGTGTCGATGATAAAGGCTTGTATCAGACACTTATCGATCGCCGCGACACACCGATCGCATGGCATGATTTGCGGGACTGCATTGATTGCGAACAGCGGAGGGTCGATATAATTGAAGCTTTGCTGGCCAAACCTTTTGATCTAGCCAACGATCCGCTGTTTCGTTGGACTCTGATCCAGAGTGACGACCGCTATGTAGATTGGGTTCAGGTTGGTCATCACGTAGTAGTGGACGGATATGCCGGTCGCATGCTGGCGAAGCATGTAGCCCAGGCATATAGCCGTGGTGACACGGAATGCGACGCCAACATTTCCCTAGCCGACTATCGGACTTATCTCGCAATTGAGGAGGCTTATGAGACCAGCACCTCATTCAAAAACGATCGACACTACTGGCTTGACTTGTTAGACGGGGTAGAAATAGTTGCGCCCTTTGAAGCAGCTGGCGTTCAGCGAGGGCAATCGCATTTCGTCAGGTCTCACTTAGTGCTTGAAGGCCTGCGATTGCAATCGCTCAATGCTACATCTGAGATCTTATCGAGTAATCCCTACCAGATTGTGACAGCAGCCATGGTCTTGATGGAAGCTATGCAGTCGAGACAGGACGATGTCGTGATTGCGATGCCCCTGGTGGGTCGCCTAGGTGCTGGCTCACGTTCAATGGTGTCAAACGCCTCCAATGTAGGCCATCTGCGAATACGCGATGTCTGGAGCAAGGACATTGAGACGCTTCTTGGAGAGATCGCTCGCCAGCAACGCGCTGCACTTCGTCACCAGCGCTACCGGCTAGAAGACGTCCGGCGCGATCTCTTTTCCGACAGACCCGGTGCAATTTTCTCGCGTGCGAGCATCAACTTGATGCCATTCGACTACGACTTAAGGTACGGCGCATCTCTCTCAACAACACACAATCTGTGCAATGGCCCGGTGGATGGAATCGCTTTGTCTATTTACCGAGAAACGAACGGAGCCCTGCATCTTGATTTAGATGGACATGCAAATGCGTTTGATCGGGCGCAACTTTGTCATTATGGCGATCAGCTACTCCACTTTGTCGAAGTGTTGAGCGCAAGTTCTGCCTCTGATTTACCACTGGCAAGCCTTGATCTTTTGCCACCTAGCCATAGACACCCACTTGTTGAGTTCAACGCGCCGGATCATTCGATTGACGACGGGCTTGTGCCGGACCTGTTCGAGCGCGTGGCACGTGACGCGCCTGATGCGATTGCGGTGATCTGCGGCGACGAGCGGCTGGATTATGCCGGACTTGATGCTGCGTCAAACCAGCTGGCGCGTTACCTAATAGGGCTTGGGGCCGGGCCCGAGACCGTCGTGGGGATCTGCATGGATCGCTCGATCACAATGGTGGTTGCCATCCTCAGCGTGATGAAGAGCGGGGCAGCCTACCTGCCGCTCGATCCAAACCATCCAGCCGAGCGTTTGTGTGAGATGCTAGTTGACAGCGCAGCTCTAGGCGTTCTGTGTAACACAGAGCTGAAGTCGGTGTTGGGAAGCGCGACGAGGACCATCATTGTGGATGCACAGGAGACAGCAGCGGCGATCTCAGCGCAAAGTTCGGCACCACTCACCAATGCCGACAGGCTAAGCTCGCTCAAGTCCGACAATCTCGCCTATCTGATCTATACGTCAGGTTCCACCGGTAAACCTAAACCCGTGGGGAATACATTCCGTAACATTGCTCGGCTAATGCAGGAAACGAACCATTGGTATCACTTTGGGTCCAATGATTGCTGGGCACTATTCCATTCAATCGCATTTGATTTTTCAGTTTGGGAAATCTGGGGGGCCCTTCTTTATGGAGGTAGTCTTGTCGTTGTTTCGGAAGAAGATAGACGATCGCCCGATAGGTTTGTGGAACTCCTGCACCGCGAAGGCGTCACTATTCTCAATCAGACACCTTCATCTTTTTACCAGCTGACAGAGGTACTTGGAACTCATCAACAATGCACTGAGCTGTCGCTGCGCTGCATCATATTCGGTGGAGAAGCACTCGAGCCAAGTCGTCTTGCACCATGGTATAGTCTTGGTCAGTCAGCACAGTTGGTGAACATGTATGGCATTACTGAAACGACAGTGCATGTCACCTATCAGCCGTTCGATGCACAATCGATTAGCACCATCAACGACAGTCGAATTGGTGTTGTAATTCCGGATCTCGGTGTCCACATTTTGGATTCTCATTTGCGCCGTGTTCCTGTTGGTGTTTGGGGTGAGATGTACATTTCGGGCGCGGGCCTTGCGCGCGGTTATGTGGGCCGTTCTGACCTTACAGCAGAGCGTTTTGTTGCCTGTCCGTTTGGTGTGTCGGGTGAGCGGATGTATCGGACGGGGGATCTGGGCCGGTGGCGCGCCGACGGGACGATTGAGTTCGGTGGTCGAGCCGACGATCAGGTCAAGCTGCGTGGCTTTCGCATTGAGCCGGGCGAGATTGCCGCTGTGTTGGGAGCCGAGAAGGGGGTCGGTCAGGCCGCCGTGGTGCTGCGTGAGATTGCCGGTGAGGCACGCCTGGTTGCCTATGTGACGGCTGCGCGCGATGGAGAGCTGCCTGGGGTGGATGATCTGCGCAAGACGCTTTCAGCGCGTCTTCCCGACTATATGATCCCATCGGCATTTGTGGTTCTAGAAGCACTGCCGCTGACCGCGAGCGGCAAGTTGGACCGTAAGGCCCTGCCATCGCCGCAGATTGTCGGCAGTGGTGTGCATGAAGCACCGTCGACAGCACATGAAGCGCTGTTGTGTCGGCTTTACGCAGAATTGACCGGAGCACATCAGGTAGGTGTCCAAGACGGGTTCTTTGCACTAGGGGGGCATTCGCTGCTGGCGATGCGGCTTGTCAGTCAAATCCGTGAAGAGACTGGCCTTGAGATTGGGTTGCGGGCAGTATTCAGCCATCCGACAGTCGCCGGGCTTGCCAGCGAACTGGATAAGGCGGAGCGGAGCAGCTTGCGGCCGGTTGAACGCGGCAGCGGACGTGATGCGGAGGGGCGTATGACGTTGTCCTTCGGTCAAGAGCGTTTGTGGGCACTGGATCGTCTGGATGGCGGTAGCAGCCAGTATAACATCCCACTGATGGTCGAACTGGATGGGGCGCTTGATGTTTGCGCGCTTGCAGCGGCGATCCGGGCGCTGGTGATGCGTCACGAGCCGCTGCGCACAGTGATTTCGGTTGAGGCTGGTGTTCCGGTGGGCCGTCTTCTGGATGAAGTGGAGATTGCACCGCTTGTGGAGGTGCATGACTTGTCGATCTCGCCTGAGGCGCTGCAGTCACATCTGGACGCAGTTGCGGGGCATGTGTTCGACCTTGCCGGAGGGCCAAGTCTTTACGGCCGCCTGCTGCGCCTTGGTGCCGATCGCCATGTCCTTGCGCTGGTGGTGCATCATGGGGCTGCCGATGGCCGTTCGCTTGCGGTATTGTTTGAGGAACTGTCGGCGCTTTATTGCGGCGAGGGACTGACCGACCTTGCGTGGACCTACAGCGATCATGCGCATTGGCAGCGTGAGTGGCTAGTGGAGAGCGGGACGCTGGAGCGTGGCCTATCCTATTGGCGGGCGCATTTGTCGGGTGCACCGGAGGTTCTGGACCTGCCGCTGGATCATACCCGTCAGGGGGATCGGGCGCGACATGCTGGCTATGTGCCTGTTCGCATCGACAGCGTGCTCGGGGAGCAGCTTTCAAGCCTTGCAGGCGAAGCCGGTGTGACGCTCTACTCGGTGCTTCTGGGGGTCTGGGGCCTTTTGCTTGGCCGGCTGTCGCGCCAGGATGAGGTTGTGATCGGGACACCGGTTGCCGGACGGACGGCGCCAGGCAGTGAGGCACTGATTGGCTTCTTCGTCAACACGATGGCGCTTCGCCTTGACCTGTCAGGCATGCCTGACCGTGATGAACTTCTGTCGCGGGTGCATGGTGTTGTCAGTGACGGGCTCGAACACGGGGATACGCCGTTCGAGCAGGTCGTTGATGCGCTGGATGTCGCGCGGTCATTATCGCAAGCGCCAGTGTTCCAGGCAATGTTTGCCTGGCAGAGCCAGGAGACGGCGGCGCTGTCGCTGGAGAGGATGACAGCGCGGTCGCTCGATATGGGCCTCGCACAGGCGAAGTTCGACGTTACGCTGTCACTTGCCCCTCAGGCAGACGGATCGATATCGGGTGCGCTGGAATATGACGCGGATCTGTTCGACGTGGAGACGGTGT
This sequence comes from Labrenzia sp. THAF82, assembly GCF_009363435.1. Lineage (GTDB taxonomy): Bacteria > Pseudomonadota > Alphaproteobacteria > Rhizobiales > Stappiaceae > Roseibium > Roseibium porphyridii. Next base: position 629,609 of record NZ_CP045354.1, on the reverse strand, counting down.
CTGGCTGGACCGTGATGTTTGAGCGGCTTGTCCTTGAATTGGTGAAAACCAAGGAGAAGCATCCCGTGGCGCTGCTGGAGTTGGTCGGCGAGGCGGACTTGGCCCCACTTGTTGAGTTCAACGCGCCGGATCATTCGATTGACGACGGGCTTGTGCCGGACCTGTTCGAGCGCGTGGCACGTGACGCGCCTGATGCGATTGCGGTGATCTGCGGCGACGAGCGGCTGGATTATGCCGGACTTGATGCTGCGTCAAACCAGCTGGCGCGTTACTTAATAGGGCTTGGGGCCGGGCCCGAGACCGTCGTGGGGATCTGCATGGATCGCTCGATCACAATGGTGGTTGCCATCCTCAGCGTGATGAAGAGCGGGGCAGCCTACCTGCCGCTCGATCCAAACCATCCAGCCGAGCGTTTGTGTGAGATGCTAGTTGACAGCGCAGCTCTAGGCGTTCTGTGTAACACAGAGCTGAAGTCGGTGTTGGGAAGCGCGACGAGGACCATCATTGTGGATGCACAGGAGACAGCAGCGGCGATCTCAGCGCAAAGTTCGGCACCACTCACCAATGCCGACAGGCTAAGCTCGCTCAAGTCCGACAATCTCGCCTATCTGATCTATACGTCAGGTTCCACCGGTAAACCTAAACCCGTGGGGAATAGTCATGGAGGATTGGCGGCTACGTTTGTCGGTCTAGAGCGTGCCGGGGTTGACTTCGCCAAAAACGATAATGTTCTCGCGCTGACGACGCTTAGCTTCGACATCTCCGTGGTTGAACTGATCTATCCGATTGTGTCAGGCGCCTGTGTGACCGTTGTTTCCACGGAACAGTCCAAGGATCTAAATAGTATACCAGATCTTATTGCCAAACATGGTGTTACAGTTGCGCAGGCAACGCCGTCCATGTGGCGTACCATCTCCTCGAACACTCCGAAACTGCGCTTGGTTCTTTGTGGGGGTGAGGCAATCGATGCCGATCTAGCCAACAGCTTGCGGAGCGTTGGTGCAGCGGTAAACCTCTATGGTCCGACAGAAACTACGATCTGGAGTACCTCGTGTCATCTTTATGATGATCGAATAGACATTGGCAGCCCGCTCGCAAATGAACAGATCCACATTTTGGATTCTCATTTGCGCCGTGTTCCTGTTGGTGTTTGGGGTGAGATGTACATTTCGGGCGCGGGCCTTGCGCGCGGTTATGTGGGCCGTTCTGACCTTACAGCAGAGCGTTTTGTTGCCTGTCCGTTTGGTGTGTCGGGTGAGCGGATGTATCGGACGGGGGATCTGGGCCGGTGGCGCGCCGACGGGACGATTGAGTTCGGTGGTCGAGCCGACGATCAGGTCAAGCTGCGTGGCTTTCGCATTGAGCCGGGCGAGATTGCCGCTGTGTTGGGAGCCGAGAAGGGGGTCGGTCAGGCCGCCGTGGTGCTGCGTGAGATTGCCGGTGAGGCACGCCTGGTTGCCTATGTGACGGCTGCGCGCGATGGAGAGCTGCCTGGGGTGGATGATCTGCGCAAGACGCTTTCAGCGCGTCTTCCCGACTATATGATCCCATCGGCATTTGTGGTTCTAGAAGCACTGCCGCTGACCGCGAGCGGCAAGTTGGACCGTAAGGCCCTGCCATCGCCGCAGATTGTCGGCAGTGGTGTGCATGAAGCACCGTCGACAGCACATGAAGCGCTGTTGTGTCGGCTTTACGCAGAATTGACCGGAGCACATCAGGTAGGTGTCCAAGACGGGTTCTTTGCACTAGGGGGGCATTCGCTGCTGGCGATGCGGCTTGTCAGTCAAATCCGTGAAGAGACTGGCCTTGAGATTGGGTTGCGGGCAGTATTCAGCCATCCGACAGTCGCCGGGCTTGCCAGCGAACTGGATAAGGCGGAGAAAGGACAGCTACCCTATCACCCGATTGTACCACTGAAGCAGGGCGGCGATCACACGCCATTGTTTTGCGTGCATCCTGCTAGCGGTATTGCGACGGTTTACAGAAAACTCGCGATGACTTTGACTTGCGATTGCCCAGTCTATGGACTACAGGCACGAGGTCTCGAGTCTAGCAGAGAGAAGCCTTTCGAAACTATCGAGCAAATGGCGGCATGCTATTTAGCTGCTATGCGTTTGATACAGCCTGTGGGTCCATATCGGCTGATCGGATGGTCGTTTGGTGGCCGAGTTGCCTTAGAAATAGCGCAGTTAATTGAGACAGCTGGTGAAGAAATCGAACAAATCATACTGCTTGACAGTCCGGTCGCCGAAACTAACCATAGAGTAGCAGCAGTCACAAACGAAGACATGCTAAAAGAAGTCGCTCGTGATCTAGGTATCGTTATTGCAGACGTTGCCTTGGAAAATCAGAGAGAGAGATTATTTAATGCGTTGATAGAACGCGGAGATATAGCCCAAACGGCCAACGTCGACATTCTCGATCGTGTCGTGGTTTGTTTGACGAATTCAATAAAGATGTTGGAAGCACACAGATTGCAGCGGCTTGTTAGTCCGGTTGTTTATATCAAAGCCAGCGACAATAAGACGGCAGATCTAAAGGAAAAGCTCACTGAAATCACAGCTGGACCAACTACGCTAGTGCCAGTGGAGGCCACTCATGGACAGATATGTTCTAATAAATTCAGTGTTCGAATTGCAGATATTTTGAATGCAACATTGAGGTAGGAACGGCACGGGAAAATGATGAGGTAATCATCCCATTTTTTGTGGGTTATAAAACTGGACTTCAGGCTGCTGTTTTCAGTTTCATTGCGGGTGTAATTCCGCCAATGGCCATGTTGGGCCGCCCATCGTTGTATGTCCATAGCCATCGTGTGGCGTGGTCCTGCGCCTCCTTGATCGCCTCGAATATGTATTGTCCGAGCCATTCATGGCGGATGGTTCGGTTGTAGCGTTCGACATAGGCGTTCTGTTGCGGCTTGCCGGGCTGGATGTATTCCAGCCCAATGCTTCGTCTCGAGGCCCATATCTGCAGTGCGGCACTGACGTTTTCCGGGCCATTGTCCACCCGAATATTCAACGGCCGGCCGCGCCATTCGATAATCCGCTCCAGAGTGCGGATTACCCGTAGGGCCGGAATGGAAACATCTACTTCAATGCCCAGACCTTCTCGGTTGAAGTCGTCCAGCACGTTCAGAGTCCTGAAGCTACGCCCATCGGCCAACTGATCCGACATGAAGTCCATTGACCAGGTGACATTTGCCTCGTTTGGCACAACCAACGGCTCCGGCTTTTCCCGAACCAGACGCTTCTTCGGGTTGATGCGCAGGTTTAACTCCAGAGCACGATAAATCCGCCGGACGCGCTTGTGGTTCCAAGCAAAGCCTTTGACATTGCGCAAATAAAGGAAACACAATCCAAAGCCCCAGGTACGATGTGTTGTCGTCAACCGCACCAGGTGACCTGCTCCCCTGAAAGTTCCTGGTTTTGAGGTTAGTCTGTTCCCAACTGAAGGAAACAGACGATGAAGCGGTCCAGGTTCTCTGAAGAACAGATCATCGGTATTTTGAAAGAACATCAGGCGGGCATATCGGCAGCCGAGCTTTGCCGCAAATACGGTGTCAGCAACGCGACGTATTACATCTATGGACAGCTCTCCCGATGCAAGGTTTTTGAGATCTGATCGAAGCCGGTATCTGGGTGCCAACATCTATCCGGCGTCACCAGAACGGTGCTGGTGCGCCCGGCACAGATCGGCAACCGGCACGCCGCTCTCACCCTGCTTTAAAATTGCCAGGATCTGGCTTTCCGTGAATCTTGATTTCTTCATCTCGTTCTCCAAGCGCATCAAAGGCCGGAGAAGTCTAATTTTCAACCCATTGGTTTTCGGGGATGATTACCATGACATGGGTCATTATTGAATGGGTCCGGTTCCCTCTCTACTTGATTAGCGTCTCCACGCTTATGAAGTTTTGCAAATACCGACACAACCCTATTTTAAACGAGCCTTGTGTCTTGACCAATTCAAAACCTCGCGACATCATAAATTCAATGTTCGCAATCGGAGCTGGGCAACGACATTCTTCCTATTGAAGAAATTGTGTTGACTTGATAGAAATTTCGATGATGAGTTGCATTTTTATTATCGATACCATCGAATATTACTGGGCGAGACTGTCTAAATGCGTCGCGCAAATATGAACAGACGAGGTGATTGACTTGGAAAAAAACTGGAGTATCGACGGCGACGAGTTCATGGTGCTCGTCAATGACGAAGAACAGTACTCACTTTGGCCTTCCGCACAGCCTATTCCAGAGGGCTGGCGCCAAGTAGGGCCTATCGGGGCTAAGCAGGAGTGCCTCAAATGGATCAACCGGAACTGGCCCGACATAGCGCCACTTTCGATCAGAAGCTCTCAGACCTAAGTGCAACTTCGAACCGGTCCGGTCGTCTGGTCTCTGTAGATGATAAGTCTTGTGCAGCCTTCCAAAAAGCGGCGGCACTAGTCCAATCAGGAAAGATCGTTTTAATCCACTCGAGTCTGATGGCTGATACCAAAGAGATGACTAATTTGCAGTATCTCAGTCCTCAAGAACGTCTGAGATTCGATGCCTACGTCTCAAAGCAAGCTGCCCGATTGTTCGTGACTGGTAGGCGACTAGTTAAGCAATTCTTTGCTAGCTGGATTGGTTGCTCAGCCTTCGAGATCGGCGTCACAATACAAGAGAACCTTAAACCCGAGATCATTTCGCCGACAATTCTGCAAGCCCCAGTCCTCCCTCAATTCAACATATCGCACTCGTGCAATCAGGTAGTATTGGCACTCGCCGATCGACTGGCTATCGGCGTCGATATAGAATTGTCAACGAATATTGACGCGAATTGTCAGCAAACGCTTTATCAAGTTTTCACGCACAACGAAGCCGCCTTTATAAGCGAACCGGATGCATATGAAACGCGCCTTGAACGCTTTTTGGCTATCTGGCGCGCTAAGGAGGCCGTTATAAAGGCGACTGGCCTCGGCTTCGCGTTGCAGCCGAACAGTTTCTCGGTACTTGAAGCCAAGGGCGTTTTTAGCCCATCTGTTTATGCCGATTCTAGACTATGGCAACTTGACAGTTTGTGCCTTACGCCGCAGCTTCAGGCTGCATGCGCCTGGGAAATTACCTAGCCATCTTGGAATTTTTGGGGCGATATGGCCAAGTTAACGAAGGCAACGCTGGCCCGTAATCGCATTCTGCCGAGCGAAACAATCCTGGCGCGCAACCAGCGCCCCACTCTTCCCCGCAAGACGATAGCCGAGGAGCACCGTGTTGTTGTGGACTGGGTCCGCCTTGAGGGGTTCTGCCGCAAACATTTAATCTGTCGGTTTCCTTTTTGCGTATCTCGGTTTAGGAGGCGGTCCTCCGTTCAGATTTTTCCAGGTATTTAGCGTTGATCCGTTTCAACGGCAGCCAGTTCCCGAAAGTCGTGGTTGTGTTCGCCGTTTTCTTCTATGTCCGCTATGGGGTTTCCTACCGGGATTTGGAAGAAATCATGGAAGAGCGCGGTGTTGATCTGGACCACACAACACTGAACCGCTGGGTCATTCGCTACAGCCCGGCAATTGCTGCAAAGGTCAAAGCCAGAAAGCGGCCCGTGTGTTCGTCCTGGAAAATGGATGAAACCTATGGTGCGCCTCGTCCCGGATGGCCCGGGGGGCATATGACTGGAATGCATTGTGAAAAGAGGAATGGAAGATTGCCTTGTCCCCTGCAGCAAGGGGCATGAGCCCAAGCGGCTGTGACCTGCTGGTAATCGTCCCCAAAAACCAACGGGTTGAAAATTGGACTTCTCCGGCCTTTGATGCGCTTGGAGAACGACATGAAGAAATCAAGATTTACGGAAAGCCAGATCCTGGCAGTTTTGAAGCAGGGTGAGAGCGGGGTCCCAGTCGCCGATCTTTGCCGGGAGCACGGGATCAGCAACGCGACGTATTACAACTGGCGTTCCAAATATGGCGGGATGGACGCTTCGTTGATGTCTGAGATGAAGGCGATGGCCGAGGAGAACCGCCGACTGAAGAAGATGTATGCCGAGATGGCAATGCAGAACGAACTGCTGAAGGATGCTCTGGGAAAAAAGCCTTGAGGCCGTCTCAACGTAGAGAGATGGCCATGAATGCAATCCGTCTGCGTGGCGTGAGCATTGCGCTTGCTTGCCGGACTTTCCAGATCAGCGAAAGCTGCTATCGCTATGAACGCAAACTGGGCGACGAGAATGCCGAGATCGCAGACTGGCTGGTGCGGCTGACGACAACACACCGTACCTGGGGCTTCGGCTTGTGTTTCCTTTACCTGCGCAATGTCAAAGGCTTTGCTTGGAACCACAAGCGCGTCCGGCGGATTTATCGTGCTCTGGAGTTAAACCTGCGCATCAAACCGAAGAAGCGTCTGGTTCGGGAAAAGCCGGAGCCGTTGGTTGTGCCAAACGAGGCAAATGTCACCTGGTCAATGGACTTCATGTCGGATCAGTTGGCCGATGGGCGTAGCTTCAGGACTCTGAACGTGCTGGACGACTTCAACCGGGAGGGGTTGGGCATTGAGGTGGACATCTCCATTCAGGCCCTACGGGTAATCCGTACGCTGGAGCGGATCATCGAATGGCGCGGCAAGCCCCTTAACATCAGGGTGGACAATGGCCCGGAAAACGTCAGTGCGGCGTTGCAAATGTGGGCTTCACGGCGCGGGATCGGGCTGCAATACATCCAGCCCGGCAAACCGCAACAGAACGCCTATATCGAGCGCTACAACCGAACCGTCCGCCATGAATGGCTCGGACAATACATATTCAACACGATCAAGGAGGCACAGGATCACGCCACACGCTGGCTATGGACATACAACAATGAGCGGCCAAATATGGCCATCGGCGGCGTTACGCCGAAAATGAAACTGACAGCTGCAGCCTGAAGTCCAGTTATCGACCCCGCGAAAAATGGGATGATTACCGATGGTGAATACCTCTCGCGCCAGGCCGAGAATGCCGCTTGCCGGGATCGGACCAAAATATCGGGAGTCATAAGAAGCCATATAGTCGGAATGGACGTAGACCATGCCGGAAGCGATGCGGCCCCCGCCATATCCGGGCAAAGCGCGTCCTTGCCCATCCCTCTTATGAACGGTTGAAAGGCTGAGCCGAATGCTATCTATGACTGCAAAGCCCTCTTTTGTGCAAACCGTCTGTCCCGGCAGAGCTGCAACCGTCTTAATGAGCGGCGCGATGCCGCCCTCACACAAGCCGGCGGGAAGATAGAGACGCTCGCGCGCAAGCTTGATTGCCGGCAAATGTGCCGGCGGGCAAATAAACACGGTGTCCCCCACCCGGACCTCACGGGTTAAGGCATCGATCCGCCACAGCCCAAGCGCAAAACTCGGCGTGGTGTTGATCCGGTAACCGCCGAGAACGCCGGCAGCACCAATGCCGGCGACCGTCACGGCTGCAAGCAACAAGATCACAAGCGCCGCGCGTCGCCCCTCACGTCTGACCGCTGTGGTCACCGAACCATGCCTTGATCCTTGGAGAGAATTTGTTTCCGGTTCAGCACAATTAGGGCTAGAAATAGAATAGTACGCGCCTGCGCTCAGCGCCAGATTTGGTGCGGACAGCGGGACTCGAACCCGCACAGCTCAAGGCTTCCGGATTTTAAGTCCGGTATGTCTACCAATTTCATCATGTCCGCGTTCGGGTTCACCTGGTGCGCCCGTATTTTGTCCCCAAGCCCGATTTCTTTGCGAGCTCAGCGCGCAAAGCCGCATAGTTTGGTGCCACCATCGGGTAGCTTTCTTTAAGATCCCACTTGGCCCGGTAGTCTTCCGGGGTCATGCCATAATAGGCCTTCAGATGGCGCTTGAGGGATTTGAACCTTTTGCCGTCTTCCAGACAGATAATGTAGTCCGAATGGACCGATTTGTTGATGGGCACCGCCGGTTCCTGGGGCGCTTCGTCCAAGGTCCCGTCACTGTTCTTGCGAAGAGCCTCGTGAACGGAGCTGATCAGCCCTGTCAGGTCCGACGTGTTGACTGTGTTGTTGCTGACATAGGCCGCCACAATGTCAGCGGTGCAATCGATGAGGCTGGTTTCGGCGTTGATGTCGTTCATAGGGTGCCTGTAGTCTGTGAATTATTATGCGAGTGCAATTCGCTGAAAAACACTCAGAAGCGGCCTTCTCGTTACCTGCTCGCGTCCGGCCGAGCAACCTGGTGGGAGAAAAAGCGAAGCCGCAAGTGTCAAATGACACCTGCGGCTTGTTTACGTTCGAAGTTATAGCGGGCAATGCTAAACATTCGACTTCGAACGCAATCGATTTTCAGGAACAAACATTGAGCAGGGTCTGTTCTTTCAAATCAACTTTGCAAGCGAATTAAGCACCAACGAACGAAGAATATAAGGTTTGCGGACATTTCACCTGTGTCGTAAATCACACGCCAAACCCTCATGAGTCATGCAGTTGCCCTCACGTCTGACCGCTGTGGTCACCGAACCATGCCTTGATCCTTGGACCAGTCTTTTTTCAAGGCGCGTTCTTGGGCTTGGTTCCGGGAACGCCTGTTCGCAGCGATCTTCTGGATCGCGTTGAACTTCGGCCAAGCCTCCGCAAGCTTGGCTTTGTCTTCGCTGGCAACCCGAACGGCCGCTCTTTCGAAGGCAGGTCCCTCCGGCTTGATGCCGGCCATAAAGGCCCGCTCTCCAAATCGCTGGTCCAGCTTCGCGGCGACTTCACCGAGCTCGGCCTCCACGTGTCTGTCCGCCAGAAAGAAGGACAAACCTGCATTTAGGTCGTTGCGGTCGATGGCATCGCGGATCCGCGTCAGAACCGTTTTGGCCGCTGGCGACAGCCCCGGCACATCGACGCGCGACAGATCCCGCTCGCGTTCCAGCTCCAAGGTGCGCAGGTCTGCGATCTCGGCACGAAGCGTGACATAGGAATTAATGTTCCGAATAAGACCGTTCACGTTCCTCAGGGCCGTATACCGAGCCTCTTTGGCTTGCCCACCGGCGAGCAAACCAGTCTTGCCTTTAAGCTCCCCGAACTGCTCCGGGTTGGTGCTGAGGTCCTGAAGCAGCCGCTCACGATCTTCCGCATGAGCGGCCTCGCCATTCTTCACCACATCGTCAAGCCGCATCGCTTGCATGGCTTTTTCCGGCTGGCGGTAGATGTGCGAGACGCGGTTCTCAAGCGCTTCCCATTGCGGGGTAAGGGATGCGTCCGACTGCAACTTGGCCTCCACATCTTGTTTGACCGGCATCGGCCAAGCCTGCACGCCCCTGATCCAGGGTTGCGGCGGGGCGACATATTCACGCGCGTCGGTTTGGACCGTATTCGCAGATGTGGCAAGGCCGCGTGACCCCATGCCGAGCTTTGCGCCGAGCGCGGCGAGCCGTTCCCCGAGGATCGCGAGCTTCGCCCTCTGCTCACCAAACCAACGGCGTTGGTTCTGGATCATCGCCTTGGCGACCCGAAGCCCATAGAGGCCACGGTTGTTGGCATAGGCGAACGCCTGCGCGTAAAGCTCCGAGTTCGCGTAGTCGAGCGTTGTTTCCTTCGCTCCGGAGCGCGACAAGAAGAACTTCAACTGGCCCGATAGCAGCTCCGCGGAGGTGTTCACCTTCCACTCATTGCGGTGCGCTTGCTGGCCGTTCGACAGCTGGAGTGCCACCTTGCCAACGTGATGAAGGCCAATCTTGTCGCTAGGCTGGCAACCGGCTTCGCTCAACGCTCGCTCCAAGTCTACGCCCCAGGTCGTGTGATGCTCACCTTTCGAGTTCTGGAGCGTCACAAAATAGCTGTCGCTGTTGGTCACCTTGTTTTCAAACCGCGCTTTACCATGCGCAACAAGTTCACCGGAACGGCGATCGCTGAATTCCTCCTGCGACGCATAGAGCTTCATATCGCTCCGGTGCCGGGTCATCGCCACATAGGCAAGATGTCGGTCCAAGGTGCGCGTCGCCAAAACCTTCACACGATCGACCGTCGCTCCTTGCGATTTGTGGATCGTCGTCGCATAGCCATGATCAACATTGCGATAGCTCTTCTGATCGACCGCCACGCGACGCGCCTGATCCGAACCCGGCTCGCCGATCTCGGCAACAAAGCGCCCCTCGCCCGCTTCAACCACACGGGCCAACATGCCGTTCTTGACGTTCAGCTCCCGATCGTTCTTCAAAAACACGATCTGATCGCCAGCTGCAAAAAACCGCTCGCCCTCCTCGGTGCGGAATTTGTCGCCAGCCCCAATCACTCCGCGCTCGATCAGAACTTGCCGCGCCATCCGGTTCAGCCGGTGCACATCTTTGCGCAAATGCGCCAGCATCAACATTGACTTCGAAGGATCATAGTCGGCTGACCAGTCCTCGATCATGGCACCAAAAACCTGATCCTTGAGCAGCAGGCCGACAACATGACCGTTCGCCTGATAAACATCGAGCGCTTTGGCGACTTCTCCACGCGCAAGATCCATCGACGCTTTGCGCATCCACTCATCGCGCTGCCGGTAGATCGTGCCAAGCTCGGCATAACCGGTCCGGCCGGTCAGAGACCGGAACGCAGCTCCCGCTTCAATCGGCTGAAGCTGCTCCGCATCCCCAATCAAAACCAACTTGCCGCCGGTCTTCGCAATCGTCTCCACAAAGACGCTCATCTGACGACTGTCGACCATACCCGCCTCATCGATCACAAAGACGGTCTTTCTATCGGGAAGCTCCTCGCCTCTGCTCCATGACAACTGCCAGGACGCCAAGGTGCGCGATGCGATCCCGGCCTCCTTTTCCAACCCTTCAGCCGCCTTGCCCGCAAGCGCGCTACCGACAACCCGATAGCCATCTGCCTCCCAAACCTCACGCGCAGCTTTCATCATCGTGGTCTTGCCTGCCCCAGCCCGACCAACGACCGACGCCATCCGCTCCCCACCCGTGATCCGCTCAATCGCAACGCGCTGCTCATCAGAAAGCTGCTGGACCCTGGAAAGGATCTCGGCGCGTGAGCGCACACCAACATTATGCGAGGTTGCCGACACAAGGTCATCTGCACGGCGCCCCATCTCAGCCTCAAGCCACAACATCTCCCGGCTGGTAAACTTTGCAGGCACCTGTTCACCCGTGACCGGATCAATCACTTCGACCGCAAGCTTCACCACATCCGCAGACGTCAAAACGCGCGCAAGCAAGTCCTGGAACTGTCCCGGATCGTCCACATACCGATGAAGGTATTTTGCAATATCCCGCTCATCGAACACGCTCTTCTCACGCGTAACCGCATCGATGACGATTTCCGGACGGCGCGTGATCCGTGTGACATTTTCCCGGCACGCAGCAGCGTGCCACTCCATGCGCTCAAGATCGATCTCCCGCCCCCGCGCCTTCGCCTTCCTTTCAATGTTGCGTGCCTGAACACCGATTTTCGTCGTCGGCTGAAGATCAATCCCCTGAGCCGCATAGCTGCGATGATCAATCCGCGCATCATGACCGGCAAGCTCCAGGCTCTTGTTCGCATGACATGCCCAAAGCTCCCGCCACGCCTTCAGCGTCTGCTTGTCACCCGCCCAGGCGCGATACTGGATCTTGCCGTTACTCTGACCGCCCGCTCGAACTGGATTGCCGCGCTCGTCCAAAACCGTTTCCCATTTGGAACCGAACCCTTTCTCCGTCATCGGCGCCAACGTCAGCATGATATGGACATGCGGATTGTTCTCTTTGTCGTGATAGACCCAATCCGCAATCATGCCCCGCGACGTGAAGGCTTCGCGGATATAGCCCTGCATCAGAGCAATATTCTCAGTCCGGCTCAATTCGCTCGGCAATGCAATGACAATTTCCCGGGCAAGCTGCCCATTCGCCCGCGTCTCATGCGCTTCAACCGCATTCCAAAGCGCCTCGCTGGAACCGGCAACGCTGCGACCATCGGTCAATGCTCGGAACCATTCCGGTGGTTGGTCGGGCAGCGCAAGTTCCTCGTGAACCAAATCCGTGTCCCGATCCGAATAGTCGAACTTCCTGTGGTCCATCTCATTCGACACCGTCATCTGCGTGCGATGCCGATAGGCGCTTGCTGCCACTGCCGAACGGCCTTGGCTGCGCGAGATCACCTGAGCGCTGAAGTGGTATATCGACATGGAAGAAGGAATTTTCTGAAGCCGACGAGGATGGCAATTGCGATAGTCTGTGCCGGATAACACGCAAGGATTGTAATCACAATCCTATAAGTGCCCATAGAAATCCTGCTTTTGGCAGTCCTTCCAATGAGCCGTCGCCTTTAGCGACGGGGCGCAAGACCAAGACTCAATACAAACTTTGCAAAGCACCCCTTCTCAAGCTCACCCTTTCAAAGAAAAAATGCTTAAAAAGCCCAGACCCGGTTTACCACAGGCTACGGCTTTCTCTTCAGCGCTTCATGACCAGCGCGTTCGAGCCTCCGCCCGCTCCGTCCGCTTTTCCCTAAAACCGAACTCCGGCCCTTCGGGCTGGAAAACCGGGTCTTCAATGAACGCTTCCACGCGCCGATGGGCAACTCCCTTTCCTATGGCCGAACTCCGCTTAAGTTGTATCCACGACAAGTTTCACAACCAATCTCGACTTGCTTTCAACGACACGCTATGAGCGCGCCCCGTCTATTAAAAAACCCATTCCCGGAATAAGGAAAACCTGATGGCTCCCCGCAATTCCAAATCCGCATCTGAACAGATCGATGACATCGAAGCACAGATCGCAAAGCTGCAACAGCGCAAAAAAGAAGTGCTCAAGAAGCAGTCCGAACGCGTTGCCAAGCTCGTCATGGAAAGCGGACTGGCCGAGCTCAATATCAACGAAACCGAACTCTCAAAAGCATTGAGCGAAGTCGCCGCCCGATTTCAAAACGCGGCCGCTCCACAAACTAACACTCCAGCTCCGCAGAATTGAAGGCCAGTTCCGAACCCTTGAAAACCGGATAAAGCGCAACCAGCTCATGGACCGCAAGAAAGACGCAAGACAGAAGATCCAGCTCGGCGGCCTCATCGTCAAAGCCGGACTTCGAGAAACCGACAAGGCCATCCTTCTCGGCATCCTCACCGATGCTGCGAAACGCCTTGGCGAGAGGAACGAGCGCGACAGATGGCGCGCAATCGGAAAGGCCGCATTCAACGATGACACCCAAGAGAGCAATCTTCATGGTGATCCCCATAGCCCTCATGCTCATAAGCCTATGGGGCTTGAGCGGGATTGAGACAAAACTGGCGGCCTTTGCCACCAACCAGAAAGCCTACATCACCCTCGGCAGGATCGGCCTTGCCCTTCCCTTCCTCTGCTCCGCAGGCCTCGGTCTCATCGTTCTCTTCTCAGTGCGCGGAAGTCTCGATGTCAAATGGGCAGGCTTCGGCGTTCTCTTCGGTGGCGTCATGGTCTTTGCCGTCGGAGCGCTTCATGAACTGCTCCGCCTCAACTCGTTCGTCGCCCAGGTGCAACCTGGAACCATCCAGAACTATACAGATATCCATTCCCTCGCCGGAGCGACAACTGCATTCCTGGTCGCCCTCTTCGGGCTCAAGGTTGGCATGAATGGCAACAGCGCCTTCGGCCTCAACCAGCCAAAACGGGTGTCCGGCCGCAGAGCCATCCATGGCGAAAGCGACTGGATGGACAATGCCACAGCAGCAAGGATCTTTCCCGAACAGGCCGGCATCATCATAGGAGAGCGCTACCGGGTCGATAACGACACCGTGGCGCAAGTCAATTTCGATCCCAGGCACAAAGAGACCTGGGGCCCGGGCGGAAAGGCTCCCCTCATTGCCTTCGATCAAGGCTTTGGATCCACCCATGGCATCGTCTTTGCCGGGTCAGGCGGATACAAGACCACCTCCGTCGTCATTCCCACCTGCCTCACATATCCCGGCTCCATGGTTGTGCTTGATCCGTCAACCGAGATTGCGCCGATGGTGAGCCAAAGCCGCCACTCTCTCGATCAGGACATTTATTGCCTGGATCCCAAACACCCGGAGATTGGATTTAACGTCCTGGATTGGATCGGCCAGTTCGGAGCGTCAATCGAAGAGGATATTGCAACGGTCGCGGCTTGGCTCATGTCGGAAAAGCCGCGCCTCGCATCCGGTGCCGACGACTTCTTCCGCACCAGCGCAGAGCAGCTCATCACCAGCGTGATCGCCCACGTCGTCTTTTCCAATTCCAAAAACAGTTCCAGACAAAGATCGCTGCGTGCTGTGCGCAGCATTCTCACCAAGCCGGAAGAGAACCTGAAAGAGTTCCTGGCCGACATCCACGACACGGCCCCGAACGAGTTCGTGAAAGAGCTCGTCGGCCCGTTCATCGACATGACGCCCCAAACCTTCTCCGGCGTCTATGCCACCGCCGCCAAGGAAACACACTGGCTCTCTTACGAGAACTATGCCGCTCTCGTCTCCGGCAACACCTTCAAGACCGATATCATCGCCAACGGACACACGACCGTTTTCCTCAACATCGATCTGTCCACCCTGGAAAACCACCCAGGCATGGCGCGCGTGATCATCGGCGCATTCCTGAAAGCCGTCTACAATCGCGATGGCGACATCAAGGGCCGGGTCCTCTTCATGCTCGATGAAGCTGCCCGCCTCGGCTACATGCGCATCATCGAAACGGCACGCGACGCCGGCCGGAAATACCGCATCTCCCTTCTCATGCTCTTCCAGTCGCTCGGACAAATGCGAGAGGCTTTCGGCGGCCGGGACGCAACCTCCAAATGGTTCGAATCCGCCTCCTGGGTCTCATTCGCTGCAATCAACGATACCGACACCGCGCGCTACATCTGCGAGCGATGCGGCATGACAACCGTCGAGGTCGAACAGGTCAGTCGGTCCTCGCGCGCCGGAAGCCTAACACGAAACCGCTCCAGGCAGCTCTCTCAGCGGCCCCTCATCCAGCCACATGAAATTCTCCAAATGCGGTCCGACGAACAGATCATCTTCACAAGTGGAAACAGGCCTCTTAGATGCGGCAGAGCAATTTTCTTCAGAAGGCGCGACATGAGCGGGAAAGTCAGAAATTCCAGATTCAAAGAATGAGTGTACTGAATGATACCCAGCCAACCCTGCGTAGAAGCTACTGACATAGCGCCGCCCAAGTGTGCAGCCTGGGTGGCTCGTCTTCAAGACGATCTAGTTGCATATCCCTACTTTGCCTCTCTGTTAGGCAAACAACCCGCTGTTCGACAGCGGGTTTTTTTTGAGGAAACGCTGCGGTAAGCAGAGCATGCATGTCGTGAACACCGTAGGTCTGACGTTCATCCGTTACCCTGTGCCGCAATATGGGCCGCTTGACTAGCGAATCGGCCCGCCCCTGCCCTACTCGGCCGCCTTCGTCTGGTCCAGCTTGCGGGCTTGCTGACGAACGCGGGTTTGACCTTTGTCCAGCACCTTCAAAGTGCTCTCCAACCGTTCCATCTGCTTCGGATCAAGGCCATGTTTCCGGGAGAGTTCCTCAAATCTCTTTGGCTTTACGCCTGCGCGCATCTCCCCCAAGTCCGAGCCGAAGCGTTTTTCCAGCCTGGCCATCACGTGCCGCAGTTCGGACTTGTGCGCCTCGCTCAGCGGTCCAGCTTCCTGAATGGCTTGCGTCAGCGATTGGCTTGGCGCACTTACCTCTACCCGCGCCTTGTCGACAACGGCCTGGCGTTCCTGAGCCATCGTCTTGCGGATCCCGTGCACCACGTTGATGTGCGTCCCCACAAGAGAGTGAAGGCCGCGCTGGCCTTCGATGGCATTCTGTCGGGAAAGACGATCCTGGCGCGCAACGAGCACCCCACTCTTACCTGCAAGCCCGCTAATCTGCGACAATTCCCCGACAATAGACAGATCGTCGAGCTTGCCAGTCTCGGCAACCTCCCTGATCGCAGCCAGCACAGGCTTGGGGTTGGAGAAGACGATGCCGACCTGTTTCTCAAGCTTGGCGGTCGAGGTCTGCACCGCCTTGGAAGCGGCAAGCCGATCCTGAAGTTCAGCACGGGAAACCTCCGGGCTCAGCGTCGCAGAAGGAACCATGATTTCCCGTTGAACACTGTCGCCAACCATCGCCTGGGGCCCGAGGCCGGGGAGTTGCTGAAGGTTTGCGGAAATTGCAACAAGTTGCAAAGCCCCTTCTAGCATGAAGGGTTTGAGATAAGCGTCCAGATACCCTTTTCCTGGCGCGTCGATTTCAGCTGTTAACGCCTCCAGATAGGCATTCTTTTCCGTCCTTCCCTAATCAATATGAAAACCAGCTCGCCGACACAATTCCGAATGCACGGTCATGATCGTACGGCCATTGCCGTCAAGGAATGGGTGGGCATAGGCGAGGTGGCCCATCACCTCGCCCGGCCTCACGCGCATCGACGAAACGTCATTGCCTTGCTGAAGGGCGTATTCTACCCCTCGCCCAACATGGTTTGCGAACATAAACTCAACGTTGCCTTTGGTGACATGAATCTCTAGCGCATTCTGCGATCGATCCTGCCCTGCCCATGGATAAACGTCCTCGAATAGTGTTTTATGAACCGCTTTCACGTCATCGAACGTGAGCATGTCACTTTGGCTCAAATACTTAAGAGCGCGCCCGACATTTGCGCGAAAAGAATCGTGCTCGAGATCTTTGATCTTGGCAGGATCTTTTTGCGCCGCGTGGTTTCTCAGATAGCCTCGGACGGCAAAATCACCAAACGGATCAAACGTCATTTATGGCTTAGCGCTCGTCCAAATATCGTGAATGGAGGCGCGTCAGCTCGACGCCGTCCACCACGCGAGCACGACGAAGCGCGACGACCAATTCTTGAACCTCGTCAAACCGAACGTCATCACCAGCCAGCCGCGTGACATCATCGGCCCAATCATCAAGGGCAGTGCGCGCCACCGAGATGTCGTGCTTTTTGGCAAGAACGCGAATCTGCTCTTCAGCGCTCAACAGACGGATTTTAGCAACGGCGTGAGGGACAAGGGGAAAATCAGGAGGGGGATCTCCCACCGGGACGGCCCGGTGCGGGTTCGCGCCCGCGCGGATACGTGCCTGGTCCTGCACAAACGGAAGGAGCCGGCGCAGCCGGTTCATGCAGTGCGGAAGGATGGGGAGACCTGATTTTTCCCTTGTGGGAGAGGGGAAGCCGCGCGGCCCCTCCCCTGCACCCAAGTAATAATGATCGCGGTAGCGAGCCGTTCCACAACAGGCACATGAACGGGCAAGGGCTCAATGAACATAAAAACCTTCAGCTGCTCGCTCCGGCATCCGCCTGAAGCCGCCGATAGATCGCCTGGCGCGGGACGCCGGCGGTTCGCGCCGCCGCCGCGATCGTCATGCCGCCATCAAGCAAGTGGCGAATACCGGGCCAGCGTGCATCAGTGATCGCCGGTGGCCGGCCAACCGGCCGCCCTGCCCTCTTCGCGGCCGCCATTCCCTCTTTTGTTCGCTGTCGGATCACATCCCGTTCGAATTCCGCGTAGGCCGCGCTGATATGGAAGAACAGCCGCCCGCCCGGCGTCGTCGTGTCGATCGCCTCGTGCAGCGACACAAAGTCAATGCCAAAGCGCCCGATCCGCTCGACATCCTCGATCAGGAATTTCATCGATCGCGCCAGCCGGTCAAGCCGCGTCACGACCAGAGCGCCCCCTTCCGAGGCCGCGTTCAATGCGCGCTCGAGCTGCGGCTTGCAAACCGCCCCTCCAGAAACTCCCTTGTCATGGAAAATTCGCTCGCAGCCGGCCGCCTTGAGAGCTTCCCGTTGACCGGCGCCGGTCTGGTCACCGGTTGATGTTCTTATATATCCGATTTTCATGTCCGGAATTAATCACGCCAAGTGATTTCAGACAAGTCGAATAAAGGACAGTTTTCGGTTTCGGACACATGGCGGATTTCTGCGCCGGACAGCGTCCGATAATTATCGGGCTCGAATTTACCGGACATGTCCGGAAGCGATCCTTTTAGGACACGTGAGACGATCATGACCAGATCTTCAATATGGACAACGCTTCCATTAGCTGACGAGCGACCCGTCTGGGATCCGCAAATCTTTTGAGAGATCCTCCCAACCATATGCAACTTCGTTCAATGTAGCGTCCGTTCTCACATCTTCGCGAAATCCAATCACACGTGCTCCTATCGTCTCGTAGAACGAGCGTGCCGGATGATTGTCTTCCAGGACCCACAAGGCGGCAGCTTTTTGCTCCAGTGCCAATAGATGTTGCGCACCCTGGCGAATGAGATCCCCCCCAATGCCATTGCGTTGAACAGCTGCCAGTGCGTAAAGCGCTTCGATCTCGCCAGTAAAACCCTTATCGCGCAACGCGACATCCCTTTGTGGGCCGACCTAAACGAACCCCACGGCTCTGCGCTCGTTCAAGGCCAAAAACACTGAACCTTCACGACCACCGGCTTTCCTAAAGATGACCGAGGTCCACCTTTTTGTGCGGTCCGCGACATTCAGGTCAGACAGCATCTGATCCGGGAGGATGCCTGCATATGCTTCTTGCCACGAAGTCACGTGAACACTGGCGATCGCTTCTGCGTCCGCCAATGCCGCCACCCTGATTTTTGTGAGATTTCTGGTCATACTGGCAATATGCTCCGGCGCCGGCGTTTTGTCAGTTCAGAATGACGGGCTTGGACTCGGGAGCTGACATTCGCTGCAAATCGGTAGAACGCCCAGGATGGGCGGGTAGCAGACATGCGGCAGCGCGGCATGGTAAGCTCGGCGGTATAATAAGCGGTCATTCGGTGAGCGCGGTCTAGCGCCATGCCTTCGGGCGCGAATAGCCCATTAGCTGACGCTCGCCGCCGGGGAGAATGCGGGTAGCAAAGTACCCACTTTCGGATGACCGGATCCCAGCCGCAGTTGGCATTGTCGGCGGGGCCTTGCCCGTATATGTAGCGCGCGAATATTTTTATTTACACTCCCGTGGCTAAGCTCACATAGTGAAGCTAGGAAGCAGAGAGCAGTATCATATGGCACAGGTAACAATATCGCCTGACGTCCTGGAGTGGGCGCGAGAGCGCGCCGGCGTGCCGTTTGAAACTCTGTCTAAGCGCTTCAAGAAATATCCATTCTGGCTGGACGGGCAAGGCGGCCCTACGTTCCAGCAGCTCGAAACCCTTGCCAGCATCCTTCAACTGCCTGTGGGTATGTTTTTCCTTCGGGAGCCGCCGGAGGAGAAGCTGCCGCTTCCAGACTTCAGGCGTATGGCGGACGGCGTGGTTCAAAGACCTAGCACGGAGTTGATCGACACGATCCATATCTGCCAGCGGCGACAGAGGTTGTATCGTGAACATGTTGCCGGTTCTCGTGCCGACACTCTTCCCTTCGTCGGCGCAGTCGACGTTGGCGATCAACCCGCAGTAGTGGCGGGGCACATCCGGACAGTTTTGAAGCTCGAAGTCGGAAGCCGCAACGAAGCGGCGACTTGGGAAGAGTTCTTACGTCAGTTCATCGCACTCGCGCGCGAGGCAGGTGTTCTGGTGATGATCAACGGCGTGGTCGGAAATAATACCCATCGCCCCTTAAACCCCCGAGAGTTCAGGGGATTTGCGATTGCCGATCCCTTCGCCCCGCTGGTGTTTATCAATGGTGCAGATACCAAGTCCGGGCAAATCTTCACGCTCGCGCACGAACTCGCCCATATTTGGATCGGCGAGGACGGTGTGAGCAATAGCGCCGTTGACGACTTGCCTGAGCAGCTTGGTCCCGATTCCAGGGTGGAGCGCTTCTGTAATGCGGTTGCGGCTGAGGTTCTTGTTCCGATGGCGCAGCTATCCAATATGGACCTGCCGTGGGATGTTGACCAGGCAAAGGCGATGATTGCGCGGACCTTCAGGGTAAGCACGCTGGTTGCACTCCGCCGCATGAAGGATCTGGGACGCCTGTCTTATGACGATTTCCAGGATGCCTATGACGCCGAGCTGGACTTTCTCAAGAGGAAAGCCAAACAGAAGAAATCCAGCGGCGGGGATTTCTACAATACGATGGGCGCCCGTGTTGACCCCCACTTCGCATCCGCAGTTATCTCGGCGGCGCTCGAAGGCCAGATGCTCATGGGCGATGCGTTTGAACTTCTAAATATCAAGAATTCGACCACCTTCCGGCAGGAAGCTCGGCACCTTGGAGTGACAAGTTGACCCTGCTTCCGGACTCCAACACATTCCTCACGCCTGCGATGACGTATTACGCGTTCGATATTTGCGGCAGCTACTGGTCGTGGATCGCTCAAGCGGCAGCCACGGGTGACGTTAAAAGCATTTCCCCGGTGAAGCGGGAGCTTCGACAGAAGGACGATCAAATTCGGAACTGGATCGACATGCACGGTTCCGACATTTTCATGCCTGATGACTCTGCGGTTACGAACACCATGGCGCAGGTCGCGACATGGGCGGGCTCTAATGGGTACACCCCTGCGGCGGTCGCCGAGTTCCTAGGCAAGGCCGACTCTTATCTGGTGGCTTACGCAATGCTTGGAGGGCACCAGATAGTCACGCTCGAAGTCGGCGCTCCGGCGGCGAAAAGCAAGATAAAGATCCCAGACGCTGCCAACGCGCATGGGATTTCGACGATAACGCCCTATCAAATGCTCCGGCAGCACGGCGTATATTTCTGAGCCGATTACTGACAATCGGATTGGACGCAGCGAACGGGCGCCTCGGTCCCGCCCTACTGACCTCGGATCAGTGGGAATGCTGCGGCCGGAATGAATGGCGGTTTCGGTGACGCTGTGGTGTGGCATTGCACTCACCTTGAATGACTGCTGAGGGCCGAAAGCGACTACACGCACAGCGCACAAGAATGTCGATAACTTCCCTACCTGTAGCTGTAGCGACTTGCATTTATCCATGGCTCGGATTGCAAGTCGCTACAAATAGAAAGGCTAGATTTTCGCTCGATCCATTAGCTCTTTTAGAGCTTCTGGGTAGCTCAGCCGATTTTCGATCGCCCACGCGACAAAGCGATTATAAACTGAAACTGGTGGGCGAATGTTGAGCTTAGCAGATGGCTCTGCTTCTTTTCGGCGAACGATCTTTTTGACAGGTTCACGAGGTAAAAAACCGTGACGTTCGGCTACCTGGTCAATAGCATGGTCCGGGACAGTATCTTTATCTTTCTTGCTGTCTGGCCTGATAGTCGCAAGGCGGCTCTGGAATCCTAGATCTTTCATGCGGCGACCTCCTGGTCGGCGACAAGGTTCACAAGTTCTTCCGTTAGACGAAGGGCGTTGTCGCGTGCTTGTGGCAGCCCGTTCACTTCAGTTTGATTCAGCTCTTGCAGATCCAGTTGATGATAGAACATGCTTTTGAAGGCCGCTCGCTCGTTTAGATGTGTCGTAAAATGCGGGATGTCGCCGCCCTTGAGTTGCGCGAGAATAGCCTTTTCCAGTTTCGTGGGAATAGCTTGTGAAGTTCGGGTGAATAGGACGCGGTAGGGAATTACCTTGTCAAAGGATTCACCCTCGTCTTTGATGAGATGAATAGCGCGGGCTGCCAATTCCGCGTCCGTAGGACTGGCCTGAATTGGAATTATAACCAGGTGAGAGCGGAATAACGCCCGGGACATTAAGCGGTTAGCCGTCCCCTCAAGGTCTATGAAGACAAATTGTTTGTGCTGGCGGTGGTAGTCGGCGTTGTTGCATTAATCTGATTTGTGCCCTACTTGCTCGGCGTTGTTGTGTCCCTTGTGAAGTTTTGTGAATGCCGTTCAAACACCACGCCTCCCGCCGCCACAAGTTTGCGAAATCCAAGCATCGTGTGACGAACTGGCCCGAGTATAATGAGAGCATGCGCCAGCGCGGGGATGTCACGGTCTGGGTTGATGAGAGCGTGGCGCATAACTGGGGCGTGGCACACACCGGCAAGCGGGGTCGGCCGGGGACATACTCCGATCTGGCGATCACGGCTTGTCTGGAGCTCCGGATCGTTTTCCATTTGGCCCTGCGGCAAACCCAAGGGTTCCTGCGCTCTGTGTTCAGGCTGATGAAGCTGGAACTGGACGTTCCCGACTTTACCACGCTCTCGCGCCGAGCCGGCGGGCTTGAGCCTTTGCCGCGGGTAAGATCGGAGACGCCAGTATCCCTTGACCTGGTATTGGACAGCACCGGCCTGAAGGTCTTTGGGGCCGGGGAATGGCTGGAAACCAAGCACGGCAAGACGTCCAAGCGCCGCTCGTGGCGCAAGCTTCACCTGGGGCTGGATCTGGAGACAGGTCAGATCGAATGCAGTGAGCTGACGACAGACGACATCGGTGATCCATCGACCGTGCCGAATCTTTTGGACCAGATTGACGAACCCGTGCACCGCTTTCTTGCAGATGGTGCCTATGACGGGGCTGCCACTCGGACCGAGATGGCCCCATCGGAAGGTTTGTGCGTAGGATTACTCTAAGGAAGAACTATCCGCGAACACAATCAGGTTCCCCAGTCTCTGGCTGGCCTGATGTTCAGGGGTCGCGCAATTTTGCGGTCTGCGGCTCCAGAATGCCAATCGAAATCGCCGGATAGGCTGACATGCTCCCACCCGAGGGGTGATGTGTGGGCAAGCAGCTTGGCATCGTAGAGCGGGCTGGTTTGCGCGAGGTGCTTGGCGGCCTTGTCCATGTAGAGCGTGTTCCAGAACGTGATGGCGGTGATGACGAGGTTGAGCGCCATGGCCCGCTTCTGTTGGGCGGCTTCAGAGCTATCATGAATACGCCCTTGTGAGTGGGCAAAGACGGCCCGCGCCAGCGAGTGTCGCGCTTCACTCTTGTTGAGGCCTGCGTGGCATTCCATGCGCAGGTCGGCATTTTCGATCCAGTCGAGCATGAAGAGCGTGCGCTCGATCCGGCCGATTTCACCCAAAGCAAGGTAGAGCCGGTTTTGCTGGCGGTACGCTCCAAGCTTGCGCAAGATTTCAGACGGTTTCAGAGACTTGTCGCGGATGCTGGCCGCGAGCCGCATGATGTCGCCCCAATGCTGCCGGATCACCTCTTCGTTGATGGGCTTCCCGATGAGGGGGGCCAGGGTGGGCCATGCCTTCGTGCTTCCGAAGCATGCCAGCCGCCGATCGGGAAAGTCGCGCAAGCGCGGGGCAAACGTCATCCCCAAGAGATGGAACAGGGCGAAGACGTGGTCCGACACGCCGCCGGTATCGGTGTAATGCACAAGCGGGTCAAAGCTGGCTGGGTTGCTCAGGAGGCTATCAAGCACGAAGGGGGCTTCGCCTGCGGTCGCGCCGATGACATTGGAATGGAATGATCCGTACTGACCCGACAAGAAGGAGTAGATCTTCAGACCGGGATCTGGTCCATATTTGGCGTTGATGAGCCCGCTGCCGCGACTGGCCGCGAAGAACTGCCCATCCGATGAGCTGTGCTCCGCCGTGCCCCAGTGCTGCGCAAAGGGCAGACTATGATGGGCATCGACAATGCGGCCCAGGGCATCCGCGAATGTCTCCGGCCGAAGGTACCATGTCTGCGCCCAGGTCAACTGCGCATGGCTGATGCGCGATGAAGCATGTGCCATCCGTTCCAGACCAAGATTGGTGGCCCCGACCAGGATCGTAGCCAGAACGGCTGCGGGTTCATCATGCTGCTTGCCAGACCGCAGGTCGGTGAAGGCATTGAGGAACCCGGTCTGCGCATCCACCTCCCAGAGCAATTCCGTGATGCGGATGCGCGGCATCACGGCATCGATCGCCCGTTCCAAGCGAACAGCAGCGGGCGGTGTGACCGCGTCATGCGGCGTAATCTTCAACCGCCCGCGTTCAATGCGGGCACCAGGGAGCGCATTGTGCTTCAGGGCACGTTCCACCTGCTCAAGGCGATTCGCCATCGTTGCTCGCCGGTCAGACAACCATGCGTCTGGATCGGTTTCGAAGCCCGCATCCCGCATGATGATTTCGGCTGTGTCCCTGGGCTTCAGGTAGCTGTCGAACCGCCGATATTCTCGACTGCCGTCGACCCAAACACCCCCGGCGCGCAGGCGCTCTCGCAAGGTTGAGACAACGGCGGTCTCATACACGCGCCGTTGTGGCTGACCATCCTGGATGATCAGCGACTGCCAATGCTTGGCCGCAAACGGCATCGGTGGATCGTCGGGCAACTTGCGTTTGCCTGTGCGGTTCTGGTCGCGCAGCAAGGTGATTGCGTCCTTGAGGTCATCCCCTGCGTCGGAAGCCTTGAACTCGAACGCATCAAGGAAGGCAGGAGCGAACTTGCGCATATAGGTATAGCGTTCCGCCGCCAGCGCGAGCGGATCACTGGTTGCCAGCTCCCCAAAGCCAGCGATTTCGTCACGCTTGCCCAAGAGTGGTTCCCACCCGACATCCGCATCCAACGCAGCAAAGGGATCTTGCCCCAAATCTTGTGCGCGGGCCATGGCATCAATGGACGCGCCGAAGAGCTGCATCAGTTTGCCAACCTTGGTCTTGCCCATGCGCCAGACCTCCTCCTGGCGATTGCGGGATCGTGAGAAGAGCTGGCCTGTCAGCCGCTCGAACATGGCGATCGTAGCATCGGTGAGTGTGATGGATAAATCCGCCATCTGCGCCGCGAGCGTGGCGATCCGCCTCCGTTCACCAAAATCGTTCAGCAAGCTCACAGGCGCCACAGCGCCCTCGCGCGCAAACTTGAGCAGCCGGTCCGGGTGAAGGCCGTGCCCAAGGTTTGGCGGTAAATTCAGCGATCGCAGATATTTCAGGCGATCCAGAAGCGCGCTCATGTTGGCCGGGCTGGCGGAGTGCGGATAGCCCCGCAACCATGTGAGCCGCGTTTGCCCGACAAACGGATCCTTGACCAAGAGCGCCTGCAACTGGACCCGTTCGTCAGGTGAGAGAGCATCAAACAGCGCCGCGGCAGCCTCGCGCCGGGCGCGTGCCCGCCCTTTAAGCGCAAGGCGCTCAAGCGTGTCCACGCTCGGCAACAACAGATGCTTCTTACGCAGCTCCGCAACCAGCGTCTCAACAATCTTCACGCCGTGATCCGTCGCGAAGGCCGCCCTCGTGGCGATATCCTCTGCCATCGCCATATGCGCTTTGGAGAACGGGGGCAGATCCAAATGCTGCAACGCAAGAGCTTGATGCGCCGCCCGTGTCGCCCCGCGGCTGGCGTAATTCTGAAGATGTGACGCCGAGAGATGAAGTTGATCCCCAAGCCAGTCCAGGAGGGCTGTCGGCAATACCACTCCATCGCGCCAACCTTGGCCAGGATAGCGAAGAAGAGAGACATGGACTGCCAGGCCAAGCCGGTTTTCATCGCGACGGCGGGTGCGGATCAGGTCCAGATCCGACGGCAAAAACAGGTAATGGCGTATCAGGTCATCAGGGTCTGTCGGGATGACGAAGAGGTCTGCGCGAGCACGGGCGGAAAGCAGTGAGCGAGGGGGCATAGGTGTCCTCAAAACGGTATTGAAGTTTTCTGGACACGCCTTAATATGGAGACTATTAAATAGACAGATATCGATACTCGGAAGGATGATTTCCCACCTTCTGGGAAGATGTCCTCAAACCGTTCGTTTTGGAGACATCATGCCACGCACTGGCGACATTCTCGGATACGCAAGGGTCTCGACCGCCGATCAAGACCTGTCCGGCCAGAGAGACCGGTTGCTGCAGCACGGTGCTATTCGCGTGTTCGAGGATGTGATCTCCGGCAAGACGTTCAACCGGCCCGGTTTGGCAGACCTGCTTGAGCAGGCACGGCCCAACGACACCCTCGCCGTCATCCGCCTCGATCGATTGGGACGCTCACTCAAAGAGCTTCTGGAAACCGTCGATGACCTCAAGGCCAGAGAGATCAATCTGATCAGTCTCGAGGAACGGATCGACACGACATCCGCTGCCGGTGAACTCGTGTTCCATGTCTTCGGGGCCATCGCTCATTTCGAGCGCCGTCTGATCTCTGAACGCACCAAAGATGGCCTGATCAACGCCCGAAAGCATGGCCGCACCCCGGGGCGGCCGCCATTGCAGCCCGAGACAATCTCAGCCCTCCAGGATCTCGTCAGTGCCGGAAAATCCGTCGCTCAGGCCGCAAAACACCTCGGCATAGGCAGATCAACCGCTTACAAGATGATCAGAAACAACAACCCACTATGAGTGTTCGCGGAAAGTTCCACCTTGGAGTAATCCTACGCACAAACCTTCCGATGGGGCCCACGAGCGTACGCCGCGAGGCGGAACGAAATGGTCGCCGTCTTCCGTCAAGAACCTCATCGACCGGGCTCGCAGATCCGGTCTTTTGACTGTAGCGGAGGGGTAAACCTTCCAATTTCCTTCAGCATGGTGCAGTGCCCTGCTGACAGAATTAGATTTCCCAGGGCGAAATGAGCTCGAGGCCGGTCGTCTGGAAGTCGTTCAGATTGCGGGTGGCCAGTCGACCGCCATTGATACGTGCGATCGCGGCAATCATTCCGTCCGGCGCAGACATTCCGCGGCCTTTGCGAGCCGCCTCGCCCATGAGGTTGCCATATGCCAATGCCGCCGTTTCAGTCAGGCCAAAAATCCGATCGGCAAACCTGCGCCGCCAGTCTGAAAGGCCTTGTTCCAGACGATCGGCACGCTGATCCGGCCGGATTTTCTGTATACCGAATGCTATCTCGGCGATGACAACCGTCGAAAGCGCCAATTCTGCGTCGTGCCGTACCAACCACGCGATCACTCCCGGTTCAGGAGTTTTTTTCAACGTTTCCGAGATCACATTTGTGTCGAGGAAAATCAAAGCTCCGGTCCCAGATGGACTTTGCGATTTTCGCGAATCACTTCTTCAAGATCGATATCGGTGCCCGAGCTTTCTGCAACACGGGCGTAAAAGTCCGCGGCCGGTTCCTTGCCGGCCTCACGCACTTCGTATGCCTCGAGGGCACGTTCGACGATGTCGGCGATCGAACGGTGTTCACGGCGAGCAAGGCGATGTGCCAGGTCCCGCGCCTTGGCACTGCGTACGGAAAGTTGAGGTTCAGCCACGAGAGGTCTCCTTCGTTCTAAATATAGCGAACAATCGAATTGCCATCAAGATGGCAGATGACGGCTAGCCATCACATTTACCTGACAGAGCTCATTTCGCAGCCAGACCGAACAGGGACTTTGCGAGCGCCAACTTTCCTTCCGCAGCCCGGTCGCAGCACGCCCTGAAATATCCGCCAGGCGAGCTGATCTTTTCGGGGTCTCGCAAGGCCTTTTCGGCAACGACCGCCAGAATAGCTGCGGCAGCCTGCCTTCCAAGCCGGCCGAAAGCCTGGGCGTAGGCGGGTTCACTGAGACCTATCCCCACCAGCATGACTTCAGCCGCAGACACCAATTCCGGCCAGCTTGCCAGAGACAGTCCAAAATCGCTTTGAACGGCCGTACAGGCGCTTTCCAGCAAGGAGATCGAAACTGCATCCAAAGATGCAGAACTCAGGAAATTCGCTCCACTTGGGCGCTTCTGCGGGTGTTTGGAGGCCAATTTGCCCCCACCCGGCTCCGCTTGCTCCTTTTCAGGAGCTTTCTCGGCGCCGTAGGCGACGTCAGTATCCGATTGAGCGAGTGTATCGCCCACACGCCTACCGGAACGGCTGTTTTCTGACGTTTCCGCTTGTTCATTCAGATGTTGCGCTTCCCTGCCCGCTCCGCAAGGCTCTTCGTCAAGAGCCATTTCAACGGCGCAGCCGTTGTCAGTTTTCAGGTTGACTTCTTGCTCGTTAGAGCAAGTCCGCTTGTTACCAATAAATACAGAAGGTGATTGGGTTGTATTATATAAGCGGGGGACATTCTGACCGCCCGCGGGGGACATTTCAGCCTGCTTTGAGGCTTTTTCCGATGTTTTCTGACGCAGACTTTCCACAGCCATAAGAGCATCGTCATAAAGCGCCTGAAGCCACTCAGTACAGGCCTCCGGATCATGTCGCAGCTCGGCCACCAGCTTCTCGGCATGAGTGGCATAGTCTGAAAAGTCCGATCCTGCTGCCTCCACCAGATCGATGATGGCTCGGGAGAGCCGCGTGACAGCACGCTTCGCGTTGCGCTCCCGGTTGAGCGCTTCCCGATAGTCATCAGCCAAGACCGCAAAGGTCGCGAGATTGAAACAGGCGGGCGTGAAATCAAGCCCGTAAGCCTCGTCCGGCGTGCCGTCATTCTTCCGGTAGACATAGCGACGACCGGTCGGGCTGTCCCGATAAGCAAGGATGCCGGCTTCGACCAGGGATTTCAAACAGCGCGAGACGGTCTTGATAGACGCGCCGGTGTATTGCATCAGGCGGTCATTCGAGATCGCGACGACAGGACGCTTGCCGGGTGCAAAGTCTTCCGGCCGGACCAGGCCGAGCAGGATATCAAGGATCTAATAGGCCGTGCGCCGGATGCCGAGGACCGATGCTGCACGTTTGAGCGTTCGGGCGAGTTCCGCCTTGGCGACCTCCGGTCGGTCATCGTGCGCAGCCAGGGTGGCGCTGGCGAGAATTCCATCGGACAGTTTGCGGAAACTGGCGATGTGCGGACGAGCGGCAGGGCGCGCGCTCGCACGCTGTGAGAACGATTTGTCTTGGTCCATGTTTTTCACTGAGACCAGGCAACAAAAATCGGTTCACCGAAACGGTGATCAGGATTGACAGCAATGTCGGGGATGCACTACAAGAAAGGTGCTAAAGTTCTTGAAGCGCATCTGCCGTTGTCGGTTCGTTCCGATGACGGGTTGCGTTCTAGGGCTCCGTTTTCCTTTCTGTTCTGGGCGATGCCGGAAATTGCCGGGTCAGATCCGTCGGGCTGCTTCAGCTCTCAAAAGGGTCGAATCGCGTGACCGCAGATCATGCCTAGTCATTTTTGCGAGGCAAGGTTGAATAGACCTGATTCACCGAATTGGCGCAATGTCATGTGGAAAGAGGCCACTGACGTGTTCAATCGACCCGCAGGCGCCGATCTGCATCGCGCTTGCTCGGAGCACCAAATTCGCCAGACAAAGCCGCCAGTTTAGGCTTCAGACCCATAAAATGAGTATGCAAATCAGTTGAAGTCTGCTTCAAGCTCCTAAACAGTAGTTGGGCGATGTCCGATAGTTTGTTCTGGCTCAGCGATGAGCAGTTTTCGAAGTTGCAGTCGCTGTTGCCGACCGACACGCGGGGCAAGGCCCGTGTCGATGACCGGCGGGTGATCGGTGGCATCATTCATGTTCTGAAGTCGGGCGGTCGGCGGGTCGATGCGCCGGAGGTCTACGGGCCGTAGGAAAACCCTCTACAATCGCTTTGTCCGCTGGTCGGAGAAAGGTGTCTTGACAGGGATCTTCGACACATTGTCCCAAACCGGCGGTCCTGTTCTGGAAGTGATGATCGAAAGCACAGCCGTTCGGGCGCACCGGGTCGCCCACAGCGGCAAAGGGGGGCTCAAGCCCACGCCCTGGGCCGAGCTCGTGGTGGTCCGGGAACAAAATTCCATGCCCTGAGCGACAACAAGGGACGCCCAATCGCCTTCCACCTGACGGGAGCCAATGTCTCGGATTTCACGGGAGCTTAGGCACTCTTGCCGCTCGTTCCGGCAAACGGCGTTCTGCATGGCGATAAAGGCTACGACAGTGACCGGATCCGCCGAGCCGTCGAGGCGCGCAGTTCGCTGCCAAATATCCCGCCCCGCAAAACACGCAAATGGAAAAACTGTTTCTCGCCATACCTTTACAAGAGCAGAAACGTTATCGAGAGGATGTTCGGCAGGCTCAAGGAGTTTCGCAGGATCGCAACACGCCATGACCGCAATGCCAGGAACTTTCTGCCGTCCCTCTGCCTCGCGGCAACCGTATGCTACTGGTTATGAGTCTGAAGCCTAGCACTACTTTGGCAGGTTTTTCTCAAAGATAGATTTCCGGCAATGAGGGCATCTTTCGGGCGGAGGTTTTTGAATGATTTTCAGGATTTCCGTCCGGACGGCAGGCAGTGTTGGTTGCGGCGGAGGTCCGGAGATTCTTTTTTTCCCCTGTCGCTTGCTTAAGGCGTCGGGATTGCAGGAAGGCAAAGGCGATCATCGTCATTAATGCGTGCCGGTGAAGCCCAGTCCACGATCGTCCTTCAAAGTGATCCAGACCGAGTTCCTCTTTGAGCTGTTGATGTGCCTGTTCGCAGATCCAACGCGCCTTGATGGCGCCGGCAAGTTGTTTGAGTGTCGCTTCTGCGGGAAAGTTGGACAGATAGTATTTGCGCTCGCCGGTCGAGCGGTGCTCGCCGACGACCCAGACCTCCTCTCCCGGCAGGTGCTGGGCACCCATGTCGCGAATGCGCTGAGGTGGACCGTCTGCGATCCGGACCCGCACAGCTGCAAAGCGTGCCGAAAGGGCTCCCTTGGTCCCGCGCCGCCAACTGACCTTCTGCCACTTTGCGGTTTCCAACATGGCCTGCGCTGTGATCGACTTTGTATCGGGAATGTGCCGCTGGCGCGGGCGGCCGCGTTTGGCGACAGGGAAGATCATCTTCACGTCTGCGGGATAAACCTTTTGCTTGAACGGGATGCCAACGGCCCAGGTCAACCCGCGTGCGCTCAAAGCCTGCCGGAAAGGAGCACTCAAGCCATATCCGGCATCGGCAAGGACG
This sequence comes from Labrenzia sp. THAF82, assembly GCF_009363435.1. Lineage (GTDB taxonomy): Bacteria > Pseudomonadota > Alphaproteobacteria > Rhizobiales > Stappiaceae > Roseibium > Roseibium porphyridii. Next base: position 599,142 of record NZ_CP045354.1, on the reverse strand, counting down.
CAACCAAAACGCACACCTGCTGCACGAACCCGGTCGATTTCCGCCAAGGCGATCTCGGGCTTGGTCTTGTAGTCACGAACATCATCAGGAACTCTGGCGTGATCAAGCCGGGCGGTATCGCAGATCCAGCTCTCCGGCAGAAAGAGCCGCAAGCCGACCATGACAGGCACTTCATTCGAAGCCAGCGTCACGGATACCAGCGTCTGGCAGTTCGCCCGTTTCCCCAATGCCGAAGCATATTGCGGGGCCACGCCGACCGAGTGGTTCCCCTTTTTGGGCAGTGCGGTGTCGTCGATAATCAGCCATGCATCGTTCCCGCCAACCTGTCGGTCAGCTTCGCTGAGCAATGCGGCTTCGACTGGAGCAGGATCCCAGGGACTGCTCGCAATGAAATGGTGAAACTGATCGTAACTGGCTGCGCCCGTCCTCTCCGCCATCGGCTGAATGCTCTTGCGGTCTCCTGGACCGATCAAACCTTCAATATAGGCCGGGCACATCCGGGCACGCGTCTTGTGACGAAGCGCTACCAAAAACGGCGCTAACCAACCTTCGAGATCACTTTGCCAATTCCCATCCATGACCGACACCTCCTAAAGCCGGTCTTATATGAAGCACCGAAAACTCCGTCGGGGAATCCTCCAAAATCAAAACTCACAAAAACCTGCCAAAGTAGGGCTAGGCTTCGTTCCGATCCTGATCGGTATCTCGTGCATAGTGGGCGGCGAGAGTAACTCTGTGAGTTTAAGCATCTCCGGCCATTTCCAGATTAGAGCTGCAGCAACTTGGTGGAGTGGCGTCTTTTGATAGCCCGGAGCGAGAACAAATCCATGAAGCCCGGCACTTCTAAGTGCGGCCCGCTCTGCTCGGTTTTTCATTAAACGTCCGTCACCTGTGATGAACATCCACGTTTGCGGGTTTCTGCGAAGAAACTCAATCCACTCCACATCCTTTGAGTGGCGACCGTTAGGCAACCCAGGAACTTTTGATATGTGAAAAGCAGCAAGTCCCTCTTTTTGGACAAAGGCATTTAGCGTCTCAGCCAAGACCGGCGCTGTACAATTGTCGAAGAAGACCTTCACGCTGCTTGTCGATATTCCATGGATGTTTCAAACTCTAGCGCATTACGCACCGAGGATTCACTGACTTCATATGCTCGCGCCGCCTCGCGTAAGCCCATTTCGCGGGCTGCATTTGCCAAAACAGATGTCGGCACTGATGAGGCGGAATCTATGGGGGCGCCAAAGGCTCGTGCCGGGTCAATAACAATTAGAAAACGACGACCAGCTGGCCACCACGCGGACGGGGTCCCGTCCTCACCGAGATCAACGGTTTTTAAGATGGGCTCGATAAATCCCTTGAACTCGTATTGTTTCTTGAAAAGGTTCAGCAGCCGCTCGCGCTGTTCACCGTCCTCGCCTGTTTCGATAACATGCAGAAAAATCTCCCGGCCATCGGTTCGGAAACGGTTGGTTGCCAAAGGATGATCTTGACCGATGATACGCCGGGCTTCGTCGATAGCCGTACGAACGCGCCTAGCGGAGAGGCCGCATTCTATAAATGCAGAAGCGACACGCACTTCCATAAGATCTCGAAACCCCAAGAAGACCTTGCCATCTTCCAGATCGACCTCGGGCGTCCAGAGCGGCTCATAGTTTCCTTTGCCCTTGATCTGATGGCCGCGAAGCCAGCGAGAAATCTTGCGGGAAGGGACCTTCAGAAGCCTTTCTGCTTCGACCGGAGTGTAGAGACCTATGCCGAATAGATCGTCCCTCATGGCGGTAGCGAACTCCTCTGCTTCAAACTTTCTGATAACATAGGTTGACAAATCTCCAAGGACATTCTTTTTCGCGTATCCGAAGCAACGACTAATGAAGCCCAATTGCTGTTGCTTTAAATATACCGAAGCTTAGCAAAAACCGCCGAAGACAATTCGTCCCACGCCACTGTACGCAATGGTCCGGAATCGGCAGCCTGCACGCCGAACAAGCATATCGATAAACACCCTCCCCGGCCCACCAGGGCAAACAAAGAGCAAATCTCTCAGTTATCCAGCACACACCAACAATCACTTTAACTTTAACGTTAGAGTTAAAGTTACCATTGGCTCTATCATTAACATCAAAGTTAATGATATTTTTTAGCATTGGCGTCTATGATTCTCTCAATCAAATTAGGAACCAGCCATGTTCACCATCACCTTTGCCAACCCGAAAGGGGGATCCGGCAAGACCACTTCAGCCATGCTTCTGGCCGAACAAATCCACGAAGCAGGCGGCCAGGTTGCCATTCTTGACTGTGACCCCAACCAAAACATCGTTCAATGGGCCAGACAGCGCCAGGACGAGAGGAGGGGAGTTCCATTCCAGGTAACTCCCCTCCCCAGCGAAGCTGCCTTTCTAGACACGGTAGAAAGCATCCAAACCAAAGCCGACTACTTGATTATCGACCTTGAGGGTACGGCATCCACGCTCGTAACCTTCGCTATCAGCCAGTCCGACCTAGTACTTGTTCCTTTCGAACCAACACCGATGGAAGCCCGACAAGCGGCCCGCGCTGTTCAGTTGGTTCGAAGCACCAGCCGGGCAATGAACAAGACCATCGGCCACGCCCTTGTCCTCACCCGCGTGAACGCCGCTTTCCAAACAAGCGACGAAAAAGACGTGCGCAAGGACATGGAAGCTGGCGATGTGCCGGTACTGGAAACGGCCATCGTGCGCCGTGCGCCCTACACTCGAATTGTCCGCGAAGGGTACCTCCTGCGGGAATTGTACGACCAGGCTAGTAACGAAGTGAAGGACAGTAGCAATTCACAGCAAGAACGAGCGTTAAAACCCGTTGCCTCGGCCATCAAGAACGCTAAGACATTTGCCCAAAAGGTCGTCAACAACCTTCCCGGGCAGGAGGCTGCGGCATGACAAATTACGGATTTGGGTCAAAAAAAGTAACGGTCGATACGCTAAAGCTTCCCCAGAGCAGCGCTAAACCTGCTGTTCCGGTCTCTAACATCGCCGGTGTTCTTCAGAACGGACAAGAGCTTGGATTTGTCTCTCGTGAGCCTAATACTCGCCGTAAGCCGGGGCCAAAACGCACCGAAGCTCAGGACAAGATTACTGTCACCGGCCGCAAACACACGATAGACCAACTCAAGGCTTACTGCGACCTAGAAGGCCTATCCTACTGCGAAGCCATTGAGCGCCTTCTAGGCAATGAAAATCGCTGAGAAATAGGCAGGGCAAACGCTTGAAGATGTTCCGCTTCGGCCTTGAGCGCCCGATATCCGATGCGAGCCATGGAGGATCCCGTCACATTAGGGTGGTTGCCCTCGTGTAACGTCACTTAATACGGAATACCACTCATTTGTGACATCGTTTGCGTGTCACATTGGATTGTCACTGATGGATACACCTAAAAGCGACACCTGTTCAGGTGTCGCTTTGCAGTTATGTATAGACCCAGCAGAAGCTGCTCAGGTTGGGGTCCGGTTATATCAACCTGTCGACGTCGATATTTTTAGTTGCTTCCGCAACAAGCTGATCAAATTCTTCATCATTTGTCTTTTTGGGAGTATTCAAAGCCACAAGCGCATCAAGTACCGCCACATCGTGATGATCGTCTTTCGGGTCCCAGTTATCCACGAGCTCTTTCAGTTCGGTATCAGGATCATTCTTCGCGGCATTGCTGTTAGAGACTTCAGAGTGCTGCCGAGGGAGTTTGTGGAGAGCTGTGCTCGCAGCGTCTTCATGAAATTCGCCGTCCCACAGCAGCGGGCTGTTTGGGGGGGACTGCGCCACCTGACCATTTCCAGAGTTTAGCTCATTGACGTTAATGATCAAGCCAATTGTTGCTGACATTCTTTTCCACTGTTCAATATGTTTAATAACAACATCAGCATCTATTATACCTTCTCCATAGTTGTCACCTATGAGCTTCAGCCTTGCTATCTCTTGGGAAACGATAGTGCACATTGCTTCTGAAAGTTTCTTTCCATTTTCATACCACGCTCTCTTAACCGCAAGACGGGCATTGGATGGTGAGATATTTTCGTTATTTTTCAAAAAATCTCGAATATTCTTCGCAATCCTCTTGTTAAATTCTTCCTTAATACCTTCGTTAGCCGCTTTGCCAAGATTTTTCACTTCTTCGCATTCATCTATTTTTGCTTGAATAGCGTCAATCTCTTTTCCAGCGGAATCCTTTACTTGCTGAGCTTCTTCCTTTATTTTCTGCAGTTCTGACGTATTCTCAGTAAAATTTTGTGCATTTACTAGCTTGTTACAAGCCAAGTTTTTCTTGTTTTCAGTCAATGCCTTCTTCGCACTAAGTTCCTTAACCTCCCTAGCAAGTATATCTTCATATAAATCGCTAGCTTCTTTGAGTAATTCATCAAGCTTGGCACGTGGAGATTGATTGAAAAGGCTTTGCTTGTAAGCGTCTTCCCCACTCTCGAGTTTGCAAGCCAAATTTTCAAGGTATTTTGTTGCCGCAAGATTATAGATCGTCGGGTCATTCATACGCCAAGCCTTAAACCTAGCCGCCTTGCTCTGGAAGTAGGTGATAACCCGTGCAGAGAGTATGCGCACGGCTTCTCGTGGCTCGCGAATGCGCAGCGGCTCTAGGGCGAGTTGCTTTCGCGCCCTATCTCGCATGAACTTAGCCATATTGGCTCCGACACCCGGGCCACTCCTGTCACGAGGATTTCCTTTAGGTCGAAATTTGACAACCTTACCGGCGAATTCCCTCATACGGTTGGGTGTGCTTAGCTCTATACGAGCCTCAGGAATGCCTCTTGTTGCAGTAGTCCTATTTAATATTTCACCCATAACACTATATGCCTTTAACCAGTACCAATATATAGATCCCGATTACCAAATTTACCCGTTGCAGGTCGTGACATTTAGAACACTTTCTTCGCGTCAGTGGATTCACGGTTCAAGGTAGGCCTAAGAGGCCCGAACGTGCACATTTGGGCCTTTTTGGGGTAGATTGAAAGTACGTGTAAAGAGTTCAGACGGCCGGATTGTTTTCAGCTTGACCGCGTTTTGTGATTTTGCCGAGGCGGTCGCGGCTTGGCTTTCGACCTGCCTGGGCTTGCTCTGCCAGCTTTTCAAAGTCTTCCAGGTTGAAGCAGGCCGGGGTAAAATCGAGACCATAGGCCTCCTTTCTCGTCACATAACGCTCGCCATTGGGGCTGTCCCTGTATCCGCCGGCAGAAGGTGGACTGGCAGCGCCAGGTCTCTGTTGCCTTTGCCACCCAGAAGACCGGGGAGGCCCTGGCTGCCTACCGCGACAACGGCTCTGTTCATCTTGAACAGGGTGGCGAGGCTGCCCGCAGCGCTGTTGTTCGGGATTATCTGGCCGACATGGACGGCAACCCGCAGGCCAGCCGCGTGGTGCTGGCGCATCGCCGGGCGGATGTGAAGGCTTTGAATGAGGCGATCCGGTCCACGCTGCAAGAGTGGGGGGCACTGACAAAGGGCGCGGAGGCCGGCGAGGTCGTGGCTGAAACCAATGACGGCACGCGGTCCTTTGCGAGCGGAGACCGGATCGTCTTCCTTGAAAACAACCGCGAGCTCGGTGTCAAGAATGGAATGCTTGGCACGGTGGAACGCATCGAAACGTCCGGGGACAACCTTGCACCCCGGCTCGTCGCCCGGCTTGACGGCGAGAACGGCAGAAGCGTCCAGGTTGATCTGGACACCTACAAGGCCATCGACCATGGCTATGCGACCACGATCCACAAGAGCCAGGGGGCGACCGTGGACCGGGCCTTTGTGCTGGCCTCCAGCACCATGGACCGGCACCTGACCTATGTCGCCATGACCCGGCATCGCAAGGACGTTCAGCTCTATGCCGACGCAAGCGCGTTTGCCGGCCGTTCAGCCAGCCACGCTTCAGGTCAGTCGTCTGGGCACACTTCTGGGCGTCTGGTCGCTCATGGCGCTGCTCCGTTCGAGCACAAGCAAGGCAACGCCAAGAGCTACTTTGTCACCCTGGAAACGGCCCAGGGCGCGCAGCACACCACATGGGGTGTTGATCTGGAGCGGGCGCTTGGTGAGGCCAGGCCGAAGATTGGCGACATGATCGGGCTTCGGCGTGAGGGATCACAGAGCGTTCGTCTTCCCGACGGGCGCACGGTGGAGCGCAATGCCTGGGCCGTGCAGAGCGGCGAAGAGCTCGCATATGACAAGCTGGCAGAGCAGCTGTCGCGTTCGGGTGCAAAAGAAACCACCCTCGACTACACCGCCGCCTTTGCCGAGCGGCGCGGGATTGCCAGCACCCTTGGCATCAACAGCGAGATTGAGGTCAAGGGGCTTGAGGGCGGCTTGGCGGCTCGGCACGACAACGCGCCGGAAAAGCGCGTGTTCTCCATGGACAACGGCAGCATTGACGAACACTGGGGTGGGTCTGTGGAGGAAAACGACAGGAAAAAAGAAACAGGGCTCGACCGCGGGCTGGAAAAACCGATAGAGCAGACGTCTCCCCTTGTGGGCAGGCAACAAGCACCGACAGGGGCCGTTGCCGGTGGCCGGAGCCAGGAGACCCAAGGGCAAGATACGGCGCGAGCGGCTGGAAGCGACGACCAGTGGGCGGCGCCCTCTGACAAGTGGAAAGCCAAGGCGCAGGAATGGAGGGCAAAGGCGCAGGCATTGCGCGATCAGCGCCAGCACGAGGACGGCGAGCCCCAACTTTCCGCCCGTGACAGCATCAGGGACAGGCGGCTGGAGATCGAAAGTCGCAGCGACAACCAGGAACAAGCCATGTGGGCCATAGCTGAACGCGCAACACTGCACAAAACAGCACAGACAGGCCGGGAAAAAGAAATGCAATACAAACTTGAGGCAAAAGCCAGGATCTACCCACAGGTCTGGCAGCAAGTCAGCTCGCAATTGGCCGCTGGCGAACACACACAACACCTGGCACAGGCCGTGGACAAGTCCATCGCCGCCGCGCGCGACACTGACATCGAACGATAGGACCCCATCCGTTGAACAAGACCACCGACGACCTGTTCACCGTCATCGACGAACGCCTGACTCTGGCAGAAGAAACCATTGCCACAGCAATCAGGAATGCCGGCGCAGCCGGACAATCTCCCGCCAGTGTTGATGCTGCGCAACTCGACGCCCTGTCGAAGGAGACCCGGACCCTTTATGCAGACGTTGCCAACCTGGTGAAGCGACAAAACCGCAACGCAGTGGTTTATGCCGGAGCCTTGCTGAGCGCTGCCCTCGTGGGCGCAGCCATTGCCAGCCTTGCCTCAAGTGGTCTTGGCGAAGCACTTCTGGCGACGAACGACACCACGAACGGTTGGAAAGACTATATCTGGCAGCAGCACGGCCAGAACCTCCAGGCCTGTCATGAGCAGGCGCGCCAGCAAGGCCTGCCCATAGCCTGCCGGATCGAGGTTGCCCCATGAGGTCTCTTCTGGTCAAGGGACTGGCCGTTGTATCGCCCATTCTCGTCTACGCGGTCATGGCCGGGCTTGCTGCTCTGTTCTTGCCAGGCAACAACGGGGAATTGGTCAAGGGGCTGGTCTGTGTTGTGCTTCTGGGTGGGGCTGTTGCATTCCTAAGCGTCAACGGGGCTGCCCGGTTCATTGCGGGCGGCGCGGCGGTTCTGTGTTTTTGGAAGTCCGACGATATCATCGCCCTTTATTGGGCTTGGTACCAACCACACCTGGCCGCCATGCCTGACGGCAACGCGGTTCAACACCTGCGCTACCTCAATCAGGTCTTCGGCTTGTTGACAGAAGCAGACGTTCAGTTCCTGGTTCTTGGCTGCGCCAACGGCCTGGCTGGAATTGCCGCGCTCGCTGCAATTGCGCGGACAAGTCTCAATCCTGACAGCCGCAAGCAATCCAAAAGCGACCTGTTCGGCGATGCCCGCTGGATGAGAAGACGGATCATGGCAAAGCTGTCCAGGAAGGGCGGCATTATTTTGGGCCAGTTCGACAAGCCCCATGAGACCAGAACGACACGTTCGCCTCTTATGCAATTCCCGTTGCAGGCCCATGGCCTCACCTGTGCCCCGTCCCGCTCCGGCAAGGGGCTCGTGATCGCCGCCAATCTGCTCGCTCCAAACACCAGAAGCTGGCAAGGCCCGGTCGTTGTCATCGACCCAAAGGGTGAGGCCTATATGATCGCAGCACGCCGCCGCCGTGAGCTCGGCCGGCGTGTTGTCCTGTTGGACCCCTTTGCCGTTGTGAAGGAAAAAGCTGACGCGCACAAAGACCTCGACATGGCCGGTGCCGACAGCTGGGACTTCAATCCTCTCGACTTCGTACGCCAGGACGAGCGGATGATCGCCGATATCAACGTCATCCTGGACGCGCTCGTTGTTCCGGCAAAAGACGCCAATGCGTCCGGCGCGCACTTTGCCGATGGTGCGCGGCGCGTGATCGCAAGCTCAATCTGCTGGATCATCGCCACCGTTCCACAGCCTCAACGCAATCTGATGGCTGTCAGAGACCTGCTCAATCAGGAATGGGCCGTTCTGGGGCCCCAGCTGGAGAAGATGGCTGCAAGCGATGCAGCCTTTGGTTTGGCAGCAGACGGGGCCAGGCTGCTGCTCTCGGTCGGGGAAAAGGAGCGCGGCTCCTTCCTGTCCACCGTTACCAACGCCCTCGCTTTCCTGCAATATCGGCAGATCCAGCACCATATGAGCAAATCCGGGTTCTCGCTCGACGGCCTATCCACCAATGACCTTGACCTGTTCATTGTCGTGCCGTCCGAATTGCTGGAAAAAGTCCGCATGTACCTGCGTCTGTGGGTCACCCTGCCAATGGCCCAGGTCAGCCGTCAGACACCCGAAAAACGCGTCCTGCTCATGCTCGACGAAATGCCCGCCATTGGCCGACTGACACCTGTCCTTCAGGCCTACAGAATGGCCGCAGGCAAAGGGCTGTCCGTGTGGGGCTTCACACAGACCTTCGCCGGCCTCATCGACGAATACGGACGCGAAGCCTTTGAGGATATCCGCGACAACGCCGACTTCGTGCAATTCTTTGAAATCCCGCCAACCGCAAAAAGGTTCAGCGAGGAAGTCTTCGACCTAATCGGCCAGGCCACGTTCAAGGCCGAAACGGAAAACTCGGAGCGCCTCATTCAAAGGCCCCTCGTCACACCGGAAGACCTCAGAAACATGGACTATCGCAAACAGATCGTTCTGGCCCGCACCAGAAACGTCGAAAAAGCCCCCATGCACCTGTGGCAACCGCGCTATTTCCTCAGGCCAGACTGCAAAAAACACGCAGACCCAAACCCCTACATCATCGCGTAGACAAATAGTTTGCAAATTGAAACAAAGGCATGTCTCGGTGAGGCCCCCCGCGTTGCCATCGAGTGCTCCAAAAAAGAGCGCCCGCTCACGAGGAACGGGCGCTCAATATCGGGACCAAAGGACAGCAGCAAGACGTCTTGGGAGGAACCTTCGGCTCGAACGAGCCTCGCCTCGCTGCTGATCTTTAGATAGCCCATCAAAACACCACACACCTGTGACGCGCGACACCTTGAAAGCCTGCCTGCTTTCGGCCAGCGAATGACGGCATTGTCAACGCCAAGGCTTCAAGCCTGGAAGGTTTTGAGCTATGCCTGTCCCCTGGAGCGGCTTGGCTGGCCCCCCGGCCTCTTCGATCCCCAGATTGTGGACAGGATTTGTATCTTCATCGCCGCAAGGGTGCAGATCCTGTTCATGATCTGACGCAAAACATGGCCCCGTAGCTCAGCTGGAGAGAGCACTCACCTTCTAAGCGAATGGCCACAGGCTCGAATCCTGTTGGGGTCGCCAGCTTCGTGAACTGGCGTCTTGGTCCAGGTGAACGATGTGCGCAAGCGCCCGGGCGTGGAGGGCTATCGTGGGCACACGGATGTTGCAAACCTATCTGGAAAAACTCGATCCCCCGAACAATGCCGCCCGGTTCTACCGGATGGCGGTTCTGCCGAACCTGTTTGGGGAATGGACACTCTACCGGGAATGGGGCCGCATCGGTCAGGGTGGGCAGGTCCGGCTGGACTGCTACGAACACGAAAGCCAGGCGGTCGCAGCGCTGATGGCCCTGGAGGCTTCCAAACGTGCACGTGGATATTGGGCCGAGCCTCAACAGAGGACTATGTTTGACTGACCGACAGAGGTCAGAATTGAAAACAGGCAGGGACAGCTATAGTTCTCCGTCTGCTGGCATGATGTCAGCCGAAGACCTGGTATTCAGGCATACCCACTCAACATGTGTTTGAACATCAGGTGCGGTCGAAGTCGAAGCATTCGCATTGCCCGCTATAACTTCGATCGCAGACAGGTCGGCAGTGTCAAACGGCACTGTCGACCATTCTTGTATGCATTACTGAATAACGCAATTCAGAATGGTGGCTGTGCCGCTCTTGAGAAGAGGAATGTTGCCAGCTCTCCTCACCCGTTTGAACACATGCAGGAACCTTATGAACGACATCAACGCCGAAACCAGCCTCATCGATTGCACCGCTGACATTGTGGCGGCCTATGTCAGCAACAACACAGTCAACACGTCGGACCTGACAGGTCTGATCAGCTCCGTTCACGAGGCTCTTCGCAAGAACAGTGACGGGACCTTGGACGAAGCGCCCCAGGAACCGGCGGTGCCCATCAACAAATCGGTCCATTCGGACTACATTATCTGTCTGGAAGACGGCAAAAGGTTCAAATCCCTCAAGCGCCATCTGAAGGCCTATTATGGCATGACCCCGGAAGACTACCGGGCCAAGTGGGATCTTAAAGAAAGCTACCCGATGGTGGCACCAAACTATGCGGCTTTGCGCGCTGAGCTCGCAAAGAAATCGGGCTTGGGGACAAAATACGGGCGCTCAAAAGGCGCTAAAACGCGGACATGAGGGAACTGGTAGACATACCGGACTTAAAATCCGGAAGCCTTGAGCTGTGCGGGTTCGAGTCCCGCTGTCCGCACCAAATCTGACGCTGACCTCTGAGTGCAGACGGTTGCCGTTACCGTACCCATTCCGGCGAAAAGAATTTCGGGGAGGCGAGAGCAATCCGCGCGTGAAGAGGTGCCGCCTAAAAAAACGCCCGCTCACGAGGAACGGGCGCTCAAAGTTTAATCCAAGATGGAGCAGCAGCAAGACGGTCTTGGGAGGAAACTTTCGGCTCAATCGAGCCTCGCCTCGCTGCTGGTCTTTAGATAGCCCATCGAAACGCCAGAGCCCTGTGACGTGCGGCACCCAGAAAGCCGGGGCCAGAAGAAACCATCAGTCAATTAACAAAGTCATAGTGACTACATACATCTGGCCCTTGCTCTTTGAAGGGGAGATCGAAATCACATCATTGGAGATGTGTTTTTGTCATTAGCACCAGCTGATTCTTCGACCTCTGAATAAGAGTGGTCGCTTGTCACAGCAGAATTTTCGGGTTGCACAAGGCTATCACTATCCCCTGACTGACGCGTGCCAAAGCTCATTTTGTCATCGCTTTGACGTTTCGCTTTAGGCTCAAATTCATATTCGCCCCTCTTACGTTTGGGCTGTGCTCCTGGAACATAGTCCGGGTCCAGAAGTGCTTTGAGATAATCTTCATCATCGGGTTTCATAATTGCGCCATCAAAGGCATTTTTGAAATTGCCAAAGACGTGGACATTGCCAATTTTAGCTCCTTCCATATTAAACCCTCTCATGTAACCATCACCGAGTTGGGTGCCATCAAAGTTTGCATCACGTGCGTCGGCATTCTCAAGGTCTGCCTCGCGGAACGTGGCCTCGGAAAGAGTGGAGCGCTGCATTTTTGCTTTGGTAAAATCAGAGTTGCGGAAATCGCTACCAGACAGATCCGCATCGTTCATTTTTGCCTCAATGAACGTAGCGGTAATGGCTATCACATTTTTAAAGCTTGAACGCTCCAAGAGGGCACCGTCAAACATCGCGTTTGTCAAATCACTGCCATCGAAGATGGCCCCTTTACAGCTGGCTCCCTTCAAGGTGGCCCCTTTACAGCTGGCTCCCTTCAAGGTGGCCCCTTGGAAACTTGCCCCTTCCAAGCGAGCGCCATCAAACATTGCATCTGTTAGATCGCAATTATCGAAGATGGCTCCTCTAAGATCTTTCCCTCTGAAATCCGCTCCTTGAAGGTCTTGTCCGCTAAAGTCCTTAGTTTTCATATAGATTTTGCTAAGCAAAGAGACTTTATTGAATTGAGGCGTATTGCCGTTTGAAGCTTTAATATGTTCGATCACTTTTGGCGCACCGCCGCCGTTCGGACGAATCTTCGCGGCCTTTTCAACCGTCTTGGTCAAATTTGACCTGTTTTTTTTGATTTGATCAATAAAATGCTGAACACCGAATTCGGCACCTGTGGATTTTACTTCCATGTCAATATTACCATCCTGTTATGATACCACACCAGTACAAACAAACAGAGGCTGGCCGTGTGCTATTTGGCGCTCGGTTCGATGAGAACCTTTGACTTGCTCGGAGTATTGTATGCTTCCGGTCTGGAAGTCTTTATCAGTACTATTTATGATTGTTTCTTTTTTCAAAGCAACTTAACGGAAGAAGTGGCGTCGCATGCTGAGGGAGGAAAGCGTCCAATGCCGCCGGTAAAGCGCGCGTCGGTTTCGACGCGCGCTGCCGAAATGCCCAGAAATTTAGGCCGTCGCAGCAGTGCTGCAATAATGCGGCTGTGACCGCAGTCACACGCGGACAGCATCGCATGACCCACATTAGGTCAAGTGGCGCTTGCAGAAAGTGAATGCGACGCCAAAGGAACAGATCCGATGCAAGACCGTCTGAAGGCTCTATGGCTGACGGTTTCATGTCCGCAAAAAGGTGCAATTCGATGACTGATCAAGCGATCTCAACTCAGTGCCACACCACGTCCCACAGTAAGACCTTCCCCATGCCCATGGCCCCTGGGATCCGGCAGCTGAAAGCATTTTTCTCAAATCATCGCAAACAGCAGATCTACCGCGATTTGTTGTGCGAACCCGATAGCCGCCGGGCAGACATTGGCCTGTCCCGCGAAGAGATTGTTGCTGCACTGAGATCGGTCGGCGGAAATGTTCCCCTACGAAAACCGCAGGCAGGGGTGCTTCAGCCCTGCGCTTGGAGCTGAGCGCTCCTTTGCAGGCTACTATCTGTGCGGAACCGGAAACAATCAGTCCGATAACAAACGCTGAGTGACTACATGCATCTGGCCCTCGCTCTCTGAGCGGGGAAATCACGTCTTCGAACACGCGGATGGCACCGTGTTGCAGCAGGTGGTGGTTCACTCAGACTGAGCGATGACTTCGTAGGTTGCTCTATCTTCATTCATGTGAAGTTTGAGCTGAACGCCAGCGCGCAGCTCTCCGGCCGCTCGAAGCTGCTTCAAGTCAGCCTCGATATCGGGGTGTCGTGCGCCAAGGCACGGGTAGAACCTGCAAGTGCCAATAATCTCTCCGACAAAACCATTCGGCGACTGTCTGAACAGAACCATCGCACCACAACCTTCATCGTCCGTGATAGAAGGATGCGTCCATCGGGTTTTAGCGATGATTGCCAATGCGGCAATGGATGGGTTGCGCCGGCAAAAGCTACGATCAGGTCAAACTGGTCTTTTTCGATCTCAAAACCCGAGGTGGCATCCTGATTAAGAACGGAAACATTGTGACAGTCGGCCAACGCTTTGCTCGCCAGCACGCAAAGGTGTGGCTCGATTTCAGTCGCCACAACAGAACCTTTGTTCCCCACCAATTCCGACAAGATGGCCGTATAATAGCCAGACCCAGCCCCTACTTGCAGAACACGTTCACCGTTCAATGGGTTGGCAGACCAGAGAAACTTCGCCCACATTGACGGCAGACCAATGGCAATGCCGCGCTGCTCATCAAGCATTACAAGCACATCACGGTAAAGCTGATCTGGATTGCTGTCGTTGGTTCGCAATAAGACACCCTGGTGCGGATCAGTCAGTTGCCAGGGGCCCTTACCGACGAAACGCTCCCGTTGCACCTTCGAAAAGGCCCTAAAATCCGTTCTTCGGCAGGTGTGGCGGGTAGTCCGGAAGCCTTTCTTACATCTACAGCAAAACGACGCCTGACAGGCTCTGAGACAACCGACATTGATGGTCCTTTTTCTAAATCAAGAGAAGCAGACAAAAAGCCATAGCCTACGGCCTTTAAAGGCTCCAAGTGGCAAACAAAACCTACCGATTAAAGTCGGAGCTGCCGGAAACACGCTGACGGTAAGTGGACGGCAAAGGCATGAATATGGCGAAGGGAATGGACCCCAATAGGGCCGAGGCTCGGCAAGCCTGCGACCGCACCTACCCTATTGCAGTTGCTACCCCGACCACTCAGGTGGGGCTGATCAGCGGATTGAGGTCATCTTCTACACCTATGGAAACAACTGTCGTTCAGATTCCATTTCCATTAAAGGACTAGGCCATGAAGACTGAAAGGTCTTGCTTTCGGCTCCCTTGCCTGAAACAAAAACGATTAATGCCAAGAAGGTCATAGCTAAGAAGAAAGACGTTATAATTAATAACGATATTCGAATCATAAGTATGTTGCCATTTTTCACTTTGAGGCTTCCATAAGCCCAAACAGTTCTCAGAAGAACAAACACGCCTGAAAATTTCTCTTTAGACTGACGACGCAACCAAAAGAGAGCCTCTCCTTAATTCAAATAATCGAATGTTGTGTACTATTTAGTACTCAAAAAAGCAGGGATTTGACTGACACACTTCGATTTGTCGAAAGCGAGGTCTCCTGATGCGTTTATCAAGCGATACGCTGGTTGTAACTGAACTCAGAAGGCGCCTCTTTATGGGCGAACTTCGTTCTGGATCCGCAGTAAATATTTCTGACGTTGCTGACGATCTCGGTGTGAGCAATGCACCCGTAAGAGACGCGCTGATAAAGCTTTCAGAAAGAGGGCTAATTGATCGAGTGAACGGGCGGGGATTTTTTGTTGCAACCACACCAGATTATGAAGCCTCGGAACTTCTAGATATTCTCCATCAGATTATGGTGTTTTCCATCGAGAGGAGCCGTCCTTCACCGGAGGTTCAGCGGTGGCGACGAGGTTACCCAGCCGAAGACAATGATCCCGATAGATTAAATGCGGCCCTATTGCAAACATTGCGTCCCGACAGATCTCGACCTTTCCCGGCACTCCAGTTCAAGCTTCGGCATCTTGAAGATGGTTTTCAAGCATGGTCATCGCTTCGGCCAGAGCACAGGGACCGATGCCGAACGCTCGTTCGACGATGCGAGCCTCGCCGACAATGTCATTTGTGAAGTTGAAGATGCTGGCCTGCCCCTTGCGCAGGGCACGCATCACTTCAAATCCTTTGATGGTCGCATAGGCAGACTTTAGGGTTTTGAACCCGTGCACCGGCCGGATCAGCTGCTTCAGCTTGCCGTGATCGGCTTCAACGACGTTGTTTAGATATTTGACCTGGCGGTGCTCAGTGTCTTGTGGGCATTTGCCCTCCGCTTTCAGCTCGGAAATGGCCACGCCGTAGGTGGGAGCCTTATCGGTATTGATCGCATGGGGCTTCTCCCAGTCTTTCAGTCCCCTTAAGGTTTTGCCCAGGAACCGCTTCGCCGCCTTGGTGTTTCGGGTGGCCGAGAGATAGAAATCGATGGTGTTGCCGAACTTGTCCACCGCCCGGTAGAGATAGGTCCATTTTCCGCGGACCTTGATGTAGGTCTCATCGACCCGCCAACTCCCCGAAACTGGCCGGCGCCATTGCCAGCGCAACCGTTTTTCCATTTCAGGTGCATAGGTCTGCACCCACCGGTAGATCGTGGAATGATCGACCCGAACACCGCGCTCGGCCATCATCTGTTCAAGATCCCGCTAACTGACCCCGTAACGGCAATACCAGCGAACAGCCCACAACACGACTTCGCCCGTGAAATGACGGCCCTTAAACGCATTCATAAAATCACCAAAACAAAGTTGAAAGCTGCCTCATCGAAAAATCAGTCGACTTTTGCAACAGAGCCCTCCGGGCTGACCTCGCCGGTCAGGGGATCAACCTGCTCGCCCTGAAGCATGACCAGCGCCGGGGAGGCCATGACCGCAGCAAAGGCATTCTGGAACAGGCGCACATCGCTTGAGATGTAGCGATGCAGCGCGCGGGCAATATCATGCCGCCCAAAAACACTCTTCTCGCCGCTGACCAGGGTCAAAAGATCCTCAGGATGCTCAAGAATATGCTCGCCATTGAGCTTGGCCGAGGCATCATCCATGGCGACCTGATCAACCGGCAGGCCCTGGCGCTGCATCTGGGTGGCCTGCACCCCGACATGCTCGGTCGGAATGATTTCCAGCCCGCGCTCCACATGGGAGCGATGGTCGATCCGGATGTCATGGCCCTCACGGGCGAGCTGGGCATTGGCAATGGTTTCCCAGGACTGGCGCAAATCCCGAAGCTGGATCTGGGACAACGGCAATCCGTTGGCCAACAGCCATTTGTTCTCGCGCTCAAAAACCGTCTTCTCACCCAGGCCAGTGTCCTCAAGCACCCGGGTGGTCATCATCACATGGGCATGGACGTTGCGAATGTCGCCGGCCACATGCGGGGCGTGAATGGCAAAATCAACGGCCGTGCCATAGCGCTCGCACAGCTCTGCGGCAAACACGCGAACCGCCTCGATGCGCCCTTCAGGGGAAAGCTCATGGGGAAGGGCCAGTTCAAACTCGCGGGCGACACGGGCAGCCTTGCGCTTTTCGGCTAACTCGGCGGCATTCCACAAAGCCGAGCGATCGCGGGCCTAGTCTGCCGATGATCCTTCGGAAAGAACGATCTCGGCGTGCTCGATGCCCTGCTTCTTGGTGAAGTCATGAAGGAGGCCATCGCGCTGATTGAGCAGGCATGCGCCGGCGCGGTAGGCACTTGCGGCGACAGCACTGCGTCCGGACGATCGGGAGATGGGCTTGATGGAGCAATGATAGATTGCCAGGGGGATATCCTTCCGTCTGGTGTGTCTATCAAGCAATGAGTTGTCTCACAACTCGAGAGTGCGCCCTTGTCAAATTTTTCCAGGCAAAAATTCTCCGTCGGTCTGGCGCCCGCGGCAGGCCGAAGCCATAACACACCAAACGCCGTTTGGAAGATCCGCCGGAGCGGACAGGAAAAACGACAAAACAAAAAAGGAGCCGAAGAAACCTCGATGGGCGCGCAGCGCCATACAGCCTTGAAGGCAGCCGTTTCTAAAGAAATTAGCTGAATCCCGAGCTGTTCAGAGGCCGAAGGTCATGCGCGATGCCGATATCAGAGGCCAAACGAAGGGGCTGTCACCTCTCGTCCGGCAACGGCGTTCAAGGTCGTTTCGTCTGTGAATGCTTCAAATACGGCTGTGTAGGTGTTCACAGCGCCAGCCTGTGGGAAAACGGCAGCAAACAGACGTTTTGCGCGGGTATATATTTGAGTGTGTTTGATCGAGGCGGCGATCTCATAAAATCTCATATAAGTTCATACGGGATCTGATAGTATCATACGGAACAATGGAATTTCACATAGGATCATACAATCTCTTATAAAATCATACAGGATTACGTCTGAAGGGGGTGGCGAGCAGCAATCTGGTGCATGCCCTTGGAGAACAGCGCCTTTTGAGCCGGGATCATATGAGATCATAAAATCTCAAGGTGAGTCACAAAAAATCACAAAAGATCATATGGGATCATACAAGATCACATGCGTGCCCATTCGGGCAGCGCAGAGCGCTCGCTCTCTTGAGAGACGCGGAACACCCGCACAAAACCTTCGTTTTGCGATCTTTCGCGTCTCGTTCTGCTATCGGCTCTTGTCGACTGTTATCGTCTGCTAACGACTGCTATCGGCTGATGAACGGGCCGAACATGTTTCAACTCAAAGAGTTCCAGAGGAGCGCGCACCGCGCCATACCCCGGCCGAGGACCATGTTCCAAGCCGGTGTCTGCTATCGGCTGCCAAAATCTGCTCACGGCTCTTGTCAGCTGCCATCCAATGCAATCGGCTCCTATCCGCTCTTGTCGGCTGCTAACGCATGGTATCGGCTGCTATCGCCCGCTAACGGTTGACATTGCCTGCAATCGGCTGGTGTTGCCTGCTATCGGCTCTTGGAATTGGACAGGCGCTCAGTCCTCGAAAATCGGCGGGACGTCGAGTGCAAGGCGCCTCTGGCCTCAGCCCCAAGGCGTCAAAGCCAACTCAGGGCCTGCGTCCTGCCGGCAGAAGCACGGGGGGCAGAGGTTTACCGGGCAATCCCCTGACAAGACACAACAATTTGGTCGGAAAACAAAAAAGGGGCTTCGCGAGCGCAACTTTGGCTGATACAACCAAAAAACTCGCTTTCGGGGCGAGTGGCCAAAGTTTGGAACCTGAGGACCACCCACCCCTAACGAGTAACCAACCGTAGCTTGGTACCCGCATGGCGTGTCTATAGCACACCATATCCAAGTTCCGGGAGTGCTGTCTTCACAGGGCCCCACACTTACCCACCCCTTGTGAACAAAGACAGTCAGCTCTCTGGCCGCCTGACCATCCACAGCAAGGGCAGCCACATCATCCCGTGCTACCCTTGCAAACGGTGGCCAGAGAGCGCTCTCAACAAAACGAGAGCAAAGACGGCTCCAGCAGGGTGCCCAAAGACCCGGTGCTGAAGGCTCTTCAAAACACTCCCAGACACCCAATACGGTAACAACGGCAACACTTGATTTGCTGGAGCTGGTCTCACCTGCGCCAGAGCGCGACGTGTTGCGAAGCTGTGTCAAATGGCACAGGTCAACGCCAGAGTGCCGCGCTAATCAGACAGAGAAGTAAAGTCAGGAGGAGAAATTGTTCAAGAAATCTCTAGCCACTGTTGCGATGAGTGTCATGCTCGCGGCGTGTAATTCGGATCTTCCAAATGCAACTGAAGAGCAACTGCTCAAGCTGTTTGGTGATCGTGAAGAGATGGGGATCACGTTAATCAGTTCTCACATGATTGAGTGCCTTGATCTCATCTCAGATGACGCAGTGCGCTTTTATGTGGACTTTTCCGACGAAACAACGAGCGATTTCACGACCACTTGCTACAAGTGGCTGCACGAACGCATCGAGCAAGCGGACCAAAACCCGATGGGTTATACAATGGCACATCTGGAGGACCCTGAACTGGGCCTGCTGCTAAAGCAGTTGCGCGAGAAACAGGACAAATTGATTACCGAACTCCGGGAGCAGGAACGCGCCGAGATAGCGGAGAGACGGCGGGCCGAGAACGAGGAACGTGACCGGCACAACATTGAGGAGCTGGAACAGGCAAAGGCTGAAACTACTCCTGACTAGCCAAATCAGGAGTGAAAAGGATGCAATTCGATGACTGATCAAGCGATCTCAACACAGTGCTCAAAGGGCTTCAGTCTAGAGCACATCCAGATTAATCCGGTTCATATCCGGCGGCTTTGAAGTAGTTTGCGCATTCGTCTGGCTTGAAGACATCCATCAAATCACCGACTACGTCCCAAAGCGCGGGTATTGTTCGCTCAGCTTTGGCCCTGGCCGTGTGGACGGATTGACTCAGGTATCGGTTTTGGGATTCTGAATTTGATTTTAAAGTGATTCATAGGTTGCCGACGTGATTTGGAGGTCGGCGATGTGTACCAAGATGACAGACCGGGATTTCGAACTGGCACTGGAGGTTTTCCAGGCTTGCTTGCCACGGGTTGGCGCGCAGGCAAAGAATGACCGACTGTTTTTGGAGGCGCTGCACTATTTTACGCTTCACAACATCTCCTGGCGCGCTTTGCCCGAGCGGTTCGGCAACTGGAACAGCGTCTGGAAACGCTTCGACCGCCTTGGCAAGGCAGGTATGTTCGAGGACTATTTTTCCATTCTGGCCGGGCTTGATGAAGGCGCGCATCTGATCGCCATGTTCGACAGCACCGTCATTCGCGCCCATGTTTCTGCGGCAGGCGCCAAAGGGGGCAGGAAGGTCAAGCGCTCGGGCGTTCGCGCGGCGGGTTCGGCACCAAAATCCATCTGAAAACGGATCGGAACGGCCTGCCGCTTGGCTTTGAGCTGACCGGTGGCGAAGCCTCTGACAGCTAGCAGTTTACGGAACTCGTGGAAACCGGCCTCGACATCAAACATCGGGCCATCGTTGCCGACAAGGGCTATGGCAGCAACGCCAATCGCGAAGTTACGCGAAAGGCCGGGGCTGTCCCGGTCATTCCATACAAATCAAACCGGCGCGACATTCCGAGGCACTTCGCCAAAGCGCTCTACCGGGGCCGCGCACGCATCGAACAAATGATGGGGAAGCTCAAACGCTTTAAACGCGTCGCCCTGCGTTGCGAGAAAACCGCCAGAAACTTCCGCTCCATCGTCGCAATCGCCGCGACCTTCATCTTGATCAAATCCGTCCACACGGCCTAGAGAAATGCCAAGATCCGTCCGGTTTGTTCATCGGCCGAAACGTGCAAGATCCAACCTACCCCAAAACGGACAGGCTTTCGGAGTGTCGCGCGTCACAGGCCCAAGCGCACCGAACATGCATAGATAATGGTCATAAGAAGCTCAAAAAAAACACGCTAATTTTTGCCCGTTCGCTGCGTTAGTATTCCAAGACTGCTTTGGCAGTTTCATGCTGTCGATGTCCGCAAGAAAGGATGTTTGCCAACTACTGTGGTGGTGAAACTTATTAAAATAGAAATTCAGCCTCTCTACGCTACAAGCGTAGACATCCAATGCTGTCTGGATTTGGTTAGGTTGGCAGAATTTTTACTAAAATGAAGTTGGCAACCGCCACCTAGTGGTCAACAATCAACGCAGCATTTCGATAATCCATTGAATTTATTTTCAGGCCCGGATCCAACCATGAAACTGAGGCGAGCGGCGCGGATTGCAGCAGGCGTTGCCTGTCTTGGTGCCGCGTTCATGATTTTTGCACCACACGCAACGAGTTATATTTCACGATCTGCAGTGGTCAACGCCCCCATCATTTCTATCAAAAGCCCCTTTGACGGCGCTCTGATGTCCGACGCGCTCACGCCCGCAACGCCAGTGCTGCCGGCCACTGCGATTGTAGAACTTCAGGCATCGCGCTCCAGCCGGACCGAGCTTGCGCGGCTGGAAGCTAGGATCGGCATCCTGGCTCGCGAGGAAGTTTCCATCAGCACTGAAATTGCCGCCCTTACGCAGTTGGATCAGCAACTTCTGGTAAGAATGGAACAAGTGCAAACGCTTGCACGGCAAGTGCTGCAGACGCAACTGAGCGGTTTGCGGGGGGAGCTGGCGGCAGCGCGCGAACACCAAGACCGGCGGGCGCGAGATGCTCAAAGGTTTGAGCGGCTTTACGCTAGCGGGTCGGTGCCGCAGACAAAGGCTGAGACAGCGGCGTCGTTGGCGGTCGAGGCGAACGGTGAGGTGATCCGGCTGGCCGCAGCGGTCGAAGAGACGGTGCGGACCATGGCCGGGGTCAAGGTTGGTATCTTGCCGGGACTGGGAACTGAGGATGGCAGCTATGCCCGGCAACGCCGGGATGAGGTTGCAATCCGTCTGGCTGATCTCAAGGGCCGGAAGGCCCGTGTTAGCGCACAGCGCACCGGTTTGCTTCACGAAGCCGAGGCCTTGCGCGAGGAGGTGGAACGGCTTGACTTGTTTGCCCCGCAATTGCCCTCTGGCGCCGTAGTCTGGTCCGCAACCCCTGCCAAGGGCGCAATGATCGCAGCGGGAGACGAAGTCCTGCAGCTTCTCGATTGCTCCCGCAGGTTCGTCGAGGTATTTGTGCATGAAACAGCGTTTGATGCGATCCGCCCCGGGGACACAGCGCAGGTGCGGCTGCGCGGCTCGGATGAGACCTTCCCCGCAGCTGTCGAGGCGTTGCGCGGCGCTGGCGCCAAGCGCGCTACCGGGCTGCTCGCGGCTGAGCCGGAAAACCTCACAGAGGGCAGCTTGCATATCATGCTGCGCCTTGACCCGGCAAATGTTGCAAAAGCAGGAGTAGCACAAAATTTTTGCGATGTCGGGCGCACTGCCGAAGTGCGCTTTGACCGCAGATTGGGCAACAAGCTGACGGTCGCCGGCCATTGGGTTCAGGACCTGCTTCGCGGTATATCACCTTCGCTTGCCGCGTCGCCCGCTCTCGATGAGGAGGGCCAGACGGATGCAGGCTGAATCCCTCGTTCCCCTGCTGCTGATCACCGCGGCAATTCTGCTGTTCGGCAACAGATGTCAGAATAACGCTTGGGCAGAGCGGCTGGTGGTAGCGGGCTTGACGGTGGTGATCCTGCGCTACCTCAACTGGCGGCTGGTTGAAACGGTGCTGCCGGTCGGTATTTTCAGCGTGACCGGCCTGTTTATCTGGACCGTCTTCATCATCGAGATCTTGGTCTGGCTCGACACCGCGTTGCTTTATGCCTACATGTTGCGCCGCACCAACCGCACTCCGGAGGCGGACAAGCACGAAACGCGGCTGCGCGGCACTACCCCGTTAGACTTGCCCGAGGTAGACATCTTCATCGCCACCTACAACGAACCCGCGGAAGTGTTGGAGAAGACAATTTTTGGTGCAATGGAGCTGGACTGGCCGCAGGCAAAGCTCAATGTCTGGGTGCTAGATGACGGTCGGCGCGGCTGGCTGCAGCGCATGAGTAAACGTCTGGGCGTCGGCTATCTGACACGTGCAGACAATGCCCACGCAAAGGCAGGCAATATCAATGCCGCGGTTCCGCTCACCTCCGCTCCTTTTTTCCTTGTTCTTGACGCGGATTTTATCCCGCAGCGCGATTTCCTCTACCGGGCAATGGGATTTTTCGAGGACCCGAAAATCGGGATCGTGCAGATTCCCCATAACTTTTTCAATCCCGATCCGATGCAGGCTTCGCTGAACTTGAGCAAGGTTATGCCCGATGATCAGCGGTTTTTCTTCGAGACGATTATGCCGGGGCGAGACGGGTATGATTGCGCCTTCTGCTGCGGGTCCAACGGCATCGTTCGGCGCAGCGCACTGGAGGAGATCGGCAACAAGCTGCCCTGCAGCTCGATCACCGAAGACATGCTCCTGACGCTCGCCCTCAAACGGAAAGGCTACATAACGCGCTATCTGGATGAGCGTCTGGCATTTGGCCTGGCCCCAGAGAACATCAATGCCTTCTTCATTCAGCGAGCACGGTGGGCGCGCGGCGCCATCCAGATCATGTTTCTTCGCGAAGGTCCGTTTGGCGGTCCTGGGTTGAAATGGTATGAACGCCTATTCTTCCTGCCGCTTCATTGGATTACGCAGTCATTTGGCGCCACCTTTGCAATGGTGACGCCAGTCATATTCCTGCTCACGGGAATGCCGCCGCTGGTCAATGCGTCAACGGACACGGTAATGTCTTTCCAGCTTCCTGCGGTTGTCGCAGCCATTGCCGCTGTCCGGCATTTCGCGCCGGGAAAATACCATCCGCTGGCAAGGATGGCGCTCAACGTTCTGCAAGCGTTCCGCTTGCTGCCCGTGGTGGCTGTCACGCTGCTGAAACCCCACGGCCATGCGTTCAAGGTCACCCCCAAAGGTAGCGAAGGGACCGAAATACAAGACACAGCAACAGTTGCCATCTGCCTTATGCTTTGCGGCCTAATGACTGCCGGCTTAGTCATAAACTCTAGCTTCAACCTTCAGATCGTCGCTTCCAGCCACCTGATGTCAGTCGTTGCCCTCTGGTTGGCGGTCAACATGGTCGTTCTGCTGCTGGTGGCAAAAATAGCCATCACGCCGCAGAGTTTGCGCAGCGAAGTTCGGTTCGAACTGAATGAGCCTGTAGTCTTGCGTACAGAAGGAGGCGAGCAGGTTGTAGGCAAATGCCATGACATATCGCTGAACGGTATACAGGTAGAGGTACATGCGTGCTGCTCTTGTCTACCTGAGCCTGGTGGCTGGATCGGTGTAGATGTCGCACAGGTTGGCGTAGTGCCGGCACTGCTTCAACGTGTGTTCGAAGGAGAAGGTGGCAGCCTTCGCGCAGGGCTGTCCTTTGTCTTGCCCGCGGCGGAGGAACTGGCAGAGCCTTTGGAAGAAACGAGCCCGGAGTGCACTGCGGAGGCTGAAGACGTCGCGCAGCTACGGCGGCGTTTGATCCTCAAACTGTTTACCAAGGACCGGGTGCGCAAGTTCGATGGCCAGGATGATTGGAGGATAGGGGTCAGCATGCTAAAAAGTATTGTGGCCTCAGAAAAAGTCGCCAATTCGGATAAAAATGTCAGTCAGGATGCCGCCCACCCAGTCGTGCCTGATTGGTTGGCAGAGATGGTCGCGAGTTTTCGGACTAGTTTTCCGCCGGGCTAATACCAATCGTCATAATTCAAAACCCGTGCGCCCAATTGCGCAACCGCTTGCTCCTTGTACTCAGGTGTGAACCGCCGTCTTGTTTGCTTGGTCATCAGTATCTCCGTGCTAAAGGTTTACGTCCGGATTCACGGTAAAAGGTCATTTTCAGAGACGTACAGGAACAGGACAATCGAAGGCTAAAGAAATTCCCCACACCCTGAACCGCCCTCGCCCAGTCAACTCCCTCAGATTGAGCTCTTCGACAAGCCGGAGCGCTGCTTGCGGTGCGACCCCGAAAGCGGCCTTTTGGCCTGCGCGTCCATTCGTCTCGGCCGCACCAAGACAGAAGATTCTTCAGGTGACGACAATCATGTGATCATCATCGGCCGGCCGGTAGACGCTCTCAAAACCTGGCTAGAAGCTGCCGACATCACCGAAGGCTCTGTTTTTCGCGCGATCGATCAATGGGGAAATTTGAAGGCCCGGGCGCTCTCGCCGCAATCGGTCAACGCCGTGCTTAAGGCAAGGATCGAGAGGCCGGCTTCGATCCAAAAGATTTCTCTGTGCACGGCTTGCGCTCCGGGTTCCGGACCGAGGCAGCTCAACGAGGCATTCCCATTCAGGACGCCATGCAGCAATCACGGCATCGCTCCGTTGCCCAGGCCTCAAGCTGTTACAACGCGGCCAGCCGCAACCGTCGCCGATCAGCAAGAATCCTTGAATAAGCCCCGTCATATGGCAATGAGCACGGTGGTGGAAATTTGGTTTGTTGCCGCCCTCTCCAAAACAGCATCGAAATGTGTCCGCCAGTTGGGGTTAACAACCAGGAAGCGGAGAGAGCGGCAGGAAGAAGACTAATCTGAGTGGACTTGAAAGTACATGTGTCAAACAAAGGCATTCAGTGGCGATGCTGTCTTTCTTTCCGGTGTGCTCGCCACCCATGCGACCGGAATTGCCCCCGTGCCTATCGATCTTCAAGTGCATGCCGCACGCGAAGGATAATAACTTGCTTCTCGGAAATGCGGTAACGAACGATGTACCCGCTTGAACCAAATCTGACGGGCAACTCACGGATTTCATCTTCGACATCCCAAGGACGCCCTTTGTCGAGGAAACGGTCGAGAGAACCAGCGGCTTCAATTAGCGTGTCAACTGCCCGAACTGCTGCACTTGGGCTGTGCCGCTCGATAAACGCATGGAGTCGCTTCAGATCCTTCAGCGCATCGGGCACCCAATGGACATTTGCCATCAGTCAAACTTGGTACCGCTAGTACGAAGATTTGCCGCCCACTCGGCAACTTTATCATGACCAATCGCTTCACCGGTGATTTCGTACTTTTTCCAGCGGTCCAACACGAGCCGGCGTTCCTTCTCCAGCGCTTCCTCTTCATCCAAAAATCGCTCGATCGCGAGTTTCATCAAATAATGAGGTGTCCTGTCTCTTGCTTTGCTCAAAGTGTCGAGCCGCTTTTTGATGTCCTCATTCAGTCGAACGTTTGTCATGATCATTCCTGAGATCTCGTTTGATTGCATTGTGTCACAAAGTGTAGCAGCCAGCAATAGCACTTGGGAAAATCATAGTTCCTACCCGTACTACTACACCAACCCGTGGAACGACTTGTGGAGGCGGACCTTGCCCGGGCCTGCCCTATCGATCATGGCGCGAAAGTATCCACCCGGGCATGTAATCTGCTCCGGATCCCTCAACGCCTTCTCGGCAACAACAACGAGGCAGGCCGCCGCCAGATATTGTCCCTGACACTCGACGGCGTGGGCGTGATGATGTAGACGCCCGTGACGCTTCAGGTGATCCGGGATTGGGTCTTGCGTTTCAACGCGGAAGGTCCAGCTGGTCTGATCGACCGTACAGCACCGGGCAGGCAGTCGAAGTTGAACAACGAGCAGCGCAAGGCGCATACCCAAGTCGCGCAGCCTGCTCTCCATTTCAAGAGCAATCACCCATTCTCCGGAACTGGTCTTGGTGGCCAGCCCCAGCTTTTCCAGATACCGCAAGCGGCCGATTATCAGTCTGCGGATTGCGCGATCTGACTTGTCGCTCGTTGCAGGGCGCAGATCGATGGCACCGACATCATCCGTGGCAATGCGGATTTCACGATCGAGGCTCGTCCACCGCTCCGCCGAGATGTCTTTTTCGAGTTTGCCGCGGATGTCCTGTTCAGATTTTGGACCAAGTTCGAGCGACACAAGTTCCTCGCCGCGTGACCGCAGTCCCTGGCTAATGTAGTCTCGCGAGATTACCAGATCAGCACCGGTCTCATCGACACCGCGCACAATGAGATGGATATGCGGATTGTCTGTGTTCCAATGATCGACCGCGATCCAGTCGAGCTTGGTTTCAAGATCAGTTTCTATTTGGCCGGCAAGATCGCGGGTAAACGCTTTGAGATCTTCCAGGTCGGCCGCCTCTTCTGGCGACACGATGAAGCGGAAGTGATGCCGGTCATCTTCGCACCTGGCCGCAAACGCGCGATCATCTACCCGATCCGACGTGGTATCAAAGAGGACGCCGCGATTTCCGTCCCGGGTCACGCCGTCCCGTTTTAGTTAGCCGATATGCGCGCTGAGGGGGCGGACCGATGACTACTGCTTCGATGACGCACAATCCGGGCTTTGACGACAACACGCCTCGTGGAGCTGAACAGCCGGTCACGGGCGTAACGCGTCCGGCCTTGCCCGAAGTTTGATCGACTGAAGGAAGTCCCATGGCCTTTTCTGCCTGACGGGAACCCGGATTTCTGGGCGGCCCACAGGACCTGGTTGATGAAGCTTTTTACACGTGGCGCAGGAGTGTTTCGAATACGCCCGGGACGCACGTGGATGTCATCTTCCTTGCCACCTTTCATAGGCTCTTCCTATTTTCGAACTTTGACGCAGTGCCGCAAACAGCATTGAATTCCCTGATCAAACAACAGATGGCGGCACGCGATCCGACCGACTGGCACGCCGGAACAAAAGTCATTGCAATGACTTGCGAGACCTGCGGCGTGCACCTTTTATCTTGCCATCCCTCATCTGCAGCACTTCTCCCCTGACCAATCCTTCGCTTATGCCCGCTGCTCTTTCTTAAGAGTGCGCACCTTCAATTCCGCACCGACCGCATCATTCGACCTAAAGAGGCGTCAGTCGTGCCGTGATTGCTCTGACCGGCAGGGGGCCAAAATATCGGCTGTCGAGGCTGTCTGGTCTTGCAGCATTTAAGAAAGACCTCACCGGGACCGAGCACCTGGCACCCTTTCCGACCCGTTTCCCGTCTCTTCCCCAAGCACCGGCAAGGTTCAGAGCCAGGGTTTTTTCCCAACACCCCCTTTCTGGTTTAGGAAAGCGACAATCATTGCTCGTCGTCCAAAGCTGAGCTGGGCGACTGGCTAGGGTTAGCTCTGTCGGCATCAGAGGAGCGGGAATTCCAGACCTTTCGGGAGCCGCTTCTGGAGCGCAATGCCCCACCGTCGGTCGTGTTGTCCCTAGTGCCAGTTTCCAAAAAAACGTTAGAGTCTTTGTTAGACTCTAAGTTAAGGGCGCGATTAGGTGTTTCGGATCTGTGACTTAAGCCCTGTTTGGGTTCCCGATAGCACGATAGTCCGGTTCCTGATGGCACGATAGTTCGGGTTCCCGATAGCACGAACGGTTCCACAGTAGTCCACAGGCTCGGGAGGGCTCGAAGGAAAGCAGTGTTCGACCGCTCGCTTCCGCCTCCAAAAACAAGATGTATCCGGGAAGCGGTTGGCGTCGGATCATCTCCCTTATCTCAAAGGCAAACCGTTTGAACGGCGCGAGGGACCCGGACTTTCGATAAAGATGCCGGAGCTCAAACAGCCATCCGGACGGCTGGCTGCCGCCATGCTTGCGGACGATCCGGTATAACCAGCGTTCCAGCCCCCCGGTCAATCAAAAATAGGCCCGGTCGATGGTCAGAATCAGTGCATTGTCGAGGACCGCCCGATAGAGCCAGTCCGGGAGGATCAGTTCAATTCCGCTAGGTCTCCCGGTTTCACTTATCTGCTCCCGCCACTCATTGATCCAGGAAAAGCGGTGACGCCGTCCTTTGACCGGGTGGCGGATTGATGTGCAGACAGTGGTGGATTGCAGCCGGTCGAGCCCGGCTTTCAAACGCTGATAATCGCGCGCGGAGGTGCCACGACCAATGAAGGTGAGGATTTCATAAGGGGTCGCCGTCATCAGGCGCGAGGTGCGCAGCCCCTTGTCATGGGCTTCCACAAGCTGGCTCGACGCCCACTCAGAACATCCGCATCCCAAATGGTCGCTATCCCGTGTCGAGGCACAGCTTCAACGCGGATCGAGACAGATTAGACAAAAATTCTGGCCAGTTTAGCAGCCAAATTCGTTTACCGACAAAAGAGCAAGCATTTTGTCGCTTAAAAAAGCACGAATGTCGGTAATGTCAAGGCACAAAGAAAACTGAAACGGTTTTTGAAACGGTTCCGGCGAAACGATGGATCTGAAAGTTCGGTTATGCCAAATACGCCTCGAACCCAATAACACACTGAATTAAATAGCTAAGACTAGGTAAAAAAGTGACCCATAGGACTTACGGATATTGCCTCGAACTTGGGTTCTTGAATTCCTAATCTGAGGGTCACAGGTTCGAATCCTGTCGGGGTCACCATTTTTCAGAAGTCCATTTCTTCATTGTGTTTGCCACAGTCTGGCAACATGGCTTGAGAACGCAAACCTCGCCCAAATCCCGGATATCAAAAAATGCTCTCTGGCGTCTGTATTGGAACCAACGACATCGAAGCCGCCGGCACCTTTTACGACAAGGTGCTGGCAACGTTGGGCATGCGGCGTGTGCTGGATGAGCCGCATGAACTGGGCTACGCAGGCAGCGATGGCCGGACCACAGTTTTCGTTGTTCTCCCCTTTAACGAGCAGCCTGCGACCTTTGGCAATGGCACACAGATCATGTTTTATGCGCCGGATGCCGACGGCGTAGACGCGTTCCACGCAACTGCACTCGAGAGCGGGGGCACGGACGAGGGTGCGCCGGGACCACGCCACTATCACCCAGACTATTACGGAGCCTATGTCCGAGATCTTGACGGAAACAAGCTCAACGTATCCGTCGATCTTGCGGGTAAGTGAAGATTGCCGAGGTTAATCAAACGGCAGTTTTTAGAACTGTGGTCCGGTCCGGAATAGCTTCAATCGCGCCATAACCGCTCACTGTCCCGGCTGCGACGATCGCAGCCCGTCTTGCGGCTTCCGTTTCATTTCCTGTTTCCAGAAGATACGCCAGAAAAGCACCGGCAAAACTGTCGCCCGCCCCTGTGGAATCGACGGCATCCGCTTGCGGTGCCCTGATCTCAAACTGGTCCACTGATGTTGCCAGGACGGCCCCCTGGCGGCCACGCTTGAGAAGAACATATCTTGCGCCGTGACGCTGAAAATGCGCGATTTGCGCCTTAGGATCGCAAGTGCCCAGGAGAGTGTTCGCCTCATCATCTGACGGCAGCACTATGTCGGCCAAGGGCAAAAACGCTGCAATGGTCTGCCGGGCTGTGTCGAGCGACCATAGATTCAGGCGCAGATTCAAATCAAACGACACAAGCGTTTCACTGTCCTTTGCCAGCTTTGCCGCCTGAAGCACGGCCCGTCGCATTTCCGGGCTAATGGCAAGGCTAACGGCCGAAACATGGAGAATTCTCGCGTTTGCGATGGCGCCCTGGGGCAAGTCGGAAACAGAATAGTGGCTCGCAGCCGAACCGCGCCTTGCATAGAAGAACCGCCGCCCCTCCGGATGAGGATGGATAAAATTGACGCCGGTTGGATCTTCAGGCCGCACAAGGATGTTGGACCTGTCTATGCCTTCGTGGTCACAGAGCGCCAGGATGTCTTCGCCGAACGGATCACTGCCGACTGCGGAAAGATATCCGGTGGCCCCTCCCTGGCGTGCTGCTGCCACGAGAGCATTGAGTGTGTCACCTCCAACACTTTGCCGATAGGCAGGCCGCCCGTCAATTTGGTCTGCCAGTCGAACCATCTCGATCAAAGGCTCTCCAAGGGCAAGTATCTGTGCAGTGGTCATGCCCGGATTAAAGAACCTCGTCTCAAGATTGTCCATGGATCGACGCCCAGACATGTCTGGCCAGATGACAAAATATGGGCTTAACTTCAGACAGTTTGTCACTTTTTCTCATGCGCAACAGGTTGAATTGAAATGAAAAATCCGAAAAACCTTTTCAAGGCCGCATTGCGTGCAAAGAAACACCAGCTAGGCATCTGGAATACGATTGGCGGTAATGCCGTCCCCGAACTTCTTGGAGGCGCGGGATTTGACTGGATCCTGATCGATTGCGAGCATTCTCCGGTTGAAGCACTGGATGTTCTGCCCGCCCTCCAGGCAATCGCAGGCGACCCGACCACAAGCGCCGTTGTCCGCCCTGCCGCCAACGATCCAGTCCTCTTCAAAAGGCTGCTCGATTTCGGCGCACAGACGCTTATGGTCCCTTATGTGCAAACTGCGGAAGAGGCGGCGGCAGCCGTCAGTGCAATGCGTTACGCACCGCGCGGTATTCGCGGCATGGCCGGCATGACGCGTGCTACCCGCTATGGCAAGGTGGATGATTACTACAACATCGCGGAAGAAGAACTCTGCCTGATCGTCCAACTCGAAACCCAAACCGCATTGGACAATCTGGAAGCGATTGCCAAGACCGACGGTGTTGATGCCGTCTTCATTGGCCCTGCTGACCTGAGTGCCAGTATGGGCATCCCTGGTCAGATGAACCACCCCGACGTTCAATCCGCAATCAAAGAAGCGTTTGAGCGCCTCAAGGCAATGGGCGTTCCCTACGGTATCTTGACGCTCGATCCCGATGCAGCCGGAAGCTACATGTCGCAAGGCACCGCGTTCACAGCAGTCGGCGTCGATCTCGCACTGCTTGCAGACGCTGTCGCGACGCTCAAGGCACGGTTTTGAGGTGCATCCTGCAATTGGCGGCTTCTACGTGGCAGGCATGCCTTTGGCGAGCCCGGCTCGTTTTTGAGCGGCGATGCGAAACGGTGCATTTGGTGCACCAAAGCCCGAATATGCGGCATCCCGTTGCACGATTTCGATAAACAGGCCACCGGCGGTCTGACGCGAATAGAACTGAAAGAACGGTGCACCGTTTTCCTCGTCGTAAAGGATGTTTGCAGCTCTCAGCCGCTCCAACAGATCATCTGGAAAATCGAACCTAGCAGCCAGGTCGGCATAATAGTTGCCGGGTATTGGCAAAATTTCAAAACCGTTGGACGACAGAGCTTCAGCGGCATCAAAAACGTCTTCAGTTGAAAAGGCCAGATGTTGAACGGCAGCGCCGAAGTGTTTCGCAGCAAAGGAGCCGGCGAGCGTCCGATGGGTTTCAGCGCCGTTCAAAGTGATTTTCGTCTTGCGGTCTTCGCTTTCAATTGCCTGGCTTCGCACCAGCCCATCCGGGTCGACCACGTCGATCATGGGCAGTTTTTTCATTTGAAACAACGACGTGAAGAACAGCGACCAGCTAAGCATGTCCTGATAATTCATCGTTTGAGCAATGTGATCGAATGCTTTCAAAGGACCTTCTGTAGCAGCAGCGGTCGGTTTACCTTCAAACTCCTGGTGCCAGACCTCCGCCAAGCCGCTTTCAGCATCGATAAAATGAAAGACTGAACCGCCAAGGCCTCGGATAGCCGGTATGTCCAGTTCGCCAGGGCCCAGAGGCTGCGCAAAAGGCTTTGCACCAAGTGTGCGGGCACGCCGAAGGGCATCGCCGGCTGAGTTCACACGCAAGCCTATATCGCAGACCGAAAGACCTTTGGCGCTCCAGACGGCCCCGGCATGTCCTGCTGTTTCAGAATTGACCACAATTCTAATGTTTCCCTGCTGCCATAGAGCGATAGCCTTGTTCCGGTGAATGCCAACCCGGCTGAACCCCAACTGCATGAGCAGATCGGACAGGAAGGTGAACTCGTCTCCGCGCGCCGCAAATTCGATGAACTCGATACCCTCCACAACAACACGTTCTGGAAGATCAGGCAGGTCGATTGATGCTTCCGGCTCGACGCGCCGCACATCGTCCATCAAAGCCATCAGCGATCTGTAACCATCCAATGCAACAGTCGATGGGTTGCCGCCCCGAAACTGATCATTGAAAATCTCAAGGCTCACCGGGCCGTCATAGCCGGTGGCAGCAACCGCCTGCATGAAATGTTTCACATCAAGATCGCCCTCACCCGGCATGTTGCGAAAGTGACGGGACCAGTAGAGCAGGTCCATCTCGATTGCTGGGGCATCGGCAACCTGAACAAAGAAGATGCGATCGCCGGGAATTGACCGAATGGACTCCGGGCTCAGTTTCCTTCCCAACGTATGAAAACTGTCCAGGATCAGACCGGTATTGGGATGATTTGCGCGGCGAACGATTTCCCAGGCATCGCGGTGGTCATTCACATGACGTCCCCACGCAAGAGCTTCATAGCCGACACGCAGGCCACGTTCAGCTGCTCTTTGGCCAAGTTCTCTCAAATCATCGGCAGCACGGTCTATCCCACCAAGGGAAGCCGGATGGACGGAAGAGCAGATCAGCACGAGGTCTGTCCCCAGTTCCTGCATCACATCGAACTTGCGTTCCATGCGGTCGAAAGCTTTGCTGCGCAATGGTTCCGGCAAGCA
Organism: Labrenzia sp. THAF82; assembly: GCF_009363435.1. GTDB lineage: Bacteria > Pseudomonadota > Alphaproteobacteria > Rhizobiales > Stappiaceae > Roseibium > Roseibium porphyridii. The sequence goes on along the minus strand of NZ_CP045354.1, from coordinate 566,233 downwards.
TTCAAAGTCCCGGAATGGTTGAAACAGCGTTATTTCCAGACCAAAGTCGCGAACCATGTTCCCAACGTCTCTCGGCGTGCCGTCATGGGCAATGAAATCCTGTTCGAAGATCTCCACACCGTAGAAACCGGCGCTGGAAATCGCCTTCAGTTTCTCAACCAGATTGCCCGAGATGGACACAGTTGCAATCGACGCCTTCATGGTCGCACTCCAACGTGATTGCAGGCTGACCCGCAACGAACCGATGCCCTCTGAAGAGCACGCGAGCGCACAGTTGCCGTCACGAAATGAACCCCCGTGGCTTTCTCATCAAAGGTCAGATAGTGCAGCCAGCGGGGTGGAATGGATCTCTTGTCCCACCACGCGGCAATTGCAACTGCGAACTCGAAGACCAGCCTGAACTGAGCGTTGCCAGGTACCTTCATGCTTCTGCCTCCAAGTCTTGGTCGGCCAGCAATGAGGCAAATACCGATCCCATTCGCGAAGTATCCGGTCGGCAATCTGTCAGGAGCCTAAAAGCGTGAACGGCCTGATTGAGTGCCATTGCGCCGCCATCCAGAACCTGACGACCCTGTTGGCGCGCAGCGCAAACAAGGTCGGTCTTCAATGGGCGGTAAACGATGTCGGCAACCCAGGCCGTGGGACTGAATGAAGAAAGGTCGAAAGGCAATCCTGGATAGGAATACATGCCAACCGGCGTCGCGTTGACGACGCCGCGGTAACGTTGGAAATCAACATCTTCTGGAGTTACGGCACTGGTATCGGCGTCTGGTCGCGCTTCTTTCAACTGAGCAACCAGACACTCCGCTCGTTCTTTGTCCGTATCGACGAGCTGAAGTGCCAAAACCTTTTCATCGATCAGGGCCAGTGCAGTTGCCGCGCCTGCACCTCCGGCACCAAATTGCACGATCCTCTGACCGCGCAGGGGAAGCGAACTGTTCCTCATAGCTTCTCTGAACCCGGAATAGTCCGTAGAATGGCCAATACGGTGCCCATCCCGGAACAAGATCGTGTTCACAGTTTTGATGTGCGCGGCGGCACCTTCCAGCCGGTCGACGAGCTGGCAGGCATGAACCTTGAAGGGATGGGTAATGTTCAGTCCGGCAAAGCTGCGTTTTTCGGCGTGGTCCAGGATCTCGGACAAGGACACGCCCTTCCAACGGCCGGACGAAGTGTCGAAACGCTCATAACGATAGTCGATTTCCTGCGCGCGCCCTTCTCGCTCGTGCAGCTCAGGGGTCAAAGATGGGCCTATTCCGGATCCGACCAGCCCGGCTCTCATCCCACGTACCCAAACAAACGTGGCAGGAACAAAACAATATCCGGAAAGACGATCAGCACCAGCAGAGCAAGCACCAGGACGCCGAGAAACGGCCAGATTTCCCTGATGATCTCTCGGAGCGGGATCCCGGTTACCGCGTTGATGACAAAGAGCAGAATGCCGTAAGGCGGCGTGATCAGACCGATCATGGAATTCACGACGACCAAAACGCCAAAATGCACCAGGTCTATGCCAAGCGCCTTGCATGTCGGAATGAACAGAGGAACGATCACAAGAATGATAGTTGTCGCGTCCAGGACGCATCCGAGCAAAAGCACCAGCAGATTGACCAGAAGCAGGAACACAAGCGGATGAACGTCAACGCCGGTCAGAAAGTCCGACATCATGCCGGGAATGTTTTCCGAAACCACGATGAAGTTCAGGATCAGCGCTCCGCCAATAACAATACCGACAGCTGCTGACGAGCGCGCACTCTCCACGAAAATGCGGTAGAGCGAATGGAACGTGAGCGCACGGTAAAAAAGAGCAGCCAGCAAAAGCGCATAAAAAGCCGCCACAGCAGCAGCTTCCGTGGGCGTGGTAACGCCTCCATAGATACCGTAAAGCAATATGGCCGGCATGAGCAGCGCAGGAAATGCATTGGCTGTGCGGCGCGGCAATTCGCGCAACGGAACCGGCTTCTCAAGTGCAAAACCTCTTTTGGCCGACAGATAGGAATTCATTCCCATCAGGACGGCCCCCATCACAAGTCCCGGCAATATGCCCGCGAGAAACAGGGCACCTATCGACGCGTTGGAGACAAGTGCGTAAAGCACCATCGGGATCGACGGCGGTATGATGGGCCCGATTGTTGCGGAAGCTGCCGTGATTGCGGCAGCATATCCCCGGCTGTACCGGCCTTCCTTGGTCATCATCTCGATGATGATTTTTCCGATGCCCGCAGCGTCTGCGACCGCCGATCCCGACATTCCGGAAAAAATGAGCGATGCCACTACGTTGACATGCCCAAGCCCGCCGCGAAATCGGCCGACGGCAGCGACGCAGAAATTCAGCAATCGCTCTGAAATCGTGCCGGCATTCATGATGTTGGCCGCAACGATGAACAACGGGACAGCCAGGAGCACAAAGCTCTTATAGAGGCCTTGAAGGATCTTCTCGCCGGTCAGAGCGATATCCAGCCCTCCAACGGCCAAATAAACGGTCGATGCGAGAATGATCGCGTAGCCGATCGGGGTCCCGATGCCCGCCAGAAAAAACAGGGTCAGGAGGCAGAGGGCAAGCTCGAGCGTCATACGGCTTCGTCTCCTTCCTGAATGGCAGGAAGGTCATGATCATGGCCCGGCAGTTCGTGATCGTTGTCCGGCGGCCCAAAGCGAAGAACATCGATGAACCGCCAGGCATATCTGGCCGCGACCACGATCATGAACAGTGCATAGATCGAAAAGATTGTCCGCATCGGGATCTTGTCACCCGTAAAAGGGTTTCTGACCGTCGTCGTCTTCCGGATTTTCATCCAGTCGATGTAGTCCCAGGTCGGCAGGAACGACCAGGCAAGACCGACAACAATGGCGGCTGCTGAGAGCAGGGCCAATACACGCCGCAGTCTGGTCGGAGCCGCGAGATACAAGATATCGAATGTCACGTGATCTCGTTCACGAACCAGAAACGCGTTCCCGAAAAAGACAATCCAGACCCAGAGAATAAGACAGAGTTCAAGGGTCCAACCGAACGGTGCATGCAGCACGTAACGGGAAAAGATTTGCAAGAGAAACGTCAGAAACATCGCCGCCAGCATTGTGGCGGCGATGAACTCGGTGCCATGGGTGAACAATCTGGTAAACTGCCGCACCGCTGTCCCCCAATTGGTTCAAACGCAGTTGCGCTCAGTTTCCAAGTGCGTTGATTTTTTCCAGCACGCCTTCCGGCCAGCTTGCGGCGAATTCGCTGCCGACATATTGAGCCTGGACATGGTCGCGGAACGCAGCCAGGTCCGGCTCGTAGATCTCAACACCTTGCTCGGTGATGAAACTGGCAAGGCTGTCTTCCAGTTCAAGCTGCTTCTTGCGGCCGCTTTCTGCAGCTGCATCGGCTGCCTTTTGAACCACCTCCTGCTGTTCAGGCGTCAGGCTGTCCCAGACGGCCTTTGAAAAGGCGATGTAATTCAGGTCAACCAGATGCGAAGTCAGCACAATCTGATTTGTGACCTCGTAGAACTTTGCATCCACAACGGTCGGCAAAGGATTGTCCTGACCATCGACAGCACCGGTCGACAGAGCCGTATAGACTTCGGCAAACGACATGGGCGTTGGAGAAGCGCCCAGCGCTGATCCCAGAAACTGCCATGCATCCGTCCCTGGCATGCGCAGGTTCACGCCAGCAAGGTCTGCTGGTGTTTTGACGGTGAGCTCGTCCTTGGTCTGACGCAGGTTCACGTGCCGTCGGCCCAGATACATGACGGAGAGCAGTTTAACGCCGAGTTCATCCTCGACCTTCTTTTTGAAAGGATCCATCAGTGGATCGTTGAAGACCCGCACCTGATGTTCGGCATCCTGATGCACATATCCTGTGGCAAAAATCGAAAACTCCGGGAAAAACTGAGCCAGCTCCTGGGCGGAGGCAATCGACATCTCGAGATTGCCGCGACTGATCGCTTCCAATTCCGTACCTTGCGCAAACAGGGTCGCGTTGTATCCCGGCTGGTAGTCTGCAAAGTCCTTGACCATGGGTGCAAAGACTTCTGCCATCGCCACAGACCGCTGGTCGGTTTCAGAACCGGCCGTCGCAAGACGCAGCGTAATGCGATCAGATGCAGCACTGCTTCCCATCGCTCCCGCCATCAGTCCGACGGCAAGTGATGCCGCAACAACGGCTCGTCTTGTGTATTTCAATGTCATCTCTTCCTCCCTGCGACGATTGCTTCGTCTTTCAGCACCAAGGATCTTGCTTGGTTTTCCAAATTATTCAATATGTTTTGAATAATATCTGATATTTTTAACTCGCCAACTCAACGCTTACCTGGTCCGACTTCAGCGCTACGGTTTTATCGTTTTCTGCAGAGTATTGAATCGCCTCAATGACTTGCAGAGACTTCAAGCCCTCTTCTCCTGCAACCAGTGGCTGGGCACCGTGCGCGATGACGTCCGCGAAGTTCTTGATCTGGTTCACCAACGGGTCGGTGGCGTCGCGCGTCAACGCTGTCGCCGACAAAGGCGACCACCAGTCGGGGTCACGTCCGGGGTAGTGCCAAAGCCGAAGGTCGGGAATGGACAATGACCCTCTGGATCCGCCGATGAGGTAACTGCTTTCCGAAGTCGGCGGATAAATCGGGTATTCGCGTGACGTCAGTTCCCAACTCCAGGGAGCGACGATACCGTCGGATACCGAGACAGTGCCAATTGCGCCGTTTTCAAGTTCCAACAAGGCACTTGCGACGTCTTCATTTTCAAAACCTCGTGCAGAGGGACTGGCGACAGCACGCACTGTGCGGATTTCACCGCACAGATACCTGATGAGGTCAATGTCATGCACGAGGTTGACGGCGATGGGGCCGGCACCGTTTTTCTTTCGCCACTCCGCTGTTTCGAAATAGTGATCCGGCTTGTAGAACCAGCATGTCGCCTGAACGGCGCGTATCTGGCCCAGATCTCCTGTTTCTATCGTTTTTTTGGCTCTTTCGATTAGCGGATTGTGTCGCCTGTGATGTCCCACCAGCAGCGGAACAGTCTTTTTGTTCGCGTGTTGCACTAGCACGCGTGCATCATCGGAGGTCGTCGCGATCGGCTTTTCAACAAGGACGGGACAACCGTAATCAATGCAGGTCATGGCCTGGGGCACATGCAGGCTGTTGGGGGTAGCCAGGATCATGCCATCGGCATGACTGCGCGCAAAAAACTCCTCTATGTTGTTGAAACAGGGTAGTCCCTGGTCTGCGGCAGCCTTTTGACCCGCCTCTCCCGGCTCGATCACGGCAACGAGGTCAACGCCCGACGTTGTCGCAATGGCGTCACCATGCCGTCGACCAACCAGCCCAAATCCTGCAATCGCCAACCGGACGTTGCGGTCCATTTGTCCTCCCCAGTCCCGCTTTTGGAGCAAGGTCTCTGCTTGCTTGGGGCAAAGCTTAGGACAAAAACTATCGACTTGGCAATAATATCTGATATTTTTATTTTTGAATGATTTTATTTGAAATTGAAGACAGGCGAAACAAGTGGTAAATGCCTGACAATTCGGAGGGTCAGGGTGAAATGCGATGAGTGAAACGGCAAACACTGTCGGATCAACCACGTATCAGCGTATCAAGCGTGACATCATTTTCGGCGCATTGAAGCCGGGTGCGAAACTCAAACTCGATGCGTTGAAGGCGGTCTACAAGACGAGTCTGTCAACACTGCGTGAAACGCTTAACAGGCTTGCCAGCGAAGGTTTCGTTGAAGCCCCGGCTCAGAGGGGTTTCCTGGTTAAACCGGTCTCCGTGACCGATTTGAAGGAAATCACTCATTTGCGTGTCTTGCTTGAGTGCCACGCCTTGGAACTGTCGCTTGAAAACGGCGACACTGATTGGGAAGGAAACCTGGTCTCCGCGCATCACAAGCTGCATCTTATGGAACAGAAGATGCTTGACGGTGACACCTCAAAAAAAGAGATCTGGAAGAGATACGACTGGGAATTCCATCTCGCCATGATCCAGGCCTGCAATTCCGAAAACCTACTTGCCTTGCATTCCATACTCTATGACAAGTACCTGCGATATCAGATGATCGTCCTGACAAATCGCGGCGAAGCGGCGGTCCAGGAACATCGTGACATGTTTGAAGCCGCGATTGCACGCGATGCTGAAAAAGCAAAATCCTTGCTGACACAGCATATCGAAAATGGGCTGGAACACACACTCGCTGCTATGGACCGAGGTGAACTGGTCGCCTGATGTATGCAACTCGATCTCTTTAAACGCCGATAGGCACTAGGCTTTTTCGTCTTGAGGCCCTGGTGCCCATTCTGGTTTTTCAGCGACGAATTCGTGAAATGAAGTGCGAATGCCGGGATCATCATCAAGGCAATGCGCGTTGATGGGGAACGTATCATCCTTGGAGAGCGGTTCTCCCAAGGATGTTCCGCAAGACCGGCAATAAGACCGGACATATTTGTAGGGCGGCTCTGGTTCGACGGTTTGAATGTCGTCCGCACCGCTGACAAGCCTGAACTGCTCGCGTTTTACAAACACCATAGTCGAAGTCCCCAGTTTACGGCATCTTGAGCAGTGGCATTTGCCCATCATGGTCGGCCGTTCATCAATGACGAATTGAACGGCGCCACAACAACAGCTTCCCTTGAGTTCCATAGCAATTGCCTTCTGACATTGAAGCTATGCCAAGACTTAACATCCGGCTGCTGCCAACGTATTGTCAGCATCATGTCAGCATGTCAGACATTGTTTGAAGGGACATCGCGATGAGGCGCGGGGACCGTTTGTTCGAACTGATCGAAGTGCTCAGGCGGTCACGGCATCCCATCTCCGCTGAGGTCATCGGAGAACAACTCGAGGTCTCGAAAAGAACCGTATATCGCGATATTGCTGCGCTGATGGCGCAAAACGTCCCGATCCGCGGCGAAGCCGGGATTGGTTATGTGCTCGAACCCGGGTTTCACATGCCGCCTCTTATGCTGACCCTGGACGAGATTGAGGCCGCTGTTCTGGGAGCTCAATGGGTCGCCACGCGTGGAGAGCCTGAACTGGCAAATGCTGCTGCCAATCTCATATCCAAACTTGAGGCAATAGCGCCCTCAGGTTCTGAAACGTTTTTTGACGCGCCCTCGACCAATGTTGCGCCTGTCGAACCACCCAAGGAAGGCCTGGATTCATCCAGAATTCGGGCAGCGATCCGCAATCGCAACAAGATCTGGATCTCCTATCGCGATGACAAGGGCTCAACATCCGAACGAACCATCTGGCCATTGCTACTCGGCTATCGGGACGCCGGCCGGATCATTGCCTCGTGGTGCGAGCTCAGGTCGGCATTCCGATACTTTCGAACAGAGCGGATCAACGCCGCGAATGTGCTGCGGGACAGGATCCCCCAGCGTATGGATTTGCTGAGAGCAGAGTGGCAGAAAGCAATGGCTTCCGAGCGGGAAAAATATATGGCCCCAAAAGCCGTCACGAGACACGAAGACCCCTGAAGGGAACGATCAAAATTCTTCGTGGCTCAGACGCGTAAAATGTCTCAAGAACGGATCATATCGGCCGCTTTTTCGGCGATCATGATCACCGGTGATGCAGTATTGCCAGAGACGATTTTCGGCATGATCGACGCGTCAATCACGCGCAATCCCTCAAGACCGCGCACCCGAAGCTGCGGATCAACGACACTCGCCTCGTCGCTGCCCATCCGGCAGGTTCCCACCGGGTGAAATATCGTCGTTCCGATATCACCTATCTTTTCCAGCAATGTTGCATCATCGGCGACTTCGGGACCGGGAAGAATTTCTTGCGGCTGGTAGGTTTCCAGTGCCTTTGCAGTCATGATCTGACGCGCCTGACGCACGGATTTCAAGGCAACGTCCTTGTCTCTTTGGCTCGATAGATAATTGAGCCGGATATCTGGCTGGTCGGCGAGTTCTTTGCTTCTGACATGAACGGAGCCGACACTTTCAGGTCTGAGATTGCAGACCGACATTGTGATCGCCGGGAAGGGATGAAGCGGATCTCCCAATTTGTCCGTCGAAAGCGGCTGCACGTGATACTCAAGATCGGGAGTATCCAGAGCCGGATCCGACTTTGTAAACATGCCGAACTGGCTGGGCGCCATGGACATCGGACCCGATTGTGTGAGTGCGTATTGCAACGCAATTTTTGCCTTGCCGAACAGGCTGTTCGCAAGCGTATTCAACGTTTTGACGTTCTTGACCTTGTAGACCGTCCGGATTTGCAAATGGTCCTGAAGGTTTTCACCAATGCCGGTCCGCTCGTGAAGAACGTCAATCCCCTGGTCTTTCAAGACCCGTCCCGAGCCGATCCCGGATAGCTCCATGATCTTGGGCGAGTTGATCGCACCTGCGGCAAGCAGAACCTCGCGTTCTGCAACAGCCTCTAGAGAACGTCCTTTGTGTTGAAACCGGACGCCTTTGACCCGTTTGCCATCAAGTATGAGGCTCTTTGTTTCGGCGTGTGTAATCAGCCTCAGATTTGGGCGTTTCAAAGCCGGCTTCAAAAACCCTCGCGCAGTGTTCCAACGCACGCCGTTCTTCTGATTCACTTCAAAGAAACCACTGCCCTCATTGTTGCCGTCATTGAAATCGCTGCGTGGTTCGATGCCGAATTCCCGAGCGCCTGTTTGCACGGCATGAAGGATGTCCCAACTGACCCGCTGCTTGGATACCTTCCACTCACCGCCCGCCCCATGCAGCCCGGTGGAACCAGCATGATGGTCCTCCGATTTCAGGAAATACGGTAGAACGTCCTCCCAGGACCAGCCGACGTTTCCCAGCTGCCGCCAGTGGTCATAGTCGGCAGCCTGGCCGCGCATGTAGATCATGCCGTTTACCGAGGAACATCCGCCAAGAACCTTGCCGCGCGGGTAGACGAGGCTGCGGCCGTTCAGTCCGGGCTCGGCGGCCGTCTTCATCATCCAGTCTGTGCGCGGGTTGCCGATGCAGTAAAGATATCCCACCGGGATCTGGACCCAATGGTAACTGTCCGATCCGCCGGCTTCCAGAAGGAGAACCCGAACCGACGGATCTTCGCTCAGACGGTTTGCAAGCACACATCCGGCCGTCCCGGCACCAATGATGATATAGTCATATGTTCCATCAAGCGGCTCCGACCGGGTCATTGAACTTCCATTTATCTGTTGCAGGCATTGACGATCTGACCGCCACTTTAGAGTGGATCATCTTTCCGGCCACCGAAAAAGCTGTCATTCGGACTAATGCATGACAACCACATGGATCGATCTGGTATATCGGGAGCGGATACTCAGACAAGGTATGACGTGCCATGCGATGGAAAGGCCGACGCGGCAGCAGCAACATTGATGACAGACGTGGTCGCAGCGGCCGGCGGCGGGCAAGATCGACCGGTGTACGCAGAATGCGAACCGGTGGTGGCTTGGGTGTCACCGGCATACTTGTCGTGGTCGGAATTGCCTGGTTGATGGGCATCAATCCGCTCACACTTCTGTCGCAGCTGGATGGTGGCGGAGGATTCGAAACACCGTCTTACCAGAGCCAGGCACCGAGCAGGCCTGCGGACGGCGAAACTGCTCAATTTGTTTCAGTCGTGCTCGCCGACACGGAGGAAACCTGGGGACGTATATTTGAAGGTCATGGTGGCAGCTATCCTGAACCGACCCTTGTTCTGTTCTCCGGTTCCGTCTCGTCGGCATGTGGATTTGCAAGCGCTGCAACGGGACCGTTTTACTGCAGCGCGGATGACAAGCTCTATATCGACCTTTCCTTTTATCAACGCTTGGCCAACCAGCTGAACGCACCTGGAGACTTCGCTCAGGCCTATGTCCTTGCCCATGAAGTCGGCCATCATATTCAGAACGTACTGGGCGTATTGCCGGAATTCCACAAGGTTCGCAAAACCTTGAGCAAGGCGGAAGGCAATGCGTTGTCGGTGCGGGTTGAACTTCAGGCTGACTGTTATGCGGGCATCTGGGCTCACTTTGCTGCCAGGCAGCGCGGTTTCGTCGAAGATGGTGACATCGAGGAAGCGTTGAACGCGGCCAGCCGCATTGGTGACGACACGCTGCAACGGCAGGCCCAAGGATATGTGGTGCCAGAAAGTTTCAACCACGGAACCTCGGCACAGCGTGTCCGCTGGTTTCGCAAAGGCTTTCAATCCGGCCAGCTTGAAGTTTGCGACACCTTCAGCGCGCAGCACCTCTGACACCAGCGACACGAAGGCCGGCCGGCCAAATGCATAGCTGCTTCCAGAGGCGTGCCACTGGTAATTTACGGTGTTTTCAGCCATATAAGAGCAACTGTCTGACGGAAACGTCAGGCGTAACCCCACTCAAACCTTCGAAGTGCACTCGGTATGGCGTCTGAAACCAGACCCTTTTTGAAGATGAATGGCCTTGGCAATGATTTCGTGGTCTGGGACGCACGGGTAGATCCCTTGCGCTTGTCCCCGGAAGTCGTCGCACGTCTTGGCGACCGGGAAACCGGTATTGGCTTCGATCAGATGATCACCGTTGAGCGGTCCTCATTTGGCGTTGATGCATTCATGCGCATTCACAATCAGAACGGTGGCGAGGTGTCCGCCTGCGGCAACGCCACACGCTGCATTGGCCGTCTTCTCATGGAAGAAGCCGGCAAGGACCTGGTAACGATCGAGACGGCGGCCGGGCTGCTGCATGCCTTTGATGCCGAGGGTCCGCGTACCGTTACAGTCGACATGGGGAAACCGCGCTTTGAGTGGGATCAGATCCCGCTTGCCGAGGAATTTGCCGACACGCGCGCGATTGAGCTGCAGATCGGACCGATCGACGATCCGGTCCTGCACACACCGGCAGCTGTCAGCATGGGCAATCCGCATGCGATCTTCTGGGTCGACGATGTTGAAGGATATGAGTTGGAGCGGTTCGGCCCTTTGCTCGAGCAACATCCGATTTTCCCCGAAGGCGCCAACATCTCGCTGGCTCACATTTTTGATGAAGATCACATCCGGGTAAAAGTCTGGGAACGCGGTGTTGGATTAACGCTCGCGTGCGGCACAGCGGCTTGCGCTGTCGGGGTTGCCGCCGCACGCGATGGCAAGACCGGTCGCAAAACCACCATTCATCTTCCCGGTGGACCGATCGGCATTGAATGGCGGGAGAGCGACGAACACGTCCTCATGACCGGCCTGACCGAAGTGGAATTCGAAGGTGAAGTCGATTTTGAAACACTCACCTGGCGCAAGACTGGAGCCGGCGACGCTTCGACGGAGGCGGAGGCGGCCTCATGAGCATTGACGTCGTGACTTTTGGTTGCCGCCTCAATTCCTACGAGTCGGAAGTGATGAAACGTGAGGCGGAGGCTGCTGGCCTCAAAGACGCGATTCTGATCAACACGTGCGCTGTCACGAACGAAGCTGTACGGCAGGCACGGCAGGCCGTTCGAAAGGCCAAGCGTGATAACCCGAACGCCCGCGTGATTGTTACCGGATGCGCCGCGCAGACCGAAACCGAAACCTTCTCCGAAATGGAGGAAGTGGATCTTGTCCTCGGCAATACGGAAAAGCTGGAACGCAAATCCTATCAAGACGTTGCCGCGTTCGGTATTTCAGGTTCCGAGCGGGTACGCGTCAACGACATCATGAGTGTCGAAGAAACGGCGGGCCACCTGATCGACGGCCTTACAGGCCGCGCGCGCGCCTTTGTTCAGGTCCAGAACGGATGCGACCACCGGTGCACGTTTTGTATTATTCCCTATGGCCGCGGCAATTCACGCTCCGTGCCGATGGGCGTCGTGATTGATCAGATCAAGCGCCTCGTATCGAATGGCTACAACGAGATTGTCCTGACCGGTGTCGATATCACCTCCTATGGCGCAGACTTGCCGGGCACTCCGAAACTCGGCACGCTGACGGCCAAGATCCTGAAAATGGTGCCCGCTCTCAAACGCCTGCGTCTGTCGTCCATTGACAGCATCGAGGCCGACGAGGATCTGATGCGGGTGATCGGTGAAGACGAACGGCTGATGCCGCATTTTCACCTGTCGCTGCAGGCAGGCGACGACATGATCTTGAAACGGATGAAACGGCGCCACCTTCGCGAAGACACCATCCGCTTTTGTGAGGAAGTCAGGCATGTGCGGCCGGATGTGGTTTTCGGTGCAGACATCATTGCCGGGTTTCCAACAGAAACCGAGGCAATGTTCGAAAACTCGCTGAAAATCGTCGACGAATGCGGCTTGACGCATCTTCACGTTTTCCCGTTTTCACCACGTCCTGGAACGCCCGCGGCCCGCATGCCGCAATTGCCGCGCAATATTGTCAAGGAACGGGGCGCGCGCTTGCGCGCCAAAGGTGCCGACGCCCTGATCACACATCTGACTTCAGAGGTCGGCAAGACCAGGCCCGTCCTTGTCGAGAAGGAAGGGCTTGGCCGCACCGAGCAATTCACTCAGGTGGAACTGGCAGGTGGTATAGCGGGAGAGATTGTCGAAACCAGAATAATCGGTCATACCGGTCGACATCTTCTGGGCGAAGCCCTTTCCAAAGCGGCATAAGCAGCGACAGCAGTTTTAAGGCGGTTTCATGAGCGAGAAAAAGCGCGGATTTCTTGGACGGCTGTTCGGCGGCAAGGAGCCTTCTGAAGACCAGGCCGAAGCCTCGGCTGAGACACCCGTTGCAGACCCCCTCTCCGATGCAACAAGCGAAGTTGACCCGACTGTTGACGTCGAGATGGAAGTCCAGCCAGTCGCAGCCTTGAATGTGCCGCCACAACCCATGCCCCTGGATGCTGCTCAGAACCTCGGGCGGACAATGTCCTCGGTCCCATCCTCAACACCGTCGATGCAGGATATACTGCCGACGGATGTTTCGCTTGATGCTGAGTCCGATCCTGAGATCGCACCGCCAACACCATCGGAAGAACCGAAGCTATCCTGGTTCCAGCGTCTCAAAAGCGGTCTTTCACGTTCGTCCTCTTCGCTGACCGAAGGCATTGCCTCCATCTTCACCAAGCGCAAGTTGGACGCCTCCATGCTGGAGGAACTTGAAGACATTCTGATCCAGGCGGACCTTGGCGTTGATACCGCAATGGCAATCACCGACCGGTTGTCTGATGGACGTTACAACAAGGAAATTTCGCCTGAGGAAGTCAGGGCCATCCTCTCTGAAGAAGTGGAGAAGGTACTGGAACCCGTCGCCAAACCGCTTGACCTTGAAACTGGAAAATCGCCTCACGTTGTTCTGATGGTTGGTGTCAATGGCACCGGTAAGACAACCACGATCGGCAAACTGTCACAGCAACTGAGAGCGGGCGGCAAGAAAGTCATTCTGGCTGCAGGAGACACGTTTCGGGCTGCCGCTGTTGAGCAGTTGAAAATCTGGGGTCAGCGCACCGGCGCTGAAGTCGTGGCCCGCGACACCGGTGCCGATGCAGCAGGTCTGGCCTTCGACGCCATGCAGGAAGCGAAAGAAAAGCAGGCAGACGTTCTTTTAATCGACACCGCAGGACGTCTTCAGAACAAGGCGGAACTGATGGATGAGCTTGAAAAGGTCATCCGCGTCATCAAGAAACACGATCCGGACGCGCCGCACACGGTTCTGCTCACACTGGATGCCACCACCGGTCAGAACGCGCTCAATCAAGTTGAAATCTTCGGTAAAGTCGCCGGAGTGACGGGCCTTGTCATGACCAAACTGGATGGAACGGCACGCGGTGGAATTCTTGTGGCCATTGCGGCAAAATACGGCATGCCTGTACATTTCATCGGTGTTGGCGAGGGTGTCGCCGATCTGGAACCATTCTCCGCCAAAGACTTCGCCAGCGCCATTGCCGGACTGGCATAAGGGTTACGTGTGAGTGCTGGTCCAGAACGTTGTGTTCACGCATCGTGTTTGCGTCGGAACGGAGCTGGTTTCCGTCTCATAATCTTTAGAAAGCCAAGCTGCCTTTGAGCAGGAACCCGTGTTGCTGCGTATCTGAGGACAGTGCCCCTTCATACGAGAGTTTCAGGGCCGCGCCATTTTCAAACAGGGCTGTCGCGCCTACGGAAAAATCGGCAAACACATTTCCGAAATCCGACGAATTGGTGAACGAACCGACGCCCGCAGGAGCATTTAGAAAATCGGCAGACAAGCTGCTGTCATCGTCTGGATAGAAGCTGACACCGGCACGTACGAAAGGCCTTAGGACGCCTCCCTCAGACAGGACGATCTCATTCCCCAACTCCACTGAGGGCGTGATGGAATAGTACGTGTCGGAACTGCCGGAAACACTCAGATTGGCCGCCCCTCCACCGCGTTCCGTTACACTGCCTCGATGAAGATATGTGAAACCGAGGTCGAGCTGCGGTTTGGCGAACCAGGTCCCGTGTTCAAACAAATACGCAGCCCGTATCTTTCCTGCGACGTGGGAAACCCTGTGTCCGGACGTGGCGACCAAGTTGAGCCCACCGAAATTGATGGTTCGGTCTGTATCATAGTCGTCAATTCCACCGCTTATCGCAGTCGACAACAAGAGCGGACCGTTCTGGTATTTGACAGAAACGCCGGCGCTGAAGCGATTGCTCGTGCTATCCGCATTGGAATCTGTGCTCAGTGAAGCACTTTCGTATCCAAGCCCGACTCCCGCGAACCAGTTGGGTGCAAAAGACACCTGGGCACCACCGGCAATGCCGCCTGCATTCTCGTCATAGCCGATTGACTGGCCATCATTGTCTTGCCGGGTAAATCGACCCCGGGGCTGGACCCAAACGCATTGGCCCTGGTTGATGGCGCTCAGACCCACTCCTGCCACGTCGCAGGAAAACAAGAGGTTTGAAAAGTTGTTTGCCGCGAAAAGAGAAGCCGTTTGGGTGCTTAGGAAAACTTCCGCCGAAAGCTGATCGAGCGCGTCCTCATAAGCACTGGTGCTCGATACGTTGTTCAACAGGGCATTCAGGATAGGTTGCAGACCGCCCTGTCCCGCATCGAAAGCGGCATTCAGTCGATTGCCTATGCTGCGCTGATTTTCGTTGCCGGCTCCGGCCGAAAAATCGATTGAAGTGGTCAGGACGACATCGTTGGCGTTTGGAAATGAAAGGCCTGCCTGAAATGCCGGACTGACTTCGGCAAGACTGACACCGGAGTTCGTTGTTCCACCGGTCGCAGACAGTATTGTTACAGAAACAGCGTCTCTCGATTGGTTTATTACATGCGGAGAAATCGATCCATCGAGTGTCGCCGTTCCAGACACATTGAGACGATCAGCAGAACCTGCAGTCGTATCGACTGTTATTGTCATGGTACCGGCGCTGGTTTGAATAAGGTTCCCGGTGATAGTGGTCGTGCCAACGGTCGATTCCCCACCAGGTGACAGGTTACCGGCATTGGTCAGGGTGTTGCCAGAACCCAGCGTAACAGTCGACCCGGAATTGAATGTTCCTCCCGACTGGTTGTTGAAGCTGTTGGTTCCCGCACCAAGGGTCACATTGCCAGTGATTGTGCCGGTATTGTTGACCGTGTCGTCGCCATCCTGGCCGGAAACGGCAAGGCCTGATTGCGCAGAAAGTGTCGCCGCGTTGTTGAGCGTGCTTGAAACACCAGACACACTTTCCAGCGAAACCCCGCTGCCAGAACCGGTTCCCCCTTGAACTGTCCCACTGTTCAAGTTGACAGTGCTCGAACCCGAAGAACCTATGATGGACTGAACCCCATGGCCCGTCGACGCCGTAATGTCGCCGGTGGAATTGACGACGACCGTTCCCCTTTCAGCTTCCGCTGTGATGCCATCTTCCTCAGCGGTGATATTGCCGACCGAGGTCACGCTGGTTGTTCCAGTCGTGCCTACAAGTTGACTTGTTTCAGCTTCGATACCGTCTTCGGTGCTTGAGACAATGTTCCCCGTTGAGTTCACGGTAACATTGAGCCTTGCCGAGGCCTCGATGCCCTCGTCTTCCGCCGTAATGTTTCCCGTAGATGTAACCGTCGCCTGCTCGCCTGAACCGGCCGTGGCATCAATGCCAATGTCCGTGCGGGCGGTGATATTTCCGGTTGACGTTACAAAAACACTGCCGCTGTTGCGGTTGAACGCGTTGATACCGTCATTGTCCGCATCAATGTTGCCTTTGGACGTGACAGTGGTATCGCCCTCGCCTTCATGGCTCGCGTCGATGCCATTCCCGCTGCCCGCCGTGAGGTTGCCCGTCGACGTAACGCTGAGGGTACCCTCGCCGAAATGGTCCGTGTTTATGCCATCCCGATCTCCGGTAACGTTGCCATTGGACGTAACGCTGATGTCTCCATCGACCCGGGCACTGAAGGTGCCGAGCCGGGCATCAATACCGTTCGCTCCGCCCGTTGCCGTAATTGAGAACGATCCGGTATCGCTATTGATTGTGATGTCTTGGGCAACGGAACTCTCAAACTCGATGCCGTCCACACCCGAAGCAGGCGCAATATCCTGGGTGACATTTTCAACTGTTAAAGACGTCAGAGGAGAATTGGCATCAATGCCGCTGGAAACGTCGCCGGTACAAGTTGCGCTTGTGCCTGAAACGGTACACGGTCCGGAACTTGGCGGCACTACGGTTTGAGACAGGACTGTTTTTGGCTCACCAACCAGCGTCAAACTGAAAGTAGCTGTCGCCAAAAGCAGGTTGCGTGATAATGTCGGCCCGTTGCATGTCGACTTCATTGGACGCCGCATCATGCTGCTTCCTCCAGTCTTAGTGGCAGCAGATATTGTATGTTTCACCTGCTGCTTACACGACTAGGAATATTTGCCGATACATGCGACCAGATGACAAGATGAACTTGCTGAATTCGCTCAACTGTCAACATGGAATTCGCAATTACACCGTCTTGTCTAAAAATGCTTAACGGGCGGTTAACATCTTAGTCACCGTCGCCTTTCGAACGAGCCAAGGCTTCTCTCGGCCAAATACTTCAATCTGCTATCGTGTTGTTGACGCTTTTCCCTGCATTCCTGCAGGCGGGTCATCCGCACACGAAATCAGAAGGGCTGAACGAAACTGCGCCGATCGGGCAGTCTTCAAAGCCTGCCTCAACTAGTCGGAGTGTCACCTCTGGCTCCCGCTCCGGGTGTACTGTTCAGCAGGCGCACCTCAACCAACATTGCAGTCTGCAATAACGACAGTTCTGTCGTCGAAAAATTCCGATTTTGTGCCACCTTTGACGGTCGCAAGATCACAAATTCGATGAAAGTCCAGCTCTTCCGCCCGTTCAAATTCCTCTTCCCAAGCGGCAATTGTCGGTATGGAAGGCAAGGTCGCATAGCCATCGCTGAAGACTTCAATAGTGTGAATTTCAGATTTGGGAATTCGTTCGTCTATCCAGTCGCCAAGTTTTGGGCTGCCGTTCGCCAGCACGTCGTAACAGAGCGCACTTCCTTCAACATTGGCAAACATGCCCTGCTTACAGATTCCGGACTTCAAGAAATCGCGCACCGCATCAGCTTCTGCAGCAAGATCCAGTGAGCGGATTGTGTCATGTATAATCTCGTCAGCTGCCGTTTCTGACAGGACGCCATCTCTAACGGCCGCTGACAAACCCAGGAAAATTCCACGGCGAGCGGTCAATTCTGTTGTCTCAGGATCAGATCCACCGTCTCTCAGGTGTTTGAACAGCGCCACTCGAGCATGTGTTGCGACATCATCGATCAGTTTTGAGTGCCTCAATATGGTATCCGCGTTGAGACGGATTCCACTGTCGCCAAGACAAAAGAGCCTCCATTGGTCACCGCAATCAATCGCCAGCGACAGCGTCGTCGCAGGCAACTGAGGCAGGTCGAACGGTTCCAGTTTCTCCGCATACATTTCGCAAATCCGGTCCACGAGCTGCCTTGCCGGCAGCTCTCTATTCTTGCGGTCTAAGAACAGCTCTGAAACCACCTCTGCTGCGGTGAGTGCGGCCAACCGGGCTGCGGGAACTCCGGCGATAACGTTGCCGCGAACATCCGTTGCCCCATCGAAGACGCCAAGACAGACACCGGGCAACACAAGCGGAACATCGTCTCCGGGACGATCATTGTCGCGGTATTTGCAGCGTGAAAATACTTCAATATTCATGGAAAACCTTAGAGAAACGCGGAGTCACGGTTTTCAGTGAACCGGAAGACTGCGTAAACACAGACGCCGGTGCTGAGCAGCAGGATGGTGGACAAAGCAGCAGCAATGCCGAATTCGCCGTCAAGAACAGCCACATAGACCTGAACAGGCATCGTAATCGTCCCTGAATCGTAGATGATCAGGGTGGATGAAAGCTCGTTGATAGCTGTGATGAAACTCATAAGTGAGCCGACGATGATACCTGGAAGAATGAGCGGCACAGTCACTTTCATGAACGCGCCGAGCGGGGTTGCTCCCAAATTGACGGCCGCTTCTTCCAGAGAAGGTTTTATTTGCCGCAAGCTGGACGTCGTGGACCGAACACCGTAGGGAAGCCGGCGGATGAAATAGATCATGATCAGCAAGGTGGCGGCACTGAATACGTCAGGAAATCCATTGCGGAAGACGGTGACAAAGCCAATTGCCATGACGACGCCTGGCACGAGATAGGGAACCATCATCAGGAAATCGATTGACGCCGCCGCCCTGGTCTCCCGTCGCACGATGACGTAACTGATCAGACCGGATGCGATTGTAATGAAGACCACCGCAGTAATCGCGAACAAAAAGCTGTTCGTTATCGCCTCGGGGGCATCTCGCCAGATGCGTTGATAGCTCTCAAGACCAAAGCCACCAACAAAGACAGGGCCATTGGTTTTAAGGAACGACGTATAGACCACGACCGCTGATGGGATCATCGCCAGGATGACGATGCCATGGCTCAAGACATGAACAAGAGCGTTCTTCCAGCCTTTGAGCCTCACTGGCACGGGAAGGTTGGTCAGGGAACTTGCATAGCGCCGTTTGGATAGAATCCGGCGTTGAGCCAACAGGGCCAACATTGAAATTGCCATCATCAAGATTGAAACGGTCACCGCCATGGTTGGCGGGCCTCCGAGCTCAGACCGGTAAGCCGACAATGCAATGGTCGACAGGGTTCTAAATCCCCGCCCAAGTATGGCGGGTGTGCCAAAGTCCGCTATGGCCAGGACGAAGCAGATAATTGCTCCGGTGCTCACAGCCGGAAACACCAGGGGAAGCGTGATCTTGTAAAACCGCTGCCAGGGGCTGCAGCCGAGATTTTCCGCAGCGTCCTCAAGCGATTTGTTTACGGCGTTGAGCGCCGTCTGTGTCATCAAGAAAATGAACGGGAAGAACTTGAGAGAAAAAACCAGAATGATGCCATGAGCACCATAAATCGTGGGAACATCCAGCCCGAAATTGCCAAAAAAGTTGGTAACGACGCCGTTGGATCCCAGGATCATGATCCAGGCATAGGCGCCTATGAACGGCGGAGACACCAGCACCAGGATGGCAAGCGTCGAGATCAGTGCTTTGCCTTTGACGATGAACCTGGTGGTAAAGAACGCCAAGGGGACGCCGATCAGGCACGCGCCAATTGTTCCAAGGACACCTACGAACAGTGTATTTTTCAGGCCGTTGACGTAGTAGTTCCGCGTGAAAACCTCGATGAAATTGCCGAGCGTGAATTGCCCCGTATCCGGATCAATGAATCCCAGCAAAAGGACACGCAAAATTGGCAGGATAAGGAGAAGCGACAGCATCACGATGATCGCGATCGTGACGACTGTCCAGAAATCGAGTCTTTGACGCGACAGAGACAAATTCATCCGATCCGGCTCCCGAGAGCTTCTTTCTCAAAAAAAGAAAGGTTGTGGCGCTCAATGCGAAATTGCGCGTCACTGTCGAGTGGTAGATCAATTACGCTTGGATCTGATCGGCTTACGGACTTAAGGATCTCACCTTGCTCCGTAGTTCCAAAAACTTCCATTTCCCGGCCAATGAAACTTACCTCTTTGATACGGACCGGGATCGAAATTTCAGATTGATCGGTTGCGGACCCCTGTTTACCTGGAATGACGGTTATGTCTTCAGGTCGGATCGCACACACAACATCACCGGAATGCTGATTTGGCAGATCCAGCAGGATCTGTTCGCTCCCGCATTTCAGGGCAGCCTCGGCACCGGAGCGCTCGACATCGAGGAAATTGTTGGAGCCAACAAAGGACGCGACAAACCGATTGGCTGGCCGCAAATACACATCAAGCGGAGAAGCCGCCTGCTGAATGACGCCACCTTCCATGACACAAACAACATCTGAAAGCGCAAGGGCTTCTTCCTGATCATGTGTCACGTAGATTGTCGTGACACCTAGGTCCTGCTGAATGCGTCTGAGTTCCGCACGCAGATCGACCCTAAGTTTCGCGTCGAGGTTGGACAGCGGTTCATCCATCAAAAGCACTTTCGGCCGCACAACAATTGCACGAGCAAGGCCAACTCTCTGCTGCTGGCCACCAGACAGTTCATGAGGCATGCGGCCGGCAAATTTTCCGAGCTGAACGACCTCCATAACCTGATCAACCCGCTGCCGAATTTCGTTTGCCTCGATGCGTCTTTGCTTGAGGCCGAAAGCGATGTTGTCGCGGACGCTGAGATGGGGGAAAACCGCATAGTCCTGGAACACCATGGCCACATCCCTTTGGTGGGCAGGCAAATGCCCAATGGAGCGTCCATCCACTGATATGTCGCCAGCTGATTGGCTGTGAAATCCAGCAATCGTGCGTAACAACGTGGTCTTGCCGCAGCCGGATGGGCCCAGCAGGGTGTAAAATGTGCCGCTTGGAATGGAAACATTAATGTCCGAAAGCGCGACCACGCTGCCATACAGTTTTCGAAGCCCGGATATCTCAACTGACGCCATGATAAATTCCTAAAAATTTCGGAGTTTCGGCGCGTGCCTGGCGGCTTTGGCCCAGCCAAACCGCCAAGCACAGCACCTCAGTTATTGGACGTCAAGGAGAAGATCTTCCCATTGGGCAACGAGTTTCTTGCGGTTCTCGGCCGCCCATGCTCCGTCATAACCGACGGACGGCAATTCACTCACGGGCTGGAGCGCAGGGTTTGAGGCCACATCCGCGCGAACAGGGCGCCTTCCCTGCTGAGCGACCACTTCCTGAGCTTCTTTCGAAAGCATGAAGTCCAGGAATGCCTTACCGTTTTCAGCATTTGGTGCTCCGGCGACAAGCGTCATGGCATCCGGGACGATTGCAGTGCCTTCCGATGGGTAGACAATCTGAACGGGTCCACCACCCTCAACATAGCGCAACGCGGCGTCTTCCAACGTTACGCCGACAGCCAGTTCTCCGTCGTTGACAAACCGGGGAACTGCACCCGAGCTGTCAGAAAGCACAAAGTTCGAGAGTAGCCCTTTGTAGGTTTCCCAACCGGCTTCTTCAGTGTCATAAGCCTGCAAGACGGTTGCAAGCTGGATGTAGGCTGAACCAGATGCATTCGCCTTGGCCGACGAAACGACATCATCATATTTCGGATCAGACAATTCCGCCCAACTTGTCGGAACAGGCAAATCGCCGAGTTTGCCTTCATTCACGATGAAAGCCATGACAACAGCCGTAAACGGGCTCCAGAGTTCACTCGGCTTCATGCCTTCAGCAAGCGCATCCGTACCTTCAGCGTCATAAGACTGAAACAGTGCCGGGTTGAAGTCGACGACCGTTCCATCAACGCTCCAAAGCACATCCGCAACCGGGTTGTTCGCTTCTGCTGTCAGGCGGTTCAAAAGCTCTCCAGAGCCCGCCTTGATGATTTCAACTTCAGTTCCCGTTTTTTCCTCAAAGACAGGCACAAGCGCGTCAATGAAGTTCTGCGGTACTGCCGTATAAACGGTAACAGAGCCGTCGGCGAAGGCAGTAGAGGCTGCAACAGCCATGCTTGAAGACAGCATGGTGGCCAAAAGAAATTTCTTCATATTCTCCTCCATCTATTAGGCGTTTGTAACGCCTGATTGGCCCGCTTTTTCGGACCGGCAGGACCTGCAATTATTATATTGCATAATGCAAGCTAATAATTGATCTTGCGGAATGTCAAGGAGGTTTGAGACAACGTTGCTCTGGTTGAGCAGTCAAAATCGAAAAATGAAAGAGCGGTGACGATGTCAATGGGACTGGATTTGGGGTTCAATTCTCGGCGCATAATTGCGTGTGTCCGGACATCTGGACCGCAATCTCGTGCAGATCTGGCTCGCAAGCTCGGGGTCAACCCAGCGACTGTTACCCGTCTTACGACCGCGATGGTTGAAGGTGGCATTCTGTACGAGGAATCTGATCCAGGCCGTGAAGGCAAAAAGGGATTTCCCGCCAAGGTTCTCAAGATTGAACCGACAGGCCTTTATTCAGCTGGCGTTTATCTGGATCCTGATAAAATCCGGACATGTGTGATCAATGCTGCGGGCGATATTATTACCAATGACGAAATCGAGCCGGCTGATCTGACTTTCGAATCCATCATGACCGCGGCAGGAACACGTGTCCGACAGCAGATTGGCGACTGCGGATTGGACGATGGCCGCGTGGCCGGTTGCGGCGTCAGCTATCCTGGTCAGTACACGGAGAACCCTTCTCGTGTAAGGAGGATCCAGCAGTTCAAGGACTGGCCAAACATTAGTATCGAAAGGGATCTGGAGCCGTACTTCAACATGCCCGTCAAACATATGAACGATGCGAAGGCCGCCTGTTTGGCCGAGCTCTATCACGGGGTTTGCACGGATGTTGAGGACTTTTGCTACATTTGGCTGTCCTACGGGATTGGCGGCGGTGCAGTCGTACGCGGGAATCCCCATTTGGGAAGACTGAAGGGTGCAGCGGAGTGGGGAGGACTGTTTCCCAAAACAAAGCCTCGCCCCTCGGGACAAGACTTGTTCGATACCCTTGCTGCAGCGGGCAACCCGATTGAGAAACTGAGCGACATCGGCGACGAGCATCTCGGCTTGCCCATCGTTCACGACTGGCGCGAACGCGCGGCGCAACAAATTCAATGGCTCTGCCTGGTGATCGCAAGAACCTTCGATCCGGAAACCATCGTGGTGGGAGGAACAATGCATCCTGATATTCTGGATGGCTTCATCGACCACATGATGAAAGGAAACGGCCTGGGCGACGACTATGAATGGTCCCTGCCCAACATCGTTCGTGCATCACGCGATGACCTGCCGGAGCTGGGGGCCGCTGCGCTTCCTATTCATGATGTCACCAATCCGACGGCCTACGCGGGAAGAGCCAGTAAAGGCTGGTGAGGAAGCGATCTTGAATAGCAAGAAGCTTTGATCCAATCAGCTTCCAGGCTGCCACCCTTCCGGAGCCATTTCAAAGCCTTCGAACTGAAAGCCGGGTGCAACAGTACAGCCAACCAACGTCCAGCTGCCAAGTGACTGTGCCTGCTGCCACCCGTCACGGGGTACGATTCCTTGCGGCCGTTGACCAGCGGCGAGATCGTTGCCGAGCGTCAGGACCACTTTGCGTGCTCCATCCGGACTGATGGACAGCTCAAGTGGTGCGCCCGCATACCAGTGCCAGGTTTCCACCGCATCGACCTTGTGCCAGCGCGACAAAATGCCGTCCGGCAACAGGAAATAGATGAGTGTCGACGCAGCCCGTCCTGCCGCATCAGTGACATCATCCCGAAAGGTTTCGACATAAAACCCGCCTTCTGGATGCGGCTGCATTTTCAAAAGATTGACAACATCGTCAGCCGTCAGGTTCGGAGAAATGCTCATCTGAATTCCGCAAATTGAATGCCGGGTTGGATGACACTGCCAACGTTTCAGGACTGGCCGGTATCCGAACAGAAGGCGATATCGTCTATGGTTTCTCGAAGCGCCGCAACGACTTCTTCGTACAGAACTTGCATGTCCAGCCGGTGCCCGCCGCCTTGGTGCATGGGAATGGCCTCCGCCTGATTGACGATCCGATGAACCACATCCTTGGCGCGTTGTTCAGCGGTTCGGCTCAAATGGTTTTTGCTACTCGCAGGTGTCATGGAACTGCCCCTTCACAGATCACGATCTCGTGCATATGGGGACAGATCCCATTTGTTTTAAGTCCGAACGACAGAAAAGCTTCCAGAGAAAACAATCAGGAATTGTTGCCAAGCTGATAGCGCCCTCTCAAGACTGATCAGGCGTTGTCCTTGCGTGTCCGGATCTCGGTAAAGACCTCGACAGCCGGCTTACCGTCCATTCCAAGCGCGGCTGCAACTGAAACCTCTCCGGCCCGCAAAAACGGATTGGTTGCCTTTTCAAGCCGCATTGTTGTCGGCAATGTCGGTTCGCTTCTGGCGCGAAGCCCGGCAACTTCTTCGGCACGCGCTTTCAGATCGGCATTGCCCGGTTCGATGGTAAGGGCAAAGCGGGCGTTTGCTTCGGTATATTCGTGGCCGCAATAAATCACGGTATCATCGGGTAATTTCTGCATGAGCTTGGCAAGCGAAGACCACATCATTTCCTTGTCGCCCTCAAAGACGCGGCCGCAACCAAGCGAGAACAGCGTGTCCCCCGTGTGGGCAACTCCGATTGAAGCGATATGCCAGGATATCTGGTCCAGTGTGTGCCCGGGTGTCGATATGGCTCTGACCTCATAAGGACCGCACAGAACGCCATCTCCGTCTTCAACAGTCCGGTCCAGTTCGGCAATCTTCTGGCGCGATCGTTCCGGACCGATCACGGTCGCCCCGGTTTTCTCTTTCAATTCACCAAGGCCCTGGACGTGGTCCCAGTGATGGTGGGTGATCAGAATATGCGTCAGTTTCCAGCCCGTGGTCTCAAGCACCTCTTCATAGGCTCCCGAATCCGGCACATCGAACGCGACGGTCGTCCCGCTCTCAGAATCATGAATGAGAACGCCGAAATTGTCGTCAAGGCAGGAAAACTGGCGGATTTCAGTCGTGTCACTCAATGCCATAGAGGAGCTCCGTTGATGGGCAGGTCTGTTAAAACGCAGAGTGGCAAAGTGCCGGAACAAGAGCAAGGCAAGAGATCTTGCGCTGGACTGCGGTTCCATGTTCAATCGCGGCGTCAAGAGGACGAACCCCGCGTTCACAGAGCCAGGCTGCATGTATCTAGACGTCGTTCATTTGCGCGCCTTTTACGATCTACCGCTCGGCAGGTTGCTTCGAAGCCTGATCGGTGCGCCGATCCGCAAGATGTGGCCGGACCTGTCTGGGCAAAGTCTGCTGGGCATTGGCTATGCGGGTCCTTTCATGCGTCCGTACCTGGACTCCGCCGAGCGTGCGATCGCCGCAATGCCTGCCCCACAGGGGGCCGTACCCTGGCCACGCGAACGCGCGGGATCTTGTACGCTGGTAGAAGACGCAATCTTGCCCTTTCCCGATCTTTCCTTTGACAGGATCATGCTTGTCCATGCTCTGGACCATTGCTCGGATCCGGCGGCTGTCCTTAAAGAAGCTTGGCGGGTACTCGCCCCCGGCGGCCGGCTGATCATTGTGGTGCCCAATCGGCGCGGCCTGTGGGCTCAGTCGGAGCTTTCCCCGTTCGGATATGGCAGGCCTTATTCCGGCCGCCAGCTAAAGGACCTGATGAAAAGCTGC
This sequence comes from Labrenzia sp. THAF82, assembly GCF_009363435.1. GTDB lineage: Bacteria > Pseudomonadota > Alphaproteobacteria > Rhizobiales > Stappiaceae > Roseibium > Roseibium porphyridii. The sequence continues at coordinate 540,768 of NZ_CP045354.1, read as the reverse complement.
CAGTTCAACGTTCTGGACGACACGGAAGCCTTGTTCATGCCGCCCACAAAGGCACGAGCAATCCTGCGAGCGGCACGAACCTGGGAAGGGATCGGACGCCGCGTCCTGCCCGCATTCGGTGGTGTCCTTGTTATGGAAGCGGAAAAACTGGTGTTTCAAAGTCTGCCCGCCGACGGCAAACGCAGCCGCCTGCGCGTTCTGCGTCCCGTTTTCATACCCGAAGGTGTCGCGACGGGACTGAAACCGGTTCGGGCCACACATCCGAGATACGCTCGTTCGCGTTATGAACCTTTGAGCTGAAGCAATATTCTTTACCGTTTCAGCAGAAATACCGCCTGTTCGGCCACAATGTTCCAGACCCACCAAGGTGCATTCACCGGAATTTCGTTGCCGTGAGCGCTCAAGGCAACGGCCTTGACGACTTCGGCGTCAAGCTCATGGCACAACTCGACAAAGTCGCGCAGAGAACAGAAGTGAATGTTCGGCGTGTCGTACCACTCATAGGGCAGATATTTCGTCACCGGCATACGGCCGCGGAAGAGAAGCTGCATGCGGTTGCGCCAATGGGCAAAATTCGGGATCGACACAATCACCCGCTTGCCGATCCGCAGCAGTTCGCTCATCACCTCTTTCGGTTCACGCGTCGCCTGCAGCGTTTGGCTGAGAATAACGACATCAAAAGCCCGGTCCGGATAATCGGACAGATCCTTGTCCGCATCACCTTGTATGACGGAAAGGCCTCGTGCAACGCACCGGTTCACGCCTGCCTGCGACAGTTCGATGCCACGACCGTCGATCCGGCGCTCGCGGGCAAGCAGATCGAGCAGAGCTCCGTCTTCCGAACCGATGTCCAGAACACGCGCGCCTTCAGGCACCAGCGAGGCAACCACCTTGTGATCGCCGCGCACTTCGCCGGGCCGGGTTTGTCTGGGGGCAAGGTTCACAGTTTAGGCCTCCCCACCAGGTGCGGGCACACCACGCGCCCGAGCGGCACCGGTCAGGAAACCCCGAATGGTTTCGAACATCTCCGGCACATCCAACAGGAAAGAATCGTGACCGCGATCGCTCTCAATTTCGACAAAGGACACGTTTGCCGCAGCCGCATTCAAGGCCTTCACGACTTGCCGGCTTTCTGAAGTTGGAAACAACCAGTCGGACGTGAATGACATCACGCAAAAACGCGTGTTCGTCCCCGCAAATGCCTGCGGCAATGCCCCGTCGAACTGGTCTGCCAGGTCAAAATAATCCATGGCACGCGTGACATAGAGATAGGAATTGGCATCAAACCGATCGACAAATGTCATGCCCTGGTGGCGCAGGTAACTCTCGATCTGGAAATCCGCGTCAAAACCGAACGTCAGATTGTCTCTGTCCTGAAGGTTCCTGCCGAACTTTTGATGCAGTGATTCATCCGACATATAGGTGACATGAGCCGCCATGCGCGCGACCGCAAGACCTTTCGTTGGACGAACCCCTTCCTGGATGTAGGTGCCCTGCCGCCAGTTGGGATCAGCCATGATTGCCTGCCTGCCAACCTCGTGAAACGCGATGTTCTGCGAAGTGTGGCGCGCAGCAGCCGCGATCGGGACCGCCGCAAACACCCGTTCAGGATAACTGACAGCCCACTGCAGAACCTGCATTCCACCCATGGAACCACCCATGACTGCAAAAAGCGTGTCGATGCCCAAATAGTCAACCAGCCGTGCCTGCGCACGAACCATGTCGCGAATGGTGATCACGGGGAGATCCAACCCATAAGGCACACCGGTTTGAGGGTTCATGGTTGCAGGGCCGGTGGTTCCAAGGCAGCCGCCAAGAACATTGGCGCAAATAACGAAGTAATGATCTGTGTCGACCGGCCTGCCGGGACCGACCATCAGCTCCCACCAGCCAGGCTTACCGGTCACAGGATTGGTAGACGCCACATATTGATCACCCGTCAGCGCGTGACAGATCACAATCGCGTTGGATTTGTCGGCGTTCAGCTCGCCATAGGTCTCATAGGCAATTTGCCATGGCCCAAGTTTGACACCCGAATCCAGCTCCAACGGCTCATCTGCAGGAAAATGCGCGAGCTTGCTTGAAGGGGCGATGGCCTCGTTTGCCTTGACGTCTTCTGATGTTTCTGGACTGGGTGTATCGGCGGACATGGCTCGGTTCGGCGTGTTGATATCGGTCCGAATTGAATTAGGACCTGATTGCAGCGATTTGGGGCCCGCTGAACCCGCTCCCTGATTGCCGCCGCCATAGGCGGCCTGACATCAGTCAGACTGGCGACCTAGCCGCGTGAAGCTTTGAGAGTCAATGTTTTCTTTTGCGTTTGACCGATCACATGCCTATGACTATGCGCCGCTGACCCTTGAATAAGGCGGAGCCTTCAATGTCTCAACTACCGGATAGCGGATTGTCGCTGGCGGATTTGCGCAAGCGTATCGATGATATCGATGCCCGCATCCACGATGCGCTGATGGAGCGCGCTCAGGCAGAAGCCGAAGTCAACTCGGCCCCTCCTGTCTCTGGAGAAAGCAGAACGGTGTTTTCGCCGGAGCGGGACGCGGATCTGATGCGTCAACTGGTGGAGCGCCACAAAGGTGAATTGCCGCTGGCAACAGTTGAGCACTTCTGGCGGGACATCATCTGTGCCTGCACCGATCTGAAAGTAGGCACCGCCATTCATCTGGACGGCGGCGCAGAGTTGATCGAGATGCTGGATCTGGCGCGTTTCTATTTCGGCTTCTCCGCTGAGCTGGTCCCTGGAGGCGATGCTGCGGATGTGGTCGGCGCTGTTGCCGCATCCCGAAGCGATCTTGGTCTCATAGCCTTGAACGATCGGGCCGAACTGCCCTGGTGGCGCGGCCTGAGCGAAACCGGTGCACAGGTTCGATCCAGGCTTCCTTTCGTGGTTCTGGAAGATAGGCCCGCCGATTTACCTGCGCTTGTACTGTCCCGGGCTGACGGCCTGGTCGACAACACGGATGTGGCGGTTTATGACGCTCGCTGGTCCGATCTCCTGCCCGGTAAACTGATGGACCAGGGCATTGAGGTCCTCAGCTTCTTCCGATCCGCAAGCGGGGTCGATGCCCTGATTGCCATTTCGGGTGAATTGTCGGAGGAAGACGTCCTGGAATCCTGCGCTGCAGCCGGGGCGGCACCTGACATATTGAGACATGTCGGCGGATACGCTGCACCAATTGACGGTGACGGCGACGCAGACGAAGCATTTGGACCGGAATAAACACTGAAGCCGGGGACAGGGAGCCTCAGGAATGAACGAGATGAGCAAAGTGAACGAAGCCGGAAACCGTCCGCAGCCGAAAGCCGGCGTGCTGGATATTGCAGCCTACGTCCCGGGCAAATCCAAAGGCAGCCACGGCAAGACCGTTCACAAGCTTTCTTCCAATGAAACGCCACTTGGCACCAGCGCAACGGTCAGCCCGGCGGTTGATCATGTGATCCGGAATCTGGAGCTTTATCCGGATGGCGCGGCAACCGAACTGCGGGAAGCCATTGGCGACATCTACGGGCTCAATCCTGACAGGATCATTTGTGGTGCCGGCTCGGACGAAGTGTTGAGCATGCTGGCAAATGCATATCTTGCTCCCGGTGACGAGGCGATTTATTCCGAGCACGGATTTCTGGTTTACGATATTGCCATCCGCGCCGCTGGCGCCACACCGGTCGTTGCGCCGGAGACCGACCTTTCAACGGATGTCGATGCGATCCTGGAACGGGTGACCGACAAGACCAAAATGGTCTTCATAGCCAATCCCAACAATCCGACAGGAACATATCTGCCCTATGAGGAAGTCAAACGGCTGCATGAGAGCCTGCCTGCTCACGTGCTTTTGGTGCTGGATGCGGCCTACGGCGAATATGTTCGGCGCAATGACTACGAGAGCGGCATTGAACTGGCCGCAACCTCTGAAAATGTTTTCATGACCCGGACCTTTTCCAAGATCTACGGCCTTGCAAACCTGCGTGTCGGATGGGGCTTCGGCCCGGCTCATATCATTGATGCCCTGAACCGGATCCGCGGCCCCTTCAACATGTCCGGCGTTGCGATAGCGGCGGGCATTGCTGCCGTCAGAGATCGGGATTTTGTCGCCAAGTCTGTTGACCACAACGAGAAATGGCTTCCTTGGGTCACCAATGAGCTGGAAAAAATCGGACTCAAGGTAACACCCAGCGTCGGCAATTTCGTACTGGTTCATTTTCCCGATCAGGACGGCCAGCGCGCCAAGGACGCAGACGCCTATTTGCTGGAGCGTGGCTGTGTCCTGCGCATGGTCGGGAATTACGGCCTTCCCAACGCGATCCGCATGACAATCGGTTCAGAAGAAGCCAACCGCACAGTTGTGGCCCATCTCAGGGATTTCCTGACAAACCGTTGACAGACAGAAAGCAGACAACTCCCGATGACTGGCGCCCCCCTTTTTGAGCGCATGGCCCTGATCGGCATTGGCCTGATCGGGTCGTCGATCGCACAGACCGCACGGCAACGTGGCCTGGTCAAGGAAATCGCGATTTCCACTCGCTCCCCTGCCACATTGCAGCGGGCGGAAGAGTTGGAGCTCGGCGACTTTTATTCGGTCGATGCCGCGCAAGCCGTTGACGGCGCTGATCTCGTGATCTTGTGTGTTCCCGTTGGTGCCAACGAAGCAGTTGCCAAGTGGATTTCGCCCGTGCTCAAGGCCGGTGCTATTTTGACCGATGTCGGCTCCACCAAGCAGTCTGTTGTGGATCAGGTGAGCCCACACGTTCCCAAGGGTGTGCATTTCATCCCGGGCCATCCGATTGCGGGCACTGAACAATCCGGTCCCGACGCAGGTTTCCCGACCCTCTTCGATCAACGTTGGTGCATCCTGACGCCGCCCAAGGGTACGGATCAGGCCGCTTTGGAAAAGCTGTCGGCTTTCTGGCAAGAGTGTGGCTCAAACGTCGACCTCATGGATCCAAAACACCACGATCTGGTGTTGGCGATCGTTTCACATCTGCCGCATCTGATCGCTTACAATATTGTCGGCACTGCCGATGACCTGGAAACGGTCACAAAGTCTCAGGTAATCAAGTATTCCGCGTCCGGTTTTCGCGATTTTACGCGTCTGGCCGCCTCGGACCCGACCATGTGGCGCGACGTGTGCCTGAACAACAAGGAAGCGATTCTGGAGATGCTGTCGCGTTTCTCAGAAGATCTTTCTGCCATGCAGCGCGCCATCCGCTGGGGTGACGGGGACATGCTCTTTGACCTGTTTACACGCACACGCGGCATCCGGCGCTCCATCATCGAAGCCGGACAGGAAACCGACGAACCGGACTTTGGCCGTCATGCAGCGGACACGCGTCAGGACGATTGAAAGATCCGCATCAGTTCGAACGTTTGACGATGTAGTCCGCTAGCGCGGTCAGCACACGAGCTCGCTCGCCGTAAGGTTCAAGCAGTGTTTCGGCGTCTTTAGAGAGCCGGGCCAGTTCGTCCCTGGTCTTGTCGATACCCCAAAGGCCGACAAGTGTGGCCTTTCCGGCTTCGGCATCCTTGCCTGTCGCCTTTCCCATGGTTTCCGCACTCGCTTCGACATCCAGGAGATCGTCTGCCAGCTGAAAGGCGAGACCTGTGACTTCTCCAAAACGGGTAAGGCAGTGCAGATCACTTTCGTCTGCATCGGCAAGTACCGCACCCGCCCAACAAGCGTAGCGTAGCAAGGCTCCGGTTTTCATGGATTGCAGCTGCCGGATGTCGGCCTCACTTCGATCCAGATGTTCAGATTCAAGATCGATCATCTGACCGCCCGCCATGCCGCCGACACCTGAAGCCCTTGCAAGGCCACGTGAAAGTCTCAGGCGTACGGAAGGATCTGCGTGAACAGCTTCTCCTGCAATAACGTCAAACGCCAGGGTCAGCAGCGCATCGCCTGCAAGAATAGCAGCGGCTTCGTCAAATGCCTTGTGCACCGTTGGCTGCCCACGGCGCAGGTCATCATCATCCATGGCTGGAAGATCATCGTGGACGAGCGAATAGCAATGAACAAGCTCCAATGCGCAGGCCGCCTCCAGAACGCCCTGATCCGAGCGACCGAACAGGTTGGCCGCTTCCAGGACAAGAATGGGACGCAAACGCTTGCCACCGTTCAGGGCACCATGACGCATTGCGGCCAGCAGGCGTGGTGGCCGCGTGGTCTCGGCATCCAGGGCAGCGCTGCCCAAAATGCGCTCCAGAACAGTCTCTATGCGTCCAGCCTGTGCTGTCAGATGCTGCTTCAAGTCAAAGGTCACATTCAGCTCCAGAACAACTTTTTCAAAGTTCGGGTTTCCCTGATACCAATTCTCTGTATCGTCAAGGCGCGAATTTGAAAAACTGGCAGCTGTATTAATCGCCGGTCTGTCTTGGTTCTGGGTTGGGAGACTGTTTTATGAGATTGCTGTCGGGTCTGTTGCGGTCCTTTATCAAGCGCGGGCGCATGCGTGTTTATGATGCCGGCGGCGCATTGCACGAGTTTGGATCGGGCGAAGACGGACCAACAGTCACCATTCGCCTGCATGACAAGAAGCTCCACAGATCCCTTTTCCTGAACCCAGAACTGGCAGCCGGAGAGGCCTATATGGACAGGTCGCTCACGATGGAAGAAGGCTCTACCTGCTACGACTTCATGTTTCTGTTTTCGATCAACAGAGCGCCGCTTGGCGCGCACCCGGTTCAAGGCCTGTTGCGCAAGGGATGGAAAGCCTTCCGACGACGCCATCAGCAAAACAGCGTTGAACGGGCAAAAACACAGGCCCGGCATCACTATGACCTTTCCACCGAGCTCTACCGGCTCTTTCTGGATGAAGGGCTGAACTACAGCTGTGCCTATTACACAAGTCCGGATGAAAGCCTTGAAAACGCACAAGCTGCAAAGCTGACCCACCTTGTTGCCAAACTCGATCTTGAACCGGACATGGAAGTGCTTGAGATCGGTGGCGGATGGGGGTCACTTGCCATCCGCATGGCCGAAGCAGGTGCCCGTGTGACATCGCTGAACGTTTCGCCGGAACAGGTCAAGATTGCAGAAGAACGCGTTCGCGCCGCCGGACTGGAAGACAGGGTCACCTTTGTTCTCAAAGACTACCGCGAGTTCGAAGGACAGTTCGACCGGGTCATTTCAGTTGGCATGATGGAGCATGTCGGCATAGGCCATCTTGACGACTATTTCGGCAAGATCAGGTCCTGTCTGACAGATCGGGGCTATGCCGTGATCCACTCCATTGGCCGCATGACGCCTCCAGGTACGACGGGCCCCTTCATTCGCAAATACATTTTCCCAGGTGGTTACGTCCCCGCGCTGTCGGAGGTTTTCGCTTCCACGGAAAGGCTGGGGCTATGGGTCTGCGATGCGGAAATACTGCGTCTGCACTACTACTACACCATCCGCGATTGGCGTCGTCGCTTCGAAGCACAGCGTATCCCGGCCGCCGCCCTTTACGACGAAGCGTTCTGCCGTATGTGGGAATTTTACCTTTGTGCTGTTGAACTCGGTTTCCTTCACGGGTCAAACATGGTTTTTCAACTTCTCCTGTCGAAAGAGCGGGACGCTGTTCCGATTATTCGGGACTATATCGTGGACAACGAACGGGCTTTGAATGGCTAGAACAAGAGCGACCGGAGGTGGATCGGGCGCGCGGAAAACATCGACCAAGAAGCGCTCCTTCTGGGCGCTCCTGCGCAAATGGTTGGTCCGCCTCGTTCTCCTCGCCATTGTTCTGCCCCCGCTCCTGACAATCATCTATTCTGTCGTGCCGCCTGTGAGCACACTCATGATCGGTCGCTATGCGCAGCTTCTCTGGGTGGATCGGCAATGGGTGCCCCTGGAACGGATATCGCCAAACCTTGTGAAATCGGTCATCACATCCGAAGACAGTGGCTTCTGCGTAAACGATGGCGTTGAATGGGACGCGCTACAGGACCAGGTCGAAGCTCTGAGCGAAGGCGAACGGCCGCGCGGCGCCAGCACAATTACAATGCAGACAGCGAAGAACCTGTTCCTCTGGGGAGACAGGTCCTATGTACGCAAAGCACTTGAGCTGCCTTTGGCGCTGATGCTGGATGCGATCCTCACCAAAAGGCGGGTCCTGGAGATCTATCTCAATATCGCCGAGTGGGGTGAAGGCATCTTCGGCGCAGAGGCGGCAGCGCAGGCCTGGTTCGGCAAACCTGCAAAGGATCTGACACGGGTGGAAGCGGCAAGACTGGCAACGGCTCTGCCAAATCCGCTTGCGCGCAACCCGGTGAGTCCCTCTTCCGGGCACCGCCGTCTGGCGTCGACCAACCTTGCCAGGGTCAAAGGCGCTGGTCCTATATTCGGCTGCGTTCTGGACAATTGAATTTGCCTGGCCGAAGCCTGCGACAGGTAAGTTCCGGCCGAACCAAGAAATTTTTGTCTATGGGGTGGCAAAATGCCGGAGTTGCCTGTATAACGCCGCGCATTCCAATGCACTGCGTGCTGCCACGCCCCGGGCTTACCCGGTCCGGGCCGCGCGGTTATGGACCACGGAGAAACAAATAAAATGGCCGTTCCAAAGAGAAAAACCTCGCGCATGAAGCGCGGTTTTCGCCGTTCCACGGACGCCCTCAAGCAGCCGACTTACGTCGAGGACAAGGATTCGGGCGAATTGCGCCGTCCGCATCACGTTGACCTGAAGACCGGCATGTACCGGGGCCGTCAGATCATGACCCCGAAAGAAGACGCATAACAGCGTTTTTCTAAGGGCGGATCGCCGCTCGGCAAACCAGGATTGAGGCTGGCCCTGTTTCGACAGGCCGGCCTTTTTCTTTTGGCTTGAAATCGCCGGGATGTTGGTGTCAGGTCGGGTCCATTCCGCCCGGACAGGGCCAGACTTACCGGGAGCCGCATCAATGCGTCTGTTTTCTGCCATTCCTTTCACTTTGTTCAGTTTGCTGATTTACAACGGTTTTGCCTTCACCGTCGGAGCCGCAGATCCCGGCTTCTGGTCGCAACCCATTATCACGATTGCCATGGTTTCGGGCGCAACCTTCCAGCTGCTCGCCAGCGACCTCCTGATTACAATCGGCCTCTTCTTTCTGTTCATTGAAATTCTGAAAGCCACGCGCATAGGCACCACAGCCTTGCTTGACCACATGTTTTCAGTGCTCGTATTTGTCGCTTACCTAGTCGAATTTCTCGTGCTGCAACAGGCGGCCACATCCCTGTTCTTCATCTTGATGGCAATCTCCCTGATTGACGTAATCGCAGGGTTCTCAATCTCCATCACAGGCGCGCGCCGGGATGTCTCGTTCGGTCACGACGGCATGCACTGAGGAAGTGCGCCAAGCGGCGCACCTGGATTCAAATCACACAACAGCTGTCAGCTCCGGCCGGACTGACACCGACAAAGCCGTCAATCGTCTTCGTCGTCTTCCAGAATGGCATGTTTTTGAATCAGCGGTAGCTGTGAGAGCGTGAAAAGCAATGTGATCGGCATGATGCCGAACACCTTGAAATTGACCCAGAAATCGGTTGAAAAATTACGCCAAACGATCTCATTGATCGCCGCCAGCACAAAGAAGAAAACGCCCCAGCGCAAAGTCAGCTTGCGCCAGCCTTCATCGGTAAGTCTGAAAGCACTGTCGAAGACATATCCAAGCAACGCTTTTCCGAATACCAACCCCAAAAGCAGCACGGAACCGAACAGGCTATTGACGATGGTCGGCTTGAGCTTGATGAAAAGCTCGTCATGCAGCCAAAGGGTCAGTGCTCCAAACACAAGCACGACGACACCCGAAACCAGTGGCATGATCGGCAGCCGTCTGGTCAGCCAGAGCGACACCGTCAGCGAAATCGTGATGGCAACCATGAAAGCGGCCGTCGCCAGAAAAATCGGCTCGCCAATCGCCTGAAGTACAGGAAATGAAGCTGCGAGCTGTTCACCGCGAGCGTTGAACAGAAAAAACACGCCGAGCGGGCCGAGTTCCAGTGCCAGCTTCAAGAGCGGCGACAATTCCTTCCGCGTCGGATCGTTCGGAGCGTGTTCAAATTCCATTGTCTAATCGGTTCCTATTAAGTCGCACTGCCCGCCCGGACATATGTGATGCAAGGCAGGAGGGTCAAGCTTGACGCGCCTGAAACAGCACGCAGCACAACTTCTTGGCCAGTGCAAGATCGCGGAACCCGACACGGAGCAGCAAGCATCCAGTCCGGTCACAACGTCAAAACTTGCGACTTAAGACGTGAGACACACTCCGCTCCTCTTTGTCTGGTCAACACCCAGTCTGTGGGCAACATATGTGGTCTTCGCAGCAATTTGAGGTGCTTGGAAGGCGCCAATCTGCTATCGCCTAGGAAGCGATTTTAAGATCAACCGCACAGGTAGCCGCATATGCGTCTGTTTTTAATCTTGTGCCTCTTTCTAGTTTCCTTTCCGGCGGCAGCGGCAAAGGTTGCCGTCAATTGGACAGATCTGCCCGACCCCGGCTCCACCATCTTTGAAGATCCCTTCGCCACCTTGAGCATTGCGGAACTTCGATCTCTCGGGACTGTGCTGCGGCTGCGCCGCGAGCTTGAACAAACGACCCTTTCTGCAAATTCCGCTGCGCAGACGAGAGAGAGACTTCAGCGCGAGGAAGCCAAGCTTGCCGCATCCGGCGTTCGCACGGACTGGTTATTGTCGCAACGTCATGAGATCGGCAAAAAGCGTGCGAAGGCGGCTCTAGCCGGCAATCCCGACCTTGATGGCCAGGAAATCGTTATTTCGGGCTACGCCATTCCTGTTTTCGCACCTGGAACCAAAACGGTTACCGGCGGCTATCTTGTTCCGGAAGCAGGCATGTGCAGCCACATGCCTGCACCCGACCCCAATCAGATGATCCGTTATCAGGTTGAGGAAGGGTTGAATGCCGAAGAAATCTATCAACCCGTACAGATGGTTGGCCGCTTGTCCTTGCGAACCACGCGCCAGGAAATCACGTTGCTGGATGGCCAGGTGGACATGATTGCCGCATTCGACATGGACGTTTCCGAAATTCGCAACATGGATCGGCCAGCAAGATCATCCGGCAACAGATTATTGAATTTTTTCACCGGACGCAAAGTGACGCCGCATCAATAACCGCGGCAAAGAAAAAGGCGCGTAAAGGCGCCTTTTTCGTCCTTTAGGGCGTTCATTTGCTCCCAGTCCGCGTGCCTTGGACCCGAGTTTTAATGCTATTCCTCATGCTGATGCCACATGTCAGCGGCCACTTCCCAGCCTTCGTCGCCAGGTTGCAGGACATAGAGATAGGTGCCTGTTGCGTCCATACCAGCGCTTTCGATCTTGGCAACGACTGACCCGATCATTACCGCAAGCGTTCCATCGTCAGATACGAAAAGCGTATCGATCGAATGACTGACGTCTCCCTTGTTCGAGGTAACGAATTCGAACAGCTTCTTGGGTTCTTCCAATCCCTTGACGGCAGGCTTTCCGGGTGCAATCCAGATCGTGTCGTCCGCATAGAGCGACAGGATACCCGCCGCGTCATGGTTGGAGGCAGCTGCGTTGAAACGATCATTGAGGCCTTCCAGGGCTGCGATTGCGCCTTCCTGATCTGCCGACACGACCAATGGCGCGGCGGAGAGCATTAGGGCGATCGAAAGGCCTACGGTCTTCAATTTGAAACTCATCTGATTAGTCCTGATTTTATTGAGAAGCAGGTGCCCGACCCGTAAGCGACCCAGGCAATCTATGAACCTGTTGGTCTAGGAAACCGGCCTTGTAACAATCACTTCGCGTGTAATTTGCCAGCGATTGTCCTGATTGACCAAATCAATACCGAGCGTGATCTGCTGATTGGGCCCGGTCAGCTCGTTGCGTCTGGAAAGCAAAACATGTGCCGTATCACCATTGACGGAGACATGATGAAACCGGGCCCAGGTTCCGATGGCGCCGTTATTCTGTTCAAGGGTTTTGGTGACGGTTTCGGTCATTTGCTGCTTGTCCAGAACAATGGCCTCATCCTCTGGGCTCAGCATGATGACGGTCATGTCGTCATGATAGGTGTCATCGAGGATTGAAGCCGTGTTCGATGAAACATTTTCAATCAGCCGCTCAATTACCGCTTTCACTGCTGTTGCCTGGTCGTCAGTTCTGGACATGATGTGTTCCTCGGATCGGATAGTTGTTTTCCGGATTTTTGATGAAATTCAGCCCCATCAACACGGATGAAAGAGCCGGCCGGGCGAACGGTGCATTGGAGATATCCGTGACCTGCAGTTTGCCGGCGTCATTGATCACAAAGAGCCCAGGCTCAGCAAAAGGCCGATCTGTTTCTTCCGCAGATCGAGGATCAGAAACGTAAAGCCCGAGTTGGCGCATCTGGTCGACGGTCAATTCAATGCCGACGGGAAAATCTGCACCGGCTTCGGCGATCTGGGCCTGCGCACGGCTTTCAGGGTCCGCTGAAACGGCAACGACATCGACGCCGATCTTGCTCAAATCGGGAAGAATGGCGTTGAGCTCAGACAAATAGCGGGTACAGATAGGACAGTGTTTACCACGGTAGACCACGACCAGCTGCCAGTCATGGCCGGCGCCGGGTCTACCGAGAGTCAGCTCTCCACCACCCAGTTTGGGTACGGTGATTTTTGGGAATACGTCCCCTACAAGAGGCTTTGGATTTGCCATCGAGTGCTCCTTGAGATATATAATGATCGATACATAAATATACGAAATGAGCGCAAGTCAAGGATTATATATTGACCGATACAAAAAAAATGGGTCGTCCGCGCACCTTTGACAGTCGCGAGGCGCTAATGGCGGCGATGAATGTGTTCTGGGCGAAGGGCTATGACGGCGCTTCGCTGAAAGACCTGACAGGTGCGATGGGGATCAGCGGACCCAGCATGTACGCGGCCTTTGGCGACAAACGGGAACTTTTTCTGAAGACCATCGACCTTTACGGCGATGTCGATGGCTGTGCACCGGTTGTGGCTTTTGAGGCCGAACCGGATATCGAGCGCGCCGTCAAGGGGTTCCTGGAGCAGGTGATCATCTACGCCACTGCGCATGAAAGCGGCGCAAAGGGCTGTTTTCTGGCATCGAGCGTGTCAGCCAGCATTGGTGAAGTCGAGGGAGTTTCAGAACGGGTTGAAAAGGCCATCGACGACACGGACAAGCGGCTGGCCGCTCGTTTTGACCTGGAAAAGGAAAAGGGTGTGCTGCCGCCGGATTTCCCTTCTCTGGAGCGCGCCCGCTTCCTGTACGACATTCGTCAGGGATACATGTTTCGGGGCCGTGCAGGCTGGACAGCGGACGCCATGCGCAAGGACATTGACCATCGCGTCAAGATGATCCTCGCCACGCAATCCGTCGGGTGTGCCTAGAGCAACAAAAAAGGCGCCAAATGGCGCCTTCTTCGGATCTCGGTTGGCAAGTTGATCAGCCGTTGGCGATATACTGGCCGCCATTGATGGTCATGACGGCACCTGTCATGAATGCCGCAGAGTCCGACGCCAGATAAACGACGGTCTGTGCGATTTCCTCAGGATGGCCAAGACGGCCGACAGGGATGCCGGAGACGATGCTTTCAAGAACCTTTTCCGGCATTGCAGCGACCATATCGGTGTTGATGTAACCCGGGCAAACGCAGTTGACTGTGATGCCTTTAAAGGCGTTTTCCTGGGCTAGCGCCTTGGTGAAACCGATCACCCCTGCTTTTGCTGCGGAATAGTTGGTCTGGCCCATCTGGCCTTTTTGGCCGTTGATGGACGAGATGTTGATGATGCGCCCCGACCCGCGTCCGCGCATGCCGTTGATGACAGGCTTGGTCATCGTGAACATGGAGTCCAGATTAGTGGAGAGCACTGCCCGCCACTGATCGAAGTCCATCTTGTGGAACATGCCGTCGCGGGTGATGCCCGCATTGTTGACCAGAACCTCGACCGGCCCCAGCTCCTCTTCAACCTTTGCAATGCCCGCAGCGCAGGCGTCAGGATCGGAGACGTCCCATTTAAAGACGTGGATACCGGTTTCTGCCTTGAAGGCTTCGGCCTTTTCGGTATTGCCGGCATAAGTGGCCGCCACCGTATAGCCTGCGTCCTTAAGACCACGCGAAATGGATTCGCCGATGCCACGCGTTCCACCAGTGACCAATGCGACCTTGCTCATTCCCCTTCCTCCTGAATTCCGGTTTCGGACCCTTAGGGCCTCGAGGTTTTTGAACTCTCAGTTTCTTAAAAGCCATGGCCGGACGATGCCGGCCATGATCCAAATCATTTGAACGCTTAGCGCTCCAGACACATGGCAACGCCCATACCGCCGCCGATACACAGCGTTGCAAGGCCCTTTTTGGCGTCACGACGGTTCATTTCGTGGATCAATGTACACAGGATGCGAGCACCTGACGCGCCGATCGGGTGTCCGATCGCAATTGCGCCGCCGTTGACATTGACGATGTCCGGGTTCCAGCCCATGTCCTTGTTGACGGCACATGCCTGAGCCGCGAAGGCTTCGTTTGCCTCGACCAGATCGAGATCAGCCGCGCTCCAGCCTGCCTTGTCCAGAGCCTTCCGTGAGGACGGGATCGGACCTGATCCCATGATCGCCGGATCGACGCCGGCCGTTGCCCAGGATGCAATCCGCACCAGAGGTGTCAGCCCACGCTTTTTGGCTTCCGCGGCGCTCATCACCAAAAGCGCAGCCGCGCCGTCGTTGATGCCGGAAGCATTCGCGGCTGTCACAGATCCTTCCTTGTTGAAGGCCGGACGAAGTTTTGCAACGCTTTCAAGGGTCGCGCCATGACGAATATATTCATCATCCTCAACGACACGCTCCGACCTGCGCTCCTTTACGGTGACCGGTGTGATCTCATCCTTGAACTTTCCGGCCTTCTGAGCTGCTTCCGCCTTGTTCTGGGAAGCGACCGCGAATTCATCCTGCTGCTCGCGGTTGATCTGCCACTTTTCAGCGACATTCTCGGCGGTCTGACCCATATGGTAGCCATTGAACGCGTCCCACAAGCCGTCTTTGATCATTGTGTCGATCATCTTGTAGTCGCCCATCTTGTAGCCGTTGCGCATATGTGCCGCATGCGGAGACAAAGACATGTTTTCCTGTCCACCGGCCATCATGATGGATGCATCGCCTGTCTGGATCTGCTGTGCC
Organism: Labrenzia sp. THAF82; assembly: GCF_009363435.1. Classification (GTDB taxonomy): domain Bacteria; phylum Pseudomonadota; class Alphaproteobacteria; order Rhizobiales; family Stappiaceae; genus Roseibium; species Roseibium porphyridii. The sequence continues at coordinate 525,642 of NZ_CP045354.1, read as the reverse complement.
GCAATGGCGACCGTCCGCAGGCCGGAACCGCAAACCTGATTAAGGGTCCAGGCGGTCGAACTGTCGGCGATACCTGCGTTGATGGCTGCCTGCCGTGCAGGGTTCTGGCCTTGCGCCGCAGTCAACACCTGACCGAAAACCACCTCGTCGATATCAGCGCCGTCGACACCGGCCTGTTCCATCGCTGCTTTCATAACAATGGTACCAAGATCATGTGCCGGCACATTGGCAAAAGAACCGTTGAACGACCCGACAGGGGTGCGGGTCGCGCTGACAATGACAACATCGGTGGAAGCGCTCATCATACTCTCCAGGACTTGAGGCCGGACGGCCATAGAATGCTGGTACCGTTAGGGCACCTTTGTTCCTTATCGATGAGGCGACTAGAAACCGCACCGGCATGCGTGTCAACCGTGACTCTCCGTATGCGCGGCCTGATTTCGCATTTGCGGCATTATCCTTTCGTCGGCGCACATAAAAAGAGTGGCACGATCCGCTACGATTGGCTTAGTCTCTTAGTTGGAGGAGATGACGCGTCTGCGAAGACGGCGCCATCAAATGCGAAACGAGACGGGAGCAAATCCCGTTCCAGCCGTAAGGCAGATAGGCGGAAGTGACGGATGGCCAAAACCAGCGAGCCAACAATCATCAAGAAATACGCCAACCGGCGGCTCTACAACACGGGCACCAGCACCTATGTCACCCTTGAGGATCTGGCGGTGATGGTGAAGGGGGAAGAAGACTTTGTCGTCTATGACGCAAAGAGCGGCGAGGATATCACCCGGTCTGTTCTGACCCAGATTATCTTCGAGCAGGAAGGCAAGGGCCAGAACCTGCTTCCCGTGACTTTCCTCAGACAACTGATCCGCTTTTACGGCGACAGCATGCAGGGTCTCGTGCCGAGCTTTCTCGAATATTCGATGACATCCTTGACGAAGGAACAGGAAAAGCTGCGATCTCAAATGAGCGAAGCTTTCGGAGCCACAGCCTTCGACGCGATCGAGGACCAGGTCAAACGCAATACTGAAATGTTTGAACGGGCGATGAAGATGTTCATGCCGTTCCCGACAGGTGAGGCCGGAGCCGCATCGGAAGCACCGACAGCCACAGGCAGCACCAAGACCGAGAAAGCCGAAACGGCTGATCTTGACGATATGAAGCGTCAGCTCGAGGAAATGCAGAAGAAGATCAACAAGCTCTCCGACAAGCCCTGATCTTTGACGGCGCGCGCACTCGCCGGAATTCTGCCCCTGTCTGACCTTTCCCGGCAGCTTGGGCAGATCGCAGACTTGTATCAGGACAGTTGGCCGCACTGGTATGGGCCAGGCGGTTCAGGTGACGCAAGAAAAGACCTGAAGGCCTGCCTAAAGACGCCAGGCATCTTGCCGCAATGCCTGGTGGCGGTAGATCGAGCCTTACTGCCAATTGGAACCGTATCGCTCAGGTCAACATCTCCAGGCTCCGACGTCTATCCCGGCGCTTGGTTGACGGCTTTGCTTGTGCCGGAAGCCCTGCGCCGAAATGGCATCGGAAGCGCGCTGGTTGCTGCTGCGGAAATCGAGGCGGCGCAACTCGGATTTGATCACATCCTTGCTACGACAGGTTCGGCAACGACCATTCTGAAAAACAGACGCTGGGAACAGATCGATCAGGTGGCAACGGCCAGCGGAAAACTGGCCATATTCCGAAAAGGCCTCTCAACCCGTTGAACCGGATCAGCCGCAATCGGCGACAAGACCGGCAGCAACAATGCCGGCAACTGCGCACGCTTCGTCATTGTCAGAGGTATCTCCGGTTATTCCGACAGCGCCAAGGGTCTCTCCACTCTCGCCTTTGATCAGAACACCACCTGGAACAGGCACGATCGCACCGCCGGAGACGCCGTTCAGCGCGTTGACGAAATGAGGCCGCGACTCCGCGTTTGCATTCAGCCAGCGTGTACCGGTTCCGACAGCCAATGCTCCAATGGCTTTTCCGGTTGCAATCTGAGGGCGCATAATGGATGAGCCGTCCTGCCGTTTGACCAGAACCGCATGACCGCCCGCGTCCAGAATCGCAACGGTAAGAGGCTTCAGTTTGAGTTCGACTGCTTTTTCCAATGCGGCGGAAGTGATTGCCTCTGCCGTTGAAAGTGTCATTCCAAGAGTCATTGTTTACCGCCTGTCTGGTCTGTTGGCCGGTTGGCACCTTGTCCGGCTTGTTCCGCCGCATCGAAGAAACCCGCTCATGCAGGTTTGCGCAATTAACCGCTTCTCCTTAAGGTGCTGCCCGCGATCGGGATTTGCTAGCAAATCGAACGGGTGCCGAATAGGTGGGAAAGTCGGGAAACACTTGCGGCAATTCGGAATAAATAGGCGTTTCGGGCAGGAGATTTTCAGTGAAGCGTGATTTTCAGGCGCCAGGCCGGTCACCGGTTTTTGCGCGCGAAGCAGCTGCGGCAACATCGCATCCTCTGGCAACAAGCACCGCGCTGGAGGTTCTGCAGGACGGAGGCAACGCAGTGGACGCGGCCATCGCCGCCGTTGCCGTGCAATGTGTCGTCGAACCGCATATGACAGGCATCGGCGGTGACTGCTTTGCAATCGTTACCGAACCGGATGGCCGGCTGACCGGCTTTAATGGTTCGGGCGCAGCACCGCGTGCGGCAACACCTGAAAAACTCGCCGAACTAGGCGTTGAAGACATCACCGACACGTCCGCCCATGCGGTCACTGTGCCGGGTGCTGTGCGCGCTTGGGAAACCCTGCACAAGGCGCACGGATCAACGGAATTCGGCAAACTTTTCAAGCGTGCCATTCAATATGCCCGTGAAGGGTTTCCTGTTGCGCCCCGCGTGGCAAACGACTGGGCCAACAATGTCGAGAAACTGGCCTCTGATCCGGTATCGACGGCACGGTACCTCATTGATGGCAACGCACCTGCCATAGGCACGATCCTCAAATACCCGCATCTTGCCGCAACACTCGAGGCTATCGCCGCCGATGGTGCGGATGCGTTTTATTCCGGTCCGATTGCCAGCGATATCGTCGAAGCTCTGCAAAGCCGCGGCGGCTTGATGACGGAGGACGACCTCGCCGCGTGCCATACGACCGCGGTCTCTCCCGTCATGAGAGACTACAAGGGGCATACGGTTGCGGAATTGCCGCCCAATGGACAAGGCATCATTGCCTTGGTGATGCTCGGGATTCTGGAAAAGTTCGACCTTGAAAACCTGGATCCAATGGGCCCGGAGAGGTTCCACCTGCAGATGGAAGCAACACGGCTTGCCTATGCAGTCCGCGACAGGTTCGTAACGGATCCTGGCTATATGGACGTTTGCCATTCCGGGTTGATTGCGTCGGATTATCTCGACCGGCTTGCCGCAGAAGTGTCGGTCAACAAACGCATGGCTTCCCTGCCCCAATCTTCACTGAGCCCGCAGACCGATACGGTTTATCTGACCGTTGTAGACAAGGATGGGCTGGCCGTTTCCTTTATAAACTCGCTGTTTTCGGATTTCGGCTCGGGGATCGTTGCACAGGACAGCGGTGTGCTTCTGCATTGCCGTGGCCGAGCGTTCAAGGCACAGGCAGGTCACGCAAACTCCATTGACGGCGGCAAGCGGCCGCTCCACACGATCATTCCGGCTATGGTGCTCAAGGATGGCAATCCATGGCTGTCCTTCGGTGTAATGGGTGGCCAATACCAGGCCTGCGGACATGCCCACCTGCTGACCAACATCATCGACTATGGAATGGACGTACAGGCTGCGATCGATTTCCCACGCATGTTCATGGATCTGGATACACACGAACTCCAGGCAGAGAAACTGATCCCGCCATCGACACTGGACGGCCTCAAAGCACTTGGCCATCAGGTGACGCCAGCCAAGGGAGCCATTGGCGGCAGTCAGGCCATCATGATCGACAAGGCACGGGGGTTGTTGACAGCCGGGTCTGACCCGCGCAAGGACGGCCACGCAGCAGGTTATTGACGAATTGCTCGGCACTACCGGGCACTCTCACTTTGTCCTTGCGAAAGTGTGCGCCTGCGTGTTGATTGCGCCAGGATGCGCCTTCAAATCATAAGGACAGTCATGCCTTCAGTATCAAGGCGAGAATTGTTGCTGGGCAGCGCAGGAGCAGTTTCAGCGTTTGCGGCAGGAGGCCTTGCGGCAAAAGGCTTTGCGGCTACCGATTCCGCGGAGCATATCCTGAGACTTTCCAACCACGATCACTCCATTTTGCCCGGGACGCTTACGCGCGACATGATGAGCTTCCTCCCTGATGCGCCGCCGCCGGTACTGCGCATGAGGCAGGGACAGAAGGTGGCAATCGATGTCATCAACGATCTGGATGAGCCGACCGTCGTGCATTGGCACGGACTTAGAATTCCCAACCGGATGGATGGCGTGCCTTATCTGACCCAGTATCCGATCGAAACGGGTCAGTCCTTCCGATACGAATTCACGCCGCCAGATGCAGGGACGTTCTGGTATCACCCTCATTGCAATACGCTTGAACAGATTGCTCGTGGCCTGACCGGGATCATGGTGGTCGAAGAACCGGAAGATATTGGTTTCGACCAAGACCTGCCATTGAACATTCGGGACTTTCGCCTCGGCGGCGACGGTCAGTTCATTGCCTTCTCAAAGCCGAGAAATGCTGCACGCGGTGGCACGCTCGGAACGGTGTCGACCGTCAATTGGCAGAAGGAGCCTGTTTACGAACTGCAGGCGGGAAGCCTTGTCCGCCTCAGACTGGCCGTTACCGACCTGACTCGCGTTGGAACTTACGAACTTGAGGGCGGCGAGGCCCGGGTCATCGCTATCGATTCTCACCCATTACCCAAGCCCCTACCGGCGAAAGACCTGGTCCTGTCGCCCGGTCAGCGTGCGGATATTGCGTTGAAGGTACCGGACCAGGACGGCGAAACGGTAAAATTGTTTCTACGTCGTGCCAATGGTGACCGGCTTCTGGCAACGTTCAGCGCAGCTGGCCAAAGCGTCCGACGAGATTTGAAGGAATTAGAGCCGCTTCCTCCCAATCCGGTGCCTGAGCCGGATCTCGCCAATGCCGAAGTGATCGATTTCGTGTTCGGCTGGTCACCGGAAGGAGATGCTCCGCAAGCCAGCATCTGTGGCTCACTCGGATATACATTCTGGTCGATCAACCGGGTGGCCTGGCCGGGGGATACGCCTGGACCTTTCGACCCATTGGCGACGATGAAGCTGGGCAAGTCATACGTGCTGCGTCTCAGAAACGAATCTCCGAACGCCCATCCGATCCATCTTCATGGCGTTTCCTTCAAACTGCTGCGGTCAAACAAACGCACCCTGCCGCCACTCGTGACCGATACGGCTTTGCTATTGAAGGATGAAACGATGGAAGTAGCCCTTGTCGCTGACAATCCCGGTGATTGGGCGTTCCATTGTCACGTCATCGAGCACCAGAAAACCGGTTTGGCCGGCTTTCTGAGGATCGAGACTTGATAAACCATCACCAGAACCAAATCAGGCAGACAGTGAGATCGTGAAGGAAGTTTCTTCGCTGTCTTCGGAGGCAGTGGCGTATTGCGCCAAATGCTGCTGACGCTCCATTTCGGTCTCTGCGGACATGTTACGGCTCGCCAGAAGCTGGGTTGCGTATTCTGCATGTGAACCGGCGTGAAGGTCACGCTGCAGCTCTTCTGCGGCCAGGTGAGCTGGCATCATGTCGACACCAGCGAATGTTCCTTCAGATACTCCAAAGAGGTCTGAATTGGGAACGAAGTCTGCTGATGGTTTTTGGCGAATTCGCAGGGCGTGAATCGCTGAAACAGGTCTTACTTGCATCTTTTGCTCCGTGGTGGGCCAGTCCGTGGCCAGTCTTTCGGAGGTCCGGGGATTCCGGATCTGCGTTCAAACCTATCGTGACTCGCAAGAGAAAAATGTGACGCGCGTCACAAAAGGGTTGCCAGCTCCACCGCAACAACAAAAGCAAGCGGTCCAAATCTGCCTGACCCTCAAAGAAATCAGCGCTAAAAAAGAGCCCGGAGCGATGCTCCGGGCCGAGGCTATCCAGTGGTACATCTGGAATTCAAAAAATCGAGAGATCAGCGCTCGGTCTTGAGAAGGTGGCCTGCTCCACGCTGTCGCGGCAGAGCTGCCATCGCCCGATAGCTGTTAGCACCTGACAGAGTGTCTGCTGGGCGGACCTGACGGGTCTGGATGTCATAGTCGCGTGTTGCAATCAGATGAGCCAGAAAGACCGAATTCGGGTAATACCGTCCGGTGAAGGCATCATGATCACGCTCAAGATCCGGCTTGGGCGGCTCTGGCAGGTATGACGCAAAGCTATTGCCCTGGCGCTCGCTTTCCGTCTCTCCCATTGAGGGACGTTTGCGCCTCACATTGGCACGTCCTGCCGATGTTACCGGGTTCACTCGCACGTATTAACGCCTCATTGTTTCAAATCGGCACAATCAGTGCCTTCCTGTCTGAAACCTCGCAATCACCATGCCAATATAGGAAGGCGTTAACCTTTTGTCCGCGGAAAACCGCCAAAACAGGGTCACAAAAGTTAACGAAAGTGTGCGCGAATGGGCCAGGTAAGGGGGAAAACGAGGATATTGCGCGCAAGAAGAAAAAGAACTTGCCTTCGCAAAACCGGCAAATCCCGTCCCAATTTGTGATTCTGTCCTGTTTTGGTCAGACTTGGACCAAGGCTCCGGTTTTGGGACTCGGCAAATCAAAGTCGGAAGCGTCCAAGCGTCCGGTCTTCAGAAGATGCTGCAGGCAAACCGTGATCGACATTGCGTCATCGAGTGCATCATGATGACGGCCGGGTGGGGTCGGCAACCCGAAGTAGGTCGCAAGTTCACCGCTGGTCGTCCTGCCAATATCCTCCAAAGACATACCGGCCTTGTTCAAAAGGCTTGCCGCGTTCCCGAACCTGTGCGCCGGAATTGGCGGAACCATGCCCGCCACGTAGCAGCTGACTGCCATCAGAAACATTTCGTCCTTACCCCAGGACCACAGCGTCGCATCGCCGGCAATTCGGGCAAGCCTCAAATGTGCGTCTTCAGGTCTTATTCCTTCGGCGTCGATCCGAGCCTGGGTAATACCGGTCAATTCAGTGAAGAATGGATCGACAACGGTCGGCTTTCCATATCGATCCGCGGTCTTGATAAATATTCGCTCCGTTTCAAGCACACGAAAGCCCGGCTCAAGCGACAGCTTCACAGCACCGATTTGGGCGACACACGGATCGGGGTCCAATGGCCCGCACCACATGCGGTCCTTCGCACCGGGGGCTGTCAGAAACTCGCTGTCAAAGACAATAGTGTGAGACATTCGACCTTTATCGCTTCGTTGCCGGAGAGCTCTGAGCCTAACAGGGCATGCGCAACACGGTCACGCAGACAAAAGAAAAAGCGCGGCCCGCTAAAGCCGCGCTTTCCAGAATTCTTGTTCCAAGCTGCCCGAATTAAGCAGTCAGAGCACCCTGTGCCTTGTCAACCAGAACCTTGAAGGCATCCGGCTGATTGATCGCGAGATCGGACAGAATCTTGCGGTCGACTTCAACACCAGCCTTGTTCAGACCGTCGATAAACCGGCCATAGGTCAGGCCATGCTGACGGGTTGCTGCGTTGATGCGCTGGATCCAGAGCGAGCGGAAGTTACGCTTCTTGGCCTTGCGGTCGCGATAAGCGTATTGGCCTGCCTTCTCGACAGCCTGCTTGGCAACGCGGATGGTGCTCTTGCGGCGGCCGTAATAACCTTTAGCGGCCTTCAGAACTTTCTTGTGACGAGCGTGGGCGGTTACGCCCCGTTTGACGCGTGACATTTAGGTGATCTCCTTCGGGGCTGGCGTTATGCGTAAGGCAGGAACTGCTTCACGATCCGTGCATCCTGATCGCTCAACGTGGTGGTGCCACGAGCGTTGCGGATGAACTTGTTCGTGCGCTTGATCATGCCATGGCGCTTGCCGGCCTGCGCGGTTTTCACCTTGCCGGTCGCAGTCACTTTAAAGCGCTTTTTAGCGCCGGACTTCGTCTTCAGCTTGGGCATTTTGCATCCTTTCCTTGGTGCGTCCGCTCAAACGGGCGCTTCTTTCTTGGTGCATTCAGAGCCGACACGGCATGCCCTTGGTTGTCGATGGAGGCCTGCAAGAGAATACAGAAGACCAGTCCACGACGAGCCGGACGACTCTGGACCGGGCGCTTATATGGGAGGATCTGCGGAAATGCAACCGGAAACGGGCGTTTCCCGGCACCCCGAAATGCCTGCACCCGTCGCCCCAACTTGGCGCAACGGGTATCGGCCGATCTGATCTTCAAAAACTGGGCGATGGAAGCCCTGGCCCGAAGTCTTTTTTCATGGCCTATACAGCTCGCTTCGCTTCATCTTTGGCGGCCTCGAGCCTGTCGGCAAATGCATCGGCCGCCGCTATTGCCGTGCCTTGTACATGAACGAATTCGACACTTTCTATGCCCAGGAAGTTCAACAGGAAATTAAGATATGGCTGTACGAAATTTGCAGCGGAAAAGGGCTCACCCGCCAGGTATCCCTCAGCGCCATAGGTGCAGACAACAACCGCACGACGCGTTTTGACCAGTCCCTTGAAACCACCTTCTCCCATGGAAAATGTGTGACCGATGCGGGAAATCTGATCGACCCAGGCCTTGAGTGCAGCAGGAATGGAGAAATTGTAGATCGGGACTGCGAGCAATAGCGTATCTGATGCCTGAATTTCTGCGATCAGACTATCCGACAGGGCCGTTGCAGCTTGCAGTTCAACAGAAAGACCATCCTGAGGGGCGTAGAACCCTTCAATGGTTTCTTGAGCGATGAACGGGATAGAACCGTCTGAGACATTTCGGGTAATGACCCGGCACCCTGGATGCTGTGTTCTGAACTCAGCTTCAAAGGCGTCTGCCACGGCTGCAGAATGCGACCCCTGCAGACGGGAGCTTGAATTGATGCGAAGCAACTGGGTCATGAACTGACCTCCTTGGTGAATGGTCAGTCGGATTTAGTTTCATGCGCTAGTTCGAAAAATACGTCGAAATGCATCGAAGTCGTGCGTAAGCTGCACGAATGGAACTCTCAACACTCAAGACGGCACTCCTCGTGCGGGACCTTGGCAGCTTCGCTGCCGTTGCCAGACTTCTGGATCTCGACGCTTCGAGCGTGTCGCGCGTCATCGCGCAGCTGGAACAGGATGTCGGATTTCGGTTATTCCAGCGAAGCACCCGCAGTCTTGCTCCAACAAGCGAAGGGGAACTTTATCTGAACCGCATTGCGCCGCTTTTGGAAGAACTTGAAGCTGCGGGCGACGAAGCCCGAACGACGGCAATTTCTCCGAGGGGAACCTTGCGCATGACGGTCAGCATTTCCTTCGCTCAGGAATGCTTGCTCCCGGTTCTGCCCGAATTCAAGGAAAGATATCCGGAAATTGACGTTGAGCTTCTGGCGTCGGACTCAAACCTCGATTTGAGGGCAGACGGAATTGACCTTGCAGTTCGGTTCGGCTCCATGCCGAAAGGAGACTGGATTGTCAGCAAACTGATGACGACGCGATACCGCGCTGTTGCTTCGCCGGAGTATATTGAAAGAACAGGGCCCGTCCGTCACCCGGACGATCTGTCGGAGCGGGAGTGTATCCGTTTCGCCATCCCAGGCTTTCGAACCTATTGGCAGTTTCGGGAGCATGACAGCACAGAAGCATTCGCCGTCCCGATTGGTGGCGCGACCGTCATATCGAACGCCTTGTCGATCAGGTCGGCGGCCCGTCTCGGCATGGGCATCGCACTCATGCCGATCATGCTGATCAGGCGGGACCTGCAAAAAGGAACGCTGGTTGACCTTTTTCCGGATTACGCTTGCGCGGCGGCATCTTTTGAAACAGCTGCCTGGCTTGTTTACCCAAGCAGGTCTTATCTTCCGCAGAAGGTCAGAGTTATGATCGATTTTCTGAAAGAGCATTACGGGCGGCCTGCACTCTGACCGCCCAGACACCGCATCAGGCGTTCACATCGACCACGACACGACCCTTCACCTGTCCCTTGAGGATATCGGCTCCCAGTTTGGGCAGGTCCTCCAGTGTCGCGGGCTGAATCATTGCCTCAAGCTTGTCCATCGGCAGGTCTTTGGCCAATCTCTCCCAAGCCTTCAGACGCGCGTCATATGGCTTCATCACGCTGTCGATCCCAAGAAGATTGACACCGCGCAACAGGAAGGGGACGACGGTTGCCGGCAATGCCGCACCACCAGCCAGACCAACCGCTGCGACGGACGCGCCGTATTTCATCTGACCCAGGACCCTTGCAAGCATCGATCCGCCAACCGCGTCGATACAGCCAGCCCAGGTTTCCGATTCCAGAGGACGTTTGACGGTCTCGGCGACATCGTCTCGCGGCACAATGCGGCTGGCACCGAGCGATTTCAGATAATCCCAGGTGCTTTCGCGCCCTGTAACAGCAGCCACTTCGTAACCAAGATTGGCCAAAATGGCTGTCGCGACGGATCCGACACCACCTGCGGCTCCTGTCACCAGAACAGGGCCATTCTCAGGCTTCAGGCCATGCTCTTCCAGCGCCATCACCGCCAGCATTGCGGTGAAACCGGCTGTTCCGATCGCCATGGCATTCCGAGTGCTCAAACCGTCCGGCAACGGAACCAGCCACTCGCCTTTCACGCAGGCCTTTTGCGCATATCCGCCCCACCAGGCTTCACCAACGCGCCAGCCGGTCAGCACAACCTTGTCGCCCGGCTTGTACCAATCGTCGTTGGACTCCTCGACAGTGCCTGCGAAATCGATCCCCGGCACATGCGGGTAGTTTCTTACCAGCCCGCCACCCGGTCCGACGCACAAACCGTCCTTATAGTTCAGGGTTGAATAATCCACCGCAACAGTCACATCACCTGCCGGCAATTGTGTCTGATCAATTTCCTGAACGGAGGCATTTGTCTTGCCGTCTTCATCCTTGTCGACAATTAGGGCTTTGAACGTCATTTCATCTGGTCCTGTTAAACTGCTGTTTCGGCAATAGACCTGGCCTGTTGGCGCAGGACAAATTTCTGGATCTTACCGGTTGCGGTCTTGGGCAACTCGGTGAAGACAATCTTCTTGGGTCGCTTGAAGCCAGCCATGTTCTCACGGCAAAAGCCAATCAGACTTTCCTCTGTTTCAGCGCTGCCATCCTTCAATTCGACAAAGGCGCAAGGAACCTCGCCCCAGGTTTCATCAGGCAAGGCGACGACGGCGGCCAGCACCACATCCGGATGCCTGTGCAACACGCCCTCAACCTCGACAGAGGAAATGTTCTCTCCGCCTGAGATTATCACATCCTTCAACCTGTCCCGGATCTGGATATAGCCGTTTTGGTGGCGAATGGCAGCATCGCCGGAGTTGAACCGGCCGCCGGAAAACCCATCGGCTGTTGCCTCCGGGTTCTTGTAGTAGCCTTTCATCACGGTGTTGCTTCTGATGACAATCTCGCCTTGCGTTTCCCCGTCCCAGGGAACAGAAACTCCGGTGTCACGGTCGATGACATCAATCGTTTCCGTCATCGGAAAACCGACACCTTGCCACGATTGCCGCTCGGCCTGTACGTCCGCGGACAGATCGTCCCATTCCTCGCGCCACAAGCATTGCGCGACATGTCCATAGGTTTCGGTCAGGCCATAGACCTGCATTACCTCCAGGCCCAACTGCTTTACGCCGGCGAGAACCGCTGCTGGAGGCGGTGCGCCTGCGGTCATGACCTTGACCTTGTGGCTGATGGCCTTCCGTTGGCTTTCGGGCGTGTTCAAAAGCATGGCGAGGACGATCGGCGCCCCGCCAAGATGCGTTATCTGGTGTTCGGCGATCAGCCTGAAGACCGCCTCGCCGGTGATCTGACGAATACAGACAATCGTCCCGGCCATCAGTGTCATGGTCCAGGCATGACACCAGCCATTGCAGTGAAACATCGGGACTGAATAGAGATAGACCGGATGGCGCGGCAGTTCCCATGCCTGGGGCGTACCCATGCACATGAGATAGGCTCCACGATGATGATAGACGACACCTTTGGGCCGACCTGACGTTCCCGACGTATAGTTCAGGGCAAGAGCGTCCCATTCGTCGCCAGGCCCTTGCCACGGGAAGTCCGGATCGCCTTCCTTCACCAGTTGGTCGTAGGTCGAAGACCCAATGCAGGCCCCGCCAGGGCCCTGAGCATCAATGATATCGACGGCAGGAACGATGGCCTCATTGATATCAAAAGCCTTTTTGACAACATCGGAAAAGGCAGTGTCAACGAAGACCAGCTTCGCATCGCTGTGATCCAGAATGTAAGCAACCGTTTCGGGTTCCAGCCTCGTATTGATCGTGTTCAGCACAGCTCCTGTCAAAGGGACTGCATAATGCAGCTCGAACATTTCAGGGATGTTCGCTGCCATGACGGAGACCGTGTCTCCAGGCTTGATACCCATCGCGACCAATTGCGCTGCGACCCTGCTGACACGGTCCTTGACTTCGGACCATGAGTATCGGCGTTCGTTATAAATAATGGCGGTTCGCGCAGGAAAGATCGCCGCTGTCCTTTCAAGAAAGGAAAGCGGGGACAAGGGCACGTAGTTGGCTGCTTGCCTGGAGAAGGCGTCGTAATGCTCCTTCATCTCAGGGCTCCTGATGAATAAACGGCTTTTCCCAGACTGTGGCGGCCCTCATGCCGTGCGGGGTGTCGACCTGCACCTTGGTTCCATCATCCCAATGCGTCATGCGCACCATGCCGAGCGCGACATTGGTCCGATAATCCGGGGAATAGGCTGCCGAGCTCACCGTACCGACCTGGCGCCCCCCTGCAATGATCGGCCACAATTCGTCGCATGGCGGCACCGGATCACCGTCAATCGCAACGCTGCGGATTTGCCTGACAGGGCCTTCCACGGCAACGCGCAGCAAAGCATCCCTGCCGATGCAGCCGATGGCGTCCTTCGTCTGGCAGAACCGCCCCAACCCGCATTCATGGGGTGTGTTGTTTCGAGTCATGTCATTGCCATAAGACAGCAACTGACCTTCGATCCGCTCAATCAGGTTTGGGCAACCGGCGCGGACATCCATGTCTTCCCCGGCTTCCATCAAGGCATCCCAGACAGGTTCGCCAAGATCGAACCCTTCAACATAGAGTTCAAAGCCTCCCTGTTTTGAATAGCCTGACCGGGCCAGAACCAGCCTCTGACCCTCAAACTCGACATAATCATAGTGAAAGAAACGAATGGAGCGGATCCGTTCTCCAAAGACCCGCGCCACCAGGTCTTCGGCTTTCGGCCCCTGGATCGCGAGCGGAGCGACATCGGGTTCATCGACATCGACCTCCAGCCGGAAAGCATGGGCGAGGCCCTTGATCCAGAACAGAAGATCGCTATCGGCCACCGACACCCAGAACTTGTCTTCGGCAAGTTTTGTCGTCACCGGGTCATTCAGCATGCCACCGGTTTCGTCGACCATCGGTGTATAGTAGCACCGCTCTTCGCTCATTCCGGACAGGTCGCGCGGCGTCAGCATCTGCGCCAACCGTGCGGCGTCAGGCCCCCAAAGCTCCACCTGCCGTTCGCACGAAACATCCCAAAGCTGAACTTTGGATTTCAGATGACGATAGTCCGCTTCCACGCTTTCAAACACTGTCGGCAGAAGCATATGGTTGTAAACCGTATAACCCTTGACACCGGCGGACTGAACGCGCCGGGAAAATGGGGTCTTTCGGGTACGGCGAGAAACTGAAAGCGCGGGGACCTGCATCTCGATCTCCTTTATGCAGCCTGTTCGGCAGCCGGACCCGACCAGTCGATCTGGCAGATCTCTGCACTGCGGCCATCGAAATCCCAAACCCGGCCAAACGCCCGCACGCGGCCCTGCGTTGCCGTGGCAACGGTGATATCCCGGCCCATCCAGTATTCGGTGTTGGAAATAACGATGTCTTCATCCGGATTGGCACCCGGCACCGGCACGACTTCTCCCTTGATGGCCTTGCCCACCACCAAACGGCGTGTCTTGCCCTCATTGGTGTAAGACACTGGCGCGCGCTCTGCTCCAAGAAACTCACTCACGAGCACTTTGAACAACCCGGTCGTTCCCCGGGCCTGACCTGAGAAGATTTTCACAAGACCGTCAAACGCTGTGTCACTTGCACGATCATCGATGAATACGGCGGCTTTCCAGTTTCCACGCGCCATCAATCCGGGTATCTCAATCAAAAGCCCGATATTCAGGCCGGACAGGTCCTCACCCTGATAGTGCCCTTCGTCGATGCGAATTCCTCCCCAGGTCTGGCAGTAACCCTCGGTCGGCGGATGCTTTCCAAGCGACACCACGCAGGGACAGAAGACCGTACAGTTGCAGTTCAAGATCAATTCACCGCGAATGGCCCATCCGGACATTAGTATCTCCCTAGACTGATTGCGTTGTTACGAGTGGCAGGAGGACGACGGTCAGTCCTGCCACAATTAGAAAAACACCAAGCGGTGCGCTGATCCGGGAGCCGAATTGCGGCAGTTTCTCCAGCGTCATCAGCACCATCGCAAGACCCATGAACGCAAGGTTCATTGTGCCCGCCACAAAGGCCAGCAGCATCAAGGCCCAGCAACATCCAAGACAGACAGCTCCGAGCCGCAGGCCAAGTTGAAGGGCTCCCGATACGCCCGGTTTCCAGTGGCTCATGAAAAACGTCAACGGGCTCTGGCAAGCTTTAAGACAAGCCTCCTTGAGCGGGCTGAACTGATAGACGCCGGCCAGGATCAAGAGGCCGCCATTGACGAAAACCGAAGTGACCTGGCCGAGCGGATTGAGAAGGCCGGCGCTTGCCAACCACACCTGGATCACGGCCGCCAAAGCAGAAAATCCCAGCCAGATTGCCAGGTAACCGCCTCCAAGGGCTGCAAACGACCAAGTACCTGCAGCATCGGTGTGGGTCAGATCTGAGTAGGTACGAAGGGCCGGAAATGCGGTTGGCGCCATCATCGCAAGCGCCATCAAAGACCACATCACCACGGCCGAACCGAGCCCGGCATCAGCAGCAGATTGCGAACAAAGCGACAGCAGAAATTGCGCAGCCGAGCCTTGCCACTTCAAGGCCGGATCAACGGCAGCCTGCATGGCGAACAGGACACTCCAGGCCACCAAGATGCTCGCAAAAAACGTAAGCCACATCGCCTTGTGGCCGGGCAAAAGTCGGTCGATAGCCTTCACCCTGTCCTCCCAGACTTGATTGCGCTTACGCTGCTCCTCGTGAATTGAAAAGTCAAACTTTTAATTGTCTGACATTTGTTTTTTCCAATTGACCCTCGAGTCGACGGCCATTAGGTTGATCAGGCTGAAATGAAACTGCATGGCGGGAGAGCTCATTGGCGATTGAATTCAATACGATTCAGAAGGAAGGACTCTCGGTCCAGATCGCCAATGCCATCCGAAATGCCATTCTCGAAGGCCGTCTCGCCGGAGAGGAGCGCCTTCCGAGCGAAGCTGAATTGTCAGAACGTTTCGGTGTGTCACGCTCAACGGTGCGCGAAGCCCTGAAAAGGCTGGCCGCCCAAAACCTGATCCGCAGTGAACGCGGCTCTTCCGGTGGCGCTTTCGTCAACCGCATGACTTGGGACGAAGCCAAAGCCAATCTCGTGACGACCACGCGTCTGCTGATCGGCATGAACGATATTCCGTTTGAAGATGCGATTGAATCCCGGTTCGCACTGGAAATGGCAGCACTGCCGATGGCGGCCCTGAACCGAACCGAAGAACAGCTTGAAGCACTCGAAACCGAGATTGCCCGCCAACGGAATCCAAACACAAGCGACGAAGACTTCTGCGCTTCTGATGTCAGCTTTCATTCGGTCGTAGCCGATGCCACTGACAGCCCATTGCTGGCATTCCAGCTTTCATCGGCTTTTGAAGCCATGCAGCCGCTGATGAACATGCTGGTCTATCGACTGCGCGACCGCGAGCGCATCGCCGAAATTCATGAGGCGATGCTTGGTGCGCTGAAGGCCGGCGACAGCGATGCAGCGTCGGCTCAGCTAGAAGCCTTGTCTGCCTACACCCGCGAACTTGCCGCTCAGCGCCGAAAGCCAATCGGCAACTAACTGGCGGCTTCAGACAATTCCACCACCTGCACCGGTCACTGCCGGCCGTATCTCAGCGACCTTGTTCCGATACCCGGAGGCGCGGTATGCCGAAACCGGGTCGATGACACCCCCATTTTCAAGTCGGGCCATGGCAAGAATGGGTTCAACGTCAGTTCTGAAGGCTTGCTTCAGTGTCGCTGAGGCCATCAGGGCGTCGTTGTCCTGCTGAAAGTCATGCAGCACCGATCTGTCGACAATCAGCGCCTGCGCATAGGCGCGTTGAACTTCCATGGCGCTCACCATGAGGCTCTCGATCGGGTCGGTCACGTTGTGCGACTGATCAAGCATATGCGCAGGAGCGAAACCTTCTGCACTGCGCGTCTCCGCGTCGACCAGCTCGTTGAAGACCAGAAACAGCCGGTAAGGATCGATCGATCCGGTATCCAGATCGTCGTCACCATATTTGCTGTCGTTGAAATGGAAACCGCCCAGTTTCTGGAATTGAATGAGCCGAGCTACGATCATCTCGATGTTGACGTTCGGCGCATGATGCCCGAGATCAACGAGGCAAAAGGCCCGGTCTCCAAGCTCCTGCGCAATGAGGTAATTGGTGCCCCAGTCCTGCACGACTGTCGAATAGAAAGCTGGTTCAAAAATCTTGTGTTCCGTGAAAAGCCGCCAGTTCTCGGGCAACTCCGCATAGATTGCCTTTGCTGAGTCCAGATATCTCTCGAACTGCCGGACAAAATGCGTCTGCCCCGGAAAATTGGAGCCGTCTCCAACCCAGACTGTAAGCGCCGTGGAGCCGATGGCAGTGCCGATCTCGATGCACTCCAGATTATGGTCAATCGCCTGCTGGCGCGTTGCCGCATTGGTATGCGTCAGAGAACCGTATTTATAGGAATGCGTCTGGCCAGGCTGGTCCTGAAAGGTGTTGGAATTCATCGCATCGAACCCAAGACCAAGCGATAACGCACTTGCTTTGAGGTCCGACGGATCCGCCTTGTCCCAGGGAATGTGCAGAGAAACCGACGGCGTCGCGCGGGTCAATTGATGAACAACCGCGCAATCCTCAAGCTTGTCGAATATGTGCCGGGGCTCACCTCTGCCGGGAAAACGCGCAAATCGCGTCCCTCCTGTTCCAACCCCCCAGGAGGGGATAGCAACACCGTAGCCGGAGACCTTGGCTTTTATGTCGTCTATCGCGATGCCGCGACGATCCAGCTGTTCACCCAGTGTTGCATAGTCGCGGCTCAAGACGGTCAAAGCCGCTTCGTTTTCCTGGGCGATCACAGAGTTGTCGATCATCATCTTGAAGATCCTTTCCTGACCCTTCCCGGCCGTTGGTGACCAGGCGGTCCGGCACTCGATAGGGGGTGAAACAATGTCTGAATGTGTCTTCCAACCGTGGGGATGTCACCCTGCTCGAACCAGTGCTCCAGGCAACCGCCGGGTTGGACGCTAGCGCGTAAAAGACTGCACATTTCCGGCATCGACATTGATGATGTTGCCGGTTGATTTTGACGACACGTCGGAAGCGAAGAAATAACTCGCTTCAGCAATATCTTCCGGCAGAACGGATCGCTTCAGAAGAGATCGCTGACGGTAGTGTTCTTCGAGTTCGGATGTGTCTTTGCCATAGGCTTCCGCCCGTTCCTTCAGCCAGTTTCCGGACCAGATCTTGGATCCCCGAAGCACCGCATCCGGGTTGACCACATTGACGCGGATCCCTTCAGGAGCACCTTCCAGCGCCAAACACCTGGCAAGATGCAGCTCCGACGCCTTCGCTGTGCAATAGGCGCTGGCACCTGGTGAAGCCGCCAATCCGTTTTTGGATCCGATGAAAACGATGGAACCGCCTAGCCCTTGTGTCTTGAGAACCTGAAATGCCGCGCGCGACACCAGAAAATAGCCGGTCGACAGGATGGAAAGGTTGCGGTTCCAGAGATCCAGCGTCGTCTCCTCTATCGGCGCAGAGGAGGCAATGCCTGCATTCGACACAAGGATATCAACGCCACCGAATTCCAGCGCAGCCCGAGAAAAACTCTCCGCGACCGCGTCTTCACTCGTGACATCCATTGTGACGGCCCGGACAACATCCTTGGAGTAGCGCCCGCTCAGATTGTCCGCGGCGGCCGCAAGGGCCTCCTTGTCGATATCCGCCAGGACAACACAGGCTCCTTCGCGCAAAAACCGCTCAGCCGTTGCTGACCCTATTCCGCCAGCACCTCCGGTCACCAACGCGATCCGCCCCGCCAGGCTTTTCGACTTTGGCATACGCTGCAGCTTCGCCTCTTCGAGCAACCAGTACTCAATGTCGAAAGCTTCCTGCTCACGCAGTCCGCAATAGGTCGAAACGCTGGAAGCGCCCCGCATGACGTTAATGGCATTGGTATAGAATTCGCCTGAAATTCGGGCGGTTGCCTTGTCCTTGGCAAAGGTGATCATGCCGACACCCGGCACCAGATAGACGACGGCGTTCGGATCCCGAAGCGCTGGACTGTTGTCGTATTTACAACGTGCATAATAGGCGGCGTAATCGTCCCGATAGGTTTCCACCGCCTCGCCCAGGCCGGAGAGCGTGGCTTGAATGGCTGGATTGCCCGGGTCGAAATCGACAACAAGCGGCCTGATTTTGGTTCGCAGAAAATGATCGGGACAACTGGTGCCCAGAGCCGCCAGGGCTTCCATGTCATTGGAGTTGACGAATTCCAGAACTGCGTCACTGTCGTCAAAATGTCCGACCATGTGCTGCTTCCCGGAAATCATGCCTCGAATTGCCGGCATGAGACTGGCGGCGATGTCCCGCCGCTCAACCGGCGGCAGAGCATTGAACCTGGCACCGCCAAAGGCGTTTGTGCCCGCAGTTTTGTCCTCGAACCAGCCTATCGCCTTGTTGATGATTTCCAACGTCGTTTCGTAGCACTCCTTGGCGGTATCCGCCCAGGTAAACAATCCATGGCTTTCAAGAACGACACCCCGTGCCTGCGGGTTCGCCTCGCAAAACTTTTCAAGCCACAGACCCAACTCATATCCAGGCCGTTTCCAGGGCAGCCAGCCAATGTCCTTGCCAAAAATCTCTCGTGTGAGCTCCCTGCTGTCAGCCGCCGCCGCAATAGCGATGATTGCGTCGGGGTGCATGTGATCAACATGCGTCATGGGCACATAGGCATGAAGAGGCGTGTCGATCGACGCTGCACGCGGGTTCAGGTTGAAGGTACAGTGTGGCAGGTAGCCAACCATCTCATCTTCAAACTCAAGCCCCCGATAAAGACCTTTCAATGCGCGCAGCTTTTCCATGTAAAGCGTCGCAAAACCATCCATCTTGATGGTGCCGACGTCGCCTCCTGAGCCTTTCACCCACAGGACCTCAACTTCGTCGCCAATAAGCGGATCCTTTTGAAAAACCTTCGCGGATGTGTTGCCACCACCGTAGTTTGTGATGCGCTTGTCGGATCCGAGAAGGTTCGAACGATAAAGAAGAAGTTCAGGCTCACTCATGCCCGACGCCTTTTGATCGTCCCACAGGTTTTCCAGCCGGGACCCGGCGGCCGAATTCAACATGGTGTCCTCCCAGAATACGCCTGACAGCGGTCGTTTGTTTGGCTAGACACTCGCTTGATCAGACACGAATGTCAATCAAAAACAATCATATCCAATCATACTGCATTGCAAAATGATTATTATTGATCTTTTTTGATTGACAGTGACTGATAATGATGAAAACGTTTGATCAACGGGAGGACTATATGCACGAGAAAGAGCGCCACAGGATCATCTTGTCCGCTGTCCAGGATCGGCCGGTTGTTACGGTCCAGGAATTGGTGGCGTTGACGGATTCCTCGGAAGCAACCATACGTCGCGACATTGCTCAGCTGCATGTGCAAAAGAAACTGCGCCGTGTGCGTGGGGGCGCGGAATCAATTCACCCACCACAATTTGTCGGCCTGGCAGGACGTCCTTTCAGCGTAAACGAAACGATCAACATCGCGCAAAAGCGCGCGATTGCTCAAAAGGCTGTCGAACTCTGCGAAGACGGCGATGCGATCATCATCAACGGCGGCACCACGACATTTCAAATGGTCCACCCGCTGGCGACAAAACGGATGCAGGTATTCACCAACTCCTTCCCGATCGCCGAACATCTTCTCAAGAACTCCAAGAACACGATCATGCTGTCCGGCGGAGCGATCTACCGGGAGCAGAACATCATCTTGAGCCCCTTCGACAATGACGTGACCCGAAATTTCTATGCAAAGCGGATGTTCATGGGTGCGCAGGGCCTCGGCCCTCTCGGTCTCATGGAAGCTGATCCGCTTCTGATCCAGGCCGAACAGAAATTGATCGGCCAGGCGGACGAACTGGTCGTGCTTGCGGATTCATCCAAATTCAGTGCGCGTTCCAGCCTGATCCTGTGTGCGCTTGACCGGATCTCAACCGTGATCACAGACGAAGGCATTCCGGACAACGCGGCCAAGATGCTGGAGCAGGCCGACATCAATCT
Source organism: Labrenzia sp. THAF82 (assembly GCF_009363435.1). Classification (GTDB taxonomy): domain Bacteria; phylum Pseudomonadota; class Alphaproteobacteria; order Rhizobiales; family Stappiaceae; genus Roseibium; species Roseibium porphyridii. The sequence goes on along the minus strand of NZ_CP045354.1, from coordinate 505,075 downwards.
GATCGTGGCATCGGTGAACGCCACACAGAGCAAGGCGACCTCAAGCGGGTAGCCGGCATTCTGCCGGAACCCTCAACGGGCCGGCAGTTCATTTAGGGAGGAAGCAATGAAACTCTTCAAGTCACTATTGGCTGCAACAGCAGTTGCCGCCGTTTGTATCGCCGCTCCTGCACAAGCTGAAGACAAGCGCATTGCGTTGGTCGTCAAGGCTCTCGGGATCGGTTTCTTTGAGGCTGCCGCTAAAGGCGCGGAAGAAGCTGCCAAGGAATTGGGCGACGTGGAAATCATCTACACTGGCCCGACAGACACGACAGCGGAAGGTCAGATTGAGGTGATCAACGCCCTGATCGCGCAGAAGGTCGATGCTATCGCGATTTCCGCCAACGATCAGGATGCGCTGGTTCCAGCACTCAAAAAGGCCATGGACCGCGGCATAACAGTGATTTCGTGGGATTCAGGCGTTGCTCCGGAAGGCCGTCAGTTGCACCTCAATCCGTCGTCAAACCCGTTGATCGGCAACATGATCATCAAGCTGGCAGCTGATCATCTGCCAGATGGTGGCGATGTCGCGGTCCTGTCCGCATCAGCTACCGCAACGAACCAGAACATCTGGATCGAGGAGATGAACAAGGTCAAGGACAACTACCCCGGCATCAATGTGGTTGCGACCGTCTATGGTGACGATCTGGCAGACAAGTCCTACCGCGAAGCCCAGGGCCTGATGCAAACCTATCCCGATCTCAAGGCGATCATCGCACCGACCTCTGTCGGCATCGTCGCCGCGGCCCAGGCAGTATCGGACGCTGAAAAAGCCGGACAGATCAACGTTACCGGTCTTGGATTGCCATCTGAGATGGCCGGACATATTGAGTCGGGCGCATCCAAGTCGTTCGCCATCTGGAACCCGATCGATCTGGGCTATTCAGCCACGATGCTGGCCTACAATCTCGCGACCGGAAAGGCAGAAGCTGCACCCGGTGCTGAAATTGAAATGGGCCGCATGGGCAAACTTGAGCTGAACGACAACAACGAAGGCGCAATGGCCGACCCGTTTGTCTACGACAGCTCCAACATCAACGACTTCAAAGATATCTTCTAAGCCTTTGCTTAGATCCATCTTAGGATGTCTTGGACCCGGTGCCCTGCACCGGGTCTCCTGAACCAACTAGAACAACTGGCTCCGGGATATGGTTATGCTTGCGAACACGCACGGCATTGAAGACGCGCATCCTCAGTCCGCCAGGGGATCCAAACCGGCTCTGTCCCTGACAGGCATCTCCAAGTCCTTTCCCGGGGTCAAGGCACTGTCTGAGGTTTCCCTGGAGCTTTATCCTGGCGAAGTCACAGCACTTGTCGGCGAAAACGGTGCCGGTAAATCCACCATCGTCAAGATATTAACTGGCATCTACCAGCCGGATGAAGGTGAAATCGTCATTGACGAAAAACGCGTCGCGTTTCCGACTGCTCAAGATGCAGGACGCGCCGGCGTGACCGCAATTCATCAGGAAACTGTTCTGTTTGATGACCTGTCGGTCGCGGAGAATATCTTCATCGGCCACGCCCCCAAGACCCGCTTCGGCTTGATCGACCGGCGCAAAATGCTCATTCAAGCGCAAAATCTTCTGGACAGAATTGGCGCGTCGATCGACCCCCATGTCACACTGAGAGACCTCGGGATTGCCAACAAGCATCTGGTGGCGATTGCTCGCGCGCTCTCTATTGATGCCAGCATCGTCATCATGGACGAACCGACGGCATCGCTCTCGCACAAGGAAATTGAAGAGACCTACGAGCTCGTTGAACGGTTGAAGACGGAAGGAAAGGCCATCCTCTTCATCAGTCACAAGTTCGATGAAATCTTTCGGATCGCAGACCGTTACACCGTATTCAGGGACGGACAGATGGTCGGTGCCGGACGCATCAATGAAGTATCCGAACGTGAATTGGTCAAACTCATGGTCGGGCGCTCGGTCGATCAGGTCTTCCCGAAGCGCTCTCCGCAGCTCGGCAAGGAAGTGCTCAAGGTTGCCGGCTATTCGCATCCGACCGAATTTGAAGATATTGGCTTCGCATTGCGATCGGGTGAAATTCTCGGTTTCTATGGCCTGGTCGGTGCCGGTCGAAGTGAATTCATGCAGGCGCTCTTCGGTGTAACGCGTCCCTCGAAGGGCGCTATTCGCATCGACGATCAGATCGCCGTTATTCGAGATCCAAATGAAGCCATCGGCCACGGCATCGTCTATGTCCCGGAGGACCGGGGCAAGCAAGGCGCCGTCAAGGGATTGCCGATTTTCCAGAACATTTCCCTGCCGTCCTTGAAGGAAACATCCAGAAACGGTTTTCTGAGGCTGGCGGAGGAATTCAAACTTGCCCGCGACTACACCAGGCGCCTGGACTTGCGTGCCGCGGCGCTCGACCAGGACATTGGTGAATTGTCCGGCGGCAACCAGCAGAAAGTCGTCATCGCCAAATGGCTGGCAACGAAGCCACGGGTCATCATTCTCGACGAACCGACGAAAGGCATTGATATCGGTTCCAAGGCCGCCGTTCACGAGTTCATGGCGGAACTGGCGGCAGAAGGCCTCGCAGTGATCATGGTGTCCTCCGAAATCCCTGAAATTCTTGGCATGTCGGATCGCGTGATCGTTATGAGAGAGGGCCGAATTGCAGCCGAGTTTGAAGGGGCGGAGCTGACTCCGGAACACCTGGTCCGGGCAGCGGCGGGAATTGTGGAGACGCACTCATGATCCACTCTCTGATCAAGTCCCGTGAGACTGTTCTGGCGGCCGCCATTCTTGTCCTCATCGGTGCCATTGCATCGCGGTTCCCCGCCTTCGTCGCTCCGTCAAATCTTGTAAATGTTTTTAACGACACGGCACCACTGATCATTCTCGCACTCGGTCAGATGGTTGTGATCCTGACCCGATGTATCGACCTGTCGGTCGCCGCCAATCTGGCCCTAACAGGCATGGTTGTCGCAATGCTCAACACGATCTTTCCGGATCTTCCCGTACCGTTGATCATGGTGATTGCCATCGGACTGGGATCAGTGATGGGCCTCATCAACGGTCTTCTTGTATGGAAACTCGACATACCGCCGATTGTTGTCACGCTCGGCACCATGACCATCTTTCGCGGCATCATTTTTGTCATCTCCGGTGGTGAGTGGATCAACGCGCACGAAATGAGCGCCGCCTTCAAGGCGTTTCCGCGGGAGGTAGTCTTCGGGCTGCCGGTGCTGTCATGGATCGCAATCCTGGTGTTGATCGGCTTCATCGTCCTGATCGGGCGCACGGCGCTCGGGCGGGCCTTCTTCGCGGTCGGCGGCAATCCACACGCCGCTGTTTATACCGGCATCAATGTCGGGCTGACCCAATGTGCAGCTTACGTCATTTCCGGCGCTCTGGCTGGCCTCACCGGCTACCTTTGGGTCGCGCGATACGCTGTTGCCTATGTCGACATTGCAGGCGGGTTCGAACTTGAAGTCGTGGCTGCCTGTGTCATCGGCGGCATCTCGATTGCGGGCGGCATTGGGTCGGTTGGTGGCGCGCTCCTGGGGGCGCTTTTCCTCGGCATCGTCAAGAACGCCTTGCCTGTGGTCAATATCTCTCCGTTCTGGCAACTCGCCATTTCAGGCAGCGCCATCATCATCGCCGTTGCCTTCAACGCGACATCGAACCGGACCAAAGGCCGGGTGATCCTGAAAAAAGCGGAACATGCAACATGAGCCTTGCGACACACCAGGCCTCAACCGGACGGCAGATCCCGGATCGATTGAAAACCCCGTTACACCGCTTTCTGGCAAGTTGGGAACTGCTGCTACTTTGCGTCGCCGTGGCTGTTTTCATCCTGAACAGCTTCGCTTCTCCTTATTTCCTCGATCCCTGGAATCTTTCCGACGCGACCTACAATTTCACCGAAAAGGCGATGATCGCCTTCGCCATGGCATTGCTGATCATATCGGGCGAGATCGACCTCTCGGTCGCCTCGATCATCGCGCTAGCGTCAACCGCCATGGGGTTCGCCGTGCAACTCGGCGCGGAAACCCCGGCTCTGATCCTCATAGGGCTTGGCGTCGGCCTCCTGTGCGGGGCCTTCAACGGCTTTCTCGTCACAGGCCTCGGTTTGCCGTCCATCGTGGTCACAATTGGCACGATGAGCCTCTTTCGTGGCATCTCCTATATCGTCCTCGGAGACAAGGCTTACACCGGCTATCCTTCTGATTTCGGCTTTTTCGGCCAGGGCTACGTCGGGTGGGTGATAACCTTCGAACTCGTTCTCTTCGCAATTACCGCCGTCCTTTTTGCCATACTCCTACACAGGACCAACTTCGGTCGGGCCGTTTTTGCAATCGGCAACAATCCGGTTGGTGCGCTCTTCTCCGGCATTCGAGTGACCCGCGTTAAGTTTGCGTTGTTTTTGCTCACCGGTCTCATGTCGGGCGTTGCAGCCATCTGCCTGACTTCGCGCCTTGGTGCCACGCGGCCTTCGATCGCCTTCGGCTGGGAGCTTGAAGTGGTCACCATGGTCGTCCTTGGCGGCGTCAGCATCTTGGGCGGCTCAGGATCCATCCCGGGTGTTGTTATCGCTGCATTCGTGATGGGTATGGTGACCTTCGGCTTTGGCCTTTTGAATGTACCAGGCATCGTGATGTCGATTTTCATCGGCCTTCTGCTGATTGCGGTCATCACATTGCCGAGAATTGTCCGCCAGATCCTCACCAGACGGAAAGCCTGATCACATGGAAAAAGTCGCTTTCAAGATGTTGCTCAATCCCGGCATGGAAGACGAATACAAGAAGCGGCATGACGAGATCTGGCCGGAGTTGGTCACCCTGTTGAAGGATGCAGGCATCCGGGACTATTCCATTCATCTTGACCCGGACACCAACATCCTCTTCGGAGTTTTGTGGCGCGAAGACAATCACACCATGGAGGCACTGCCCGACCACCCCGTGATGCAGAAATGGTGGGCGCACATGGCTGACATCATGGCCAGCGAACCCGACAACAAACCTGTCGTGACAGACCTCAAGTCCGTCTTTCATATGGATTGACGGCAAATGGTCACCATCCAGCATGTCGGCGTCATCGATATCGGCAAGACCAATGTAAAAGTTGCTGTTGTCGATCTGGAAAAGCGGGCGGAAATTGGCGTTTTGACCCGGCCCAACAACGTGCTCCCGGGGCCGCCCTATCCGCACTATGACATTGATGGCCATTGGCATTTTATTTGTGACGCGCTCAAGAAACTCAATCTCGCCCACGGCATTGACGCCCTTTCGGTCACCGCGCATGGCGCAAGTGCCGTACTCCTGGACAAAGAGGGGAGGCTGGCATCTCCGGTGATCGACTACGAGTTTACCGGACCCGACGACCTTGAAACTGAATATGATGAAATCAGGCCTGCATTTTCCGAAACGGGATCGCCGCGCTTGAGCATGGGCCTGAATGTTGGCGCCCAGATCCATTGGCAGCTGAGCAACGACCCGACGCTTCACGATCGTATTGCCACTGTTCTGACCTATCCTCAGTACTGGACCTACCGTTTGACAGGGAAACTTGCCAATGAGGTGACGTCTCTTGGTTGCCATACCGACCTCTGGTGTCCACAGCAGGCAAGTTACTCAAGCCTCATTGACAAACTGGACCTGGGTGCACGGATGGCCCCGGTCAAAAAGGCTGCGGACCTTATGGGCCCCCTGTTGCCGGACGTTGCCCAAGAAATCGGAATTCCGGCCGACTTGAAGGTCACTTGCGGCATTCACGATTCCAACGCATCCCTCTACCCGTATCTACAGGAGCGGCGCCCTCCATTTTCCGTCGTCTCCACCGGCACCTGGGTCATCACGCTCGCCATTGGCGGTGTTGACGTTACGCTTGATCCAAGTCGAGACACCTTGATGAATGTGAACGCGCATGGTGACCCCGTCCCTTCGGCGCGATTCATGGGCGGAAGAGAATTTGATCTCGTCATGAGCGGACACGAGGCTTCCTGCACGGCCCGCGACGTTGAGCACGTTCTCACCGAGCCAATCTTGCTGTTTCCTGCTGTCGACCCGCGTTCAGGGCCCTTTCAGGGAAAGACCCATAGCTGGAACACCGATGAGACAAACCTTTCTGACGGAGAGCGCTATGCCGCGGTGTCTTTTTACCTTGCCCTGATGACGGCAGAGTGCCTGAAGATAACAGGAGCTCTCGGCCCAAGCCTTGTAGAGGGCCCATTTGCTCGCAACTCCCTTTATCTGGACATGCTGGCAGCAGCGACGGAGCGTTCGGTGGAAACCTCATCAGGCTCCTCCACGGGAACGAGCATCGGCGCTGCATTGCTGCTCGACAAAAAGGTCACCGCGCAGGCTTTTGGATCGGACTTTACAGACAAGGCAGAAACATTCGATGGCCGTTTGACCGGTTACGCAAGCGAATGGAAAAGCGCAGTCCAAAGCCAGCTCAATCGGTCAATTCCGCAACGTTGATCTGGTTTCCTCCGCTATCGGCAGATCACAAAATTGTGACTCAGGGCACAGCAATCGATTCGCACTTGCCGTAACGTGAGATCTTCAGGGGTGCGAGCTTAAGGATTATCGAAAATGCCCGACGTTACCGCACAACAGGCCCAGCAATTGATCTCCTTCGCAACCCAGCGACTTGGCCGGGTTGAGGGCAACGGTGAATGCTGGACACTCGTCAACAACGGTTACCAAAGCGTGGGCTTTATTAAGCCTTCAGGCACATATGTCTGGGGACGTGTTGTTCAACAACTAAGCCAGGCTCAGCCGGGCGATGTGTTTCAGTTTACCCGATTTGAAGTCACGACAAGGGTCACGAACTCGGACGGCAGCTGGTCTGAAACTGTCATGAGCCGGGGCGCACCCAGGCACACCGCCATCCTGGAAAGCATCGATGCAAATGGACTTGCGTCCTTCCTGGAAAGCAACGTGACCGAAGACCAGGTTGTCGTTCGCAACAACTACGGCACCCGAACCTACTCTTCTACCGACGACAACGGTGTCAGAACTTCCGTCACAGTCAGCGGAAGTTTCATCATTTATCGCCCGCAGGTCGCTGCCACACCCTGATGTCCGAAGCCTGTTACGGGACGATCACCATATTCGTCCCGACACCAGCAAGAGATAGGAGCAGCCGCATGTGCGCGGGCGCCACGGCGACACAGCCTTCGGTAGGGCTGTAGTCCTCGCGCGCGATGTGGAAAAAGATGGCACTACCACGCCCCTTCACGGCTGGAGACATGTTGCAGTCCAGAACAACGACGACATCGTAAAGCTGGTCATCGCGCCACATTTTTTCATGACCGGCGCCGAACGGCAGATCAACGGGTCTGTTGTAACGGCTGTGCGCCGGGTCATCGCACCAGCCGGAGGAAGGCGACAGAGGTTCATGCGGCAAGTCGGTCGGAGGAGGCAAACCCTTGTCGGGACGATAGTAGACATGAAGCAGTTCGAACCGTCCTGCTGGTGTGGCGCCATCACCCTCTTTTTTCCGTGTCACAATGCCTGATCGGCCAAGCGCACACGGAACCGTGATCTGGCCGAGACGCAAAATGCCCTTGGTTCGATCACGCGGTCGCGCTCGAACTTCAAGCGTATCTGCCGTTTTCCGGTGGGCTGTCATTTGATATCCGTTCCGTTTAGTCTGCAGGACAGAAGAACTTGATAAACCAGCCTTAAACCCCGCGTGAAGAAGAATTGACGACGCATGGCTTGTATGGCGAGAATTTCCCACGCACATAGAGGCAGCAACACGCATGTGTAGTTTGCACAAATCAGCGTGATCAGTTTTGAAGATTTTTGGCGAGGACCTCGACAATGACCGCCCGCACGATTTTGATAGTCGACGACGATAACGAACTCCGTGAAGCGCTGGTGGAACAGCTTTCTCTTTATGATGAGTTCGAGACCATCCAGGCGGATTCAGCTACGTCCGGCATCGGCCTTGCCAAGGATGAGCATGTCGATCTGCTCCTGATGGATGTCGGCCTTCCGGATATCGATGGCCGCGAAGCCGTTAAGCTGCTGCGTAAAAACGGCTTCAAAGCACCGATCATCATGCTTACGGGCCATGACGGAGACAGCGATACGATCCTTGGGCTGGAAGCCGGCGCAAATGACTATGTCACCAAGCCGTTCAAATTCGCAGTGCTTCTGGCCCGCGTCCGCGCTCATCTGCGCCAGCATGAGCAGAGCGAAGATGCCACCTTTGCCATTGGCCGCTATTCGTTCCGTCCTGCCGCCAAAGTCATGCAGGATGATGCAGGCGGCAAAGTTCGGCTGACCGAGAAAGAAACCTCCATTCTCAAATTTCTCTATCGCGCTGGTGAAAAGCCGGTGACCAGAGACGTGCTGTTGCATGAAGTGTGGGGCTACAATTCCGGTGTCACCACACACACACTTGAGACCCATATTTATCGGCTGAGGCAGAAAATCGAGCGTGATCCATCCAATGCCGAGCTTCTCGTGACAGAAGCCGGTGGATATAAGCTTGTGCCCTGAGAGCTATTCGGCGTAAATCTTGGGCATGAGCCTTGCCCAAGATATTGCGATTCTCAAACAAATCCCGATGCTGTCGGACTTCGCTGAGGACCAGTTGCGTCTGCTCGCCTTCAGTGCCGAAAGCATGGAGTATGGCAGCGGCCAGCGCTTGTTCGATCAGGACGAGCGCGCCGATGGCGGGCTCGTGATCACCAGTGGCACGGTAAGTCTGCAAATTCGGGGCGAGGATGGCTTCGACGAAGTCGACCGTGTTGGCGAAGGAACGTTGTTGGGCGAAACCGCGTTGCTGGCGGAAAACAAGCGTCCATGCCGCGCCGAGGCGATTGAAGGCGTTCGCATCATCCGCATTCGCCGCGCGCTCTTCAAACGCATGATCCAGGAATACCCGGAACTCGCCAAACGTCTCTTCGACCAGCGGGTCAATCAATTCCGCCACACGGTTTCTGTCCTCCGTCCACTCGGCGACAAGATGGCCGAACTGGAGCAGCTGAACGCGGAACGGCGCGTGCGGGACGACGAGAAGAAGTCGTAGCTCAATAAAAGAGTTTTTTGGAATAGATATTAAAGGGAATGCCGTGAATGGCTGGAGCGGCACGGACGAACCCGAACCCCATTTTCTTTAGTAGCTCTAGCTCTGCATTCATGATTGGTGTTGCGTGAATGGCTACGGAAGAATTCCGATCCCGGCGCACCCTCCAGATACAAACTTCAAGCAACCGTCTAGTGAACGCATGTGTGTCTAGGCCTGGAGGCACAAACAAGTACCGGATGAGGGGCACTGACAGATCAAAGCAGTCCGGTTTGTCGCCCCATGAAGGTATGAAATGCACCGCTGCAACCGGGCCAATTTCTGTTTCTGCAACATAGGCTTCATGCAGAAATTGATAGCTCGGCAGGTTCCCAACCCAACTTGAGAACGCTACCGGATCGCTACAATGGCTCTCCAGAACGTTGCAAGCTGACCTAGTGATTTTGGCAATGGCTGGCTGGTCGCCTATCCGGCCTGGACGGATTGCAACCTTCACCAGACTAGTATCGACATTACGACTTCATGAATCGCGTTGCTATCAAACCCAGGGACGGCTTTCGCCCATGGAGCCTTCGAAGCTGTCGATCTGCTCAGACTTGGCCATGGTCAGACCGATGTCATCAAGGCCGTTGATCAGGCAGTGCTTGCGGAACTGGTCGATCTTGAACGCAATGTCGCCGCTCTCCAGGCCCTGGATCTCCTGTTTTTCCAGGTCGATGGTCAGGGTAAAATTGGATCCGCGCTCAGCAGCATGCAGCAGGGTTTCCAACTCGTCTTCGGAGACTTCAATCGGCAAAATGCCGTTCTTGAAGCAGTTGTTGTAGAAAATATCTGCGAATGATGTGGAGATCACGCAGCGGATGCCGAAGTCGAGAAGAGCCCAAGGCGCATGCTCACGGGACGATCCGCAACCGAAATTATCACCTGCGATCAGGATCTTGGCGTCGCGATAGGCCGCCTTGTTCAGGATGAAATCGACGTTTTCAGAACCATCGTCATTGGTGCGCATTTCATGGAACAGTGCAGTTCCAAGGCCGGTGCGCTTGATCGTCTTCAGAAATTGCTTCGGAATGATCATGTCCGTGTCGATATTGACGATCGGCATCGGTGCCGCAACACCGGTCAAGGTTTCGAATTTTTCCATCATGGTCTCCTGAAGGGTCAGGCCGGGAGCATCACCTCAAGCCGCAAGGCTTGTGGTCTGATCAACTCCAAGCATCAGATTGAGGTTCTGGACGGCAGCGCCTGATGCGCCTTTGCCCAGGTTGTCGTAAACGGCAATGATCGCGGCCTGTGCGCGCGCATCATTGGCAAAAACGTGAAGGCGTAACCGGTTGGTGTCGTTGAGCGCCTGTGGATTGAGCTCGTCCGACCGTTCCAGCGCTTCCAGAGGAGCAACATCGACGAACCCATCTGGCGCATTGGCATAATGGTCGCTCAAGGCTGCGTGGATTTCAGCACCTGTCGGCACCTTGTCGAGTGCTGCAAGGTTCAGCGGAACGACTGTCAGCATGCCTGTGTAATAGTTGCCGACTGTCGGGGTGAACAGGGGCGCCCTTTCAATCAGTGCATATTCGGTCATTTCCGGAAGATGCTTGTGATTGAAGCCAAGCCCATAGGGCGCAAGCACATTGGCGCTGACACCAAGGCTGTCATATTCGGCGATCATGCCTTTGCCGCCGCCCGAATATCCGGATATTCCGTGAAAATTGACCGCAAAGTCCGACGGCAGCAATTCCGCTGCAACAAGGGGCCGCACAGATGCGATCAGACCCTGAGGCCAGCATCCCGGATTTGCAACGCGCAGGGACGCGGCAATGACGTCGCTTTGGTTGCGGTCCATTTCCGCAAAACCATAGGCCCAGCCTTCGGCGACCCGATGAGCGCTCGAGGCATCGATCACACGCGTAGTGTCGTTTTCAATAAGCGTCACGCTTTCCTTTGCCGCCGCATCCGGCAGACAAAGGATCGCGATATCAGCCTTGTTGAGGAAATCGGCACGCGCCGCAGGATCTTTCCGGCTTTCTTCCGGAATGGAGAGCAGCTCCAGGTCACCGCGCATGGCAAGGCGCTCACGGATTTGCAGACCCGTTGTACCGACTTCACCATCTATGAATACGCGCGCAACCATCGCCCGATCCTCTCCTTGTTGGCGGTTTCCCGAAAATCGCCCTGCGTCATACACCCAATCGCGCGACTTGTCACCGTTCCGGCACGCTAGAAGAGCTCAACGAGCCCTTGAGTGATACTCATCATTTGGCCGCATGTCGGTTGCTGCAGCCACCCGATTGGTCATGTTGAAGAAGGCCGCGACGGAAGCAATGTCCCAGATGTCGCGATCCGAGTAGCCGGCATCCCTCAAGCCTTGCCGATCGCTCTCCAGGATTTCTGCCGGCCGCTCTGTCAGTTTGACAGCGAAATCGAGCATTGCCCTTTGTTTCTCCGAAAGATCGGCCACCCGGTAATTCATCACCATCAATTCGCCGAGTTCCGGATCTCCCGACAATTCGCGCACAGCGCAGCCGTGGGCGGTTAGGCAATAAAAACAGTGATTGACGGACGATACCGCAACGGCAATCATCTCTCTATCAAGCTTGGAGAGACCGCTCTCGCTGAGCATGAGGTCGTTATACATGTCCGTGAAGGCGCGCAGTTTGGTTTCGTCAAATGCATAAGCTTTGAGAACATTGGGCACCAGACCCAGCTTCTCCTCGCATAATTCGAAATACGCCTGCGTTTTTTCACTTAATGTTTCAATTGAATCGATTCGCAAGGCCGTGACTTTACTTGACAATTTACTCCTCCCGTCATGAAAACTTTCAGGTCGCCGAAATATGAACTTAAGTCTTAGAACCAGCGCGCGACAGAGCCAAACCAAAAGATCGCCTAAGGGGATGGAAAATGCCGGACAAACACGACGTCGAGAAACTGAAACTCATCGACGCTGTCCACACCACCTTGAACAAAGAGGACCCTGACCTCGCGGAGTTTTCCAGCGCGTTTTACGACCGCGCCGCGGCGGAGGATGTGGTTGCCTACTCCAGTGAAGAACTCACTGCTTTCGTCAAGGATGCCTGGCAGGATTTCCAGACCCACAAACTCGGCACGCACCGGGTCAAACTTTCAGATCCCGCCTTCAAGGCAGCCGGCAACAAAGCCAGCGAACTCACAGTCATCGAAATCGTCAATGACAACATGCCGTTTCTGGTCGATTCGGTGATGGATGAGCTGCAGGAAAGCAAGCTAGAGGTTCATCTCGTCCTGCATCCGATCTTCATCGTCGAACGCGACGACGACGGAAAATTACTTTCGGCCGTCGCCCGCAAAAAGCCGGCAAAGCGCAAGGACCGTCAAGAAAGCCTGATCCATATTCACATCACCCGGATCGATTCAGACAAGGCTCGTCAGGCCCTGCAGGACAGACTTGATGCGGTTTTGAATTCCGTCCGTTCGGTTGTCACCGACTTCAAGCCGATGCAGGAACGTCTTGCCGAGGCAATTGACACTTACAAAACCACGCAGATCCCCGGAAGCAGCGACGAACTCTGGGAAGCCATCCATTTTCTTGAATGGATGGAGAACGACAATTTCATTTTCCTCGGAATGCGCGAATATACGTTCGAGGGCGGCGTCGAGGAAGGCGAACTTTCACCCCATGAAGGAACCGGCCTCGGTTTGTTGACCGACCCTGATGTGCGAGTCCTCCGGCGCGGATCTGAATTTGTACAGATAACGCCGGAAATTCGAGAATTCTTGAACAAGCCGGAACCGCTCATCATTGCCAAGGCCAATGTGAAGAGCAACGTTCACCGGCGCGTTCACATGGATTATGTCGGCGCCAAACTCTATGATGACGACGGCAACATGATGGGTGAATTGCGGATTGTCGGCCTATTCGCCTCAACCGCCTATACCGAGCCTACCAACACTATTCCCTTCCTGCGCCGCAAGGTCGCCAGCGTTCTCGCCCGCGCCGGATATGGCTCGGAAAGCCATTCGGGACGCGCGCTGCGCAACGTGCTGGAAGCCTATCCACGCGATGAGCTCTTCCAGATCGATCGCGATCTGCTGTTCAGTTTTGCCATTTCGATCCTTCAGCTGGACGAGCGCCCGCGCATCCGCGTCCTGTCACGGCCGGACAAGTTCGATCGCTATGTCTCGATCCTGGTTTTTGTCCCCCGTGATCGCTACACAACCGAAGTGCGCCTGAATGTCGGCACGTATCTGGCGACCGTCTATGAAGGCCGTGTGTCCGCTTGGTACGTCACCTATCCTGAAGGACCGCTTGCGCGCGTTCACTACATTGTTGGCCGGGACAAAGGCGAAACACCTGAGCCGCCTCAAGAAGAACTGGAAATTGCAGTCGCCGACATGATCCGGACCTGGTCCGACAGTGTCCGTGACGCGCTCAAGCAGGAGTTCGCGCCCGCGAAGGCACGCTCGCTGGCGGATCGCTATGCCTTGTCGTTCCACGGCGGCTACAAGGAAGTTTACAATGCGCAGTCCGCGCTGCTCGACATCGTCAAACTGGAAACACTGACGGATGAGCATAACACGACGATCACCTTTCACAGATTGAAGGGATCCAAGGACAACAGGCTATCGCTGAAGGTTTATCACAGCGGCTCTCCGATTCCGTTGTCTGCCCGCGTGCCCCTTTTGGAAAACATGGGTTTCCGCGTCATCAACGAGCGCACCTACCGCGTCACGCCCGCGGACCTTGGCATGTCATATCTTCACGAAATGACCCTGGAGGCCCAGGCAGGGGAATCCTTTGAAGTCGGTGACGAACTCCAGTCGCGCCTTGAAAGCATGTTCATGGCGGTCTGGTCCGACCAGGCCGAGAACGACGGCTACAACCGATTGGTCCTGACGGCGGATCTCGCCTGGCGTGACATCGCGGTCATTCGCGCATTGTCCAAATATCTGCGCCAGGCAGGTATTCGCTTTTCCGAAGACTACATGTGGGGCACCTTGAACCGTTATCCGGCCATTGCCGGCAAGCTGGTCGAACTGTTTCACCTGCGGTTCAATCCCGATGTCACCGAAAAGGACCGCACCAACGGCACCAAACGCCTCGAGGAAGAGCTGACAAGCAGCCTGGAAGACGTGTCCAGCCTCGATGATGATCGTATCCTGCGCCGTTTCCAGAACGCGATTGAATCGATCCTGCGAACCAACTTCTATCAGTTGGATGAGGCCGGACTGCCCAAATCCACTTTCGCGTTCAAGGTCGACAGCCGGTCGATCGACGATCTGCCGCAGCCGAGGCCCTACCGAGAAATCTTCGTTTACAGCCCAAGAGTCGAGGGCGTTCACTTGCGCTTCGGCATGGTAGCGCGCGGTGGCCTTCGCTGGTCCGACAGACCTCAGGATTTCCGCACCGAGGTGCTCGGTCTCGTCAAAGCCCAACAGGTGAAGAACGCCGTGATTGTTCCGGTCGGCGCCAAGGGTGGCTTCCTGCCCAAAAGACTGCCTCCGATGAGCGACCGCGAAGCCTGGTTCACTGAAGGTACCGAGAGCTACAAGATCTTCATCAATGCGCTCCTCGACGTCACCGACAACCTGGGAGAAGACAGCATCCTGCCGCCGGAACGTGTTCAGCGCTTCGACGGTGACGACCCTTATCTCGTCGTTGCCGCCGACAAGGGCACAGCGACATTTTCCGATACGGCCAACGGTATTTCCGAAGGACGGAATTTCTGGCTTGGCGATGCGTTCGCATCGGGTGGTTCAGCCGGATATGACCACAAGAAAATGGGCATCACCGCCCGTGGTGCCTGGGAGGCTGTCAAACGACACTTCCGGGAAATGAATAGGGACATTCAGAGCGAACCCTTTACCGCTGCAGGTGTGGGAGACATGTCGGGCGATGTCTTTGGCAACGGCATGCTGTTGTCGAAGGCAACCAAACTTGTGGCCGCATTCGATCACAGGGATATATTCATTGATCCCGATCCGGACCCGGCCAAGACCTGGGACGAACGCAAGCGTTTGTTCGACATGGGCCGCTCTTCGTGGAAGGACTACAATCAGGACCTGATTTCAAAGGGTGGCGGGATCTTTTCCCGTCAGCTGAAATCCATACCTCTGTCTCCGGAAATTCAGAAGCTTCTCGACCTTCAGGTTGCCAGCGCGACTCCGCAGGAAGTCATGATGGCCATTTTGAAGATGGAAGTTGACCTGCTCTGGTTCGGCGGGATCGGCACCTATATTCGCGCTACGACGGAGACCGATGCCGATGCCGGCGACCGGGCGAATGATCCGATCCGCATTACAGCACCGGAACTTCGCACCAAGGTGATCGGTGAAGGTGCAAACCTTGGCCTGACCCAACTGGCTCGCATCGAGTTCAACAAGAAGGGTGGACGCTGTAATTCGGACGCAATCGACAATTCCGCCGGTGTGAACTCCTCCGACATGGAGGTCAACATCAAGATTGCGTTCGGTGCAGCCGTCAAAGCCGGCAAGTTGAACATCGAGCAACGCAATGAGCTCCTGGCTGAGATGACCGACGAAGTCGCGGATCTGGTCTTGCGGAACAACTATCTGCAGACCCTCGCGATCTCCATGACCCATTTGCGCGGCATGGAAGACTTCGGTTTCCAGGTCCGCATGATGCGCCAGCTCGAACAAGCCGATCTTCTGGATCGGGTTGTCGAACAGTTGCCTGATGAGGCCACTCTCGACGAGATGCGCAAGGCAGGTCAGTTGCTGACACGTGCGGAGCTTGGTGTGCTCCTGGCCTATGCCAAGCTTACGCTTTACGACGCGTTGCTGGAAAGCACGGTTCCCGACGACTCCTATCTTGCCCGCGAGCTTTTCCGTTATTTCCCGGACCAGATGGCAGAGACCTACAAGGACGAGATCAACGGACACCGGCTGCGCCGCGAGATAATCGCAACCATGCTGGCGAACTCGATGATCAATCGCGGCGGAGCGACCTTCATTACCCGCCTGCGCGACCAGACCGGCGCGACGGCAACAGAAATCGCTCAAGCCTTCGTTGCAGTTCGCAACAGCTTCGACCTGACCGACCTCAACACCGAGATTGATGTCCTCGATACAAAAATCGACGGCAAACTGCAGCTAGAGCTTTATTCCGAAGTGCAGTCCCTGTTGCTGGAACGGGTGGTCTGGTTCAAGCGGAACGTTGCCTTCGACAAAGGGCTGTCCGCTGTTGTAGAGCGTTTCCGGACAGGAATCTCCGCCCTACGTGGCCGCCTCGAGAGCCTGTTGCCGGAAGAGCCGGGCGCAATTTTGAACCAGCGCACAGCTGACTACATCAGCCGGGGCGTGCCGGAAGACCTTGCCAAACGCATTGCCTGGTTGATCGCCGAGCAAGCGATTCCAGACATCGTCATCGTTTCTGAAGAAACCGGTGCTGATCTCGATACTGCTGCAACTGCCTATTTCCAGGTTGCACATCACTTCAGGATCGGAGCCATGCACGAACGCACCGATGAGCTTGATGTGCGCGATTACTATGACGGCCTTGCTCTTGACCGAGCACGGGCAACTCTCTTCGGCGCGCACCGTGCGCTCGCGATCCAGGCCGTCAAATCAGGTGGCTTTGACGGTTGGCTGGAATCCCACACTGCAGAAGTTGCGCGCACACAAAGGTCCGTGACTGAAATTCTGGACGGTGCGCTCAGTGTCTCCAAGTTCTCGGTCGCCGCAAGCCTGCTTGCCGAGATTTGCGGCACGGCGTGACCTGGAAAACATGCTAGGACTGAAAAGGGTCGGCAGGACTGCTGCCGGCCCTTTTCGTATCGGCACAGGATGCTCTGATGACAACAGTTGCTGACACCGGCACCCTGAAGACTGATCGCCGTGCCGTTCTGTCCTGGGCACTTTTTGACTGGGCTGCCCAGCCATTTTTCACCCTGGTCACGACCTTCGTCTTCGCACCCTATTTTGCCGCCTCTCTCGCCTCGACACCCGCGGAGGGACAGGCGTTATGGGGCTATGCAACGGCAGCCGCCGGTCTTGGCATTGCCCTTTCGGCACCGGTGCTCGGATCAATTGCCGATGCAACGGGTCGGAGAAAACGCTGGATCCTGTTGTTTTCCATTCCGTTTCTGATCTGTTGTTGGGCGCTTTGGTACGCCGCTCCAGGCGGAGCCCACAGCATTACGGTCGCCTTGTTCGCGTTTGCCATCGGCACACTTTCCATCGAGGTGGCGACTGTATTCAACAACGCCATGATGCCTTCGCTGGTTCCGGCAGCAAAAATCGGGCGGTTGTCGAGTTTTGGCTGGGCAATGGGCTATGTCAGCGGGCTGGTCACATTGGTCATCGCGCTCGGGTTTTTCGCGGCAAGCCCGGAAACCGGACGGACACTCCTGGGCTTCGAACCGGTTCTCGGTCTCGATGCGGCCACCCGGGAGGGAGACCGCGCGGTCGGGCCCTTCTCAGCCGTCTGGTTCATTATCTTCGCGATACCGATGTTTCTGTTCGTTCCCGATGTACCAAAGCGGGCAAAAATCGGCGCAGCGGTTCGCAAAGGCTTGTCCGAACTCGGCGAAAGCCTCGCCCAGGCCCGCGCCAACACAAACATCTTCCTGTTCCTGGCTTCCAACATGATTTTCAAGGACGGGTTGGTCGCCTTGTTTGCCTTCGGCGGCATTTATTCAGCAGGACAACTCGGCTGGGGATCTATCGAAATCGGGACCTTTGGAATCATTTTGACCATCACGGGTACGCTGGGGCTGCTTCTGGGCGGTCCGATGGATGATCGCTTCGGCGCTAAACTTGTCATTTTGTTTTGCCTGATTGTCCTGATGATCTGTGGCCTTGGAATGATTTCTGTCGACAAGACAACCGTCTTTTTTGTGATCAAGTCAGAGCCTGCACCGGAAGGCGCGCTGTTCGCTTCACTGCCTGAACAGGTTTTCATTGTGTTGGGAGCAATCATCGGTGCTGTTTCCGGGCCGCTTCAGGCATCGTGTCGCAGCCTCTTGATCCGACTGGCGCCGCATGAGCACATGACACAGTACTTCGGGCTGCTGGCACTTTCCGGGAAGGTCACAAGCTTCCTCGCACCTCTTGCGGTTGGTGTCGTAACTGCGATCACCGCCAACCAGGCAGCCGGAATGTCAGTTATTCTCGTGTTCTTCTTTGTGGGTCTGGTCCTGCTCACGATGGTCAAAGAAAAACGCGCCGGATGATCTCCGGCGCGCTCTTTGGTGCTGAATTGAACAGGTCCTAGCCAACCTGACGGACATTATCCAGAAAGCCCACGACTTCCTGTTTCAGGCGATCGGCCTCCTTCTGCAGGACGTCTGCAGAAGCTGAAACCTGCCGCGCCGCATTGCCGGTGTCGTCGGCGGACGCTGCGACCTTGACGATGTTCTGTGCAACTTCCTGGGTACCATTGGAGGCTTCCTGAATGTTGCGAGCGATCTCGTTGGTGGCAAGGCCCTGCTGTTCAACCGAGGTTTCGATGCTTGAGGAAATCTCGTTCATCTTCTCGATGGTTTCGGAAATCCCCTTGATGGCTTCAACCGAACCGGCCGTCTCCGTTTGCACGGACTGGATCTGCAGCGAAATTTCTTCCGTCGCCTTTGCCGTCTGATTGGCCAGCTCCTTGACCTCCGCCGCCACAACCGCGAAACCCTTGCCGGCTTCGCCAGCGCGCGCAGCCTCGATTGTCGCGTTCAGCGCCAGCAAGTTGGTCTGCTCAGCGATGTCGGTAATGAGTTTGACAACTTCACTGATCCGGTTGGCGGCTTCGGCAAGACCTTCGATCTTTGCGTTGGTCACCTGTGCCTGCTCCACAGCGTGCGAAGCAATCTCGGTCGACTGTCCCATCTGGCGGGTAATTTCGCCAACCGATGCCAACAGCTCTTCCGCCGCCGAAGCAACGGTTTCCACGTTGGACGATGCCTCTTCGGAGGCGGCCGCCACGGTAGTGCTCTTTTCGCTGGTATCGTCCGCACCCGCTGTGAGGGTGACCGAGGCCGAGTTCAGATCCTGCACCTGGCTCATCACCGTTTCGGTCAACTCGGAAATCTGACGGTCGAAATTTAGGGAAAGATCGCTGATCCGTTCAGCACGCGCCAACTGTTGACGTTGTGCTTCTTCCTGCTCCGCCGTCAAAGTCTCGGCTTGCTGGGCTTTTTCGCGGAAAACCTCCAGAGCCTTGCTGATTTCGCCGATTTCGTCGCTGCGCTCGGTGCCGTGGATCGGCTCGTCGTACCGACGATCGATCAGGGCCTGAATGCTGCGTACGGACTGTTCCAGCGGACGGCGCACAATTGCGTTGCCGACCAGGTAGATGGAAAGCGCGACGACCAAGAGCAGGACGGCTCCGACGGCCAGGATCATCGTCAGGATTTGCGTTGAAGCCGCATTGAGCGTCTCAAGTGGCACACTTACGACAACGGCAAGTTTCGACCCGGTTTCTCCGATCGGAACAGGCACCACGATACGATGAACATCGGCTCCAAGCGAATTGGAGTATCCCTGATAGTCAAACCGGTTGCCGCTCTCAACGGCTGCAAGCAACTGATCCTGATGCGCCAGATCGGCTTCAGAGCGACCTTCAGACCAGCTTTTTCCAAGGACAGCAGGGTCGGGATGCGCGATCCAGACACCATTTTGCGACAGCAGGTGAACCGACCCCGAACCAAGCGGCTTCTGTTGAGCGAGAACATCCGAAAGCGGCGTCAGCAAAATGTCGCCACCGGCAACACCGATGACCTTCTTGTCGTTGAAAATCGGGATGCTGAACGAAACGCCGGTGACCGTTTTGCCGTCTGCCTCCCAGCTGTAAGGCTCGGTAACGTAGTCCTTGCCGGAGACATAGGCACCATTGAACCAGAGTTCGGCGGGATCGCTTGTGTCTCCCACATCAATTTCCTCAATCGGACGATAGGCAAGCGTGCCATCGGCCTTGCGGAAGAAATACGGCTGCCATTCGCCGCCGGCGGCCCATTTTTCATTGCCTTTGAATTCAGCGTCTTTCCCGTCAAGCTGGTCACCCGTGACCACGCCCCATGCGCCGGACAGATCCTTGTTGGTGAGTGCAAGATTTTCGACTACCGAATTCCATGCGTCACGATCGACAGCGCCGGCGTTCTTCAATCCGCCTAGGGCACTGGCCAGGGCTTGCGCAGATTTGAGCCCCTTCTCAAGGCCCCGCTGAACAAATTCTGCCTGCTCGCGTGCAACGGTTTCAGCTTCTGTGCGAGCCAGCTTTCCCGTGACATTCGAGGCTTGCCAGCCAATGGCTGTGATGCCGATAGCCAGGGCGACCGTCATGGCCGCAGCGCTGGCACCAATCAGCTTCGTGGTGACCTTCGCTTTCTTAAACACCAATATTCTCCGCGAATCGATAGGCGGCAGATGAGGTCTGCCGGAATGCTCGCGAAGTTACAATTTGAGAGTTAACAAGGTCTTCAAAACCCAAAGTAATTCCGAAGACCTTTTGTCAATTTTTACAGGATTTATATATAGTTAGACTGCAAATCACAGTATTAGTGTCGAAAATGTCGCATGCCGGTCATCACCATGGCGAGCCCGGCTTCATCCGCCGCAGCAATGACATCATCATCGCGCATGGATCCTCCTGGCTGGATAACCGCGGTGGCTCCAGCCTCTGCCGCAGACAGCAGTCCATCGGCAAACGGGAAAAACGCATCGGACGCGACAACACACCCATTTGTAAGCGGTTCGGATAGTCCGGCAGCTTCGGTCGCATCAAGCGCCTTTCGCGCTGCAATCCGCGCTGAATCCACCCGACTCATCTGACCAGCACCAACACCGACAGTTGCACCGTCCCTGGCGTAAACGATCGCGTTGGATTTGACATGTTTCGCGACCCGGAATGCGAATTTGAGATCTGCCAGTTCCTGGTCGCTAGGCGCCCGTTTGGTGACAACTTTCAGATCGAGATCATCGACCACACCATTGTCGCGGAATTGCACCAGCAATCCGCCTGCGACCGACTTGACATAAAGACCCTTCGCGCGGGCATCCGCAAGACCGCCCGTTGTCAGAAGACGCAGGTTCTTTTTGGCTGAAATAATCTCTCGCGCCGCGTCGTCGGCGTCCGGAGCAATAATGACTTCAGTGAAGATCTTGACAATTTCTTCTGCTGCAGCGGCGTCCAGGACCTTGTTCAACGCAACGATACCGCCAAAGGCAGAGACAGGATCGCAGCGAAGAGCCTTTTCATAGGCCTCCTTAAGGTCTGCACCCTCTGCAACACCACATGGATTGGCGTGTTTGATGATCGCAACAGCGCTTGTGCGCGACGGATCAAATTCGCTGACCAATTCGAAGGCAGCATCGGTATCGTTGATATTGTTGTAGGAAAGGGTTTTGCCCTGAAGCTGCCGCGCGGTCGCAACGCCCGGACGTTTTTCGCCGGTTTTATAAAAGCCTGCCGTCTGGTGCGGGTTCTCACCATATCTCATCACCTCGGCGAGCGTGCCGCCGACTGCCCGGTGTGCCGGTGTTGCGTCCTCAAGCTGATCAGCCATCCAGTTGGAAACCGATGCATCGTATGCAGCCGTACGGGCAAAAGCCTTGAGCGCTAGTTTCTTGCGCAAGTCCAGCGGCGATTGGCCACCATTCGCGTCCAGTTCGGAAATAACCGTCTCGTAGTCAGCCGGATCGGTCACAACCGTGACATAGGCATGGTTCTTGGCAGCCGCGCGGGTCATTGCCGGACCACCGATATCTATATTTTCAATACCGGTTGCATAGTCGGCACCCGATGCTACGACATCTTCAAACGGATAGAGATTACCGCAGAACAGATCAATCCCGGTGATACCGTGCTCACCCATGGCCAGTTGGTGGTCATTGTCATCGCGGATGGCAAGCAGGCCGCCATGAACCATCGGATGGAGTGTCTTGACCCGACCATCCATGATTTCCGGAAAACCGGTCACCTCAGATATGTCCAGCACCTCCAGACCGGCGTCTTTCAAAGCCTTGTAGGACCCACCTGTGGAAACCAGTTCAACACCGCGCTCTGCCAGCGCCTTTGCGAAGTCGACGAGGCCTGACTTGTCGAAAACGGAAAGAAGGGCGCGCTTAACGGAAACCAGTTCAGGAACGGGAACGGCTTTGGACACAATGGCCATGAATATGCCTCGCGATTGGGACAGTCTGGGAAGGTTGCCGTCGCCCTATCACGTCTTTGGTCAAATCGAAAGCTGCTTGCTTGGCTAATGCGCCTATTCTTCCAATGGAAGTTCACCGACATCGTCGAAATCGCTGGTGCCCCTGCGGCTCAGCTTGGCAGTCGCCGTTTTGCGGAACTGCCACCCCACGGAAGGCGTTGCCAAGAGTGCACCCGCGACAACAATCTGCTCGCTCTTACGGTGCCCATAGACATCCGACAGATAAATGCTCTCTTCCAGAACGATCTCACTGCCCGGGGCTTCGAACTCCCAGGCTTCGCCATCCCGGCAGACCAGCAGGACGGCCGAACCTCCCCTGATGAGAGACGTGCGCAGCGATGGATGAAGGTGAAACCGGATGGCAAACCCGTGTTCCGGATCAACGTTGCCGATCGCCGAGAACGTATCCAGACCGTCAAGCACCGTGCCATCCGCTGAGAGACTGACATCGCGTTTGTGCAGCACCCGGAACTCGGCAGCATAACCGTCATGGGACGCCGAAATTCGGCTGCCAGCCCTGTCGTCCTCCCGCTCAACCGGAACATTTACCGGACCTGAGAGGATCGGAGCGCCAAGCAGATGACCGAAGGGTTTTTCAGAGAGGAAACGGCTGGAGGACGTGTCCTCGATCGTTGCTGTGGAGTGGGCCGCTGTCGACCGGCTCACCTTGCGCCACAAGGGGTTGGATTTCGGAGAGACCCCGCAGTTGACGACGATGCGATTGGTCGCCGATGAAAACTCAAGCGATAGGCAACCCGCATGGGCATCGCCCGAGACACTCAAAACCGGGGCCGGGCCTGTATCCAGAAGGACGACCGACGACCCACCGCTAAGCCTTTGATATCCCGAATGAGGTGCATTGACCGGTGGCGCGCCACGCGCATCGTCATAGGCCAGAATTGTTGCCACAAGATCGCCCGGTGTTGATCCCATACCGTTGAAATGCGCCAGCGCGCCATCTCCATGACGGAAAAAACGCAGTAGTGGCATCATCCGGTCAACCGATTGAAGCATGGCCGGAGGCATCTCCAGCCCTTGCGCGACAAATGCCTGACGAACGGGAAGAAGGTCGGCCAGTATATCGATCAATGCCCTTGGATTGCGCGATATGTGGCCGCCATCGGGTAGAATCTGCCGGTTCAGTTCGTGTTCCAGACGGCGGATACTCTGGCGGGCGAAACGTCCTTGTCCAGCCATTGAGATGCAGGCTGATGAAATCGCAAGGGCTGCGTGAAGCCGCTCAACACCATCATCGGTCTCGTTGATGGTCTGACGGAGAAATCGAACCTGACGCGCGAGAGACTTGACGAAGCTGCGATAAAAATCGTGGTCGCCATCCTGGAGAATAAAAGGCGAATGGGCGAGCCAGGACAGAATTCGGCGGGTGACAACACCTGCTTCCCATCCGATCTCATGCCAACGTCCGCTGTATTTGATCCAGTCCTCAACCAGGGCACGCGCATTCTGCCGGGCAATCTGGCTGTCGGCCGCCCGCAGATCCCGGAGCCAGCCGAAGCTGTGCAGCTCGCGCTGCCAGTCCTCATGCACGGCTTTCAGTTCGAACGGTGATTTGCCCTGTGTTTCAACCAGGTGGCCGGAAAACAGAAATCGTCCGCCATAGATATCGGCAGCATTGGTCGCGTCGGCGGTGCGCAGATCCTGAGGCGCAATCAGGAGTCGCGCTGGCACAGACGAAAACGGCTGCATGCGGAACAGCGGTCCGCCATGCATCCATTTCAGGGAGCGTTGCCAAACATGCAGGGCCACAAGACGCCAGATACGGCTTCTTTCGTTGAGGCTTGCGATATTCACCAAACCATCTCCAACATCGATGGTTCACGCGCGACGATGATACTCTCCGATCACAAACTGAAGAAACGGATCGTTAAGGTTAGCATTTCATTTAGGGAATCATTGCAAGTGAACAGTTTATGCCACGTTAAGACCGCCTGAATCTGGCAGCGAAAAATCCGTCCATTCCCGTAGTTTCCGGCGTTTCACCAGCCTCGTAACACGGCATGCACCGCAAATAACCCTCAGCCGTAATGCATTCTGTGAGACCACCGATCTCATCAGCGTTTATCTCAACCACTTCGATTTTCCCGGTTTGCCGCGCCAGGAACGCACTTACCTGGATTTCCCCTTCCGCAGCTTCAAGGGAACAGGTGCAATAGACGATCAACCCGCCAGGCTTGACCCAGGCGATCACCCGATCCAGCAGCTCTGCTTGAATTTCCGAAAGTTTCTCAATGTCATACGGCTTCTTGATCCAGGGAACATCCGGGTGCCGACGGATCGTACCGGTTGCGCTGCACGGTGCATCCAGCAAGACCGCGTCAAATGGCTCCGCCGGTTCATAACTTCGAAGGTCAGAAGCAACGGTTTCAACGGACAATCCCAAACGCTGCATATTTTCCGACAGCCTCTTGAGCCGGCCTTTGGAAATGTCGATTGCCGTGACATTGGCTCCAGCAGCTGCAAGCTGTGCTGTCTTGCCCCCAGGGGCCGCACAAAGATCTGCAACCTTCAAGCCCGCAACATTCCCCAGCAAGCGTGCTGGAAGTGCCGCGGCAACATCTTGAACCCACCACGCACCGTCATCAAACCCTTCCAGAGCCTCGACAGCTCCTTTCTTGACGAGACGCACGGTGCCGACGCCGACCGGAACGCCGTCGAGGCGGCGTGCCCAGTCGGCCGGGTTTTCCTTGACGGAAAGATCAAGCGCAGCTTCTTTTTGATGCGCCCTGGAAATCTTGCGCGCCAAATCTTCACCATAGGTTTCCTGCCAACTGGTCCAGAGCCAATCAGGCGTGTTGAGACGTTCGGCATCAAGATCTTCAGTAAGATCACTTCGTTCCCGCCCCAGGCGGCGCAAAACGCCATTCACCAACCCCTTGTAGGGCCGCGCGCGGCGATCCAGACCCGCATGATCCACCGCCAGCGAAACTGCCGCTCTGTCTGGAACATCCAGGAAAAGCATCTGGGCAATGGCAACATGAAGAATGTCGAGAACCCGGCCGGTTTTCTCCGGAATATCCCGATCCAGCAGTCTGGTCAGGATTTCGGCAATCTCGCCCCTGTGCCTCAGGCCCGCTCCGACGATGGCCCGCACCAGGGATCTGTCGTTACCGGCAAGCGCACGAAACCCGGAGTGACCCGACTGTGTGTCCAGCTCTCCGTCTAACGGGCGTTTCTTATGGACGACATTGCCGAGAATATCAGCAGCGACCTTGCGTGCGGCAAAGCCCGGTTTGTCGGCTGGCTGGCTTCCATCAGTGGCAGCAGGTCTACGATTGTTGTTCGGCCGTCTCGTCAAGTCATCTTACCATGTTCAGGAAAACCAAGCGCCGCAGACGGGGGCTCCGGCTGCGGCGCGATGAAACAAGTTTAAGGTGCTGAGGGCAGTTGGCAAAGAAGTTTTTGCGCGTTCGCCTTGTGATCAGCCCCAAGGGCCCTTCGGACTGCGCGGCGGACTTGCCGGTTCTGACCGGCCAGATCCGGCCCAGGGGCCAGATTGCGGAGAAGAGCCGCGGCTGAATGACATCCGGCCACCGGTTCCAAGCCCACCATCGGCAAGTTTGCGCAACTCGTTGATCCTGTTCTCCGTGTTCGGGTGCGTGGAAAACAGATTGTCCATGCGCTCGCCGGACAGCGGATTCATGATGAACATATGCGCTGTTGCCGGATTGGCTTCCGCATCCGGATTGTGAATTCGTTTCACCCCGCCAGCTATCTTGCCAAGCGCGGATGCCAGCCACATGGGCTCGCCACAGATTTCAGCGCCCATCCGGTCTGCCGCATATTCGCGCGTCCTCGAAATCGCCATCTGCACAACCATCGCAGCCATCGGAGCAACGATCATCATCAGCAACATGCCGACAATGCCAAGTGGATTGTTCCTGTTGCCGCCAAAGAAGAAGGCAAAATTGGCCAGCATGGAAATCGCACCGGCAATGGTCGCCGTGATCGTCATGATCAGGGTGTCGTGGTTTTTCACATGCGCCAGTTCATGCGCCATGACACCCGCAACTTCCTCTGACGTCAGCATGTTCAAGAGGCCGGTCGTCGCGGCAACGGCAGCATTTTGCGGGTTCCGGCCGGTCGCAAACGCATTCGGTTGCGGATTGTCGATGACATAGACCTTCGGCATTGGCAGATCGGCATTCTGCGCCAGACGCTGTATCATTCGATAAAAATCTGGAGCTGAGCGTTCATCGACTTCTCGCGCATGATGCATGCGCAAAACCATCTTGTCGGCGTTCCAATAACTGAAAAGGTTCATGGCAGCAGCAATCGCCAGGGCAATGATCATGCCTGCCTGGCCGCCGATCATGAAGCCTATGCCCATAAACAAGGCGGTCATAGCCGCCAAAAGCATTGCTGTGCGAATGTAATTCATCGCCGCCTGTTTCCATTTCCTTGTTCGGTTCGATCCCGGCCCGTCACCGTGCTTTCGCACTTCGGTACCATTTCCAAGATGGGAATTGCTGCCATTCTTGGCAAGATTGCCCTATATACACATGACAAAAGCGTAATCCGGATGAACAGGAACCATGACGGACAAACCGGACACAGCAACTGCTGCCTATTCGCAGACCGACGCCCCTTCCTTGAAGACGGAAATCGAGGCTGTCCCGAAAAAGAAATTTGAAGATCTGCCACCCGCCGCCCAGCGCGCACTGATGGAAGCAGAAGCACGACGCAAAGAGATAGACGGCAAGCAGGAAGCGTTGCCTGAAGAGGTCAACGGTCGCGGGGGGCTGGAGCCCACACGCTATGACGATTGGGAAATCAAAGGCCTGACGGTCGACTTCTGATTGCCCCATGTCAAAGACCCTTCGCACAATACTTTCGGCGTGGGACGGCAAGGATACCGGCAAACTGGAAGCCCTTTTCGAAGGTGAACGCGCCAATCCGGTTTTTGTCCAGGCGTTGGTAGGGCTGTGTGAGATCGAGGACTGCCAGCGCGGTGCCACCTGGCTTCTCAAGCGCCACTTCGATCTGAAAGGGCCGCCGCTTCCTGAAGATCTCACACGACAGCATCTCGGCCTGCTTGCCAAAATCTCACATTGGGAAGCAAAGCTGCATGTTCTTCAGTATTTCGAGAAGCTCCAGTTGTCGCTAGCGCCCTACAGCGAACTTGAGGGATTTGTCGAAACCGGAACCCGTAGCGACAACAAATTTGTGCGGGCGTGGGCCTACTACGGCCTTGCCGTTCTGGCACTTAGCTACCCTGAAATGAGCGACAGGGTGCGCAATATCCTGACGGACGCCCGTGACGTTGAAACTGCCGGATCGGTCAAGGTTCGCATTCGTAAGGCGCTTGAAAAGCTGGGAAATTAACTTATGCCGTATCGAGCGCGCGCACTTCAGCAGCAATCGCTTTTGCCAGATCCGCCTGTGGTGCGGCTTCAAAGTGAATGGCATCAATGTCGCTCACGGATATCACGCTGGACGTATCAAAGAATCCAACGCCATATTCCGCCGCGATCTGCCGGTAGACACCCGCAATCAGTTTCGACTGCTCGCGGCCGTGAGCATTTGAATAAACGCCGGCAAATTCCTTGCCAGTGAAGTCACCCAGTGGCGGTGGTGCCATCAACAGAACTTTCGGAGCTCGACCTTCGACATCATCCGTCGCACGGGTCGCGGAAAAAAGGATCCGGCCCATGGCGCGTCCAATTGCATCCGCGCTCATGCAGAAACGATCCTGCAGATCGTTCGTGCCCAGCATGATGGTCATGATGTCGATGGGCATGTGGGTTTTGCGAATGCCTTCCAGATGCGCCAACCCGTTCTTGTCACCCCGCACGGGATCTTCGAACACGGTCGTACGGCCATTGATCCCTTCTTCAACCACATAATATTGGGCACCAAGCTCTCTTTGCAGCAACCGTGTCCAACGGATGTCGTGCCCGAAACGGGACTTATCGACCGGATTGAAGCCCCATGTGAGCGAATCTCCGAAACAGACGACGGTTTTAGGCTGTTCAGTCACGAAAGAGGCACCCCCGGCTCAATTGTTTTCTGGCCAGATGAGAGCAAAACCTTTGCAATTAAACAAGCAATTCTTGTCGGCCGGCCCGATCAGCGAAACAAGTCGGACAACCTGCAAGCCGTCTCTATGGGAGCAACTCTGAAAAAGCGATCACCTCAGCTCAAATCATGGCTGAAAATCACAAGACGGCCTGCTTGGTTAATAAGAGCTTTACCATGTGGGCGATAGGGTCGTCTCAAAGTTATGCGTAACGACTGCGGATCCTCGATGACTGCCAGCCAAATTGCCTATCAGCGCGGAGCATGCCTGCCGAGCTCCAATCCGTTTCAACGCCTTGCCGAACTGCTGGACGGTGAGACACCTGGTCTTGACCCAATCATCATGACCATTGGTGAGCCACAGCATGCGATTCCCGATTTTACCGGTGAAGTCCTGTCCAAGAATCTCGCCGGTTTTCGGAGATATCCGCCGATCAAGGGATCGCCGGAATTCCGCCAGGCCATCGCTACATGGCTCGACAAGCGCTATTCGCTTGATGGCATGGTAGACGCTGAAAACGGTGTCCTGCCGCTGAACGGTTCGCGCGAAGGTTTGTCCTTTGGCGCAATTGCAGCGCGGGATCAGCTGGACAAGGGCCTCGACCATCCCGCGGTTATCCTGCCCAACCCGTTTTATCAAACGTATGCTGCTGCTGCCCACGTCGCAGACGGGGAAGCCGTTTTGCTTGACGCAGTTCCCGGCAACAATTTTCTGCCTGATCTCGACAGTCTGGACACAGAGTTACTCGACAGGACGGTCGCATTTTATGTTGCCTCGCCCACCAATCCGGAAGGCTTTGTCGCTGATATTGCCTATTGGCAGCGGTTGATCGGGATGGCACGCAAGCACCGGTTCTTTATCTTCGCGGACGAGTGCTATTCGGAAATATACCGGGAGACACCGCCTCCGGGTATTCTGGAAGCCGCGAAGGCTATGGGCACCGACTTTGCCAACATCATTGTGTTGAATTCATTGTCCAAACGCTCGAATTTGGCGGGTCTGCGCTGCGGTTTTGCCGCCGGTGATCCGGTTTTCCTTGAAAAATGGTCGAAATTCCGGGGCCTCGCCGCGCCCCAGGTACCTCTGCCTGCGCAGGCCGTTGCCGTGAGAGCCTACCAGGACGAGGCGCATGTCGCCGAAAACCGGCGGCTCTACAACGAAAAGTTCAAGGCTGCCGAACGTCATCTGGGCCCAATCCTTGGCAAGGTCACGCCTGAAGCCGGGTTCTTCCTGTGGCTCGACGTGTCCAGGTGGGGAGACGGTGTTGCCGTGACCCGATCCCTTTGGACCGATATCGGCGTGAAAGTCGTACCCGGCAGTTATCTCGCATCCGATCAATCGGACGGCAGCAATCCGGGACGTCATTACATTCGTGTGGGGCTGACAGCACCGCTGGAACAGACCGAAATCGCCCTTGAACGATTTGCAAACTGGTTGGGAGACAAGTCATGAGACGGGCCGGTGCAGTTCGCGGAAACGGCCGCCGGACAGCGGCAGACCTGCTGGATACGGAAAGCCCGCTCAAGCGCTTCCTTAGACGCAATCTCGTGGGTGCGTCCGGCCTTGGCATCATTGCACTTGCAGCCATGCTGGCGGCAAGCCTTGCAACCTGGTCGGTCGCCGATCCAAGCCTGAACCATGCAACCGAAGGACCCGTCCGCAATGCTCTCGGAGCACCGGGCGCTGTCATCTCTGACATCCTGATGCAGACCATCGGCCTGGCCACTGCCGTTTTCCTAATTCCGCTCGTCCTGTGGGGCTGGCGATTGATGACAGGTCACGAACTCGGTATCGGCAGAAGGCGGCTCTTGTATTGGGTCATTGGTTCAGGCCTGGCCGCTGGTGCTCTTGCGGCACTTCCGGTTCCTGAAAGCTGGCCGCTCCCCACTGGTTTGGGCGGCTTCCTCGGTGACACCGTCCATAGCTTCCCGGCCCTGATCACCGGAAACATGACCAGCGGTGCGGCCACGATTGTCGGCGGACTTGGCCTTGGTGTTCCGGCGATATTGTTCCTGCTGGCCGCTGCCGGGTGGCTCGGTTCTATCGGTCAGCCAAAAGAACGCGTCGAGCCGGTGGCAGCGCCAGCTGGCCATGGCCGCGCCATTGAAGACGAATTGGGTCTTGATGACGATGAAGGTGAATCCCGCCTTGGCATGATGGCAACCGCCTTTGTCGGGCAGGTGGAGCATTGGCGCATGTCGACCGGTGCGCATCTCCGCCGCCTGACGGGACTTAAACGGTCACGCCCTGAACCGGATGACGAGGACTGGGACGAAGACGAGGAAGACATCGAATATGAGGCGGAAGAGGACCATCGCGGTGGTCGCCTGAGCGTTTTCAAACGCGCCCTCAAGGGTCGTCTCATGCCGCAGGACGACGACGGCCTCGACGAGTTTTACGGCCGCGGTCGCGGTGGCGACGATTTCGACCATGACGACCCCTATCAGGAACCGCCCTTCGAAGACGAGGGCGAGAGTTTTGAACCCGACGACCTTCTGATCGACAAGGGCCCCGTTACCGGACGTCCGGCCGTTCCCGTCGGCATCGCTGCGCCGGAACAGGCACCAGCACCTTCGCAGCAACCAGGTCAGTCCGCACAGGCAGCAGCTCAGGCAGGCCGGGTCATTCCACCCGCGCCTCGTCCAAAGCAGAGCAAGCGTGCGATTGACGAAGCTCAGCCGTCCTTCCTCGGAGCGCCGGAAGAATACGAACTGCCACCGTTGCGCCTGCTTGAAGAACCCAAAGCCGGCGGCAAAGTTCCGGGACTTTCAGCGGATGCATTGGAACAAAATGCGCGCATCCTTGAAGGTGTCCTGGAAGATTTTGGTGTGCGCGGTGAAATCATCGAGGTTCGCCCTGGTCCGGTCGTCACACTCTACGAACTGGAACCGGCCCCTGGCATCAAATCGTCCCGCGTGATTGGACTTGCCGATGACATCGCTCGTTCGATGAGCGCAATCTCGGCACGTGTGGCCGTCATTCCCGGCAAGAACGCGATCGGCATCGAGCTTCCAAATGCCCGACGTGAAACCGTATATCTGCGAGAACTTCTGGCCGCGCAGGACTTTGAAAAGTCCAAATCGAAACTGGCGCTTGCGCTTGGCAAGACAATCAACGGCGAAAGCGTTGTAGCCGATTTGGCGCGCATGCCTCACTTGCTTGTGGCCGGTACCACAGGTTCCGGTAAGTCGGTCTCCATCAACACCATGATCCTGTCACTGCTTTACCGACTGACGCCGGACCAGTGCAAAATGATCATGATCGACCCAAAGATGCTGGAGCTGTCCATCTATGACGGCATCCCGCATTTGCTGACGCCGGTTGTCACCGATCCGAACAAGGCCGTTGTCGCCCTGAAGTGGACCGTCCGGGAAATGGAGGACCGTTACAAGAAGATGTCCAAAATGGGCGTCAGGAACATTGACGGCTACAACACCCGCATCAAGCAGGCGTTGGAAAAAGGCGAAAGTTTTACGCGCACGGTTCAAACCGGGTTTGACCGCGAAACCGGGCAACCGATCTACGAGGAAGAGGAACTGCCGCTCGAGGCGATGCCTTACATCGTCGTCGTCGTGGACGAGATGGCCGACCTCATGATGGTTGCGGGCAAAGACATCGAGGGTGCGATTCAGCGCCTTGCCCAGATGGCCCGAGCCGCCGGCATTCACCTGATCATGGCGACCCAGAGACCGTCTGTTGACGTCATTACCGGCACGATCAAGGCCAACTTCCCGACCCGGATTTCGTTCCAGGTCACATCCAAGATCGACAGCCGCACGATCCTGGGTGAAATGGGCGCAGAACAGCTGCTTGGTATGGGCGACATGCTGTTCATGGCTGGCGGTGGCCGCATTCAGCGTGTCCACGGCCCGTTTGTTTCCGATGATGAAGTCGAAGATATTGTGAAACATCTGAAAGTGCAGGGCACTCCTCAATATCTGGAAGCTGTCACGGAAGAGGAAGAAGCCAGCGACGGTCCTTATGACGGTGGTGGCGGTCTTGCAGGCGGCGGAGAGGGCAACGAGCTCTATGACAAGGCAGTCGCCATTGTCCTGCGAGACAAGAAAGCGTCGACTTCCTACGTTCAGCGACGCCTGTCGATCGGCTACAATCGCGCTGCATCTTTGATCGAACGCATGGAACAAGAAGGTGTGATCAGCGCCGCCAACCATGCCGGGAAACGCGAAATTCTGGTACAAAACGGCGTAGAAGACGAGTTTTGATTGCCAAACGCCAAAGCTTTGCCACACACTGACCCTAGCTACTGGTCCAAGTGTCACGGCACAAACGATTAGGATTGAATATCATGCTGACCCGTTTCGCCCATCGCTTTGTCAAACCACTGGCACGCGTGGCCCTGGCAGGCGCTCTCACGGTGACGGCCCTTTTGCCCGCTCAAGCCCTGAGCGAGAAAGAAAAAACAACCCTTCAGGAACTGAACACTTACTTCAATGCCGTGAAGACGATGCACGGAGACTTTATCCAGTTCGGCCCCGATGGCAGCCAGTCCGACGGCAAGTTCTACATGGCGCGACCCGGCAAGGTGCGGTTTTATTACAACAAACCTTCCGTTCTGGACATTGTTGCGGACGGCAAATCTGTCTCTGTGCGTGACCGCAAATTGAACACCCAGGACATCTGGCCACTTGGCCAAACGCCGCTGCGGTTCCTGTTGTCAGACAGCATCGATCTGCAGCGTGACACCAATGTCACCAATGTTCTGGTGGAAGAAGACCTTGTTACCGTGACAATCTTCGACAAGACCAAGTTCAACTCCGGCACATTGACGCTGATTTTCGACGCGGAAGATTTTGCACTGAAGCAATGGACGGTTACCGACCAACAGGGCTACGACACGTCGGTCGCGGTTTACAATGTTGTTTCCAACGGACCGACCAACCCCGACCTCTTCAAGATCGACTATCTGGCCAACGCCCGCCAGGACAAAAACTGACCGCCGCGGCGGAAGATTCCTTGGACGACAAACCGGCAACATCCGTCGGCTCCTCAGGTCAGGCAATTGTCTTTCAGTTGCTGGAAGCGTATTGCGCTGAAAAAGGACTTCGACTGACAGCCGGAGATCCTTATGGACATGCCGGATTGGTTGAAGATCCGTCGGGAGAGAAACGGTTCTTCAAAGGTTGTCGCTTCGACCTCAACGGCTATGGCGCAGCCGAAATTGCAAAAGACAAGGCCTATACAAACCGGTTCCTGGAACTTGCAGGGATTGCCATACCGGCAAGTCACTTTGTTCCCTCTGACGGCATTGGCACTGGCGCGGAATTGTCAGCGGATGTTCACCGGTTCACGGACAAGACCGGCTATCCGGTGTTCGTCAAACCAAACGAAGGTCAGGAAGGTCGAGACGTCCTAAAAGCAGTGACAAGCAAGGACCTGTTGACCGCCCTGCAAGCACTTTCGACAAGACACGCGGCATTGCTGGTGCAAGAAGCCATGCCGGGAACCGACCTGCGGATAGTCGTTCTTGATGGCGAGGTCCTGCTTGCGTTCGAACGCCTCAAACCGATCGTGACCGGTGATGGGACCAGGAACGTGTCGGACCTGATCAACGATCAAACGAAGCTCGACAGAACCGATCAGCGTATCGCAATCGAACTGGCACAGCAGGGTTTGAGATTGGACAACGTTCCGGAAACAGGACAAACCATCAGTCTTCTACCTGTGTGCAATCTGTCTTCCGGCGGGACAGCGCGTCTGGTCACCAAGGGCCTGGCGCCTGAGCTTGTTTCCATTGCCTTGCGCGCTGCCAAAGCCCTTGACCTTCGCTTTGCCGGCGTCGACCTCATTGTTTCCAACGAACATAGCCGCAATTCTGCCGCCGTTGTTCTTGAAGTCAATGCAGCACCCGGTCTCAACAATCTCTATCGGCAGGGCCGTGTGGAGGCCGAAGCGGCAACCTCAACCTATCGAAAGGTTTTTGAGGCAATGCTGAGGTTCTAAGACGAATACCAGCCCCGCCCTCTCGCCACCCTCTTGTCCTGCAACCTACTCTGCTGCGGCACCGCAGGTTTGTCCGCCGGATCCATAGTTCTTTTCGCGAGACGTTTTCCCGATCCCGGGATTGAAACTGTTCGTCGGATCAAGCGTCTGATAGTGGGCGGCCAAGGCAGGCTTTGCCATGTAAAGGTGGCCAACGTTGTGTTCTGCAGGATATTCAGCACCCCGCCGGTCTAAAAGCGACAACATTTTCTGCTTGACCCGTTTTGGATCAGCACCTTTGCGCACCACGTAGTCCTGATGAAAAACATGGCAAAAGAAGTGGCCATAATAGAGCTTTGAGACAAGATCTTTTTCGATCTCTTCCGGAAGCGCTTCGAACCAGTCTTCATCGTTTCGTGCCAAAGCGATGTCGAGAGCTATGACATCTTCGACCTCGGCTGCGTGCACAGCATGGTACCTTACGCCGGCACCTGCTGCCGCGAAGCGATGCAGCATCGCTTTTTTGGCTTCGGCTTCGGTGCAGGCAAACCAGGCATCCCTGCCCAGTGTTTCGGTCAGGATCGCTTCGATGGCTTCAGCCATTTGCGTCCCAACTTTCAAAATAAGATGATGTTCGTAACGCTCGCGCCATGTCAGCAGCCGTTTCGGAAGTGGTTCGGGGATCAGGTGGCTCAACAGTTGCATCGTGCGATCAACCAGATTGCTCGGCAAGAACGGCACTTTGTTCAACCGTGCGTCCAGAGCGCCCTTGATCGAGAAGAACATTGGCAGCCGATCCGTACCGAACCAGTGGATCATCATCAGCGTGTCTTTGCCGTATCGGCGTGCAACGTCAAAAAGCGTTCGGTGCATGTATTCGCCGCAGATCGGCAACTCATCGCATTCGGTCAAAATGCGTCGACGCAAGACCTCCAGGTCCGCCGGGCTGTTTGTACCGATGTAGTAGACGCGTTCCTCCTCAATAGCCGGATAGGAATCGAGTCTTACTGCAAAAACCGCCAGCTTTCCGGCCGAACCCGAGACCTCGAACAACCTGTCCGGATCTGCGTTGTAACGTGAAGGCGTTGAGGCTGTGACATCACGAACTTTGGCGATGTAACCATCATCCGACGCGCGCCCCACTCCATCCTTCACGTCCGCTTCGGTGAACAGGCCCTTCTCAAGCCGGTCCAGGATCTCTTCCGGTGTACCGCCCAGCTCCATTCCCAGGTGGTTTACAAGGCGCAACACTCCATTGCCGTCCACTTGTGCGTAAAGCGCAAGCTCCGTGTAAGCCGGGCCGCGCTGTGTCAGAGCGCCGCCGGAATTGTTGCAAACGCCCCCGACGATCGATGCGCCGATATTGGATGAACCGATGGTCGAATGAGGCTCTCTGCCAAGCGGCTTGAGCAGCTTTTCCAATTTGTAGAGTGTGCCACCTGGATGACTGACGATCTGGTGCCCGTCCTTAAGCACATGGATCTTGTCGAGGCGCAACGTATTCATGATCACGACATTGCGGTCATAGGCGCCCTTCGGTGTTGAACCCTCGGTCAAACCTGTATTGGCTGCCTGCATGATGACAATCCGGTCAGCCGCCACGCAGACCTGCAACACACGCCACATTTCAAGAAGTGTGCCTGGGATCACAACAATTTCGGCTTCGCCCTGCCCTGAACGAAATCCCTTTCGAAATCGCTTTGTGTCGATGGGGCCGGTCCGCACGAATTGCGCACCCACGATCTCAATCAGCGCGTCAGCGAACGAGGCATCGGTGGCCTGCTGGGCACCGAGGGGTTGTTGGCCGTGGTTCTCGTCTCTTGGCATCTTCCCGTTTCCCGAATTAAGACCATTGGTCGAATAAAGCGCTTGATTAAGTGCGGCCAAAATCTCTTTTGGCCGCACTTAGAGGGTCGATATCGCGTCCTTCGGCATACTTGTTGCCGCAGTTGTCGTGCCTGCTTTTTTTAGTATGCGACCGACGGCAACCACGTCGCGAGCGCGGGCCACATGAAGACCAGAGCCAAGCCGAAGAGCTGCAACAGCACGAAAGGTATGATCCCTTTATAGATATCGGTCAGCTTGATCCCCTCCGGGCAAACTCCCTTCAGGTAGAAGAGTGAGAATCCGACCGGTGGCGTCAGGAACGAGGTTTGCAGCGTTACAGCGACCAGGATCACGAACCAAACGAGAGCAGGCTCATCCATCGCGCCGAACCCTGGAATGTCCAGGCCCAATCCATTGACGATCGGACGCATGAGCGGCAGCACGATCAGCGTGATTTCGATCCAGTCGAGTACAAAGCCCAGCAGGAACACGATGCAGAGAATGAAGATCACGGTGCCGCTCGGGCCGAGACCCGTTGAAGAAACCATGCTTTCAATTAGCTCATCACCGCCAAGTTCCCGCAGCACAAAGGAAAACACAGTCGCACCGAGGAAGATCGCAAAAATGTAGGCGGTGGTGTTGAACGTTGCCTTGAGCACGTTCCAGGTTTTGGTAAAGGTTAGCTTGCGGTAGGCAAGCGCAAGGAGCGTCGCTCCGATGGCCCCGATACCGGACGCTTCGGTAGGTGTGCAGATACCTGCGAAAATTGAACCGAGCACGGCAAAGATCAATGCCAGCGGCGGGATAAGCGCGACAAAGATATCCTTGATCGCCGCCCAGTCGGGTGAGCGCGCATCGTCGGGAGCCGGGGCAGCTTTCGGATTGAGCAGAGCAAGACCGAAAATATAGAGCAGGTAGATCGCGCCGAGCAGCATTCCGGGAATTGCTGCCGCCATGAAGAGGTCGCCAACCGAAAGCGCCATCTGGTCCGCCATGATGACAAGCATGATTGAGGGCGGGATCAGAATACCCAGCGTGCCGGATGCAGCAACAACGCCGGTTGAAAGGGTTTTTGAATACCGATGTTGCATCATGGCCGGAAGGGACAGGACACCGAGGAGGACCACTGAAGCGCCGACGATACCGGTTGATGCGGCCAGAATAATGCCGATCAGCGTCACGGTGATGGCAAGTCCTCCGCGCACGGTTCCAAAGAGACGGGTCATCGAAGTCATCAAACGCTCGGCAACACCGCTTTCATCGAGCATCAGGCCCATGAAGATAAACATCGGCAGTGCCACCAGCACCGCATTCGACATGACAGCGTAAACACGGTTCACGACAGCGCCGAGAGTTAGGTAATCAAGACCGGTGAAGGTGTCCTCAAGTCCGGTCCAGGCCATGTTGCCCATGTCGAACTGATAGGCGAGGCCGCAGAAAATCATGCCGGTTCCCGCCAGGGTCCAGGCAACCGGAAATCCGGTGAACAACAACCCGACAAAGCTCATGAACATGGCAATGACGAGCATTTCTTCAGTTGTCTCAACCAGCGTCGACAAACCGGCCGTGATGACGGCAAAAATTCCGATCAACACCAAAAGGCGCGTGAAGCCGCCGCCTTGCCGTTCGCTTGCATCGGCAACGAAAATCGCGTGAACGTCGTGCAGAAGGCGCGCAAACGCAGCGATACCCAAAAGTACGAAACTGATGGGAATAATGGCTTTGAACGCCCAGCGATAGGCGAGACCGGTGGCGGAGGACGACCGTTCGTTGACGCGGTAGCTTTCAACGAAGTAGTCGAACCCCTGATCGACCATCAGCCAGATAAAGGGTGCGAGCAGAAACAGAATTCCCAGAATTTCAACGATGCGTTGCGCGCGGCGTGACAACTGCATATGCAGAAGGTCAACCCGAACATGACTATCGGTCGTCAAAGCATATGAGACACCGATCATGGTCACGAGGCCATAGAAGTGCCATTGCAATTCGTCGAGTTTGGGAAAATTCAGATTGAAGGCGTAGCGCAGGACGACCTGGGCGACAATGGCTGCAATCAAGGCGAGGTTCGCCAACATGACGACGTGGCCGGTGACTTTCACAAGGTTGTCGATCGCCACGGCAAGACCAAAACGATCCTGATCCTCGTGTTCGGTTACCGCCTCATAGGTCTCGGCGAGATCGCCCTGGTAATTGACATTCGTGCTCATTGCACAACTCCTCCTCAAGCCGGCCGCAGCTCACCCGTGGGCGCTCCTCGTTGCGCCAGGAACTCAATTGGCTGAAAAATACTGGGCCGTGCCCGGCAAGCCGGGCACGGCGATTGCCGGATCAGAAGCGCGGCAAGAACGCGTTCTTTTCCCAAAGGTCGTAGTTCGAACGGAACTGGCTAAGGTCCGCATAAACTTCAGCGAAGTACTCGTTGTTGGCACTTTCTTCAGCCGCGACCTCTTCCCAGGTATCCCGGAAAGTCTGCAGCATTTCTGGGCTCCACTTGCGGATTTCAACGCCGTTCTCTTCCACGTTGCGCTTCAGAGCATCGAACTGCAGGGCTTCACCTTCTGCAAAGCTGTCGGCCATGGACGCCTTGCAGGCCTCTGCCAGAATGTGCTGGTGCTGTTCGGAAGCCTCGTTCCAGACGTCTTTGTTGATCAGAAGTTCAAAGACAGTGGCCTGCTGATGCCAGCCAGGGAAGTAGTTGTACTTGGCCACCTTGTGGAAGCCTAGGCGCTGGTCGATGGCCGGCATGGAAAACTCGGTTGCATCGATTGCACCTTTCTCAAGTGCCGGGAAAATTTCACCTCCGGGAAGAAGCGAGGTCGCAACGCCGAGTTTCTCCATCACTTTGCCACCAAGGCCGAAGAAACGCATTTTCAGGCCTTTGAGGTCTTCTGCGGAATTGATTTCCTTTGAAAACCAGCCGGATGTTTCCGGAGCAATGACGGCGCACGGCAGTACTTTAACGTTGTAACCGGCCTCGTCATACATGCGCTGATAGAGATCCAGGCCATTGCCGTAGTAGATCCAGGCCATGTATTCGCCCGCTTCAGGACCAAACGGAATTGCCGAGAAAAGCGGTGCTGCAGGGATCTTCCCTGCCCAGTAACCCGCAGTGGTGTAACCCGCATTGATTTTGCCCGAGGACACCGCATCCAGGATTTCAAAGGCCGGCACCAGTTTGCCCGGCTCATAGACTTTCATGCGCAGCGTTCCACCGGACATGATCTCAACTTCTTCGGCAACTCGCGGGATCGGCGTGCCGAGGCTCGGCAGTTCGGTCGAAAACGCAACCGGCACTTTCAAAAGCAGCTTGTCAGCGGCAATGGCGGGCTGGGCGGCAAGGCCGGCGGCCAGAACAAGGCCGGTCAAAAATTTGGTCATCGTAACTCCTCCACAAGACCGGGGCAGCGCTATTCGGACAGCTGTCCCGCAACTAAGACACAGAGGTAAATAAAATTATCCACTAAATCAGTCAACAATTTTATTTACCTCTGCGTAGGTGCTGCGCCAATGAAACGGTCGTTCCGATAGGTAAGAAGCTGAATCTTGTTGGGTTTTCTGGCTACATCAGGAAAAACACTTGCCACTGAGGTAAACCAATATTACCTCTACTGACGGAGGTGCCGCATGAATGATCTCAACAGTCTGTTCGAGCCGATAGCTGCAGAGTCAGTGGTCGACCTGGTTGCGAACCAGATTGAAAACCTGATCGTCCAGGGCATCCTTCCCGAAGGTGCGCGGCTGCCCTCGGAACGGGAATTGTCGGAAAAGTTCGATGTCTCACGCCCCAAGGTTCGCGATGCGCTTAAGCGGCTGGAGGAGCTGGGACTGCTTC
Source organism: Labrenzia sp. THAF82 (assembly GCF_009363435.1). GTDB lineage: Bacteria > Pseudomonadota > Alphaproteobacteria > Rhizobiales > Stappiaceae > Roseibium > Roseibium porphyridii. The sequence goes on along the minus strand of NZ_CP045354.1, from coordinate 465,265 downwards.
ATGTCCGCCATGGCGAGGGCACCTTCGTTGCCCAACTTTCCGGACAGGCCATGACACCCGCGCTCATTGACCTATATGCGCGACACGGCATGGCTTTTTATGACTATCTTGAATATCGCAAGGAACAGGAAGCCTTTGCCACACGCTTGGCGGCTGAGCGCAGCACGCCGTCTGACAAGGCAGCAATCGCCGAAATCATCGAAGAGTTGAAACAGGCGCACGAAGCCGGTGACCTGGACACTTCGGAGCAGGCGGATGTTCGCCTGCACACCGCAATCGTGAATGCCAGCCACAATGCCATGCTGATCCACATGATGCGGTCTATCTATGATCTCACGCAGCGCGGCGTCTTCTACAATCGCCGCTATTTGCGCACAGTCGATGGCTCTGGCGACTCGCTTCTGCAACAACATATTCGCATTGCCGATGCCGTGATGTCGGGAGACCCAGGTGAAGCCGAAGCTGCCGCCCGCGATCACCTCGATTTTGTCGAGATGTCCTTCCGCATCGGCGAGGAACGTGAGCGCCGCGAAGCCTTTGCCAAGAAGCGCAAACTGGCATTGGAAACCACTGCGGCATCACCCGGACAGGCAAACGGCAGACCATCCAAATAAGCGATGTCAATGAAAAAGGCGGACACAGGATGTCCGCCTTCTCGTGTTTTTAGCAGGTAATACAAGGCCTTAAAACGAAAGGCCAAAGCCGTTCTGTTTCGACCCCGCTTCAGGCGGCAGCCACTCTGGCAAGGAAGTCGTCGACAACGACCTTCAGCCGGCTTGCATGATCAGCCACCTCGTTTGAGGCTGCCTCCACCTGCCCTGCGGACTGCGCTGCCTCAGCAACGGCATTCATGACACCAGAGATACTGTCCGCAACGCCCTGAGTTCCCTCAGCCGCTTCGCGTACATTCTGTGAGATCATGGACGTCGAAGCATCCTGTTCTTCAACAGCTGCAGCAATGGCCGAAGTTGTCTCGTCCGCCTGCTCCATCGTATCCCGGATTTCCTGGATTGCCGTCACACTCTCCGTCGTCGCACTTTGGATTGCCTCGATCTGCGTGGCAATCTCTTCCGTTGCATTTGACGTCTGGGTGGCGAGTTCCTTGACCTCCGCGGCAACAACCGCAAAGCCCTTGCCTGACTCACCGGCCCTTGCAGCCTCGATGGTCGCATTGAGCGCCAGCAGGTTGGTTTGTTCGGCGATCGCGCGGATCAGGGTGACGACTTCGCCGATCCGGCTCGCAGCTTCTGCCAGTTCAGAAACCTTACTGGTCGTTGTCCGGGCACTTGCCGATGCACCGGTAACGATCTCGGTTGCCCGGGCAACCTGCTCGCCGATTTCCGCAATCGAACCGGCAAGCTGCTCGGTCGCAGCAGCAACCGATCCGACGTTTTCAGACGCTGCAGCAGAGCTGCTTTCCGCTTCGGAGGCCTGCGTCGTTGTCTCAGTTGAGATCTGGTTCAGAACCTGCGCAGTCGACTGCATCTGCTCCATATTGCCGGTAACAGTGCTGAGCACGGCTTCGATTTCATTGCGGAAATCCGTAATCAGATGTTCGATGGTATTCTGGCGGTCCTGCTGCGCATCCTGTTCGGACCTTGCAACGGCTTCAAGATTGTTGCGTTCGACCGCATTCTCCTTGAAGACTTCCATCGCCTGCGCCAGGTCGCCGATTTCATCGCGGCGGGCCGTTCCGGCAACCGCGACGTCGAGTTGACCGTCTGCGAGTGCACGCGTGGCATCGACGAGCCCCAGAAGCGGACGAACCATGCCTCGGTCGACGACAAAGACACCGATGGCGCCGGCAATCACCAGGCTCGCCAGACCAACGGCAATCAGAGCCATGGAGCCGTTTTCAAAAAGCTTGTTGATGCGCGTGGCCGCAACGTCGACTGCTGCAATTTCCATTTCGATGAGGGATGCAACTGAACGTCCAATCCGCTCCACCGCATAGAACATCTCGTTGACCTGAGCATTCGATTCCGCTGTGCTCTTCAGCTCTTCGAGGTGATCTCTCAGGAGGCCGTTCTCAGGATCACCATAGGCGAGCAGTTCATTCAGCTGGGCCTTGATTTCCTCGGAGTTCAGGCCCTCAAAGCCGTCGCGCATGTGCTTGGCGTCTGCGGTCACTTTTTCCTGAATGGGAACCAGCATTGCCGGGTCGTCGGTCAAGCCACCTTGAACCAGGGTCGCGACGAATTTGTTGGCGAAAGCCTGCGCTTCCAGCGTGCTTTTCAACTGACCGACCTGATTGTTCAGGAGATCGGAGATAATGGCCGAGTTTTCCTCAACCGCTGTCTCGGTGTCGATGGTCAGGGTGAAGAGCTGATCGTCAATCTGCATGATGAGCGCATCATCAATGGCTTTTTGCAGTCCGATGGCTTCGTTCAATGTCGCCTTTTGCTGACCAATGCTGAGGGAATTCGAGCCGCGTTTCTCTAGCGTGGTTGCAGCCAGTGTCCGGAGCTGATCGAGTTCGTCGTCAGCGCCGGTGCTCAAATCCAAAGCGCTCAATTCACTCTGATATTGATCGATCTTCGCCTTCGTTGCGATGATCTTGTCTTCAAACACCGTCATAAGAGCCTTGTCGTCGACAAACGCAACTGTTTCAGCCAGGCCGACAAGCAGGTTCACTTCAGCACGGAGTTCCAAATAGAGTCTCAGCTTACCCATCTCGTCATTGGCAAGGCTGTTGACCAGGGATTTGCTTTGTTCTGCGGCATCTTCACCGCCCAGAACCACGGTGAAATAAGCATCGTCCACAATGGGTGTGATCGCATTGTGGACACCGTCATAGGCTTTGAAAAGTGCCGCCATGCGCGCATCTTTTGCATCTCTTGCCGCGATCTTTTCCTTGGTTGCAAGGTCCAGAACACCCAAAGTCTGCTGGAAGGTCTGGCTTTGGGAAAACAGTTCGTCGACGATTGTCCGGTTGGCATCGGATTTTACGAACTTGGCCTCGATACCTTCGATGACCGATACAGACTTTTCGAGTGCCTGAAAGGAAACTTCCTGGGACTGAAGCGTGACGCTGTTGGCAACAGCGGCGGCCGCGGTGGCGACTTCCGTGCTTGTCAGTGCAAGTTGAGCTGCATTTTCAATGGAAGGCAGGCGCTGTTCGGAAAGTTCAGCAAAGCCGCTCTCCACCCTTTGAAACGAGAACAGACCGATCCCGATTGCGGTTGCCGTCAAAAGAACAAGTCCGGCAAATGCGGTAAAAAGCTTCCCGCGAATTCTTAAATTAAAGATCGACTTTTCATTCGACCCACCAAAATTCAGTCCCCGAAACCCAAGCATGGCACCCACAGTCCCCAAAAAACACGCATCTGTCGTCACGCCCGAAACCGGAACGACACGTTAAATCCGCTGGCCTGAACAGGTCAGGCCAGCAGATGTGTTTGCTTAGCTGGCAGGCTTGTCGATAGGTGCGAAGCTGCCGTCTTTCTGGATCGTTGTCAGGAACACATCGTCCATGCCCTGGTTGTCATCGGCTCCGAATGTGAGCGTTACACCGCCCAGATCGAATGCACCTGTGGACCAGAAAGCATCAAGGAAACCTTCGCGGGTGACGTCCTTGCCGGCTTTCTCAAGACCCATGACCGCCAAACGACCGACAATGTAGCCTTCAAGGGAAACGAAACCCGGCTCAGCGGAAGCGTCCTTCGCCTTCAAAGCAGCCTGGTATTCTTTCACCAGCGGCACAGTCACATCCCACGGGAACGGAACAACCTGAGAAATGATGACACCTTCACCGGCATCGCCCAGCTCTGCGGAAAGAGCCTTGGAACCCACGAACGAGATATTGACGAATTCAGCATCGAGCTTGACCTTCTTGGCCAGCTTGATGAATTCGGCAATCGGCTTGTAGGCGCCAACCATGACAACCGCCTGCGGCTTGGCTTTGCGGATTTCAAGAAGCGCAGATTTCACAGCTGTTGTGTTGCGCTGGTATGTGCCTTCGGCAACCAGTTCCAGGCCACGCTTTTCAAGAGCTGCCTGCACACCGGCGAGACCGACGCGGCCAAAACCATCGTCCTGATAAAGGATCGCGATCTTGTCGAGGCCCAGTGCACCGTTGAGATGCTCAATCCAGGCTTCTGTTTCGGCACCATAGGTCGCACGCACATTTACAATGTTGCCATGCGCCGGATCACGCAGGAAGCCGGCTCCGGTGAACGGACCAACAAACGGAACCTTGGCAGCCGTAGCAATCGGCTGGGTCGCCTTGGAAGTTGGTGTGCCGACCGGACCGATCAGGCTGAACACCTTGTTGTCGTTGATGAGCTTGTTGACGGCGGCAATCGAACGATCCGGCTCATAGCCGTCATCCATGCTCACAAGTTCAACCATACGGCCATGAACGCCACCGGCTGCATTTGCCTCGGCAAAAGCGGCTTCGATGCCGAGTTTCATTCCGGTACCCAGCGCGCCGGCCGGACCTTCAAGAGCGGCCGCCTGGCCGAACAGAATTTTGGCGTCACTGACGCCGTCTTCCGCATTCGCAGAACCAAATGCAAACAGACAAGTTGCAGCCATAGCTGCAGCAAAAGACTTCCTGGATTTCGACAACATGTGTTACCCCCTAGAGTAAATAGCGTATAGCGACGCTAATTCCTTAGTCTAAGGCAAAGTTGTTAAGTGACCGTTTCGCTCGTTTATGTTTTTATTGTCATAAATACGCATAAAGCAATTTTAAGTTCCCGTAGTAGAGCTAATAGAATATTTAGAAAGTACTGGCCGCTATAATATAAGTTGCTAAAATTAATCGAGACAGCTCATAGGACCCGTTTTGCCTGTGTCACTCTGCGCGGACCCGAATGTGCCAAAACGACGTCTGCAACCTTCCGAAGACCTGCCAGCTTGGGTCGCCATTTTTGCTAAAACCAAGCTTGCCGGTTCAGACGCAAAACAGGATCTGAGAACAAATCTCTACCCTCCGCCACGCTCCCGGTGCATAAACCCAGCTCGGAGGATTTCTGCACATGCATCTCTTGATAATCGGCGCTGCCGGCATGATCGGCCGGAAACTTGTGGCTCGGCTCGCAGCTGAACCAGATTGTTTTGGTTTTGACGTCGATCGGCTGACGTTGGCCGATGTCGTTGAACCCTTGGCTCCTGAACCACTGAAAGATGTCACAACAACGAAAACACTCAGTCTGGCCGATCCCGGCGCTGCCGAAAGCCTGGTCTCCGGCCAGCAGGACACGGGCAGACCTGATGTGATCGTTCACCTCGCGGCGATCGTCTCAGGCGAGGCTGAAGCTGATTTCGAAAAAGGATACATGATCAACCTTGATGGCAGCCGCTTTCTTTTTGAGGCGATCCGCAAGGAAGGTTTGCGTCAACCCTATTGTCCGAGACTGGTTTTCGCATCATCTCTCGCCGTATACGGTGAACCTTTCCCGGAGAAAATCGGCGACGAATTTCATCTGACACCGCTCACCAGTTACGGAACGCAAAAGGCCATCGCAGAACTGCTGATCTCTGACTATACGCGCAAAGGCATTTTTGACGGTATCGGCCTGCGGCTGCCAACCATCTGTGTGCGTCCCGGAAAACCGAACAAAGCGGCCTCGGGTTTCTTCTCCAATATTATCCGCGAGCCGCTGGCAGGTCAGGAAGCCGTCTTGCCTGTTGAAGACAGCGTTCGGCATTGGTTCGCAAGCCCACGCGCCGCCGTCGGTTTCTTCGTCCATGCCGTTCGCCTTGATACCGAGCAGGTCGGTCTTCGCCGCAACCTCACCATGCCGGGCCTTTCCGCTCGTATCGGCGACCAGATTGACGCCTTGAGGCGTGTTGCCGGTGACAAGGCAGTCAACCTCATTCGCCGGGAGCCAGATGCGGGGATCGCAAGCATCGTCTCCGGCTGGCCGCAAGACTTTGTACCACAACGCGCTCTCGAGCTTGGATTTGAAGCCGAGACGCGTTTTGACGAAATCATTCACATCCACATTGAAGACGAATTGGAAGGCAAACTGATATGAACGCTAACGGGTTTGATGTAGATGGCCGGATCGCACTCGTCACCGGGGGCGGCAGCGGCGTCGGCAAGGCCGTAGCGCGCGGTTTGGCATCTGCAGGATGGCGGGTTGTCATCGCCGGACGCAGGTTGGGCGTCCTGGAAGAAACAGCAGCTGCGTTGACTTCAGAAACCGGCGGCGACGTAATTCCGATGTCTGCAGACATCGGTGATCCTGCAGCGGTAAAGGCTCTGTTCGAGGCGATCGGCACACGCTTTGGCCGCCTTGATCTCCTTGTCAACAATGCCGGCATTTCAAATTCTGCAGTGCCGCTTGAGGACATCTCCTTTGAGGAATGGAACAACGTGGTCGGCGCCAATCTGACCGGGGCGTTCCTGTGCACGCAGGAAGCGTTCCGGCTGATGAAGGCACAGGAGCCGCAAGGGGGTCGTATTGTAAACAATGGATCGATTTCGGCGACGACGCCACGCCCCTTCTCCGCGCCCTATACGGCAACGAAACACGCCATCACCGGACTGACCAAGTCATCCGCTTTGGACGGACGTCCGTACGATATTGCCTGCGGCCAGATAGATATCGGCAACGCAGCCAGCGAGATGACATCAAGGATGGGGGGCGGCGTGCCCCAGGCCAATGGCGAGATTGCCCCGGAACCGACAATCAATCCTCAACACATTGCGGATGCCGTGGTCTATATGGCCGGACTGCCGCTCGATGCGAATGTGCTGAGCCTGACGGTTATGGCGACAAAGATGCCGTTTGTCGGACGCGGCTAAGCACACTCAAGCCCTTGTTTGGAGATCCCGATGCGCGCAATCACATATGATCGGTTCGGCTCTGCCGAAGATGTTTTGTGCCCGGAGACCCTGCCGGATCCGACGCCTTCGGGCGGCGAGGTGCTGGTCCGAGTGCACGTATCCGGCGTTAATCCATCCGACGTGAAAGCCCGCGCCGGCTCGCGTCCCGGGGTAACCGAGCCGCCATTTCCAAAAATCATTCCGCATAGCGACGGGGCGGGTGTAATTGAAGCCGTTGGCGAAGGCGTCGATCCATCAAGAATTGGCGAGCGGGTCTGGATCTGGAACGGCCAATGGCAACGTGCTTTCGGCACGGCGGCAGAATTTGTTTCACTGCCTGAGGACCAGGCTGTCACGCTCCCAGAAAACGTTTCCTTTGAAGTTGGCGCCGCACTTGGCATTCCAGGCCTGACAGCGGTTCAGGCAGTGCTTGGCAGCGGTCCTGTCTCGGACGGAACAGTCCTTGTCAGCGGTGGCGCTGGAACGGTCGGCCATCTGGCAATCCAGGTTGCCGCAGCTTCCGGGGCCCGGGTTCTGGCAACGGCAAGAGGCGACGAAGCTCTGGCAGCGGCGCGGCAAGCCGGCGCAGAACATGTGTTCGACTATACCGATGAACGGCTTGCGGACCAGATCATGGAGGCAACAGGCGGCGCTCCGGTGGACCGCATAGTCGAAGTAGAATTCGGTCAGAATGTTGAGACCAACACCCGTATCATCGCCGAACGCGGCACAATTGCAGCTTACGGGTCAGCAAAGAACATGACCCCGACCCTGCCGTTTTATCCGTTGATGTTCAAAGCCGTGACGATCGATCTGTTGCTGATCTACATTCTGTCGGAAAAAGAGCGGGATATAGCAACACAACAACTGACCGGTTTGCTTGAACGTAACGCTCTCAACTTCCGGATCTCTGAAATACTGGATCTGACAGACTGCGCCAGAGCTCACGATATGGTCGCCTCAGGGCAGCGCTCTGGATCCGTCCTGTTGAAGGTCTGATGACCAGCAGCTTCAAGCATGCTCCCCTTTTGGCCGACTGGAAGTCCAGCGCCAGGAAGGGCATGCTTATAATTGTCTTTTGAAACAAGGTCGGATCGATGAAAGAGATTGTAATCGCAAGCGCAGCCCGAACGGCGGTCGGGAGTTTTGGCGGCTCGCTCAAGGACACACCGCCCATCGACCTTGCAACCAAGGTTGCCGAAGTGGCCATCGAGCGTGCCGGGATTGAAGCGGGGTCCATCGACCAGGCATTTCTTGGCAACGTGATCCACACGGAGCCACGTGACATGTATATCGCCAGGGTCGCGTCCCGTCAGGCAGGTGTGCCGGATCATGCGCCTGCTCTGACCATGAATCGCCTCTGCGGCAGCGGTTTGCAGTCAATTGTCTCTTCAGTGCAAGCCATCACACTTGGTGACGGCGACGTCACGCTTGCGGGCGGTGCAGAGAGCATGAGCAGAGCAGGATATTCGTTGCCTGGCGCGCGTTTCGGCCAGCGCATGGGAGATGCCCAGATTGTCGACATGATGACTGGCGCCCTGCACGATCCGTTCGGCATAGGTCACATGGGTGTAACGGCAGAAAATGTCGCCGAAAAGTATGGCATCGATCGTGACCGTCAGGATGCATTTGCTCTCGAAAGCCATCGCAGAGCCAGTGAAGCCATCAAGGAAGGTCGGTTCAAGGATCAGATCGTTCCGCTGAATGTTGGCCGACGCGGCCGGGAAACGGTGTTTGACACCGATGAACACGTCCGCCATGACGCCAAACCCGAAGACATGGCCAAGCTGCGTCCAGTGTTCAAGAAGGATGGCATGGTTACAGCAGGAAACGCGTCCGGCCTCAATGACGGCGCCGCCGCGCTTATTTTGATGTCGGCGGAAAAAGCCAAAGAGCTTGGCGTGGTTCCACTTGTGCGCATCCGGTCCTACGGAGTTGCCGGGGTTGATCCTGCCATCATGGGTATTGGCCCGGTACCGGCGATGCAAATCGCCATGACACGGGCCGGCATCCAAGCGGATGACCTTGCCGTCGTTGAATCAAACGAGGCATTTGCGGCACAAGCATGTGCGGTCAACGATCAACTGGGGTTGCCGTCGGAGAAGGTCAATCCGAACGGAGGCGCCGTGGCACTCGGTCATCCCATCGGTGCAACGGGCGCGATTATCATGACCAAGTTGATCTACGAACTGCGTCGGCGCGAAGAAAGCCTTGGAGCAGCCACCATGTGCATCGGCGGAGGTCAGGGAATTGCCGTGATCGTGGAAAACTTGATGTAGGCTGCACTGCCCCGTTTTTTTAACACCCGAATATTCGGCGGCAGCAACCGGGCTTGCCGCCGAAGCTCCGCAAACTCAATGGGTCAGTAGTCGCCGAGTTTCATATCCCGCGAATAGGTCTCACCCTCGACGTCTTTGGTGACGGCCTGACCGCAAATGGTGGCGCCGCGCGTCGCATCGTAGGTAAGTGACGGGGACCCTTGAAGTTGCCAGCCCTTGTTGAGGGCCTGAGTAACACGGTGACAGAACTCGCTGTCGTCGACGCCGGTGATGAACCGATACAGTTTCATGGAAATTCTCTTTGGTCCGGTGCAGCTGATTGCTTCTCCCGCATGTAGCCCGCTGGAACGTCATCGTCCACCCGGCGCATGCGGAGAAGTCTTTTTTGTCAGATGCCTGTCTGGATCCTTTTCGAGAAAATACCGGCCGGTAAACTCAGGCCGTCGCGCCCCGATGCCGGATGGCACAGCCAAGGCTGCCGGCCAGAACACCGACCAGAACTGCGATTGCAAGGTCGAAATAACCAATTTCAGAAGCATGGAAGCCCGCAAAAACAACGGTCTCAAAAACACCGACGAGCCCGCCCATTACCGCGGCAACCAGCCAGTTCCGTGTCATCATCCCAAGCGCCAGGCCCAGGATACCGGGCAGGCTGAGTATGTTGCCCCCAATGGTTCCGAGTAGATCGAGAATGCCAAGCATACTTTAGCCTTTTCTTTCTCTGAGCAGTTGAGAGCGCCAACCGTTGGAATTGGCGCTCAAAGCGTTTTACTTGGACAGTTTGCCGACATAGGACTGAATCGCTGCAACATCGTCAGTCTTCGGAGACAAAGGCGCTTTTTCAGCCTGAATCTCATCAACGATGCGCTTGTATTCCTCCAGGTGCCCCGGTGGCAGCGCGTGTGCGATGCCCTGGTGACAGTCGATGCAGGTCATGTTTTCATCGATGGCCCGCTGGTGTTCGGCTGCCGCCCGGTTTTCCTGGATTGTGAAGTCCATATATTCGAACGAATGGCAATTGCGACACTCCCGGCTGTCGGAAGCTTTCATTTTCCGCCAGACCAGCGATGCCATCTCAAGCCGATGAGCTTCGTACTTTTCAGGTGTGCTGATTGTGCCCATGATCTCGTGATAGACATCTTTCACCGCGATGATCTTGGCCTTGACCTTGTGCTGCCATTCGTGCGGGACGTGGCAATCGGAACAGATCGCACGCACACCCGAATGGTTGTTGTAGTGGATGGTCTCGCGATATTCGCCAAGGTTGGTTTCCATCGTGTGGCAGGAAACACAGAACTCCTCTGTGTTTGTCAGCTCCATGCTCCAGTTGAATGCACCCCAGAACAGGACACCGCCGAGAAACCCGGCAATGACGATGAACCCTACGCTGAAGGCCGATACCGGGCTCCAGAATCCGTTCCATAGCCTGCCAATCAGGCCACGCTTCGGTTTGTCGTTGGGATCTTTCATGATCTCTTATCTCCCGTTCCCTTGTCAGCGCGACGTGCTAGAGGATTGAAAGTCATTTCCGACAAGTTCAGGGGCATTGGCCTGCGGAACGTGGCACTGGTTGCAGAACCAACGGGTTCCGGCAACGGTGTCCAGCTGGTTGCCTTCCCGGTCGAGATAATGGGTCATGGACAGGGTTGGCGCTCCGCGCTCACCGGCAACCGTCCAGTCATGACAACTGAGGCACTGGTTGGTGCGCTTGTCCATCTGGTACTGGGAGATGGAATGCGGGATCAAAGGCGGCTGCTGGCGATAATTGCGTGGCATGCGCCCTTCGATCTGTTTGTGAACGCCGTCGACGGCCCGGGTATCTTCCAACTCGGCACCCCGCAAACTCTGGACACTGCCAGACGACTGGGCGATCGCGAAGCCGGCCAGGACTGTCGTGATCGCGATGGCGGAAATTCCCAAAAGGACCGGCATTTTCATGTCTATTCTCCGATGCTCCGTTCAAGCGGCCTGTTCAGTTGCCGCATCCACCGCCGTGGAGACGGTTTTTTTGGCTCGATTGTCATAGCGGTGGGTAAAGGCGAAAACGTCGACCGAACAGACGTCAATGCAGCGTCCGCAGTTGGTGCAGTCCGGTGACAAAATCAGGGGTGTTTCTCCGTCCTTGCCTTTCAGGGCCGGCGAAATCACATGGTTCTCGGGGCAGACCGCATAGCAATCCATGCAGTCATCGCAATCAACGCGATTCACGGCGCTGACACGCAAGACGCTCTTTGTCCCAACGAGACTGTAGAATGCGCCGACCGGGCAAATATGGCTGCACCAGCCGCGCCGCGACACCACGAGGTCAAAGAGGAATATTGCAACGACAAGCGCCCAGACAAAGCCCATCCCGAATATCAGTCCGCGATGCAGCATCGTGATGGGGTTGATCAACTCCCAGGCGACCGTGCCGGTTATCGCACTGACCAGAAGTACGGTTCCAAGGATCCAGAAACGGGTCGTGCGCTTTGGCTGCCAGCCTTTCTGCAAACCGAGACGCTCATGCAGCCAATGGGCAGCATCGGTGATCGGATTGATCGGACAGACCCAGGAACAATAGACCCTGCCGCCGATCAACGCGTAGACCGCCAGTACAATGACAGCCCCGACAAGAGCGGTGACTTCGGGCAAATGGCCGGCAACAATGCTCTGTGCCAGAACAAGCGGGTCCGTCAGCGGCAACACTTCAAATGTGCGGGAGCCGGCAAGCGTACCGACGACCCACCAGATGCCGAACCAGGGCCCCAGCAGAAAAAGCAGCAGAAAAAACGCCTGTGACAGGCGACGCAACAACAGGAATCGATGAGCGTTGAACCATCCCTTGAGCTGAATGGCTTCCTGGCCAACGGGAAGTCTGGTCTTGGCACTCATTGGCCGCCTCCCGGAAGTTTGAAGGCCGGTTCAAACGCCGGCACTTCAGAGCTGGTACCAGGTATCTCCGGCATTCTGTCCGGCAGATCGATTATGCCTTCAACAACGGGCGCGCCCTTGCGCTCCTTCTCTTCCCAGCCCTTGAGATAGTGCTCGGCAGACGAGCCGCGCGCCAGGCGCGTTGGCAGAACCTTGATGGCCGCATCCGGCAGGACGCAGCTCCTTTCGCAAACGCCGCACCCCGTGCAATGGTCGGCATGCACGGTCGGCGAGAAAATGGCGTGGTGACCCGAACGGGTGTTGTGGGACGGCTCCAGCGTGATTGCTTCGTCAATCACCGGACAAACGCGATAGCAGACATCGCAGCGAAGCCCCAGAAAGTTCAGACAGTTTTCCTGATCCACCAGCACGGCTGTTCCCATGCGAGCGTCATCGATGTTTTTCAGACCGGGATCGAGGGCTCCCGTCGGGCACGCTTCGACACACGGAATGTCGTCGCACATTTCGCAAGGAACCGTGCGCGCAGTGAAATAGGGAGTGCCTGTGGCCGGTCCGTCTTCACCCAGTTCCGCGAGTTTCAGTGTGTCATAAGGGCAGTCGCGCACACACAGGCCGCAGCGGATACAGGCAGACAGAAAGTCAGATTCAGGCAGGGCTCCGGGTGGCCGAAGCGCTTCAGCAGGCAAGGCACGCGCATCGCGTGCCAGATAGGCAAGCAGCGTGCCCGCCACCGCGCACCCGCCCGCCATCCGCGCCGTATCCGTGAGGAAACGGCGGCGGTCGACAGATCTCGGTTTTCCGGTGGCGGACATTGCTAGCTACCTTGGCTTCAATCAGGCGCGCTCGACTTTACAAGCGCACTTCTTGAAGTCGGTTTCCTTGGACAGTGGGCAGGTTGCGTCGAGCGTCAGCTTGTTGATGAGCTGTCCCTCGTCGAACCAGGGCACAAACACCAGGCCTTTCGGCGGCTTGTTCCGGCCGCGCGTTTCCACTCGGCTGAGCATCTCGCCCCGACGTGTGGAGATCAGGATTTCCTGACCGCGACGCAGATCACGTGCACGCGCATCATCGGGATGCATGTAGACGACCGCTGATGGATAAGCCCTGTGAAGTTCCGGCACCCGGCGGGTCATCGACCCTGAATGCCAGTGTTCGAGCACGCGACCGGTGCAGAGCCAGAGATCGAATTCTTCGTCCGGGCTTTCAGCTGCGGCTTCATAAGGCGCGAAGATGATATTCGCTCTGCCGTCAGGCTTGCCGTAGAACTCGACACCTTTGCCTTCCGCAACGTAGGGGTCATACCCCTCGCGGAAGCGGTAAAGCGTCTCCTTGCCGTCAACAACCGGCCACCGCAGGCCACGTGCCTGGTGATAGACGTCGAACGGTGCCAGATCGTGCGCATGACCGCGGCCGAATTCGGCATATTCTTCAAACAGGCCTTTCTGGACGTAAAACCCGAAATCCTTGGATTCGTCGTTTTCGAAACCTTCGGCCGTTTCGGACAATGGGAACTTGTTCACCACGCCGTTGGCAAAAAGCACTTCGTAAAGTGTCTTGCCAGCCAGTTCGGGTTTCTTGGCAACCAGTTCCTCACCCCAGGCTTCCTCAACCGTGAAACGCTTGGAGAACTCAATGATCTGCCAGACATCCGACTTGGCATCGCCCGGAGGGCTGACCTGCTGACGCCAGAACTGTGTGCGGCGCTCGGCGTTGCCATAAGCTCCTTCCTTTTCCACCCACATGGCCGTGGGCAGGATCAGGTCGGCAGCCAGGGCCGTGACGGTCGGATAGGGGTCTGAGACGACAATGAAGTTGTCGGGGTTCCGGTATCCCGGGAGCCCTTCCTCATTCATGTTGGGCGCCGCCTGCATGTTGTTGGTGCACTGGACCCAATAGGCGTTGAGATCACCGTCCTTCAGCTTACGATGCTGCAGAACTGCGTGGAAACCGGGCTTCGCCGGAATGGTTCCGGCAGGAATGTTCCAAGCGGTCTCACAGATTTCACGGTGCTTGTCATTGGCCACAACCATGTCGGCAGGCAGTCGGTGTGCAAAGGTGCCGACCTCACGTGCCGTGCCGCAGGCCGAAGGCTGACCGGTCAGCGAGAAGGGTGAATTGCCCGGTTCTGAAATCTTGCCCGTCAGAAGATGGACGTTGTACATCAGGCCGTTGACCCAGGATCCTCTGGTGTGCTGATTGAAGCCCATTGTCCAGAGAGACATAACCTTCCGGTTCGGATCGGCATATTGCTGGGCCATGCGCTCCAGCTGCTCGGCCGGAACCCCGGACAACTCGGACACTTTGTCGACGGTATATTCGGCAACGGATGCCGCATACTCATCGAAACTCATGTCTGAAAGCTTGCCGGAATTGGGATTGGCGGCTTCCTGTTGAAGCGGATTGCTGTCACGCAAACCATATCCGATATCCGTATCGGTCTTCTTGATGTTGACGTGAGCGTTGACGAAGTCCCAGTTCACCGCATCGTTCTGAATAATGTAGTTGGCGATGTAGTTCAGGATCGCCAGATCCGTCTGCGGCGCGAACACCATGCCGTTGTCGGCCAGTTCGAATGAGCGATGCTCGAATGTTGACAGGACATGGACTTCGCAATCCGGCTTGGTCAGGCGCGTATCCGTCAGACGCGACCACAAGATCGGGTGCATCTCCGCCATGTTCGATCCCCAAAGCACGAACGTGTCGGCGTGCTCCAGGTCGTCATAGCAGCCCATCGGCTCGTCGATGCCGAAGGCACGGATGAATCCCACCACCGCGGACGCCATGCAGTGACGGGCATTTGGGTCGATATTGTTGGACCTAAGGCCCGCTTTCATGAATTTGGCGGCGGCATAGCCTTCCCAGACAGTCCACTGACCGGATCCGAACATACCGACGGAGGTCGGCCCCTTTTTGGCCAGCGCCTCTTTCCATTTTTCGGCCATGACGTCGAAGGCTTGGTCCCAGCTCACCGGCTCGAAGTCGCCATTCTTGTCAAAAGCGCCGTTCTTCATGCGCAGGAGCGGGGTTGTCAGGCGATCCTTGCCGTACATGATCTTCGACAGGAAGTAGCCCTTGATGCAATTGAGCCCGCGGTTTACGGGTGCATCCGGGTCGCCCTGAGTCGCAACAACCCGGCCTTCCTTTGTGCCCACCAGAACAGAACATCCGGTGCCACAGAATCGGCAAGCGGCCTTGTCCCAGCGGATATCCGGGGAACGGGGCTGCGCCACGACAGATCCAGCGGTCAGCGGAATGCCTGCGGCGGCGGCAGTGCTTGCCGCTGCAGTCGCTTTCAGGAACGTGCGGCGGGATTCCGAGATAGTCATATCAGGTCTCCGGCATTAGGGAGTGGCGCAAGCATCCGGCTGCGACAGGTCCTCGAAGTGGTGGTAGTTGAGCGTGACGGACATCACGCCGGGAATTTGGTGCATGGCCATGATTTGGTCGGAAGCAATGGTGGTTTCGGTGTCTTCAACAACGACAACGAGGCGGCCATCTTCGCTGGCAGCATGAACTTCCGTTCCGGGCATCGCCTCGATGCCGGCGCGAGCGGCCTCAACCGCTCCCGTGGTCACGTGGACCAGGCAGCCGCAGATATTCATGTTTTCTCCCTCGCGCTCAAATCTTGAGCTCTCTTGAATTGGACAGCTTGTGCCGGGCAAGAGTGTGCGCATTCGCCGCACCCGGTGCATTGATCAAGATCAATGACCGGCTCGGCCTTGCCACCAACCGCAAGCTTGAATCGAACGGCTCTCGGCTCACAGACATCTTCGCAGGTGCGGCACATAACGCCTTGCAAAGAAAAGCAATTATCTTGAATTTCGGCGCGCCAGATCCAGCTTTCAACCTGCCCGGCGACCAGCGCGCCCGACGTGCAGGCTTCGGCACAACTATCGCAAAACGTGCACGCGCCCAAAGCAAAATCAACGACTGGAAGGCGGTCTTCGCCGACTCGAATGATCTTCTCCGGACAGGCCGAAACGCAATCGCCGCACTCTGTACATAGCTTGGCGAACTCGGAAACCGATCCGGGTGGCCGCATGACATTTGCGTCTACCGCGTGGAACCGTCCCCTTAAAAAGTTTCTTCGGCTGGGAGAGGGAGTCGTCAAATTGCCTATCCTTCAGGAATCGGTGGGTTTTCTGATCCTCAAAGGCCTCATTTCGTTCTTGGTGATCCTGATTGCTCAAGCTGCACTGACTGTGCCTCAAACACACTGAAAACACCGGTTTTCAGCCGGTTGCCTATTCAGCTTGAGGTTCACGGTAAAGAAAGAGCGGGGTGACTGCCTTGCTAAAAGTCAAAACGTGCGAAATTATTTTGCAATCGCCGCTTAAGAATTAGGCAATGCGAACAACGTTCTGCTCGCAATCAATCGGCAGATAAAGTCGAAATTCCAAGCACTCCCGAATACACCGGTTCGGTGGCACAAAATCGAACGTTTTCGATCTTACACCACCTCCAGGGAGTACAACTGGGGCTCTATCTATTGCTTGTAACGGCTTACGCCACTGTCAACCACGGGCCGCGATGCTATCGGCGATGGCGATCACCCTTTTGCCCATTTCCGCGTGGAGGCGCTCAACCATCTTGCCGTCGACCTGAATTGCCCCCTTGTCGGAGTTTTCCGGCTTCTCGAACTCCGCGTTGATCTTTCGAGCCCAGGCAATCTCGTCTTCAGTCGGGCTGAAGGCCTTGTGGCAGGAAACGATCTGCTTGGGATGGATAAGCGTTTTGCCGTCCATCCCCATGTCGGCCCCTTGAGCACACTCTTCGGCAAATCCGTCTTCATCCTGAAACGCATTGAAAACGCCATCCAGAATATCGATACCGCCGGCACGGGCGGCCGCAACGCAGGTCATCAGCCAGGGCATCATGGCAGCCCGCCCCGGTGAGAGGCGGGCACGCGTTTCCTTTGCAAGATCGTTGGTTCCCATGACAAAGCAGGACAACCGAACCTGAGTATCCTTGCCACAGGCGCCGATGGCACCTGCATTCAACATGGCCTCCGGGGTTTCCATCATCGCCCATAGCTTCAAGTCAGGCGAACCGCCAAGTGCTGAGATCTTGTGCGCAACCCTTTGAAGATCGGCAGGACTGTTCACCTTTGGCACGAGCACCGCATCCGGATTTGCCCCGACCGCTGCCTCAAGGTCCGCTTCGCCCCAGGGGGTATCAATACCGTTGATCCGGACGACAACCTCCCTGGACCCATAACCGCCAGCTGAAACAGCCTCTACGATCTGAGATCGCGCCAGATCCTTTGCGTCCGGTGCCACGGCATCTTCCAGATCAAGAAGAAGGCAGTCGACGTCAAGCGACTTCGCCTTTTCAAGCGCTCTGGCGTTTGAACCCGGCATATAGAGTGCGGAGCGACGGGGACGGAACGGTGCAGACATAGAGTGATCTCAACATTCAACAGGAAACGGAATTCCAGTTAATCTAGAGGATCGATTTCTCAATTGAAATCAGCCGAAGGGGGAAGACCGGTCCGGAAAAATCATGTGGCTTTGCCGTTGCGTTTTTTGAACAGCATGTCCTTTGCCGCGATCACTGCGCCGAGTGTGATCGCGACACAGGCGATCGCGACCGAGAGCGTCAGAGCCCCAAAGCCAAAAGCAATCAGGAGAAGCGTCGAAAGTAATGGTGCGGAGTAGGCAGCAGCGCCCAGCACCTGAATATCGCCGCGCTTGACGCCGACATCCCAGGTGAAAAACGCCAGACCGACCGGGAAGAGTGCCAGCGCTGCCACTGACGCCCATTCAAGAGAGCCTTCTGGCCAGACGGTATCCTCCAGAGCGACATGACAAAGGGCCGAGAGCAGCGCCGTCATCAGGCAGAACCCGGCAACGGCTTCCGTTGGCACCTTTCCCAGCCGCCGCGACAAGACGGAATAACTTGACCAGAAAAGGGACGAAGCAACCGCCGCGCCATATCCAAGTGCCGACCCGCCCGAAAAATTCAGTCCTTCTCCGCCTGTAATCAGGAGAACAGCCCCCGCAAGACCCAGGAGGGTACCGACAACATGATGAAAGCGTAGATGCTCCCCGGGCAGGAAGGCCGAAAACACCACGATCAGCAAGGGCCAAGTGTAATTTATGAGGTTGGCTTCCACCGGCGGTGCATTGCGAATGGCTGTAAAATAAAAGAAGTGAAAGCCGAACAGCCCGACAGTCCCAAAGGCCCAGACTTTCAGCGGCTGGCGCAGCTGGCCCAACTTGCCTGACACCGCAAGCCAGACAAAAGCCAGCGATCCGGAAATGCCAAAACAAAGCGCATTGAGCAAAAAAGGAGGCACATTGCCTGACCCTGCGCCAAACAGACCCAGCGTCGCCCACATCAGGACCGCGCTCAATCCAATGAGCGTTGCTTTCAGGCGTCCGCTTTCGGTCATCTATCCTGTCCATGCCAAATCGAAGCCGCGGTGATGACATGAAATTCAAGTCGGCGAAAGAGCCGCACCGCAAATTGACAAGGTTCTTGATCCCGATACCCGTTTCAGGACATGTTGTGGCTCAATTCACTGACCTGTCACTTTCGGGGACTTCATGACAACACTGGAAATCAGAGCCCTTGGGCTGAATGATGCCCATCAGCTTGCGCCACTCATTGCTGAAAATGCTCAGGCACTGAGACGTGGCGCGCCGCGGCGCCCGGATGAATACTACGCCGAACGTATTCTTGCTGATAAGACCGCGGAAGCGATCGGTGCGTTCGAAGGTGACATGCTGATCGGCTTTGCCGTATTTTTCGATCTCCCGGAACTGATCACCGGATTGCGCATTGGTCAGATGGACGACATTTATGTTCATCCGGATCACCGCAACAAGGGTGTCGGCCGCCGCATGATTGAAACTCTCGTCTCGGAAGGAAAGAGCCGCGGTTGGCTACATTTGCGCTGGATCGTGCCGGGCAAGAACACACCGGCTGTTGCGCTTTATGAAAAGCTGGCCGAACCGGACCATCGCAAAAGCTATCTGATCCCGATCGATCGTGTTGCAGGTGACTGATCGCAGGCCGACCTGACGGATCAGAAACCGGCCTGGAACAATGGCGGCATCGGCGGCAGCGGGAGAAGTCCGATCCGGGCGATCCCGCGATCGATATTGACCTTCAATGGCACCGTCTTGACGCCATCGACCTCGCTGGCCAAAGGATCCAGGCTTTTCACCACCTGCTCCATCAGTGCCAGTGTCCGATCTCCCGCGGGCGCAAGCGGTTTGAATGCTCCGATAAGAGCCTCGGCATTTCCAAGCGACAGATCCAGTGTTCCGGACAATGTGCCGTCCCCGTTGACGACGAAATCGCCGCCCGCCTTAACCCGGCTTTCACCCAGATTTGCATCGAACACGACAAGCTTTATCGGCAATTCGCCCCCGTTTGACTGCACCAGCCAGGGGAGACTCGCACCTGCCAACAGAGCCGCACCACCAGGAATTTGCAGATGCGCCCGTAAATCGACAGCATCCTGCAGGTTGGGCAATGACCGCAACTGAAGGGCATCGACAGACAGGAACCCCTCGAAAAAATCGGCTTCTCCATCCGACTGCCGCACATGCAACTCCGCCTTTTCTGCGGCGAAACTGCCTGTAGAGACCGGGTTGTTCAAAACAGCTTCGGGTTTTTCAACCACCGCATCGAGTTTGCCGAGTGCGCCGGACCCAAACTTCATGCTGGCCCGGGCGGTTTTCCAAGTCATGTCACCGGACATGCCTGAAAGCGGAATATCCATTACGGCCGGTGCTCCGGCCTCAAAAATAATGTGTGTCGGGTTGTAAATCAGGGCGACGGCTTGGAGGCCGCCGAGTTTTGCGGCGGCGCCCGAACGGTCCGCAGATATCATTTGCCTGCAAGAGACTTCATAGCGAAAGGGAAATCCATTGATCGCCAGATCGGCACAAGATACCTCCAGCCCCTGCGCCGCCATGGTGTTCATCTGGGAATTGAGCTGCTCGTGAAGCAATGATCTGCCGATAAACCAGACTGCAGACCAACCAAGTACGACAATCGCGAGGACGGACATCAGGATAATGTACCGCCGTTTGGTTGGTTTTGAGGGCAGCTTCTCTTTGCTGGACACGTGTTCCCTTACCTTCCTGTAATTCGCTGCAGGTCAGCAGCATTGAATCGGCGGCCACAGATTGTTATCTCCGCACCTGCGCAATTAGAAGACAGGGTGATATGAGCGATTTTTGGGTCTTTGGCTACGGGTCCTTGATGTGGAACCCCGGATTTGATCACCTGCGCGCTGAACAAGCGCTCTTGCGAGGGGCTCATCGCGCGCTTTGCGTCTATTCCTGGGTTCATCGCGGCACTCAGGAAAGACCGGGCCTGGTCTTCGGCCTCGACAATGGCGGCGCTTGCAGAGGACTTGCCTACCAGGTCTCAGAAGATATCTGGCCTCAAACGCTTGAATATCTCCGTGCACGCGAACAAACCACGATGGTCTACAAGGAACACTGGCACCACGTGGAACTGGGCAGTGGCGAGAAGGTCAAGGCACTGGTCTACATGGTCGACCACGGTCATCCGCAATACGCCGGTGCACTTCCGCCTGAAAAACAACTCGAGATCGTCGAAGGCGCCGTCGGGAAGTCCGGCAAGAACCCGGAATATGTCATCAACACAGCCGCACATCTGGAAGAAATGGGCATCGCCGACACGGCTCTCGCCTGGTTGGCCGGCCAGCTTAAAGACTCTAGGAATCCCTGAAGAAGGAGCTGCAAACCCAGGGCTTGGCTCCAACGAAGAAAGGCCGCGCAAATTGCGCGGCCCTTTCTTTTCTCAAGAGCGGATGCTCTTGAAAAGACTTACTGATGAGGGAAACCTTTTTTGGCAGTGCCGTTCCAGTCGCCGATGAAAGGCAGGATCGTCAGGTTGCTGTCGCTGGCGCGAGTTGCCTGAACGCGAACCGGAACCGGAGTGTTGCCGTTGGAATCACCAACTGTCTGATCCGGGAAGTCTGCAACTGCAGCGCGGTTGACGTAGCTTTTGGTGTTCAGTTTGCCGGCATCGCGAAGTGCTTTGGCGTTAGCGATCTGCATTTGCTGGATGGAAACAGGGTTGTTACCGTTCAGATCACCGACAGTCTGATCAGGAAACTGTGCGAAAGCGCCGCCGATGAGGGCACCGGAAACGAAAGTAGCTGCAACAACAGTCGACAGGATTTTCTTGGAAGTACGCATTTTAAAGCTCCGTATGTATTTACTCAGTTAAGAAATGATGCCGCCCCGAAACTTCGATACTGCATCTGTTTGCGTCTTATCAACGCTGCACACCCGATGTAGGAACTGATTTTGAGAAAAAAACCGAAATAACCTCTATGTGAACTGGTGTTTACTTAAATATACGAGTTCACGCTGCTGTGTTTACCTGTTTACTTAAGTAAAGCAGCATCCATCCGCATATTTTCTTCCTCAAAACAAAAAAGAAAGGCCACGCTCGGAGCGCGGCCCTTTCTTTTTAGTCGGGAGGTTTTTTGGGGTCGAAGATTACTGACGCGGGAAACCGTCTTTGCCGCTACCGTTCCAGTCGCCGATGAAAGGCAGGATCAGAAGGTTGCTGTCGGTCTTGCGCGTTGCCTGTGCACGAACCGGAACCGGAGTGTTGCCGTTTGAATCACCAACTGTCTGATCCGGGAAGTCTGCGACTGCAGCGCGGTTGACGAAGCTCTTGGTGCTCAGTTTGCCGGAAGAACGCAGTGCTTTTTCGTTCGCAATCCGCATCTGCTGGATAGAAACAGGGTTATTGCCATTCAGGTCGCCAACGGACTGATCCGGGAATTGTGCAAATGCACCGCCGATGAGAGCACCGGAAACGAAAGTAGCTGCAACAACAGTTGACAGTGTTTTCTTGATAGTACGCATTTTAAAGCTCCGTGTTTGTTTACTCGTTTAAGATTTGATGCCGCCCCGAAACTTCGATACTGCATCTTGCTTGCGCCTCTTGAACGCTGCAAACCTCATGTGGGGATTGATTTCGAGAAAAGAACACGGATAACCGTCATGTGATGACGTGTTTACTTAAGAATACATAATTCACAGCGCCGTGTGCAACGCGTTACTTAAATACGTCAAATATAACTGAAGCTTTTACTGAATCGCCAAAAACAAACCCTTAGCGTGGAAAAACTCCAGGAAGAACAAGTCTCGTGACGCCCTCGCGGCTTCGTGAGAATGCCGAAGCCTGAGCTCGTCAGAACATCAGTTTGGGGATGTCGCAATGGTTTCCAGCACCGGAGAAGGCCTTGGACCCCGCCTCGCTTCGTCAATAAGGCGATTGCTTGCGGTCTCGATTTCTCGAACCATGCGTTCGTGAAAGACGTCTGCCGGCAGGCCGGGCTGGATCGGCGGAAGGATGTCAACGACAACGGTGCCTGGATAAACCTTCCAGGAAGAGCGCGGCCAGTACAGTCCGGCGTTGTGGGCAATCGGCACGACAGGACATCGCAAGTCCTTATAGAGATGCGCAATGCCGTACTTGTATTTAGGCTCAGCCCCTGCCGGTCGACGTGTGCCTTCCGGAAAGATCAGGATCTGGCGCTTCTCTGCGATGGCTTCCTTGGCCGCTTCCATCATTGCCGCGAGCGCTTCGGAACGTTTTCCCCGGTTGATCGGGATTTGTTTGAATTTGGCCGTGTACCAGCCGAAGATCGGAATCCAGCGCAACTCACGTTTCAGAATAAAGGTTGGGCTGGAAAACAGCGGTATCAGTGACACTGTCTCCCAGGCCGACTGGTGTTTCATGGCGGCAATGAACCCGCCATCCGGCAGGTTTTCGCGGCCGCGCACCTCAACTTTCAGGCCAACAGTGATGCGCATCAGCAGCAATAGAACCTTGGCCCAGACCGGCACGACCCACCAGCCCCATTTGCGTGGCAGCAGCATCACGGGCGAAAACAGGATCATCAGAACGAAAGTGACCGAATAGAACAGAACCTGAAAAAGGCTGGAGCGCAGTAAAACCATGGAACCCGTAAATGCTGGATTGGGCGGGAGCCGCTCCGGCTATGAGCTGATCAGCTTCAGCTCACACCCCTCACGGTAATCCGCAGTCGGGCGAGGATATACTTCACATATTCGCGCATGAGAAGCCGGATCGTTGCCGGTTCCCTGTACCAGTCATTCAGGTTCAGGTCTTTTGAGAACACCGGATAGGCAATCAGATCCACCTTGGGCAGTGCACCGGAGAGTTCAACCTCGGCTCGCGGCAAGTGATAAGCGCTGGTCACAACCAGCAAGGAAGAAAACCCGTTCTTTCGGACCCAGTTGGCCGTTTCTGCAGCGTTGCCAGCGGTATTTAGGGCAACCCGGTCAAGATCGACGCTGTTTTTTTCAAGGGGCATGTCCGAAGCCGTCACCGCAGCAAGCTGCTCACGCGTTGTCCCCGGATGAACGCCAGATATCAGCAGCCTGCTTGCCCGCCCTTCTTCCAGAAGACGTATGGCCTCATTGACCCGGGCCTGACCACCCGTAAGCACCACGATTGCATCGGCATTGGCGCTGCCGGGAACTTTCGCACCGGTTACTTGATGGGCAAAAACCAGAAACTGTCCGAGTGCCGCGCCGATAAACGCGGTAAGAACGGCAACCAGCGCAAATCGCAGGCCGAAACGCTTCTTACGCCTTGGCTTTGCGCCGGTCTGCACGGGCTTCAAACTTCTTGAGGCAGGTCTCGATTCGTCCGATGACACGTTCACATGCGAATCCGAGACGATGGGGACACCGTCTTCCAGACCAGGCTCTATGACTGTGTTGGCATGTGACATGGCGGGACTATGATAAGTGATTCGGCCAATTTCGCGGCATTTGCTCCGAAAAATCAATCCACTTTTGCAAGATGGGCTTTCACCGCAAGACCGGATGTCAATGCAGTGAGGATCGCGACCAGGAATACCACGCCGAAAACACCGAAATATCCCGGCAAGCTGACAGATACGGAGCCGACCAATGCCGAGAGTTGATCGGAACTTGCCTGGCCCGACCCCTGCCGTGTCAGCATATCGAGCAGCAGGAAGCTCAGGATAGCGGCCACGCCACCCGATATGCCGCCCTTGAGGCCCAGCATCAGAAAGTGGCGCTGAAATTCACGCGCGATGAAACTGTCTTCTGCGCCAACAAAATGGAGCACTGACACAACGTCCTTGTTACCAGCCATGGCTGATTGCGTGGCGAAGACCACACTGAGCACCATGGATCCGAGAACGAGGATCATGATTGCAAATCCTCCGGCCACCACGGCACCCGCCATGGCAGACAGGCGAGACGTCCAGACCGAATGATCGTCGAGACTTGCGCCTACGACATTTTGAGAAACGGTGGAAGACAGCTGCTCGAGATTGAGCTGGTCGGGATCAGCCACGGTTATCTGGATTAGCCGAGGCACCGGCAGCCCGTCCAGTTGCAGACCTTCGCCTAGCCAGGGTTCGAGCAACGCTTTGGTTTCGTCGTCAGACATGGCGCGAACCGAACCGATTCCCGGAAACTCCTGCGCAAGAGCGACGGCCTTGTCGATCTCTCGCAGCATATCGACGCCTTCGGTCGGTCGGATCTGGATCGTGATCTCGCGAACCAGATCGTTCTGCCAGGCGTCGGCCGCATCCCAGACAATGGAAACCGCACCAACCGTCAGACATGCCAGGAAACTCATGATTGCCACCACAAGCGTGAGCGCCCGGCCTGCAACGGATTGCGGTGGTACGATGGCCGCAGCCGGCCTCAACTTGGAATCTTCGGTCTGTTCAGTCTTTTTCGGCTTAGGCGCAACTTTGCGCTTGATGCGCTTTGATCTTTTGGGACGCGCTTTCTTACGGGCCGGCTTAACCTCGGCGTCGACGCTTTGCTGATTGTCGGTGTCGTCGGACTGGGCCATTCTGCCGCCTAATCGAAGATTGAAAGGCGCCCGTCGGCAAGCACCATGCGTCGGGCATCCACCTGTTCCAGCAATGCGATATCGTGAGTCGCGATGATGACAGATGTGCCCAGTTTGTTTAATTCGATGAACAGGCGCAACAACCGGCGCGCAAGCGGCGGGTCAACGTTGCCCGTCGGTTCGTCAGCCAACAAGACCTCGGGCCGGGTGATCAGGGCACGTGCAATCGCCGCACGCTGTTTTTCTCCACCTGACAGGACCGGTGGCAAGGCATGCATCCGCTCGCCAAGCCCGACCCATTTCAAGAGATCGATGACGTCCGAGCGGTATTCGCTTTCGTCCTTGCCGATCACCCGCAGCGGCAAGGCCACGTTTTCATAGGTCGTCAGATGGTCCAGCAGCCGAAAGTCCTGAAACACAACCCCGATCTTGCGTCGAAGTCGCGGCAGTTCCTGCTTGTCAATCACGCTCAAGTCCCGATCGAAAACCTTTATCAGGCCTCGGGTGGGGCGCAAGGACATGAAGAGAAGCCTGATCAAGCTTGTCTTGCCGGCGCCGGACGGCCCTGTGAGAAACTGAAACGACTGCGGCTCGATCTGAAACGTCAGATCCTGCAGGATTTCAGGTCCCATGCCATATCTTAGTCCGACATTTTCGAACCGGATCACTCAGTTGACTCCTATCGAGGGCTCAAGCAGTGCGCTGAATCTACCCTGTGGCCACCAATCTCACCATGCCGTACCCGGCCTCAGGGAGCCCTCTACATGTGGCTATCCACCAACAATTCAACGTAACTGTTCCAAACCCGCTCTAATGCCTGGCCGTTAACGTTCCATTAATCATATAAAGGTCCATTAGATAACTGAAAGCCCGTCATCGGATTTGCTGGCCCTTGTCCCATATTTCGTGCCGGATTCCGACTTTGTCGGTTACGTAAACGAAACGCGCAAGCAAGCCATGACGAAAGGTCTTCGCGCATGAAGATCAAATGTCCGGACTGCAGTACGTCCTATGAAATAAAGTCAGAGGCGCTCGGCGCTGACGGCCGAAGTGTCAAATGTGCCAAATGCGGAAACCGCTGGTTCGCCAAACCGGAGGAAGAAGAAGAAGGCAACGTCGACTTCGAGGCCGCCAACGGCACGACAGGCACGACGGGTGTCAGCGTCAACAAGGGTCCGACCGAAGACAAGGACGAAGCCGACTGGGCAAAGGACGCTGAGGAAGACGCTGAGGCTAAGGCCGAAGACAACAGCGAACCGGAAGACCTGTCTGAACCCGACATCGAAGACGAAGAAGAGACGGAGAGTTTTTCCGAACCTGTCTCCGAACCCAATATTGGATCCGATGAGGAACG
Source organism: Labrenzia sp. THAF82 (assembly GCF_009363435.1). Classification (GTDB taxonomy): domain Bacteria; phylum Pseudomonadota; class Alphaproteobacteria; order Rhizobiales; family Stappiaceae; genus Roseibium; species Roseibium porphyridii. The sequence continues at coordinate 439,113 of NZ_CP045354.1, read as the reverse complement.
ATTTGCCGCAGACCTGAACGAGGACAGCGGCGGCGAAGATCCTTCAGCGAGCGCGGATATCGAAAGCTCCGCGAAGCGACCGAAGATCATCGTTAACCCCGACAAGTTTCGCCGCAATCACCTGGGTGCGCTGTTCAACCTGTTTGCCCGCCTGAATTTCCGGCGCATTGGCGGGGTTTCACTCTTTGCGGCCGCAATTGCGATCTGTGCCGTCTTCGTCCTGATGCGGGACAACATCGTCAAGCAATCGCCGGATCTGGCAAGCCTGTTTCAGGTTATCGGATTTGACGTCAATTTGCGCGGACTTGAATTCCGCAACCTCAGAACCTTTACCGAAGTTGAAGACGGCAAGCGTGTTCTCGTTGTTGAGGGGTCAATCCGCAATCTGGAGAATGAGACTAACAGCGTTCCGGCTGTACGGCTCTCCATTCGCAGTCCGGACCTTCAAGAAGTTTATGCTTGGACGGTTGAACCACGCACTCGCGCATTAAATGGGCTGGACGAAACCCGCTTTAGGACGATATTAGCCGATCCGCCGGAGGGCGCATCGGATATTCAGATCCGGTTTGTTGATCGCGGCAAACGCCAGATAGTGCTTGAGTGACCATGACCGCCAATATTCATACGTTGTTTGACGAAGATGCCATTTCCACCAGAGTTGCCGCGCTTGCGGAGGAAATAGCTGAAGGAAAACCGGAAAAACTGCTCGTTGTAGCCGTGCTGAAGGGAAGCTTCATTTTTGCCGCCGACCTCGTCCGGGCCATGCACCGCGCCGGATTGGAGCCGGAGATGGAGTTCATTCATCTCTCGTCTTATGGCGCGGGAACCGAAGGCTCGGAAAACATCCGGATTTTGCGCGATGTTGAAAGTGACGTTAACGACCGCGATATAGTTCTGGTGGATGATATTCTGGAATCCGGCCGCACCTTGGCCTTCGCTCGCGAGCGTTTGAAGAACCGCGGTGCACGCTCTGTGAAGATCGTAGCTTTGCTCGACAAACCCGAGCGCCGTAAAGCTGCCATATCTGCCGACTATGTCGGTTTTGCCTGTCCTGATAAGTTTGTCGTCGGATATGGTATGGATATGGGCCACGCCTGGCGGCAGTTGCCTTATATTGGATACGTTGCTGCACCCGGGGAGGCTGCTGCAGACGGCAAAACAGGAGAGTGAGCATGGCTCGCATTCTTCTTACGGAAGACGACGAAGCGGTTCGCAGCTTTGTGAAACGCGCGCTCGAATTGGACGGGCACACTGTCGAAGCCGCTGAAGACGGTGGCGAAGCGATTGAAATTCTCACCCGTGAAGACGGCAAGTACGACCTTTTGCTATCCGACATCAAGATGCCTGTCATGGATGGCATCGCGCTCGCGCTGCACACAGCGCGCGACTATCCGGACATGCCAATCCTGCTGATGACAGGCTTTGCCGATCAGCGCGAACGGGCAAATGGTTTGGATAGCCTTGTTCACGACATCATCACCAAGCCATTTTCACTTGCCGACATCCGCAAGGCCGTTCGCGATGCCATTGCAGGCGATATGCCACAGGACACCCGCCGCTACGCCTAAAGCCGGGCATTGTCCCAGTAAGCAGATCGGATCTGAAACGCAAAACCCCCGCTCAAAGAACGGGGGTTTCTTAATTGTAAGCCGCATGCGGGAAGATCAATATCTCTTCAACAGCCGTTCCAGATAGTCCAGCTCCAGCTGCGGACGGGATGGATCTGAGAACCGCCGGCGAAGCTCTTCCAGAATGCGCCGCGCCCTTTGAACGTCGATCTCATCCGGGATCTGTACTCGGTTGTTGAAGTCGGGTCCTTCGGTCCGGCGAGGTCTGCCGAGCGGATCTTCGTCCATGGGCGAGGGTCCATTCGGGGATCCGGCACCTTCGCCTTGCCCCATCATTTGCTCTGTCAGGCCCTGAGCACCACGCCTGAGAGCATCAAGCGCGTTCCCCTGCTGTCCGAGTGCTTGTTGCCCCTCGCCTTCGCCAAGCGACTGTTGGGCATCACCCATGGATTCGCCCGCCTCGCCAAGCTCCTGGCTCTGGCCCATGCCGTTTTGCTGCAACTGTTCCATCAGCTGTTCCAGCTGCTGAGCCAGGTTTCCCTGATCCTGTTGCAGTTGTTCCAGCATCTGTTCAAGCTGCTCGCGGGTCATTTGCTGCTGCTGGCCCTGTCCTTGCTGGCCTTGTTGGCCCTGCTGCTGCTCGCCGCGACGCTGGTTCTGCTGGTCTTGATTGAACTGATGCGTTTCATCCATCAGCTGCTGTTGACGCTGGATCATTTCGCCAAGCTGATTGAGCATCTCCATCATTTCGCTGGACATGTTGTTGGGCATCATCTGAGGGCGCCCTGCCTGCAGGTTTTCCAGCATCTGCTGCATCTGAGCCAACAATTCGCGGGCAGCGTCGCGCGACCCTGTGCGCGCCAGCTCTTCGATCCGGTTCAGCATCTCGGACAAATCTTGTTGGCTGAGCGTTTGCTGATTGCCATCGAAAGGCTGCATGGCCTGCGGGTTCTGCCGCATTTGCTCAGCAAGCGCCTGCATGTATTCATTCAGGGCTTCGCGCAATTGCTGCGTCAGCTTGGCGATTTCTTCATCGCTCGCCCCTTCTTCCAGCGCCTTGCGTAATGCCTCTTGCGCGTCCCGCAGTTTGCGTTCCGCCGCCGACAGGTCGCCATCTTCGATTGACAGTGCCAGATCCCAGAGAAGCGGCAACAACGCTTTCAATTCCTCATCGGAATTTGCCTGAAGCAATTCGCCATAGGCAAAGCGCATACCAAGGTAGTTTCGCGCCTTGAAGTCGAACAATTGCGGCGCAAGCATCAATGCGTCGAAGGCAATGATCACCTGATCATGGTTTTGTGCATCAAGTGCCAGGTTCCGGCGCTGCTCCACGATCGCTCTGGCGAGTGGTTTGCCGAAACGGCGTTGCGGCAGAGTGATGCGATAAGCCGGCGACAGGCCTTCCTGTCCAGCCTGATCACGCGCCAACAATGTCAGATCAACCTCGGAACCGGCCCAGGGGTGAGACGTCAGGTCCCGAATGGTTTCCGCGGTCTTCGCGGTACCAGCCCGCGGTGGCAATGAAAGCGGAAATTGAGGCGCTTCGACAAGGGGACGCGGCACACGGCCCCCGTGATCCGGGTTCGGCAGCGGCGAAATGCGTGCTTCCGCGGCAACGACGCCGTAGTCGTCATTGACCAGATAAGAAAATTTCAGTGCGCCGCTAAGCTGTTCCTCGGGATCGTCTGTCAGACGAATTTCAGGCGCATCATCCGGACGCACGGCAAAGACAAAGTTCAGGAACGGCTCGTCACCGGATCTGAGTTCAACAACACCTGTTGTTTCCAGCGTGATCTTGCGCTCGACCGGCAGCAGTTTCTGCAGTTCGGGATCCTCTGTCTCAGACAGTGCCTCGGGCTCGATCGTGGTTGGTTCAACATCATCTGCACCGGCAAACGTCATCACCAGTTCACGAGCGCCTTGCGTCCTGACCACCAGCACCGAGCCCTCGGGAACGGAAACCGGGGCAGAGGGATCGCGCAACTGCGCACTTTCGCCAGTGAGATAGATCGGAGGTTCGCTGGTATATAACGGCGGCGTAACCCAGGCATCCAGGCGGCTTGGAGGCTCAACGCTTGTGAACGGGTTCTGGAAAGCGGAAACCAGACGACCGGTATGATCGCCTTGCGCCGCCACAAAACCAATCAGGACCAGACTGGCAGCAAGAACACGCACCGCCCAGGGATCGCGCCTGAAAGCCTGCGGATCAGGCGCTTTTGATTTGATCGCGGCCAGCCGCTCTGCGGTTCGGCGCTGATGAAGGGCCCATATGGCCTGGCTTTCGGCATTTGCCACACCAACCGAAAGATCGTCCTCAAGCGTTGTTAGCGGCCGGTGGTCTACCCCCGACGCATTTTCAACCCGATGCAGGGCATCCTCGCGAGAAGGCCAGCGAACGTTCACAAGATCTCGCGCAGACCAGATTACAAGGGCTGCAAATCCGACAAGACCCAGAGGTGACACCCAGGCCGGCAGCAGCATCCACAGCCCCAGCCAGGAAAGGCCGACAAAGATCCCGACAACGACAAAGACCGGCAGCATCGCGCGCCACAGCCGCTCGACGAAAAGTGCCCATCGGCTCTGTCCGACAAGACGGTTCAAGCGTGCTCGGATGACGTTCCGCCAGCCATAAGGTTCCGGATAGACTGGCCGATCAGACTGCTGATTGCTATCGTTCGGGCTCAATGGCACCTCCGGTTCATATCCCGCCAAGTGCTGTTCCATGTGAAATTTCAGCACGCAGGATCTGCCCACACCCTAATAAGGTGAGGCATTGGAGGCCGTCCGGCAACCTGTTGGATCAACTAATTCTCTGCAGATTAAGTCACGAACCCTTGAGCCAGTCGGGCATTCGGTCGAGTCCGATCAGTTCCTCAAAGCTGGTCCGTGGCCTTACGACGGCAAATTGGTCAGCATTTACGAGGACTTCCGGGATAAGAAGGCGCGAGTTATAGGTGCTTGATTGCACAGCGCCATATGCGCCCGCTGAATACATCACCAACATATCCCCAGCCTTCACTTCCGCCATTTCGCGGTTTTGCGCCAGAAAATCGCCGGTTTCGCAAACAGGACCAACAATGTCGGCCATGATTCGCTGCCCGTCGCCGGCGTCCTGCTTCACCGGTCGAACCTCATGATGGGCCTCATAAAGGGTTGGACGAATGAGATCGTTCATGGCTCCGTCGACGATCACAAAGGTCTTGTCGGCACCCTCTTTCACGTAAATGACACTGGTGACCATGACCCCGGCATTGCCGGCAATCATGCGCCCGGGCTCAAACATCACAGTGCAATCAAGCTCGCGGACGTGCTTCTTCACCACCTCGGCATAGGCGTCCGGATGTGGCGGCGGATTATTGTCGGTGACATAGGGAATCCCCAACCCTCCACCAAGATCGACATGATCAATCTTGTGGCCTTCAGAGCGCAGATCCGAAATCAGGTCCCCAAGTCTTGCAAATGCATTGTCGAATGGTTCCAGCTCAGTAATCTGGGACCCGATATGCATGTCGATGCCGGTCACTTGGATGCCCGGCAACCGTGCTGCCTCAGCATACACTTCACGGGCACGCTGCCAGGGAATGCCAAACTTGTTTTCTGCCTTGCCGGTCGCGATTTTGGCGTGAGTTTTTGCGTCCACGTCGGGATTGATGCGTATCGAAACGCGCGCAGTCTTGCCCATAGCTTGTGCAACACGCGACAATTGACGCAGCTCAGGTTCAGATTCGACATTGAAACAAAGAATGTCTTCTTCCAGCGCATAGGCTTGTTCAGCCTCGGTTTTTCCAACCCCGGAAAACACGATCTTTTGGGCCGGCACACCGGCTGCGCGTGCGCGTCGCAATTCGCCTTCAGACACAACATCCATACCCGCGCCAAGCTCGGCAAGCGTTGCCAGTACTGCTTGATTGGAGTTTGCCTTCATGGCGTAGCACACCAAAGACGGAATATCGTCAAAGGCGGAGGAGAAGACCTGGTAGTGCCGGGTAAGCGTCGCGGTCGAATAACAGTAGAAGGGCGTTCCGACGGCGTTTGCGATCTCGCTGATCGAAACGTCTTCGGCGTAGAGTTCGCCATCTTTATAATCAAAGTGGTGCAAGGGATGCCCTCATAAGGATCGATCATCCTGCCTTGTTCGAGGCTGCATACTGCAGTCAGGACGATCGGAATTAGCGTTACGGCGGACTGGCCGTTGTTCCTGTTCGGCAAATCCTACCGAATGAGGAAATCCAAGGGAAAGGTCTTGTCGCTTGCTGGGGGCTCGGTCGGTGGCGGCGCCGGCGCATCAGCTGGATCAACACCGGCATACGTTTGCTGTGTGGCAGCCCCTGGTTCATCAAGTGAGCCCTTTCGGCCGCACCCGGCCAGGGTCAAGCTCAGGCAAAGGCCAATCAGCGCCAGAGTTCCAAACCGGGTTGTCATCACAAAATTGCCCTTTCCGGAATTCGCATTCGGTCCTTCTCCTCGCATGACAGACAGAATTCGGCAAGGCCGCACTGAACCGTCATGCGAAGATATCGGCCAATTGGTGCGAGAAGTCAGCTCTTGGCGAGGTCCTTGAGCCACCGCCGAGCCTGTTTGCGCACATTTACCGGTGACGTTCCGCCATAGCTGGTGCGACTGCGCACCGACTTGTCGACCGAAAGCACAGAAAAGATTTCATCGGTGATCTTCGGCTCGACAGTTTGCATCTCTTCGAGCGAGACTTTGTGCAGTTCGACGTTCTTTTCAACCGCCATGGCAACGATCCGCCCGGTCACATGATGAGCATCACGGAACGGCAATCCGAGCACCCTCACAAGCCAGTCGGCGAGATCTGTTGCGGTTGAGTATCCCGATCCGGCGGCCTTTTTCATGACTTTGGTCACCGGCTCCAAATCCCGAACCATGCCGGTCATCGCCGCCAAGGCCAGCGATACACTGGCAAGGCCGTCGAATGCCTGCTCTTTATCTTCCTGCATGTCCTTGGAATAGGTGAGCGGCAAACCCTTCATCATCACCAGGAGAGACTGAAGGGCACCATAGATCCGTCCGGTCTTTGCGCGCACGAGTTCGGCGGCATCCGGGTTTTTCTTCTGTGGCATGATCGACGAGCCGGTCGAGAACTTGTCCGAAAGCTTGACGAAACCGAATTGCGCGGAGCACCAGATAACAATCTCTTCAGCGAGACGCGAAAGATGCATCGCGGTCAAAGACGCTGCAGCGAGAGCTTCGATCACGAAATCACGGTCTGAAACGGCATCCAGCGAATTGGCTGCAGGCCGGTCAAAGCCAAGTACATCTGCCGTCATCTTGCGATCGATCGGGAAGGACGTGCCCGCGAGCGCGGCAGCACCCAGCGGGCTTTCGTTCATGCGTTTTCGGGCATCGCGCACGCGGCCCCGATCTCTGGCGAACATCTCCACATAGGCAAGCATATGGTGACCGAAAGTAACAGGTTGTGCCGATTGGAGATGCGTAAAGCCCGGCATGACGTCAGCAGCGTGAACTTCCGCCTTTTGCGAAAGAACCTGCATCAATTCGCTCAGCTGCGCGTCAAGTGTGTCGAGCGTGTCCCGAACCCAGAGGCGAAAATCCGTCGCGACCTGATCATTTCTGGAGCGTGCCGTATGCAAGCGTCCAGCTGCTGGACCGATCAGTTCGGCAAGGCGGGCTTCGATATTCATATGAATGTCTTCAAGCGCCCTGGAAAACTTGAATTTGCCACTTTCGATTTCTGACAGGATTGTGTCTAGACCTTGAACGATCTTGTCGGCATCGTCCTGCGTCACGATCTCTTTATCTGCGAGCATGCGCACATGGGCTTTCGAGCCGTCGATGTCTTGCTTATATAGCTTCCGGTCGTAGTCGATGGAGGCGTTAATCTCCTCCATGATGGCGTCCGGTCCTTCAGCGAACCGGCCTCCCCACATGCGATTGCTCATGTCCTGTCCTTTAAGAGGCGCCCCTTGCGAGGTGTGAACGAATGTCGAAGCCAACCGAACCTGCAAAAAACTCACGGCGAGGTCTCGTCCTAGCCGGGCTTGCTGGTGCTGTGGCCGCTGTAGCGGCTCTATACGTGATCGCCGGACCGAATGGCAATATCGCGAGTGCTCAAAGCTGTTCGGTTGCTCTAGAAGCAGCCAAGGCCGCCAAGCCCCACGCCAAGGGAGAAGTTGCCGCTTTCATTCCTGCCAGCCAGCCCCTGGAGTTGAAACAGCTCACCTTCATGGGGCCGGACAACCAGCCTGTCAGCCTCGCCGATTTCAAAGACAGAACAGTGCTTCTTAATCTTTGGGCGACCTGGTGCGCGCCGTGCAGAAAGGAAATGCCGGCACTGGACGAACTTCAGGCAGACCTTGGCAGCGATAACTTTGAAGTCGTGGCGGTGAGTCTGGATCGCGGAGGCCCCGACAAACCAAAAGCGTTTCTGGAAGAGATCGGCGTTGGCCATCTTGGGTTTTATCAGGACAGTTCAAACGCCCTGCTGCAGGATCTTCGCAAAGTGGCCCGCGCCACCGGATTACCAACGACAATTCTTGTCGGGCCTGAAGGTTGTGAAATCGGAACAATGTATGGCCCCGCCGAATGGGCATCCGGCGAGGCCAAGTCACTTATCGAGAGTACGATGGTGCGGCAAGGCACCTGAGACGGTGCTTGCCGGTCAGGTCTGATTAAACTGAAATGTCGACAGCGTTGCCGAGGCCTGGAATCTTCCGGGCCTCACGGCGCTCTGCTTCATTTGTGACCTGCGCTTCTTCAAGCCGTGCGGCCACCTGCCGTTCCTGATCATTTTGATCCCGGATCGCATTTGTGGCCAGCTCTGCTCTCACGGAGGCTGCATTGACCGCAGCTGAAGAACTGTCTGTTACACTCGCCATAATATTTGCTCCTCTGGCGTGGTGTCGGCATTAGACGAAAATGTCGACCCGGTTGCCGAGACCATCTTCCGGCTTGCGTGTTTCCGCACGCTTTTCCAACTGTTCGGCCTGTCGGCTCAGATTCTCTGTCCGATTTGAACTGAACTTGGCCTGTCTTTGAACCGTTTCGGCAACGGCTTCCGATTGGCGCGCGTTCATAGCTTTAACCTGCTCAGCGACCTTGTCGGCGCGCGGAGTGGCCAGAGAAGGCTGGAAGGCCTGGTTTTGTCCATATCCTACTGCTTCAGGCATCGTTTTCCCAACTTCTGGATACGATTTCACCAGTAAAGTATTACAGGAGGACATGAATTCGAGTGTAAACAGAGAGATTAATCTACATTACTGCTTATTTTATTACTCAAGGTAAGCATAAATATTACATAAAATTGTAGCTATGTTCGTGCAAGCAAATGAATCAATGAATGTTTTAAGATGCAGTATCTGGCGAGAGCACCCAGATCTGCCCGACAGATCAGAGCACGCGAGCCTGTTTCACCCGGTCGACAGGATGGCTGTATACAGTAACTTTAGGGAATTGCCCGAACAGTACGGGTATCGATCAGACCGTGACGTCGACCTGGCTTCCAAGTCCAGGTGCGGGTGCCGCCTGAGCTGATTGCAGATTCTCGGCACCTTCTTGCAGCAAGGCAACCAGATTGGCATCCTGCTGCACCGACATTTTCAGCATCTCCGACTGTAGCGCCTGAGATGTCTGTGCCTGACTTTGAGCAACAAATGTGCTGGCGATACCAACGCTGTCCATCATTCACTCCTAGATCGACGAGCACACTAGCAAACCGCCCTTAAACAAGCGTTAACAAAGCCTTACTTAAAACACTCAAGATTTAGGAACTGGACGGTTTCATGCTGATCAGGGCTTGCCGGCGTATCTTCCCGGACGCCGTACGCGGCAGTTGTTCAACGAGCCGATAAGACTTGGGCTGCTTGTAGTCTGCAAGATCCTTGGTTGCACGCGAAGCAAGGCGCTCCAAATCAAAAGTGTCAGCATCACGCGGCACAACAAAGGCCGTGATCAAGCTGACGCCATCCCGGACAGACACAGCCGTTACAGCGACTTCCGAGACCTGAGGGTCAGTTGCCAGGACCCGCTCGACTTCCTCCGGCGCGACTCTGTAGCCGAACGCATTCATCAAGTCGTCTGCTCGGCCCTCGTACCAGAAATAACCGTCTTCGTCCCTGCGAGCCCTATCACCTGTCAGGAACCATTCGCCGCGGAATGCAGCTTCGGTTTCTTCGGACGCTTTCCAGTAACCAAGCATCAAACCTGGTTCTGAAGAATGAATTGCGAGCAAGCCCGGTTCATTCGTTTCGGCAAAGAGCGACGCGTTCGATGCCTCGCTCAGGATCGACACTTTGCGCCCTTCTTGAGGCTTACCCGGCGAGCCGGGTCTAACCGGCACCGTCGGTCCGTTTGAGAGATAGGTCGAAATCTCGCTCATCCCGAGAGCTTCATAAAGCTCGCGTCCAGTGCTGACTTTCCAGTCCTTATAGAGACTTGGTGGCAGTGCCTCTCCGGCCGTTAGCCCATGCCGCAGACTGGGAAACGAGTCACTTGTGATTTTGCCGTATTTCAGTATGCGCCGATAAAGACTTGGCACCGCAGCAAACAATGATGCGTCGCTGCCTTCGATAACGCCGGGCCAAATATCCGGATCACGTGGGCCATCGTAAACAATACTGGTCGCCCCGTTTGCCCAAGGATCCATCAATCCTGCGCCCAGCGTATAGGTCCAATTGAAGGCACCGGCATGCAAAAGCCTGTCCGAAGACGATATTCCGTACCAACCCTGATACATTGGCCGCCGAGCAAAAGCGGCTCTTTGAGCATGCAGCACGCCTTTCGGCATCCCACTCGTTCCTGATGTGTAGATCAGAAATGCCGGATCGTCGGCAGCCGTTTCCGCAAATGTTCCCGGCGCATATTGTTTCAGAAAGTCAATTCCTTGAGGCCCAAGCGAAAGAACCGCGACATTGTCCGGGATTTCAGTCTTGCCGTCGTGCACCAAAAGGCGCGCACCGCTATCGGACAAAATGGAAGACGTTTCACGGGCCGTGAGCTGTGCCGAGGTTGGAACCGGAACAAAACCGCCTGCGATTGCTCCGAAGAAAACCAACGGAAAATCGACCGAGTGCCCAATTCGAAGCAGGACCCGGTCTCCAGCTTTCAAACCGGTGTTTTTCAACCCGGCAGCCACGGAAAGCACACTTGAAGTGAGCTTTCCATATGTCCACGCCTCCTCGAGGCCGCCGCCGGCACCCACAATTTCCAGCGCCGTCTTGTCCGGCGCCGGCTCTGCATTGGTCAGGCAATAACGGGCAAGGTTCATCTGAGCCGCTTAGCGGGTCGGTACAGGTATCTCGCCGCGGTAGTCATAAAAACCGCGCTGGGTCTTACGGCCCAGCCAACCCGCCTCGACATATTTCACCAAGAGCGGACAAGGCCGGTATTTGGTGTCGGCGAGGCCTTCATAAAGCACCTGCATAATGGAGAGACAGGTGTCGAGGCCAATGAAATCCGCCAACTGCAACGGTCCCATCGGGTGATTGGCGCCCAGGCGCATGGCCTTGTCGATCGATTCGACCGATCCGACACCTTCATAGAGTGTGTAGATCGCTTCGTTGATCATCGGCAGCAAAATGCGGTTGACCATGAAGGCAGGAAAATCCTCGGCGACCGCAATCTGTTTGCCCAGTCGAACACAAAAGGCTTTTGACGCTTCAAAGGTCTCGTCTTCGGTAGCGATACCGCGAACCAGCTCCACCAACTCCATCAGTGGAACCGGATTCATGAAATGAATCCCGATAAAGCGCTCCGGGCGATCTGTCGTTGCCGCAAGACGGGTAATGGAAATAGACGATGTATTGGTTGCCAGAATGGCTTCTGGTTTCAGGATCGGGCAGAGCTGGGAAAAGATTTTCCGTTTGATCTGCTCGTTTTCAACCGCAGATTCGATCACCAAATCCGCATCAGCAAGAAGATCGAGGTCTTCTACCGCCTTGATCCGGTTGAGTGCGGCGTTGCGCTCTTCTTCGGTAATCAGGGACTTGGAAACCTGACGCGCCAGATTGCCGTTGATCGACGCCAGTCCGGACTCGATCCGCTCCATGGAAATGTCGCTCAAACCGACGTCAAAGCCTGCAAGTGAGCAGACATGCGCTATGCCGCTGCCCATCTGACCTGAGCCGATCACGCCGACTTTCTTAATCTCGACTACCATCCTGAAAATCCGATCGTTAAGTACATGCCTTCAAAGGCCGGGTTGCGGCTATTTTTGGCAAGTCTTGCGCCGAACAGCAAGAACCCCGGAGCGAAAACCTTCATTCGCCCCGGGGTCCGTGTTCAATTTGCCGCAGGTCTTACTTAACGGCAGCCTCAAGTTCAGGCAGCACATCGAACAGATCGGCAACCAGGCCATAGTCGGCAACCTGGAATATCGGAGCCTCTTCATCCTTGTTGATTGCTACGATCACCTTGGAGTCCTTCATGCCTGCAAGGTGCTGGATGGCACCGGAAATTCCGCAGGCAATATAGAGGTCCGGAGCGACGACCTTACCGGTCTGGCCAACCTGCCAGTCGTTCGGGGCATAACCCGCATCGACTGCGGCGCGCGACGCTCCAACCGCTGCACCAAGCGCATCGGCAACCGGCATGATGACTTCCTGGAATTTTTCCTCAGATCCGAGGGCACGGCCGCCGGAAATGATGATTTTGGCAGAAGTCAGTTCTGGACGATCGGATTTGGAAAGCTCTTCCCCGATAAATTCCGAAAGTCCCGAACCGTCAGCACCGGCGACGGTTTCAATCGCTGCCGAACCACCCGATTCAGCCGCGGCAAAAGTCGATGTTCTGACGGTGATTACCTTTTTGGGGTCACCTGACTTGACCGTCTGAATGGCATTGCCTGCATAGATCGGACGCTCGAACGTCTCCGCATCGACAACCGCGGTGATATCTGAAATCTGCATCACGTCCAGAAGGGCGGCGACACGCGGCAATGTGTTTTTTCCGTTGGCAGTCGCAGGTGCAACGATGGCATCATAATCACCCGCAAGACCAACGATCAGGTCCGCGGTCGGTTCAGCCAGCTGGTGCTCGAGCGCATCACTCTCTGCAACCAGTACCTTTGCAGCGCCGGTCAGTTTGGCCGCTTCCTCTGCCACGGACTGGACGCCTTTGCCGGCAACCAGAATGTGTACATCTGCACCAAGGGCAACGGCGGCTGTAAGGGCCTTTGCGGTTGCATCATTCAAGGCACCACCGGCATGTTCTGCCACAAGAAGTGTTGTCATTGTTCTTTCCTCCTGTGACGGGCCTTAAAGGACACCAGCTTCATTCTTGAGTTTTTCGACGAGCTCGCCAATGGAACCGACCTTGATGCCAGCTTCACGGGCGTCGGGTTCCGCAGTCGAAACCACGCTCAGGCGCGGCGTTACGTCAACGCCGTAGTCATCGGGTGACTTTTCATCGATCGGCTTTTTCTTTGCCTTCATGATGTTCGGCAGCGACGCATAGCGTGGCTCGTTCAAACGCAGATCGGTTGTCACGATAGCCGGCAACTTCAACTTGACGGTCTGCAGACCCCCGTCGACTTCACGGGTTACATCAACCGTGCCATCGCCGAGATCAAGCTCGGAGGCAAAAGTGCCCTGGCTCCAGCCCAGAAGTGCTGCGAGCATCTGGCCGGTCTGATTGCAATCGTCGTCAATGGCCTGTTTGCCGAGGATCACAAGCCCGGGATCTTCGGCTTCAACAATACCCTTGAGAATTTTGGCAACTGCCAGCGGCTCGGTCGTCTCGTCGGTCTTGACCAGAATTCCCCGGTCTGCACCCATCGCCAGGCCGGTACGCAAGGTTTCGGTTGCTTGCTGTGGCCCGACTGAAACGACAACAACTTCGCTGGCCTTTCCGGCTTCCTTCAGACGAAGAGCCTCTTCGACAGATATTTCGTCAAACGGGTTCATGGACATCTTGACGTTTGCAAGATCGACGCCCGAACCATCCGGCTTGACGCGGACTTTAACGTTGTAGTCGATGACCCGCTTAACGGGTACGAGGATTTTCATTTGGTCTCAACCTCTTGCTGGGCCGGCTTTCACCGCACCGCATTTTGCAGGCTCGTCCACTCCGGTGACGCAAGGTCACAAACGGCGGAAACAAGCCAATCGTGGCGCATGGCGGGGGACGGTACTGACCAGCGAGGCAGCTGTCAATTGCGCTATTTGGTCTAAAAGGGGAAATTGCCGGGCATAGAAAAACACGCGTCGCAAAGATGATAGTTCGGCGGTGCGAAACGGTAGGGAAACCCTACCATAAACACCAAATATCACCTGGCGAACACGTTGTTGGTGATGATTGAAACACGGTTGCCGCTCGTCGACAGTTTTGGATTTTCGTCCAGAAAATCAGATCCCTGAAGAACTCGGTGAAAAATTATCTGAAATCGGTTCGGCAAAAACCGTTGTCCAGGTTCCATTTACATCCCGGCACGCGGTTCCACGGATGGATAGGTCGAGACCACCAAAGGTTGTTTCTCGAATATACTGCCGGCACCAATGTCCACTTTTGCTTCGATATGTCTTGATCGGTGTCAGAACCTCACTCCAATTGCCTTCCTGTCCGACAAAGACCGGTTCACCGCTGACCTTGGTTTCCAGGGCCTCCTGAACGGATTGTGCAAGCAACATCCGTTCGGTTTCCATATGCGCAGCGAGAGACGAAACGGCATCATCCATGCGGGACTGCATCCAGAAAGTCGTGAAGGCAAAAGTCCCGGCAACGAGTATCAGCGCCGCAGCAACCTGGACAAGCGACCCCGTCCAGGCAGGGAACCTGCGCGGAGTGGAGCCAACACCTCGCTTTTCAAACTCCCGGTCAATCAGGCCCTGAAAACGGTCCATGCTTTCATCCGGGATCGTCGCAGGCATTGCGCTTTGCAACACGAAATCGTCTTGAGACATCAGACGAAGCAGTTCGTTGCCCTTGGGCGACTGCCGAATATCGGAAAGCAATTCGGCTCGGTCTTGGTCGCCAATTTCCCGATCGAGGATCTTGCCAATTTTCTCAACGAGGGCGATCTGCTCGCGCTTTTCTTCAAGTGTCACAACACACCTCCTGGCATGCTTTGTATGGGAACTTCTGGAGCGGTATCGTCCGTTTCCAGCCATTCTCGCAATTTCAATCTCGCTCGCGCAAGCCGGCTGGTAACCGTCCCGATTGGAACACCAAGCTCTGCCGCAACGTCTTTGTAACTCTGGCCTTCAACAGCGATCTTCAAAAGCACTTCTCGATTGTCTTCATCCAATCTGCCGATAAAGTCCCTTACCTTCTGCAATTCAAGGCTACTGGCGGCCGCCTTCGCGCCGTCGTAGCTCTCTTCAAAGTCAAGCATCGCCAGATCGAATAACCTGGCCCGGTTCGCAGAATCCCTCACGGAGTTGAAATAGTGATTCTGCAGGATCCGGAACATCCAACTGTCCAGGCGGGTTGCAGGGTCAAACTGGTCCAGTGACCGTATTGCGCGCTCACACGTTGTCTGCACCAGATCGTCTGCCTGATCCGGGTTCCGGCACAGCCGCAATGCAAAACTCCTCAGCTTGGGGAGCAGACGGATCATCTCCGTCTTCATATTGTCTTCTGGCAAGAAGTTCTCCGCAAAACCGCTCTCGGGGGTACAACACGTGATGAAAACTTTCGATCCCGACTTTTTTTGGACATTCTTCGGGAAGAAAGAAGAGCACTCACGTGTTATAGATCAAAAGGCGCGGAATCGCTCTCAAAAATGTCCGTGCAAGAGAACCGCATAGAAACCTGATCTTATGAACCAGACCCGCCAGAAAACATTGACAGATCGCCTCTCTGCGATGTTCCGCATGCTTCCGGGCATCGTGGCCTCGGTACTGGTATTCTCTATCGCCTTTTTCAATCCTCTAATCGACGTCAAAGATACCGATTCTGCATTCGCTCAGTCACGCGATGATCGTGGTGGCAGGGGTGACCGTGGTAGCGATAGAGACGATAGGGGCAGCGGCGGCAATAGCGGCAGCAGTAAGAGCGGTGGCGGTGGCGGCGGAAGCGACCGCTCGAACGATAGGGGCGGAAACTCAGGCAATAGTGGGAATTCGGCTTCCCGAGACTCTGCCTCACAAAAGCCAGGATCTGGAGGTCTGCTTAATCGCGTGTTTCGTGATGAACGTTTCAATGGCAACAGCGAACAGTCCGGTGGGTCGCTGTCGGAGCGGGAAGAGCGCGAAGCGATACAAAACGGTTGGCAGTAGATCCAAGAGGCAGGATCGGCTTTGAAAATTTTGGATGCGGGGCTCCACACGAAGGGGCCTGTCTTTTTTTGCTTGTTACTTTCAGCGGCGGGCTGCAATTCTGGGTCCGTATCCAATACTCCTGACGTGACAACATCAGCTATCGGTCTGCAGTCGTCTGACCGATCCCTCGCTCAGCAGAACCTGCAAGTGGTTCTGGAAAGCTCTCTGTCCGGAAAATCACAGAGCTGGCAAAACCCGCAAAGCGGTGCGCGCGGGTCGGCAACTCCGTTGAAAACCTGGAAGACGACCGACGGAACCTATTGCCGCTCGTACAAGGAAAGTATCCGCCTGGCGTCGGGAGAATCCATCGATCGTGACGGCGTTGCCTGCCGTTCATCGGACGCTGTCTGGCAATCAACCTAAAGCGATCGCTTCACGACATGGCCTGGTCAAAAAGCTTGACCCCCTTGCGACGGAAAAACAGCACGAGGACGGCGCCGGCGATCAAGCCACCGACATGCGCAATCCAGGCAACCTCGCTCTCGGCCGCTGCGAACACATTGTAAAACTGATAAAGCACCCAGGCTCCGAGCAACCACATTGCAGACAGTCGCAAGGGGATGCGGCCGAGCACAAGCACCCACACCTTGACCCTTGGATGAAGCATCAGATAGGCAGCCACAACTCCTGACACCGCACCTGACGCCCCGATAAGTGGCACCTCGGAGTTAACGTCCAGCGCTGCATAGAGAAAACCCGAAAACGCTGCGCAGATCAGATAAAACAGCAAGTATCGAAAATGGCCCATGGCATCTTCGACATTGTCACCGAATACCCATAAAAACAGCATGTTTCCGATCAGGTGCACAAAGCCACCATGCAGGAAGGCGTATGTCACAATAGACATCCATTCCGGCAACAGCTGCAGCTGCGGCGCCAGTTCACGGATGTCGAAAAGCACCACCGGGATCAATCCGAGCGAATAAGACGCGGCTGCAACCGCTTCTTGAGCGCCGGCACCTTGAAAAAAGACAAAAATCAGAACGTTGAGAGCAATGAGCGTGAGATTGACGTAAGGGATTGGAACATGAACCCGCCGGTTGTGATCATAGACCGGAATGAACATGCCCCAATGCCTTTCGTTCTGTGCGTCTTGGTCGTTTAACGGTTTTGACCCGGAACCCAGAGAACATCCTGTTCTCCTTTGTCGTTCAGGTAACGCGACGCCACGAAAAAATAGTCAGACAGACGGTTCATGTATCTGACTGCCGCTGGGTTGATCTTCTCCACGCCTGAAAGTTCGACCATTAACCGTTCCGCGCGACGTGAAACCGTACGGGCAAGATGAAGATGCGCCGACGCCGAACTCCCGCCAGGGAGCACGAAAGAGCGGAGCGGAGACAGGTCTTTGTTTAGCCCATCAATCGCGTCTTCGAGGGCCTTCACTTGCGCGTCGCTGATCCGCAAAGGCTCATATCCAAGATCCTGATCGGTTTCGGGAGTAGCCAAATCCGCACCCAAATCAAACAGGTCGTTCTGGATACGACCAAGAACGATATCGACCTCTGAAGCACCATCGCCGGTATGCAGCCGGATCAGGCCAACGACAGCATTGGTTTCATCTACCGTTCCGTATGACTCGATCCGCAGATCGTTTTTCGGCCGGCGCTCGCCAGACCCAAGAGCCGTCGTACCGTCGTCACCTGTTTTTGTATAGATCTTGTTCAAAACAACCATTTTTGAATGCCCTTGGATGTTGCTCCTGCAGTCGTTTCTAGCGACCGGACCCGAAGAAATAGAGCCCACCCATCACCAGGACAATCACCAGAAACTGCAAACCGACACGCCAGCGCATCAGCATCTGCGAACGGTTACCAGGACCGTTTCGAAACATGTTCCAAAGACCGGCAAACAGAACCAGGGCTACGGCCGCCATGCCAACGGGAATGAGTGCATTAATGACACCAGCCATCTTGTTAGTCCTCTTTCAGAGCGATGACCCGGCAACTCCGGATCCCATGTCGCGCACTATTCTTCACTATCAGCAGCCCGAATGCAGAACCGGTCCAGCAGACTTGTGGGCAAAACACGTTTTGCAGCTGCCATAACTTTTGTCGGTATCGTGACATGATACCGCGCTTTGGGCCGGTTGGCCTCTACCGCATGAATAAGTTTCTTCACCACCGCCTCAGGCGGCAGTTTGAAGGGTCCCGGCTCACCTGCTTCCATACGTACCCGGCGTTTCTCGTAGGTCTTACGATGTACGGAGGCCTTGAGACCAGTTTCTCCGATCCAACGATCGAAATTTTCAAGGGCATTTTCCGTAAATCTAGTGCCGATTGGGCCCGGCTCTATCAGGCTCACATGAATACCCGTTCCCTTTAGTTCCTGCCGCAACGTGTCTGTATAGGCTTCCAAAGCAAATTTGCTGGCCGTATAAGCGCCGCGATACTTCAAGGCAACGAAACCAAGCACCGAAGAACACTGCACGATACGCCCGCCACTATTTGCGCGCATCGCAGGAATCAAACGCCGTGTCAGATCGTGCCAACCTATGAAATTGGCCTCGAACAGCGCTCTCATCGCCTCCGTCGGGATATCCTCAAGTGCACCGGGCACAGCGTAGGCACCGTTGTTGAATACGGCATCCAGTTTATGGTCAGTCAGTTGAAGAACGCTGTTGGCTGCCGTCTCGATGCTGTTGGGGTCTTCGTAGTCTAGCCGCAGGGCTTCAAACCCTTCTTCGGCCAACCGGTCGACATCCTCCTGGCGCCGAGCTGTTGCAAAGACGCGCCAGTTCCGCCCACGCAGAATATGGGCCGACACAGCGCCGATACCGGAAGAGCATCCGGTTATTAGGATCGACCGATGCCTCGGGAAACTCTCTGGATAGTCAATCATTCAAATAAAAATCCGGCGCCCAGCAGACCTTACCTGGCAATGTCCTATCAGATTGGCTCCCCGGAAAGCAATTTGGGAACGGGTCCCGCAAACCCGGCAGCTTCCTTGATAAACTGTGTCTTGATGCCCGGCATGCGATCCACAAGGCCGAGACCAAAATCCCGGAACGCCCGCAGGACGTCATTATCGTTCGAAAACAGCCGATTGAGCACGTCGGTCACGACGCCCATCTGGAATGTGTCGAAACGGCGCCAACGCTGATACCGCTCAAGAATATCAAGCCCTCCGGGATCCTGCCCAAGACGGCGCGCATCGACAACCACTTCCGCGAGCGCGGCAACATCCTTGAACCCAAGGTTCAGACCTTGTCCCGCGATCGGGTGTATGCCATGTGCGGCGTCCCCAATCAGCGCAAATCGCGGATTGACGAAGTCGCGGGCCAGTTTCAGTCCAAGTGGATAGGCGCGCCGCGGGCCATCAACCTCGAGCGTGCCAAGGTGATGTCCGAAACGGCGCTCAAGTTCGAGTTCGAAGGTAAACTCATCGGATCGCACAAGTCTGTCGGCATCAGAGGTTTTTTCGGTCCAGACAAGCGATGATCTGTTCCCGGGAAGCGGAAGGATGGCGAAGGGGCCAGCGGGAAGAAAGTGTTCTTCAGCCCGGCCGTTGTGAGGTCGCTCATGCTTTACGGTCGTGACAATACCCGATTGCCCGTAATCCCAGTTGACCGTTCGGATACCTGCAAGGTCGCGAAGCTTGGAGCGAACGCCATCGGCGGCAACGAGAAGCCGGCTTTTCAAAATCGTGCCGTCCGCCAGCTCAAGTTCAACCTGATCCGGATGTGTCCGGAATGTATCTGCTGTTCCTGGCGCAAAGAATTTCACACCGAGTTTTTTAGCAGACTTGTAGAGCGCGGGCATCATCACGCCGTTGGGCATCATGTGAGCAAAGGGTTCGCCTTCTGTCGCTTCGCCGTCGAAGGTCAGAAAGACGGGTCGCACAGCATCGCGTAACTTGCTGTCTGTGACGATCATTTCGTTGATTGGTTGCGATTCGGCTTCGATTTTAGGCCAAACACCGAGCTGCGTCAGCATTCGGGACGCAGCAGCAGCTATTGCCGAGGCACGTGGGTCATTGTGCAGCTGATCCATGGGTTTGGGATCAACAATGGCGCAACTGATGCTTTCGTCGCCTTGCTTGAGCGCAACGGCCAGGGACAGGCCGACATACCCGCCGCCCGCAATAACAACATCGAACATATCGGCAGCGCTTTTACGTTTCGCCATTCAATTACTCCCCGCCCCGGTTTCCCTAAGGACATCTTGACTTTAACGTCAGGCCCCGTCCAAGACTGGACCCGAAAACTCGCCGAGGCCACTTTCAGGCCCACCTTTTCGGCACATTATGTAACAAGGATCGCGCCGATGAACACGGCCATTGACAACCTTTTGCAAATACTCGACCTAGAACCGCTCGAACGCAATCTGTTCCGTGGTCGCAGCCCCCAGGTTGGCTGGCAACGGGTTTTTGGCGGTCAGGTCATCGGCCAGGCCTTGGTCGCCGCGTCGAGAACTGTTGTTGAAGACCGGCATGTTCATTCCCTGCATGGATATTTTCTGCGTCCTGGTGACCCGGAAGTCCCCATAATTTACGAAGTCGACAGAATTCGAGACGGCGGCAGTTTCACCACACGGCGTGTGGTCGCCATTCAGCATGGCGAAGCGATCTTTTCAATGGCAGCTTCCTTTCAGGTGCGCGAGGAGGGATTGGATCACCAAAGCGACATGCCGGACGTGCCAACACCGGACGCCTTGCCGAGCGAGCAGGAACTTAAGGAAAAATTCCTGTCACTGGCGCCTGAAAACATCCGTCGGTATTGGGAACGGGAGCGACCGATCGAGATGCGCCCGGTCGACATGACCCACTATTTCAGCAAGAAGCCGCTGCCGCCCAAACAATATGTCTGGGTGCGGGCCACCGGACAGCTGCCGGATGACGAGCGCATTCATCAGTGCGTTCTTGCATACGCATCTGACATGACCCTGTTGGACACATCCCTCTTTCCACACGGTACGTCGGTCTTCAGCCCAAAGATTCAGGCGGCGAGCCTTGATCACGCCATGTGGTTCCATCGTCCATTCCGCGCGGATGACTGGCTGCTCTATGCCACCGACAGCACGTCTTCATCAGGCTCGCGTGGCATGAACCGCGGTTCGCTCTACACGAAAGAGGGGGTCTTGATCGCTTCAACGGCACAGGAAGGTCTGATCCGGCTCCGAAAGAAAGATTGATCGATTTCGGCAACAATTTGCGATGCGACGCAGACGCCTTCGCCGCACTAATCACCGGACAGGACTTGTGAAACCCGATACCGCAAGCGGGTTTTCGCTCAAAGCCTGGTGATCCGGGGTATCCGGAAGCAAAGCACCAGAAAACGCTTCAAACATCTTGCGTACGAAACCTTCAGGCAGATCCTTGGTGATAAAGACCATACGAGTTCTATGGTCTTCATCCGGCCAGGCCTCAAGCGTTGCGGGCGGGTGAAAGACATGCTGAACGCCATGGATGACAACCGGCCGCTCGGGATCTTCCGCCAGTTGCACAATGCCCTTAACCCGCAAGAGCTTCGGCCCATGTGCAGAGCGCAGCAAATCCAAGAACATTTCGAGAGCAGATGCTGGCACAGGCCTGTCGGTAGCCAAAGTAAATGCGCGGATGGATTCGCTGTGCCGATTTACGTCATGCGGATGGTCGTGGCCATGACCTTCACCATGAATATGACCGTGGTTGTGACTATGTCCATGGCTGTGGCCACGGTGATGCGCGTGATCGTGATGGTCGTGGTCATGCCCGGAGCCTTCATAAGCCTCCGCATTCAGCCAGGCCGCCACATCCGGTATCTTGCTGTCAGGATCGTAAAGGCCTGCATTGAACAAGGTGGTCGGCGTCGCCTCACCAGACTGCGCATCCAGTCGCCTTGCACCGGGGTTCAGCGTTTCGATTTTCCGCAAAAGCTGTCCGAATTCCGCTTGTTCCGCCTCCGATTCGATCAGATCTTTCTTCGTAAAGACCAGGCGGTCCGCAACCGCAGCCTGTTTGCGGGCTTCTTCGTGGTTTTCAAGGGTCGACAAGCCGTTCACAGCGTCGATGAGCGTGATAACACTGTCCAGCCGATAGCGCATGACCAGATAGGGATGCAGCATCACGGTGTGCAGGATCGGCGCTGGGTCGGCAAGACCAGTGGTCTCGATTACCACCCGCCTCAAGCGCTCCGTACGGCCATTGTCGAGATGGCGTAACAGGTTTTCCAGAGTTGAAACCAGATCGCCTCGGATCGTGCAGCAAAGGCAACCGGACGAAAGTTCGATAATTCCCTCTCCAGCCTGGTCAACAAACAGATGGTCAAGACCGATCTCGCCAAATTCATTGATGATAACCGCTGTGTCGGCCATGGCCGGGTCATTTAGAATCTGGTTCAGCAAAGTGGTCTTTCCCGAACCGAGGAAGCCGGTCAGGACGGAAAGCGGGATAGGGGGCTTGGGCCCCTTTTGCGCAGGCTGGTCCGTTGCTTCTTTGGCAGAAGTCATGAGGTCGAAGTCTCCTGATCGTAGAACTGCCGGGCAGGGTGCAATTCATGCGGCACCGCTAGCATTCTTTTCAGGAGTAGGTCAAAGGTGTTTGGATGTTTGCCGACACTCGGCGAGAGTTACCCGGCGTTCAGGACGGGCTCTTCGGCTTCAGCCGTTTCAGCTTCTTTGTCCGCGTCCACGCCATTCTCGCCGGCTGAAAGATCCATTGGAGTCAGATCCTGAGCGAGATCCTCATTGTCAAAGTCTGCCTGATCTTGCTCATCTGCATCGACAACAATACGCACCGCTTCCGCGGCCTTCCGCAATGTTGCGATGACTTCCTCAACCGAAACCCCTTCTTCCAACTGGTTGGCGGAAAGTTCAGCGAGGCTGGCGAGCGCCTTGATTGTGGCAGTGGATCTCGGTTCAATCATCATGCGATCACTCGCTTCTTTAGTTTCGGCATGTTCTATGCCCGGATGACCTGACGTGTCATTGCCTCACTCAGGCGGGCAAATGCCCACCCAAGAGAATGCTTACTACACTGTTAAGGAGTAGCGTAAATAAAGGGTTAACCGACTTTTCTGCGCATCCTTACAAAGGCTTAGCTCAGCTATCGACCGATCTGTTATTGTCTGCGAGGGCTGGGAGTCGGTACCGGAACGGAAAAATCGAGGCCTTTGCGGAAGATTGACCCGGGTGCGGCCGGAGAGGAATCTCCGCCAGCGACTTGCTCTGTTTGCGGAATTGCACCCACGGCACTTGCCTCGGCAGTCTGCTGAAGTTTGGCACGGATTTGCATCTCGGCACGGCGCATCGGATTGGCAACGGGCAGCGGAATGTTCTCAGCAGGCGCCAGGACCTCAAGCGCTGAAGTTGATGCGCCGGCTGCTGGCCGCCCACTCGGATTGCCAAGGCTTACCTGCAAGGGTTTGTAAGCAAGACGTCGTGGACCGAGCGTCCGGTCAAGTATCTTCGCCCAGTCAGGCTTGCCATTCGATTTGGTGTAGCCACTGGCATCGGCGTTCTTTTCTTTGGTCTTGTCGGCCTTGAAGAAAAGAAAACCACCCCGTTTCTCGTTCTGCATATCGAAACGGGCCATGTACCCGTTCGGTCCCGGGCTTTTGTTTCGCCGGCAGTACCCGTTTGCAGGTGGGTTTCCGGATGACCCCGTCAGGGTGCTGACATTCTGGCCACCGCGCTTGCGAAACCCATTGTCAAAAAGCTGCCGGGCGAATGCTGTTCGCTCAAGACCTGAACCAGCCCCAAGAATAATCGCAATCAATGTCCGGCCCTTGCGGGAGACGCTTGCTGCAACATTGTAACCCGAATTGCAGATGTATCCCGTCTTCATGCCGTTTGCTCCGGGAACACGCAGCAGGAACTCCCGATTTGCCGAGCGAAGCGTCTTTTTGCCAAAACGAATTCCGGGATATTTGTAGAAATCCCGTGATTCCGGGAAGTCCCTTCGAAGCGCCATTGCCAGGATCGCCATGTCTCGCGCAGTTGTCACCTGACCGTTATCCGGCAAACCGTGAGGATTGGTGAAACGGGTGTTCGTCATGCCCAAGCGCCTGGCTTCAGCATTCATGGCCGCAATGAAGGCTGCTTCGGAACCCGAGATTGCCTCGCCCAGCGCCACGGCAACATCGTTTGCCGACTTGATAAGAATGATCTTGAGCGCTGTATCGACTGTGAAACGCGTTCCGACCTTGAAACCCATCTTGCTGGGTGGCTCAGATATGGAATTTTTCGATTGAACCACGGCGGAGTTCAGGGTCGCACGGCCTTCACGGATCGCTTTGAAGGTGACATACGCCGTCATCATTTTCGTCAAGGAAGCAGGGTACCACTTGCGAGTTGCGTTTTTTTGGTCGATCACCGCACCCGATTTTGCGTCGACGAGAATGAACGCACCGATATCGGCCCTGGCCTCATCAGGAACCAGGCAAAAAAACAATACGGCAAACATTACAACCGCGGATGTCAGGCGGCCGGCCAGGCTTGCAATCACGGGGATCCCTCGCATGTCATCCTGTAAAACAGGGAAACGCACAAACTGCAATCTCAGTCTAAGGTGCATAGCCTAACGACTGTTGAACTCTAAAAAACCGGAACATGTCCCTAAGGGCAACCCCTTCCGTGCAACCGTCCCGCGCCAAAACTTTTATCAATTGCCGTTTTTTTAGGCATCTTAACTGGTAAAATCGCCCTAACCTTTGAAACGATTGGGCGATTGTCCCTTGCAGAACATCACGGCAAGAGCCCAACAACTTTGGCCCGGCTCTTGCTAAGATTACCAAGGGCATCTTGCCTATTGCATCCCGGAAGAAGCTGGGAACAAGGTGGCGATCAGACGTCAGACAATAAAAAAACCGGGAATCCGGGGAGGCACGCAACTTCATGTATGATGCTGGCGTAGCATCACAATCGACTGCGTCCGCGCGCGAATTGCAACGCGTGAATGGTCACGCACGCGCCGGTTTCCGCTTGTCTGAGGGCTCGACCCGTCTCGCCGACCTTTATCAAAGTGGCGCGGCGAAGATCCGATTGCCAAAGGTTTACGATGAACCGACAACAGCCGTCCTCATCAACACCGCCGGTGGTCTGACAGGAGGCGATCGGCTGTCTCTTGAATTCCATCTTGCAGTAGGTGCACACGCGATTGTGACCAGCCAGGCAGCCGAACGCGCCTACCGAAGCCAGACGGGTCCAGCAAAAGTGACCGCAAAGTTCCAAGTCGGCGCAGGTGCAAAACTCGAATGGCTGCCGCAGGAAACGATCCTCTTTGACGCGTCAAACCTTAGCCGCACGATCGAAGCTGATCTGGCGGAAGATGCCGGTTTGCTCATGTTGGAATCGGTCATACTCGGGCGCAAGGCAATGGGTGAGAAAGTCAGATCCGTGTTCTTCAGGGACAGCTGGCGTATTCGGCGGAGCGGCAAGCTGGTTTTCGCCGATGACGTGCGCCTGGAGGGAGACCCGGATGTATTCTTGGCCGGACCGGCAACAGCATCTGGAAATCTGTGCGTTGCAACTCTTTTGGACTGCTCACCACAGGCAGAAGATCATCTGAACCTTGCAAGGTCCTTGATTGGAGCTTTGCCTTCTGACCGTGTCCGGGCAGCAGCCAGCACTTGGAACGGCCAATTGGTCGCACGATTGACGGCGGTGAGCGGACAGGATCTACGCACCGCCTTAGTGAGTTTTTTAACCGGATACCGCTCGGCACCTTTGCCGCGGGTTTGGCATTGTTGACAATAAGGAGCCTTCTTCATGAACCTGACGCCCCGCGAAAAAGACAAGTTGCTGATCTCAATGGCAGCCATGGTCGCGCGCCGCCGTCTGGAGCGTGGCGTGAAGCTGAATCACCCGGAAGCGATTGCACTGATCACCGACTTCGTCGTTGAAGGCGCCCGAGATGGCCGCTCTGTGGCTGACCTGATGGCGGCGGGAGCCACGGTCGTAACGCGCGAGCAGGTCATGGAGGGCGTCGCCGAGATGATCCATGATGTGCAGGTTGAAGCCACATTTCCCGACGGTACGAAGCTTGTCACCGTTCACGAACCCATTCGCTGACCCGATTTGAGGACAAAGACATGATCCCCGGAGAACTGTTTCCCGCCGAAGGTGACATAGAACTCAATGCCGGTCTGGAGACGGCGACACTGGAAGTTTCCAATACCGGCGACCGGCCTGTTCAGGTTGGCAGCCACTATCATTTTTATGAAACAAATGAGGGCCTTTCATTCGACCGTGAAAAGGCGCGCGGCATGCGCCTTGATATTCCGGCCGGCACTGCTGTGCGCTTTGAGCCGGGCCAGACCAGAACGGTCACGCTGGTCGCTTACCGCGGCGCGAGAACCGTCTACGGCTTCAATCAGAAGGTCATGGGCGAGCTTTAACGCCGGGAGACATGCATGTTTGGGGTGTTATGGGGATTGATACTGGTGGCGGTGCTTGTCTCGCCAGCGCTGGCTGAAGAAAAGGTCGACTGCAACAATGCCATGACTCAACTGGAAATGACCACTTGCACCAATCTTGATTGGCAACAGGCAGATGAGGAACTGAACGCCGCCTATAAAGCAGCGATGGCGAAAATGCGCGAAACAGATGAGTTTCTGCCCGAAGATCAGCGGGGGGCGGCAGAAACCCTTCGCGAGGCCCAACGTGCCAGGATTCCATACCGAGACAAGGCGTGTGACGCCTATGGGTTTCAGGCAAGAGGCGGAACAATGGAGCCAATGCTGGTCTATGGCTGTCGCGCGCAGTTGACCGAGCAACGGACCAAGGAACTTGAGGAATTGACGGAAGGACTGGGAAATTGACCCGTGTTTCGTGCTTCTTGTTCCTGATGCTGGGCATCATCTGCTTGGCCTCAACCAATGCTCCTGCAGTGCTGGCGCAAGAGAACATCGATTGCGGATATCCATTGAACAACGACGAGCGAACCTATTGCGCAGAAAAGGCCTTGAAAGACGCAGAGGCAAAAATGGCGGCTGCATACGTCAAACTCCACGCAAAAGTGGTCGAAATGGATGACGCACTGCCCGAGCACCTGAAAGGCAGCCCCGCAGCACTGGAGGAAGCGCAGGCGGCATGGTCGGACTATGCCGACAAGGACTGCAAGGCTTACGCCTTTCCGTTTATGGGCGGGACGCGCGGGCAGGAACTTTACCGAAATTGCAAGATCGTTCTGACGATGACGCGAACGGAAGATCTGACTGCAACACTAGATGACTACGGCAATTAAACGACACGATTTCTGATCGCCGATTGGAGACACAATGGCTTACAAAATGCCCCGCGCCGCCTATGCGGACATGTTCGGACCAACCACCGGTGACAGGCTTCGCCTTGCCGATACGGATCTGGTAATCGAGGTTGAAAAAGACTTCACCACCTATGGTGAAGAGGTGAAATTCGGTGGTGGCAAAGTCATTCGCGATGGCATGGGACAATCGCAGGCGCCCCGCAGTGCCGGGGCCGTCGACACGGTAATCACAAACGCCCTGATTGTTGATCACTGGGGCATCGTGAAAGCAGATGTCGGCCTGAGAGACGGACGGATTGTCGGCATTGGCAAGGCAGGCAATCCGGATGTACAGCCTGATGTCGACATTGTCGTTGGTCCCGGTACGGAGGCCATTGCCGGTGAGGGCAAGATCCTGACAGCGGGTGCGCTCGACGTCCATATTCACTTCATTTGTCCGCAGCAGATTGACGAGGCGCTGATGTCCGGCGTCACAACCATGCTTGGTGGCGGAACCGGGCCGGCGACGGGAACCAATGCCACAACATGCACACCCGGCCCTTGGCACATCACCCGCATGCTGCAATCGGCAGACAGCTTTCCGATGAACCTGGCATTTGCAGGCAAAGGCAATGCCTCCTTGCCTGCAGCGCTGGAGGAACAGATCCTGGCAGGTGCTTCTGCGCTGAAATTACATGAGGATTGGGGAACAACTCCGGCGGCCATCGATACCTGTCTTTCGGTTGCTGACGAATACGATGTCCAGGTGATGATCCACACCGACACCTTGAACGAAAGCGGCTTTGTTGAAAACACAACCGCCGCCTTCAAGAACAGGACCATTCACGCTTTTCATACTGAAGGGGCCGGAGGCGGCCACGCGCCCGACATCATCAAAGTCTGCGGCGAAACAAATGTTCTGCCCTCGTCCACCAACCCCACGCGGCCTTACACGGTCAATACGCTGGAAGAGCATCTCGACATGCTGATGGTCTGTCACCATCTAGACAACTCCATTCCGGAAGACGTTGCCTTTGCAGAAAGCAGAATCCGCAAGGAAACGATCGCCGCGGAAGACATCCTTCACGACATGGGTGCGTTTTCGATCATCGCATCCGACAGCCAGGCCATGGGCCGGGTCGGCGAGGTGATTATCCGCACCCTGCAGACAGCTCACAAGATGAAGGTGCAACGCGGACGTCTTTCAAATGAGATCGGGGAAAACGACAACTTCCGCGTCAAGCGTTACATGGCCAAGATCACAATCAACCCGGCAGTTGCACACGGTCTTGACGAACATGTCGGCTCTGTCGAAGTCGGAAAACTCGCCGATCTCGTTCTGTGGGATCCGAAGTTCTTCGGGGTGAAGCCTGACATGGTATTGAAACTCGGCACCATCGCCGCAGCACCCATGGGTGATCCGAACGCATCGATTCCAACACCTCAACCGGTTCACTACAGACCGATGTTCGGCGCCTTTGGCAAAGCCATGACCGAAAGCCGGGTGACTTTCGTCTCTCAGGCGGCCTATGAAAACGGCGTCAAGGACAAGGCTGATCTCTCAAGCTTGGTCTTACCGGTAAAGAACACCAGAGGCGGCATTTCAAAGAAATCCATGGTGCTCAACGATGCAACGCCGGAAGTTGAAGTGCATCCGGAAACCTACGAGGTACGCGCAGACGGTGAGCTGCTCACCTGTGAGCCGGCGGAGGTCCTGCCGATGGCTCAGCGGTACTTCCTGTTCTAGTCTCAAATCGGCAAGCGTCATGAAACTCCTGCCAACTTCACGACCCCGGATTTTTGAAGACTATCCAACCCTTGCGATTGCTTTGAAGAACTGGCAGCACGAGACCTACCGCCTGGAAGATCTGACATTTGAGGCAGGTGAAGAAGTGTTTCTGGAGATTGATGATGAGGAGCCAACAGTGCTGAGCGAAAGTAAGGCACGCGAACTCAATCTCGAGGCCGAGGAGGAACTTGCCAATCTGAAGGACTCTTTCAGGGACGACATTCCCCTGTTGTCCCCGTTGACCACGTTGATTG
The DNA here is from genome assembly GCF_009363435.1 of Labrenzia sp. THAF82. GTDB lineage: Bacteria > Pseudomonadota > Alphaproteobacteria > Rhizobiales > Stappiaceae > Roseibium > Roseibium porphyridii. The sequence continues at coordinate 410,102 of NZ_CP045354.1, read as the reverse complement.
TGGACAAAAGCGCAGCATCGTTTGAGGATTTCACAAAGCAGATTGGAAAGGCCTGCTCTTTGCTGGCGAGAGAGTTGGATTGGTCGGAATTTGCGATCATTTCCGATTGCCGGAGATCCATACTGTCTCAGGACAATGATCATCCGCCTGTTCGAGCTGCGCAAAAGAAGTTGGCCGAGTTCGGGCTCACAGCAACAGCACCGGATGGCCTGGTTGTCGACAGACAAGGACTTGAGGCAATCATTGGTGATCTCTTCTGGATTGCACGATGCAACGCGTCCGCACCCTATACCTTTGTTTCCGCCAAGGGGTCTTCAACTGTTGCAACGCTTTGCAAATACGGAAATTTCCACTTCGATTTCTATGCGGAAGACGCAGAAAGAGTGTTTGAAATGGCTGTCCCGCCCGCAGGCTTGTCAATTGTGCCCGATGGCATGTGCTATGAGCGTTTTACACATGATAGTTCAATATCAGGCAGAGCCCTGGACCTCTGAGCAGGCCAAATTGCCTTATCGGCAGCCCTCTCGAAGCGGATTGTCGAGCAGCACTGAACTCCGGAGTTGAAACGAGAATGTACAAAATCATTGGGTTTCCTCGCACACGCGCCATGCGCGTCATGTGGCTGCTGGAAGAACTGGGTGAACCATACGAGATTGATCCGGCACTGCCGCAATCTGAGCCGGTACGAGAAGTCAATGTCAGCGGCAAGGTGCCGGTCTTGATCGATGGCGAGGCTGTCATCACGGATTCAATTGCGATCTGCACCTATCTGGCCGACAAGCATGGCCGGTTCACTTTTCCCGCGGGCACGCTGCAACGCGCCAGGCAGGATGGTTTCACGCAGTTCGCCGTCGATGTTTTGGAAGGCGCGCTTTGGACGGCGGCGAAAAACTCCTTCATCTTGCCTGAAGACATTCGCGTTCCGCAGATCAAGCCCGTCTGCAAATTCGAATTCAGGCAAGGTTTGGAAACTTTTGAGATTATGCTGGCTGATGGGCCATATGCGATGGGCGAGACTTTCACAATCGCCGACATCATCATCGGACATTGTTCAGGCTGGGCCATATCGGCCAATTTCGACCTGCCGATGGAGGGACCGGTCTTCGACTATTTCAAGCTCTTGCGGTCACGGCCGGGTTTCAAAGCTATGAAGGCAAAGGTAGACGCCGCACAATGATCCGGATCGCCCAAATTCATTCGCATGGTAACTGGCAGGGTAAGGCCACAGATCAGGTAACGCTCGACAGAGAAGATCGACATCGCCGCCGAGCCGTTCTGACGTGCGACCAGGGTTTGACTGTTCTTCTGGACGAACCGACAGCCATACACCTTCGTCACGGAGACGGACTGGAACTCGAAGATGGCCGCTTCGTAGAGGTCTTGGCAGAACCCGAAGACCTGGTGGAAATCGAAGCGGCGAACGCCGCACATCTTGTCAAGATTGCGTGGCACCTCGGCAACCGTCACCTTCCGACCCAACTCCTGGACGATCGCCTCAGGATCCGGCGGGATCATGTGATCGAAGACATGGTCCTAAAACTTGGTGGCAAGCTGACCCCCGTAACAGCGCCCTTTGATCCGGAAGGCGGAGCCTACGGCCATGGGCGGACCCATAGCCATGATCACGGGCCCGGTCACGGCCACCACCATCATGCCCACGAACACGCTCATGACTGAAGCCGTCACGCTTCCGGCGCTCTACCGCTTGTTGGCCTTTCTGTCTCCGAGCTTTCCGGTCGGCGCATTCACCTATAGCCACGGCCTTGAACAGGCGATTGAAGACGGGACGGTCAAAACTGCCGAGGACCTTTCCCGTTGGCTCGAGGATATCTTGCGGCATGGGGCCGGGCGCAGCGATGCGATCTTGTTGAAAGCAAGCTATGACGCGACCACTAGAGGCGATGAGGGCTCCGTGGCCGAACTGCAAGAGCTTGCTCTTGCGTTGCAGCCCTCCAAGGAGCGCCATCTGGAAACCAGCGCGCAAGGGACGGCGTTCTTGGCGGCTGTCAGACAAAGTTGGCGCCCTGACAGCAACTCGCCGGCCGCCGATCTTTTCAGACGCCGGGCCGAAGACACAGGTCAAAGCTGGCCTTATCCGGTTGCGCTGGGTCTCGTCGCAGCCGCTCATGAAATTCCCGAGGACGCCGCTCTGGTTGCGTATCTTCATGCTTTTGCGGGCAATATTGTCTCAGCTGCCATACGCGCGGTACCACTCGGTCAAAGCAACGGACAAACCGTCCTGGCATCGCTCGAGCCGATCATATTCGAGGTCGCGGCAGTGGCTAAACAAGCAAGCCTGGAAGACATCGGATCCTCCACGTTTCTGGCAGATATCGCCTCCATGGCACATGAAACTCAATATTCGAGGTTGTTTCGTTCATGACATCCCAAAACGGTCCTTTGCGCGTTGGCATCGGCGGCCCGGTCGGTGCTGGCAAGACCACCCTGACCGACCGCCTTTGCAAAGCCATGCGCGATGACTTTTCAGTCGCTGTCATTACCAATGACATTTACACAAGTGAAGATGCCGAAGCACTGATGCGCAGTCAGGCCTTGACCAGCGACCGCATTCGCGGGGTTGAAACCGGCGGGTGCCCGCACACCGCAATCCGGGAAGATGCCTCGATCAATCTGGCTGCCGTCCACGACCTGACCCGATCGATCCCCGATCTTGACCTGATCCTGATCGAGTCGGGCGGTGACAATCTCGCAGCCACGTTTTCGCCGGAGCTTGCAGATCTGACGCTGTATCTCATCGACGTGGCGGCAGGTGAGGAAATCCCTCGCAAGGGCGGACCAGGAATAACCCGCTCGGACTTGTTGATCATCAACAAGACCGACCTTGCACCTCATGTCGGCGCTGATCTTGGCGTTATGGATCGGGATGCGACCAGAATGCGTAAAAAGCGCCCGTTTGTATTCGCAAACATGAAGGCAGGCGACGGAGTTGACGCGGTGGTAAGTTTTCTCATCGATAAGGGAGGCCTGAACGCATAAGGGTCGGCCCTCAATCCAAGGCAACGTTTTCATGGATTCCGTCAGACAAAGCACCTGCGCACACAACAATGCGCTCTGGTGCGACTCGGTTCTGAAGGCCGCTGGCGCCAACTCCCGTTTTCAAACGGGTTTTTGGTCTGCAGAAGATAAAGTTCTCCCGCTGTATCCGAATGTTGTGACACTTACAAAGAAACCGGGTGCGGAGCTCTATAGCGTTTTAAGGTCCCTCCCGTCCGGGGCCTCGGTCAAGGACAGTTTCGATGCGCTTGATCTTTCCGCCCTTGGATTTCAAAAGCTTTTCTCAGCCACCTGGCTGTTTCGATCCGATCAGACCAATCGGAAACCGCCAGTGTCTTCAGACTGGTTAAAAATCAATCATCTGCAGGCATTCAAAAAATGGCTCCAGAATTGGAACGGCAACGAAGCACTTCACAACGTGTTACCGGCCAGGCTTATGGACGTTCCAGCGGTCGAATTTGCGGCCATCCAGAAAGACGGAGATTTCCGCGCCGGTGCGGTTTTCAACTCCGGGCCGAAACTGGAAGGCCGTGACGTCATCGGATTATCCAACATTTTCTGTCGCCGAAGCTGGCTCTACAGCGCACTCCACGATCTTCTGGCGCCTTTCCCGCATAAATCCGTATGCACCTACGAGAATGATGAGACCATCCTGCCGGTCTATCGTCAGCTCGGATTTGAAGACTGCGGCCACTTGCGCGTTTGGACAAAAATCTGACCCCCTCAAGCGAAAACTGCCGCTTGATCTTTGCCTCAATACCGACCACGCTGTCGTGAAAAATAGGGAGGGTCGCCAATGATGTTCGACGGCATAAACCTGGTTGCGGTTGCGGCAGCGGCAGTTGCATCCTTCATCTTCGGCTCTGTCTGGTATGGCTTGCTCGGCAAGGCATGGATGAAAGCGGCCAGCTTGACCGAGGCACAGACCAAACCAGATCCCGTTACCCTTGGACTGACCTTTGTCTGTCAGCTCGTGATGGCCTTCGTTTTTGCCGGCATTGTCTATCACACCGGCTCAACCGATGTTCGAGCGGGCATCATTTCTGCGCTCATGGTCTGGGTCGGCATCGTGATGACCACGCAGATCATCAATCATCGCTTTCAGGGGAAACCCTGGAGCCTCACTCTGATAGACGGCGGCCACTGGCTCGGCGTCTTCCTTGTTCAGGGCATCGTACTTGGTCTGCTGAGCTGACGAATACGTAATTCCTCGCATGTTTTGAACGCATTAGACCAAGGAATCGGAGACTAAAGCACTAAACCTTGGTTCTGGACTTGGCGTGGGCCGTACGCATAATGGCCCCGGAAAATAGGTCATCGGCTGGGCATGAGGATACCCGGCTGCCGGCCCGACAGTTGTTTGTGGGAGGTTCTCATATGTCTGACTCAGTTTTTCCCGTTCCTGCGGAAGTTGCCGCCCGGGCGCATGTCGACAATACCAAATATCTGGAAATGTATCAGCGCTCAGTGGACGATCCGGACGGGTTCTGGGGCGAACACGGCAAACGGGTCGACTGGATCAAGCCGTATACCAAGGTCAAGAACACGTCTTACGACTACCACAACGTGTCGATCAAATGGTTCGAAGACGGCACTTTGAACGTTTCAGCCAACTGCATAGACCGGCATCTGGCAACACGTGGCGACCAGCCTGCCATCATCTGGGAAGGCGATGATCCGAGCGAATCCAAGATCATCACCTACAAGGAGCTGCACCAGGAAGTGAACCGGTTCGCTAACGTCCTGCACGGGCAGGGTGTCAAGAAGGGTGACCGTGTAACCATCTACCTTCCGATGATCCCGGAAGCAGCTTACGCGATGCTGGCCTGCGCGCGCATCGGAGCCGTACATTCCATCGTCTTCGGTGGTTTTTCGCCCGACAGTCTTGCCCAACGGATTGAGGGCTGCAAGTCAGACTGTGTGATCACGGCAGACGAAGGCCTGCGCGGCGGCCGCAAGGTTCCCCTCAAGGCCAATGTCGACAAGGCAGCCGAAAAGGCTCCCGTGAAAAGCGTTGTCGTTGTCAGACGCACCGGCGGTGACATCACGATGCAGGGCGGGCGCGACGTCTGGTACCACGAAGAAGCCGCACGGGTTTCCGATCACTGTGAGCCGGTGGAAATGAACGCGGAAGATCCGCTGTTCATTCTTTACACCTCCGGTTCAACGGGACAACCGAAAGGCGTGCTGCACACAACAGGCGGCTACCTCGTTTATGCGTCCATGACCCATGAATACGTCTTTGACTACCATGAAGGCGATATCTACTGGTGTACGGCAGATGTGGGCTGGGTCACGGGGCACAGTTATATCGTCTATGGACCGCTTGCGAATGGCGCTACCACGCTGATGTTCGAAGGGGTCCCAACCTATCCTGGGCCAGGCCGGTTCTGGGAAGTCTGCGACAAGCACAACGTCAACATTTTCTACACCGCACCGACTGCCATCCGTGCATTGATGGGCGCCGGGGACGAACATGTCACCAACACGTCCCGCAAATCTTTGCGTTTGCTGGGGTCCGTGGGAGAGCCAATCAACCCGGAAGCCTGGAACTGGTATTATGATGTCGTCGGCGAAAAGCGCTGTCCGATTGTCGACACCTGGTGGCAGACGGAAACAGGCGGCATCCTGATCACACCATTGCCGGGCGCGACGGATCTCAAACCAGGCTCGGCAACACGTCCGTTCTTCGGCGTTCAGCCTGCTGTTGTCGATGCGGAAGGTAAGTTCCTCGAAGGTGCAACGGAAGGCAACCTCGTGATCAAGGACAGCTGGCCTGGCCAGATGCGAACGGTTTATGGCGATCATGACCGCTTCGTACAGACCTATTTCGCGACCTACAAAGGCCTATACTTCACGGGCGATGGCTGCCGGCGGGACGAAGACGGCTATTACTGGATCACGGGCCGTGTTGATGACGTTATCAACGTGTCCGGCCACCGCATGGGCACGGCCGAGGTTGAAAGCGCACTCGTCGCCCACCCGATGGTGTCCGAAGCGGCGGTGGTTGGTTACCCGCACGATATCAAGGGTCAGGGCATCTATGCCTATGTCACCTTGATGGAAGGCGAGGAACCTACCGACGAACTGAAAAAAGAACTCGTCAAGCATGTGCGCGCCGAAATCGGCCCGATCGCGTCGCCGGACCTGATCCAGTTCTCGCCCGGCCTGCCCAAGACCCGCTCCGGCAAGATCATGCGCCGTATCCTGCGCAAGATTGCGGAAGACAGCTTTGATAATCTCGGCGACACGTCGACCCTGGCAGATCCGACGGTCGTCGACGACCTGATCGACAATCGTCAGAACCGAGCCTGATCAGACAGGCCAAGACCAAACTAAAAAAGCCCGCCATTTCGGCGGGCTTTTTTAGTTTCCTGCAGCTGATTATCTTGAAATATAGATCTGCTGAATTTTCTTGGCAATGTTTGCGAATGCCTGGATCAAATCACTCGAAGAACTAGCTTGGTAGTAGTTGCCGGTATCCGCACAAGCCTTCATCACCTTGGCACCATTGGAATTTCCGTTTGTTCCAAAATAAACGCCAAACATTTCAATGTCTTCGTCTCTCATTGCATCACAAAGAGATCTTGCGCGTACTGACGACTCACCGTCGTAACCCCACTCTGATCTTTCAAGCCAATAATTTCGCTTTTTACCGCTTTTCTTTGCTTTGCAGGTGCCGGTGTATTCACCATCATCCTTCAGTTTCTCACATTCAGTGTAAGTCATTTTGACTTTCTCATAGTGAGTGTTGAAATCACCGTCTGTCATAATAAGCGCAAACTTGAGGACATCTTCATCGGTGTAAGCTGCACCTACTGACCCAGAAGGCCACAAGTCACTCCAATTTGGAGAGAGTGTATACCAACCCCATCCAATGCCCGTATGGCCAGCCGTGTAACCATCCGTCTCCAAATCGCTGATTGCCTTTAACAATTTCGACCTGTCATCCGTTAGGGGAAGGATTTCTGAGTCCGAACAATCCTGTGTGCGATATGTGCCCGACCCATCGCCAATTGCCGTCTTGGAATAACTAGCGTCCGTATATTGCTGTTTACCTGCGCGTTCGGTTGCACACCGACTGCTGAATTTTTTTGTTGCCGTTTCAGCGTAGTCCCCGAGATTGACGCCAACGCTATACGGTACAATCGAAATTTTGACTTTGCCGTCCTTGGAGTCATCTGGGATCAGGATGTTTACAACGGCTTCGGCAGCATCTTTAAGGTCTTCAATCTCCCCTGACATTGAACCCGTCACGTCCACAACGAGCGTTAACTCAACATCGAATTTGGAATAGGTAACCTGCGAACTTGTACCGAATACAAAGGATTCCGGTCCAAGGTCATCGTCGATCAGATTGCCCATATCAAGAAAATAGTTATCGATAGTGGCGTTAGACGTGACGGTGACAAGGCCATTTTCCGGATCGACCGTATAGTCAAGATTGTCGATCGCTTCGTCCAGGAAATGTGCATCGGCCAAGTTGGCTCGAAATGAATCTTCAAGTGCTGCCTTGATCTCATCATCCGACATTACAGATGTGGACAAATCAGCAGCGACAGACAAGGCAGCTGCGTCAAGTGCATAGGATAACTTCTCGCGCGCATTCACTGTGCGTGAAATGTCGACCGATGCACCGATGATGACAATTAGGAACACCGCGCAGATTGCGAAGATCGGCAATACCGATCCTTCACGCGAACTTTTTAGGCGGCGAACATGTTGTCCGAAAGATTTAAAGAGCTGAAAACGCATGACTGCCTCATTGTTTCAAGAGACAGTACTACAAAAAAGTACCTAATTTCTTAAACTGTCAATGTAGCAAATATGAATAAACTATTAACATTATTATAAAAATCTTATAAAATACAATTCGACACCATAGTTTCTGCCTTTTTTCTCACGGCTCTAGCTCAGTATCCCAATAGAGAAAATCGAGCCAGCTATCATGCAGATAGTTGGGTGGGAATGCGCGGCCGTTGTTGTGCAAGTCCTGAATTGTCGGCTGAAACGGCATGTGCATCGGCCACATGTTGAGCTGTTCGCACGACTTGTTGGATTTGCGCAAATTGCAGGGGGAGCAAGCGGTGATGACATTGTCCCAGGTTGTCAGGCCACCCTTTGAGCGGGGAATGAGGTGGTCGAATGTCAGCTCTTCCTTGGAGCTGCAATACTGACACTGGAATTTGTCGCGGAGGAAGACGTTGAAGCGGGTAAAGGCGGGATATCGGCTGGGTTTTACAAAAGTCTTGAGCGAGACAACACTGGGCAATCGAAATTCAAAGCTCGGGCTTCGGACCGCTGCATCATATTCGGCAACGATGTTCACCCGATCCAGAAAAACAGCCTTGACGGTGTCCTGCCAACTCCACAGGGACAAAGGGTAGTAGCTCAGGGGCCGGTAGTCTGCATTGAGTACCAACGCCGGATGGGCTCCCTGGGAAACCGCTATCGTCACTCTCCGCTCCTTATCGTTTAGAACGATCTCCCTTCATCGGGGCAAATCGCTCCAACTCCTAAAGTCCGATCAGCCAGCATTCCCGCGTCAGCGCGGGAAACCAAGTTGATCGCGTCGGATTGTTCTGTGCCCGGATAATCGGACGGCGGAACAAGTCCTTATGTGACCGGAGTATTGTAGTGCCGAGGTGACAGTCTTGTGAAGCCCGCCTTTTTCAATTCCGGTCACAGTTGTTGAAAGGTGTTTTCCGTCAAAGGATTTTTCGTAAATCTATGAATCATTTGCGCAAACGCCACGCCAGCTGCGTCATTGCGACAGATCTACAATTGAAACGAAAAAGGGCGCCCGGAGGCGCCCTTGATTTGCTTTATCTTGGTCGAATCAATTCGTCGTCCAGTCCCGGATATCGACAAAATGACCTGCAATCGCAGCCGCTGCAGCCATGGCAGGTGACACCAGATGCGTCCGGCCCTTGTGACCCTGACGACCTTCGAAATTCCGGTTGGATGTCGACGCGCAACGCTCGCCCGGCTTCAACTTGTCCGCGTTCATCGCAAGACACATGGAACAGCCTGGCTCGCGCCACTCAAATCCGGCTTCCTTGAACACAAGGTCCAGACCTTCTTCCTCAGCCTGTTCTTTTACCAGACCCGACCCTGGAACAACCATGGCATTGACGTGAGAAGCGACCTTGTGATTTCCGATAACAGCGGCAGCTGCCCGAAGGTCTTCGATCCGACCATTGGTGCAGGAGCCAATAAAGGCCCGATCGATCTTGATGTCCGTGATCTTTGTACCGGGTTCAAGACCCATGTAGTCGAGTGCGCGCTTTTTGGAATCGCGCCGGTTTTCGTCATCGATTTCGGCTGGATCGGGCACCACGCCTTCGACCGACACAACATCTTCAGGAGAGGACCCCCAGGAAACGATCGGCGGCAGATTGGCAGCGTCAAGTTCCACGACCTTGTCGAAATAGGCATCAGCATCGGAATAAAGGGTTTTCCAATAGGACAGCGCCATCTCCCAGGCCTCTCCCTTGGGAGCTTTCGGCCGGCCGTCGATATAGTCGAACGTGGTCTGGTCCGGGGCGATCAGACCCGCACGGGCACCGGCCTCAATGGACATGTTACACACCGTCATCCGGCCTTCCATGGACAGCGAACGAATGGCTTCACCAGCATATTCGATCACATAGCCCGTGCCACCGGCTGTACCGATCTCGCCGATAATCGCCAGCACGATGTCCTTGGCGGTCACGCCTTCGGGGATCTCACCCTCGACCTTGACCAGCATGTTCTTGGCTTTTTTCTGGATCAGTGTCTGCGTTGCCAGAACGTGCTCGACCTCAGATGTGCCAATGCCGTGCGCCAAAGATCCGAAAGCGCCATGGGTTGATGTGTGGCTGTCACCGCAGACGATTGTCATTCCAGGCAGGGTAAAGCCCTGTTCAGGACCCACAATGTGAACAACGCCCTGGCGCATATCCAGTTCTGAATAATATTCGATGCCGAATTCAGTGGCGTTCTTGGCAAGCGTTTCGACCTGCAATGCAGATTCCGGATCGTCGATACCGTGTCTGCGGTCAGTGGTCGGGACGTTGTGGTCGACGACCGCCAGTGTCTTTTGCGGCTGACGCACCTTACGGCCATGCATGCGCAAACCCTCAAACGCCTGGGGGCTTGTCACTTCGTGCACCAGATGACGATCAATATAAAGCAGACCAGTTCCGTCCGGCTGCATATCGACTGCATGATCGTCCCAGATTTTGTCGTAAAGCGTCCGTGCCTTAGCCATGGATCTCTCCTCATTTTCGACCGGAGATGCGCGCCTGTCATGAGGCAGCGTTTCTCTCCGGAGTTTCTTCGGACTCAGCTGAGTCTCAAGTCGCGTCCTGTAAACTCAAGCTTTGAAAGCCTGCTGGCACCTTGCACGGCGCCGGTTGCCCTAGTGAATGGCGCAGCGATGCTTGAAGGTCAAGCATTGCCGAGTTGAGTTGAATTCAACTGAGATTGACCGTCAGATCGTCAGCCATCACCAGACTGCAAAAAAGGCGGCCTCTGGGACCGCCTTTCCAAAAAGTGTTTTCAAGCCAGATCGGCTTATTCTGCAGCGTTTTCAGCTGCTTCTGCTTCGGCCTTTTTCGCTTCTGCCTTGGCAACTTTTGCAGCAGCAGCTTCAGCGCGCTGCTCCTCGTTGAGGCGCTTGGAGCGAACATTGGTGTTTTCGGTGATGCGTGCAGACTTACCACGACGGTCGCGCAGATAGTAAAGCTTCGCACGGCGCACTTTACCGCGGCGGACAACTTCCACGCCTTCAAGCATCGGAGAGTAGATCGGGAAGACACGCTCTACGCCTTCACCGTAAGAAATCTTGCGAACCGTGAAGCTCTCGTTGATGCCGCCGCCGGAACGGGCGATGCAGACACCTTCGTAAGCCTGTGTACGTGTCCGGTTACCTTCGGTGACCTTCACATTGACGCGAACGGTATCACCTGGAGAAAATTCCGGCAGTTTGCGCTGCTCTTCGATTTTCGCCATTTCTTCAGCATTAAGCTGCTCGATGATGTTCATGGCATTTTTCCCTTTTCATTTACAAAGCGGTCAGAGCGCTGTCCGGTTCTAAGGCCGGAAACGGGTTCACCGACTTTGGGCCATGGTGCATTATCTGCCGGAATTTTCTGAGTATTTGCGTCTCAGGAGAAGCAATTCAGGAAACACGCCCCCTATCAGGATGGTCACGCCTCTTCCAACATCGCGGGCGTATACAGGAAATCTCGCAAAATGTCATTAGAGAATATGCAAAAATGGGCTTCTTAATCTGAGGTTTGCCGTCAATTGACGTATTTGGTTCGGCTATGGCCTCCCCGGGCACATTCGAGCACTCAATCCACGTCATCCTCATCCGCCATATAGGCATCCCATAGATCCGGTCTGCGTTCACGGGTGAGGCGCTCTGCTTCGGCCATGCGCCAGTCATGGATTTTCTTGTGATTTCCCGAAGTCAGAACTTCTGGAATGGCACGTCCTTCAAATTCCGCAGGGCGCGTATAGTGCGGGTGCTCCAAAAGCCCGGTTTCGAAGCTTTCCGTATCTGCACTTTCCATATTCCCCATGACACCCGGGATCAGCCGGATAATCGCGTCCAGCATCGTGATCGCACCGATCTCGCCGCCCGACAGTATGTAATCGCCTATTGAAACCTCTTCGAGATCCCGCCCGTCGATCACACGTTGATCAACACCTTCAAAACGACCACAGATGATAATTGCGCCGGGCCCGGCGGCCAGCTCGTGGGCGCGTTCCTGCGTGAAGGGAAGTCCGCGCGGGCTCATCAATATTCGTGGACGCGGGTCTTCGGAAGACGCTGCGGCATCGATCGCCTTTGCCAGAATGTCTGCACGCAGAACCATTCCAGCACCACCGCCAGCAGGCGTGTCATCTACTGAGCGATGTTTATCTGTTGCAAAGTCCCGGATCTGGCGTGTCTCAAGGTTCCAAAGGTCCTTTTCCAAAGCTCTACCAGACAAGCTGTGGCCAAGCGGGCCTGGAAACATGTCCGGGTAAAGGGTCAACAGTGTCGCCTTGAACGCCATTGCGCTTCGTCTTTCAGTGCTTTTCCGGCCGGGTTACATCGCCGATATCTGTGCAGTTAGGAATAGGTTAACCATAACAAAAAAAGTCAACGCACCCTTACAGGTTCTTAACCTGAAGGAAGCACTGATTAGGGTACGGCCCATCGTGTGGCAAGTGCGTTTCAGTCAGGTGTCCCAAGGTGGTCAGGTTTCCAGTCTTCCGTTTCAAACTACCGGCGTTCGTGCAGGACCGGATTGACCGGCATTATCTTGATATCTCCATGAGCCGTTTGTTGCCGCTGGTCATCCTGATCAGCTTCGGTGTGCTTGTAGGACTGGTGTTCAACACCGGCGTAGGCCATCCCTATGACAAGGTCATCCATATCGGCTTCTTCGCGTTACTGACCCTTTCCATCCATGCACTGTTTTGTTGTCGCTTGCGGATATCGGCCGTCGTCGCCTTTGCCATGGGTTTGGCAGGAGAAGTGGTTCAAGGGTTTTTACCGCATCACGAAATGTCGCTTCCTGACGCGTTCGCCAATGGTATTGGCGTGACCCTGGTTGTTGCGTTGATTGCCCTTATCCGGTCCGAGGCACGGCAAGCCGTCCAGGACACTCCGGAAGAACTTGATTTCAGTGGCATGGGTCTAGAACCGGTCCCGACGCGTTACCTGTCAGGTGCGCCTTCTGAAGGCTCAGGCGTTCCTTCGGAAAAATAGTCTTCAGGCAAGTCAAGAAGAACTTTGCCATTGGTGAGGTCGATTTCAGGCACAAAGTCCTTCGTGAAGGGCACGTAGAACGTTCGGCCACGCTTAGGACGAATCTCGAGCAGATCACCGGCACCGAAATCCTGCACCGCAACGATCTTGCCCAGGACCTCATTGCCCTGATCCAGCACCGTCAAGCCATTTAAATCTGAATAGTAGAATTCATCGTCATCAGTCTCGGGAAGCTGGTCGCGGTCGACATAGAGTTCGACGCCGTTCAACGCTTCCGCTTGATTGCGATCAGTGACGCCCTTGAAGCTGGTAATCACGACCGTCTTTTGCACACGCGCTTTCTTGACCTCAAACGACCGTTTCCCGTCTTTTGTGGTCAGAACCCCATAGTCGGTGAAGGAGAGCGGGTCATCACCAAAAGGCTTGACCCGCACTTCCCCGCGAATGCCATGAGCTGCACCGATCTTTGCAAGGAGGATCTTCTGATCTTCAGACGATGTCATGTCAAAAGACCTCCAGCAGCAAGACCGGTGCGCTTAAACATCATTGCTTATTCAGCAGCAGCTTCTTCAGTTGCTGCTTCTTCAGCTGCCGGTTCAGCAGCCGCTGCAGCGGCTTCTTCTTCAGCCATGCGCTTGGCTTCCAGACGCTCTTTCGCCTTTGCACCCGGCTCAGCTTTTTTCGGGTTGTTGCGTGCTTCGCGTTTCAAAAGACCGGCAGCATCCAGGAAACGGTGTACGCGGTCCGTCGGCTTTGCACCGTTGTCGAGCCAGTATTGAATGCGCTCGACATTCAAATTGACGCGCTCTTCGGAATCCTTCGGCAGCATCGGGTCGTAAGAACCAACTTTTTCAATGAAGCGGCCATCACGCGGGGAGCGGATATCTGCAACAACGATACGGTAATACGGGCGCTTCTTGGAACCGCCGCGTGCCAGGCGAATTTTCGTAGCCATTTTTATGTCTCCAGTTTCTAGCTGCCGGTTTTCGCGGCAATGGCTTCATGGTGCCGGATCACTTCGCGAACGATGAAGTTCAGCAGTTTCTCGGCAAAATCAGGATCGAGATTGGCGTCACCGGCCAGTTGCCTCAGCCGCTCGATCTGAATCTTTTCCCGCGCCGGATCAGCCGGCGGCAGGTCGTTTGTGGCTTTCAGGACACCCACTTTCTGGGTGCATTTGAACCGCTCTGCGAGCATGTGAATGAGCGCTGCATCGATGTTGTCGATAGAGGCTCTGAGTGATTTCAACTCACCAAGCGCTTCGCTCTCTGCGAGCCGTGTTTCAGCTTCGCTCATCGCTTTTTGCCCTTACCCATTCCCGGCAATCCGGGCAGCTTCGGACCACCCAGACCAGGCAGGCCCGGCATACCGGGGGGCAGTCCGGCACCGCCCAGACCGCCAGGCATGCCACCGGGCAGGCCCTTAGGCAGCTCCATGCCACCCGGCAATTGACCGGATTTGGCCATTTCCTCAAGCTGCTTCGGATCGACATCAGGCATTCCGCCGCCCATGCCGCCCATCAGCTTGCCCAGCATGCCTTTGCCCTTGCCCATCTTCTTCATCATGTCCGCCATCTGGCGATGCATCTTCAGGAGTTTGTTGACGTCAGCTACCTGAACGCCGGAGCCTGCGGCAATACGTTTTTTACGGCTGGCTTTCAGCAGATCAGGCTTCTGCCGTTCCGTCGGTGTCATTGATTGAATGATCGCAACCTGCCGCTTGAACATCTTGTCGTCGATGTTGGCCGCTTCGATCTGCTTTTTCATTTTGCCGACACCGGGAAGCATGCCCATCATTCCGGACATACCGCCAAGTTTTTCCATCTGCTTCAGCTGTTCGGCAAGATCGTCCAGGTCGAAATGACCCTTCTGCATCTTCTTGGCCATCTTGGCGGCTTTTTCCGCGTCGATGGCCTCGGCCGCCTTTTCCACCAGCGAGACGATGTCGCCCATGCCCAGAATACGGTCGGCGATCCGTTTCGGGTGAAAGTCTTCAAGAGCGTCGGATTTTTCACCGGTACCGATCAACTTGACCGGTTTGCCCGTAACCGCCTGCATGGACAAGGCCGCACCGCCGCGACCATCACCGTCCATACGTGTCAGCGCAATACCGGTGATGCCGACCCGTTCGTCGAAATTCTTGGCCAGATTAACGGCGTCCTGACCAGTCAGGGAATCGGCTACAAGCAGGATTTCGTGAGGCTGAGCTGCGGATTTGACTTCCGCCATCTCGACCATCAGCGGCTCATCGATATGAATGCGGCCGGCAGTATCGAGCAGGACAACGTCATAACCGCCAAGCTTTGCAGCCGACATGGCCCGATTGGCGATCTCAACAGGGCCCTGGCCTTCGATGATCGGCAACGTGTCGATCTCGTTCTGCTCACCAAGAACCTTCAGCTGCTCCTGAGCCGCCGGACGGCGGGTATCAAGCGATGCCATCAGGACACGGCGCTTGTCGCGCAGGGTCATCCGCCGGGCAATCTTTGCAGTCGTGGTCGTTTTACCTGAACCTTGCAGACCGACCATCATGATTGCGACCGGCGCGGGCGCATTGAGATCGATCGGTTGCCCTTCTTCGCCGAGCATCTCAATCAGCTGATCGTGCACAATCTTCACGACCATCTGGCCAGGCGTGACGGACTTTACCACTTCCGCGCCGACAGCCCGGTTGCGAACCTTGTCGGTAAAGGAGCGAACGATCGGCAACGCGACATCGGCTTCAATCAGCGCACGGCGAATTTCGCGCAGCGCTTCATTGACGTCGTTTTCCGACAACGCTCCACGGCCCGTGAGCTTGTCGAAAATTCCGCTTAATCGATCGGACAGGCTTTCAAACATCAGTGGTCCTTAAACTCGTCAGTTTCGGGAGAACTCCCGATCCATATGGGCAACCGGTACACAAATCCAAACAGTTCGAGCCATGCAAAGCAGTTTAGCACCCGAGGGCGCAACGCGCTGTCGGGTGTTAACCTCCGGGCTCTCTTTACACCTGTGCGGGTCCCGGTCGGCAGTTCGAATTTCAGTCACTCAAATGGAGTTGGCGGGTCTATGCCTGAAACGTTGGAAGGAGTCAAGGAAGCTGCGGCAATTGCCGTCCCCCGATTGTGCAGCCCGACCGCGTCTAGTAGCCCAGCGCTTTCATCATTGCTGCAACGCCATCTTCGACTGTACCCGTGTTTTCAATTCGGACCAGATTCGCAACCTGGTCCGGCTCCAGATCAGCCCTTTGAAGCCGTCGCCTGATGTCATCTTTGGTTTCCCGCCCACGGGCGGACAGACGCTCGGCAAGCACTTCAATTGGAGCCGTAATCAGAAGAACGATAGCCGATTGATACTTTTGCGCCGCCCGCTCAAGAACTTTCCGTGATCCATTGGCAATCACCGTCACTCCCATGGCGATGGCCGCATCATAGGATTTCGGAATGACATAGCCCAGACCGTGCGCTTCCCAGGAAAGGGCAACCTCCTGCCTCTTGGCAAGTCGTTCGAATTCATCCCGACTGAGCGTATCGTGGTCTTCCGCCTCCGGATCTGCGTCACGTGTGATGGCGCGACGCGCAAACACCACATCACTTCTGAACTTCAACCGCTCATGGAGGGCCGCCATAAGCGTGTCTTTTCCGGCTCCGCTCGGTCCAACAACCAAAACCATACGGCCCGGGCCAAGTCCGGCATCATCAACCGGCATGTCAGGCAACCCGCCGGCCCTCACGCCAGACACCCCGGACAATCGGAATGTTTCCGACCATCTTCACCTGGATGAGATCCGCCCGTAGACCCGGCGACAATGCACCTCGGTCAGACAGTCCAATGGCGTTGGCCGGTGTCGATGTCACCATGGCAACGGCTTTCGGCAAAGAGATGCTCTCGATCTCTTCCGCCAACTGAAACGAGGCCTGAAGAAGAGACACTGGAACATAGTCGGAGGACAAAACATCCAGAACACCGGCTTCTGCAAGTTCCCTTGCAGACACGTTGCCGGAGTGTGAGCCGCCCCGGACCACGTTGGGTGCTCCCATAAGGACCGCCATACCGGCCGCATGAGACGCCTTCGCCGCCTCAACCGTCGTCGGAAACTCTGCGATCTTCGTATTTAGGTCGATCGCCTCATCGACATGATCCTGTGTTGCATCGTCATGACTTGCTATGGCGATACCGCGTGCCAGCGCAATTTCCGAGAGCTTTTGCCGGTTTTCCGGTGCCAGGCCGCTGGCACGCTCCTGACGTCGGCGGATAAACTCCTCCATCTGCGCGTCAGAAAAGCCTTTTTTGCCCTGATAATAGATCTTGTAGGCATCCAGCGAAACGAATTGGCGCTGCCCGGGCGTATGGTCCATCAACGAGATCAGGCGAATGCTGTCGTCGTCTTCGAACACCTTGAAAGCCTCGAGCACATCCGGTGCCGAAACTTCACAGCGGAGATGGATAAAGTGGTCGGCCCGCAGTCGATGTTCCTGCTGTCCGGTTTCGATCGCGTCTGCGAGCTTGCGCATATCCGGATATCTGAGATCAGCGTCTTCATCCATGCCGACCCGCAATGCATCGAACACAGTCGTAATACCGGCGCAGGCAATTTGCGCATCGTGCGCCTGAACGGCTGAAATCGGGTTCCAGCGAACCTTTGGGCGCGGTGCATAGTGTGTTTCAAGGTGGTCCGTATGCAGCTCAACCAGACCTGGAAGCAAATAGTCGCCGTCACAATCGTGACCATCTGTTTCCGTGGGAGACGCGACACCGGCAATCAGCCCCGCTTCGTCAATTTGAAGCGAACCGTTCAACACATCGTCGGGCAGAACAAGTTTGGCGTTCTTGAAGACCTTGGGCTGCGTGCTCATGCGTTCTCCTTGCGGGTGAAACTGTCATCGGAAAGCTGGGCGTTGCACGGCGCTGTGCCGCCTGTGAGTTCAAAGATTTTCCGAACCTGAAATGGTGCCCCCGGCTCAGGCTCCACATAAAGCCCGAAATAGCGGCATCCGCGAGGAATGCCCGTCTCCCTTGCAAAGAAGGCACGCGCGGAACCTGTCAGCTTTTCCGCCTCTGTTTCCACTTCGAGTTTGTTCGAAAGCGTCATGTGAAAACGGAATTCATCAAAGATGTAAGGATAGCCCCAGTCTTTCAGGTAAACGTCTTGCTTTGGGGTCAGGCCGCCTTTGCGTCGCCGCTCCAGATCAGCATCGGAAAGTGGTGCCCTGAATTTTTCAAAGTGACGGACGCACAATTCGGCAAAAGCCTTCAGATCCGGTTCGTCCTGGTCAGGTGTGAGCGCCAGAAACTTTCCCAGCCTGTTGACTCCCAGTTTTTGGATTTCAAAAGGTGCAATGCGGCCAGCGAAATCTTCGCAAGCGCTCACCAGTGCCTTTTCCGTTTCACCCTGGCGCAGAAAGAACGGCGCTTTCAGTGTCCCATGAAAACCGTAACGTCGCGGACTGGACGTCAACTCGGCAAACCGCATATCAGACAGTCCTTCGATGCCGGGCTGCGCTAGCGGATCTCCCGTGAAAGGGTCCCTGCCAAGCCAGGCATTGCCAAGAAGCATCAGGCTGTCATCTGCCGTAGCGGCGAAATAAATTGCATAGCGCATGGTGAACAATCATGTGAAAGGTGGGCGGCTGCAGATGGCCTATCGGTGGGCAATGACCGTTCTGTGACAATTGTCGCCCACCTGCAAGTCCAGAGCGGCTTTTTGATGTATTTCCTGCCGCCACTAGGCGGCTGCCTCGGAGCTGAATGTCGTGACATCGATAATACGGTCGGCTATTTCCTGGCGCACATCCTGATCATGCAGAATGCCGACCATGGCGACGCCCTGCGCCTTTTTCTCTTCCACCAGCCGGACAACCACCGCCCGGTTGGCTGCATCGAGTGATGCGGTCGGTTCATCGAGCAGCAGGACCGGATAGTACGCAATAAAGCCCCTTGCTATGTTGACCCTTTGTTGCTCACCGCCCGAGAAGGTTGCCGGAGGCAAGGTCCAAAGACGTTCAGGAACATTCAGACGCGCAAGGAGGTTTCTTGCCTTGTCACGGCCTTCCTCTTCGCTTGAACCTTGGGCGATCAGCGGTTCAGCGACAACATCCTCTGCTGAAACACGCGGGATCGTGCGCAGAAACTGACTGACATACCCAATGGTATCGCTGCGCAGTTTCAGTATATCGCGGGGTTCAGCGCCGGCCACGTTGACAATATCGTCACCGACGGTCACCAGAATCTGGCCCTGATCGCAACGATAGTTGCCATAGATCATTTTGAGGATTGAGCTTTTGCCGGCACCGGACGGGCCGCCCAGCACAACGCATTCACCGGCATCAACCGAGAATTCGACCTTGTCGACGACAGGAATGACGGTGCCCCCTTGCAGGTGCATGGTGAATGTCTTGCCGACACTGTTGAGATAGAGACGAACAGCCATTGGAAGCGACCCCGTTCAAACTTGAAGAATGGAAGAGACAAGCAGCTGCGTATACGGCTCGCGCGGATCGTCCAGGACCTGATCGGTCAACCCGGCCTCAATCACATTGCCATGGCGCATGACCATGATCCTGTGCGAGAGCAGCCTTGCCACCGCAAGGTCATGGGTGACGATGACTACGGAAAGGCCAAGGTCGGCCACCAAACGGCGCAAGAGGTCAAGCAGTCGAGCTTGAACGGAAACATCCAACCCGCCAGTCGGCTCGTCCATGAAGACCAATCGCGGACGTGTCACCAGATTACGCGCGATCTGCAACCGCTGACGCATGCCACCGGAAAAGGAGCGCGGGTCATCATCGATCCGGTCGCTTTCGATCTCTACGCGCCCAAGCCAGTCATCTGCCGTGGAACGAATGTTCCCGTAATGCCGATCGCCAACGGCCATCAGTCTTTCACCGACATTTGCACCGGCAGACACATTCATGCGCAGACCATCGGCCGCATTCTGGTGCACAAAACCCCAATCTGTGCGCATCAGAAGGCGACGCTCGGCTTCCGTCAATTGATAGAGATTGCGCATCGTGCCATCACGCATGCGGTATTCGATTGCCCCTGCGGTTGGTGCAAGACGGGTTGAAAGGCAATTCAGCAAAGTCGTTTTGCCTGACCCGCTTTCTCCGACAATGGCCAACACTTCACCGGGCCAAAGATCGAACGACACGTCCAGACACCCAACCCTGTCGCCATAATATCGCGTGACATTATGAACCTGCAGCAAGGGAGCTTCGGATTGAAATACGTTCATCGGACAGTCTCCTCTGGTGCACCACCGGCAATTTGCGTGGCTGCCGGATCAGCGGCCATCGGACCAAGATGTCCGCTCGCCCGGCGTTCCTCGCAATGGTCACTGTCAGAACAGACGAACATCCGGCCGCCTTGGTCATCGAGGATGACTTCGTCGAGATAGACATTTTCCGCACCGCAAAGTCCGCAGGGTTTGTCGAATTTTTGAACTTCGAAGGGATAGTCCTCGAAATCCAGACTCTTCACCTTCGTATAGGGTGGAATTGCATAGATCCGCTTCTCGCGGCCAGCGCCGTAAAGCTGGAGCGCCGGCATCTGGTCGATTTTTGGATTGTCGAATTTGGGTGTCGGCGAAGGGTCCATGACATAGCGGTCATTCACCTTCACAGGATAGGCATAGGTCGTTGCGATATGACCGTTTTTCGCGATGTCTTCGTAAAGCTTCACATGCATCAGACCATAATCTTCAAGTGCATGCATCTTGCGGGTCTCGGTCTCTCGAGGCTCCAGGAACCGAAGCGGTTCGGGGATCGGCACCTGAAAAACAAGGATCTGGTCTTCCCTCAATTCCTTTTCAGGTATCCGGTGACGTGTCTGGATGACGGTGGCTTCGGAAGTCTCATAGGTGGTTCTGACACCTGCCGTCTTTTCGAAGAAGCCACGGAGCGAGACTGCATTTGTGGTGTCGTCTGAACCCTGGTCGATCATCTTCAGGCAATCATCCTTGCCCAATATCGAAGCAGTCACCTGAACACCGCCCGTCCCCCAGCCATACGGCATCGGCATCTCCCGGGAGGCAAAAGGAACTTGGTAACCGGGGATGGCGATACCCTTGAGGACCGCTCGTCGAATCATTCGCTTGGTCTGTTCGTCCAGGTAAGCGAAATTGTACTCGCCCTGGTCATAGATCTGAGCCGTGTCGTTCATTCCGCAGCCTCCTGGGCAGCATCGCCGCTGTCTTCTTCCTGTCGGCGTTTTTCGAACCATTCGGCACGCATCTGGCGCACCAGAACGAGTTCGGCCTGAAAGTCGACGTAGTGTGGTAGTTTCAGGTGTTCGACAAATCCGGTCGCCTGGATATTGTCAGAGTGAGACAGCACAAATTCGACATCCTGAGCCGGTGCGACCTGCTCTTCGCCCAATTCTTCAAAGCGCATGGAGCGATCGACCATCGCCATGGACATGGCCTTGCGTTCAACCTGACCGAAAACGAGGCCATAACCTCTCGTAAAGGTCGGCGCAGTCTTGGCCGAACCCTTGAACTGGTTGATCATCTGACATTCGGTAACCTTGATGGTTCCGAGCGTGACCGCAAACCCAAGCTCTTCGGCAAAGAACTCAACCTCGACCTCGCCGTAACGGATTTCCCCGGCAAAAGGGTGCGTCCGGCCGTAGCCGCGCTGCGTCGAATAGGCGAGTGCCAGGAGAAAGCCCTCGTCGCCTCGGGCCAGGTTCTGAAGGCGCAGATCCCGGTCCGCCGGAAACGACAGCGGTTCGCGGGTCAGGTCGCCGACAGGAGCCGTCTCGTCTGAAACGGGATCCGGCTCCATCAGCCCTTCATCGCCCAGGAGATCCGTGACCCGTGGCATCGCAACCTCGTCGGGCGGTGAGGTTTCGGCCACCGGTTCTGCATTGTCGTCTTCCGCGGCCAAGGCGAAATCGAGCAAGCGGTGGCTGTAATCGAAGGTTGGCCCGAGCACTTGCCCGCCTGGAAGATCTTTGTAAGTTGCAGAGATCCTGCGCTCGACCAGCATGTCCGCAGTATCGATAGGCTGACTGTATCCGAAGCGTGGCAACGTCGTGCGGTAAGCCCGCATCAGGAAAGCTGCCTCAATGAGATCACCCCTTGATTGCTTGATGGCCAGGGCTGCCAGTGTCTCGTCGTAAAGAGAACCTTCGCCCATGACGCGAGCAACCGCATGGCTGAGCTGCTGCGCGATCTGTTCGAGTGTCAGCGACGGGACGGAAGTATCGCCCCGACGGCGTTTCGCAGTCAGCTTGTGAGCATTGCGGATGGCCTTCTCACCACCCTTGACGGCAACGTACATGGCTCAGATCTCCGAAAACAGAACACGGGTGGAACGGGGCAGGGCGCATATGCGTCCATTGCCGGAGAAGATCAGATCAACTCCTCGCGGAAACAGACGATTGTTGGCCGAGACCTGATCCCAAAAAACCGGCGGTAAAGGCCCAGTCGATAGGCTTGCCTTATCCTTGATGCCCGGCCCTTCAAGCGTCACTGCCTGGTGTTTGCTGAATTCCTGCGAGGACAGGACCACCGTGGTAGAGCGATCCGGATATTCCGCCGAGCCTTGATTGAAGCTGGTCAAGGGCACCAGGTGAGCAGGATCGGCAACAAGTGCGAAGGCCGCCTCAACGGGTTCCTTTACGATCGGAGCCCCCGTGTGAAAACGCAGAAACGATTTGACTGCTTCACTCGTCATCAAGGGCCGGTCAAGCCAGACGGGGGTGTCATAATCCAGCAGTGTCAAAGCAACGGCCGCAACGGTGGGTGTGAGAGGTGCGGGCGGTGCCAAGTCGACTTGCTGGATCGACTGCTCCGTTCCAGGCCGCGCCATGGCATTCATGATCGCCCGGAAGCACTCTTGTGCATCATGAACCGGATCCTTGAATCCCGCAGCAAGCGCGGTGGACTGCTCACTTGCATTGATTGCCGTGTCCATCAGTTGTCTCCGCGTACCATGGTAAAGAAGTTGACTTTGGTCGCTTCGGTTTCCTGCTTGACGGTTTCTTTTTCCGTGCTTTGCAATCCATCAAGCGGCCCAATGATGTCCGTCTCAATCTTGTCGCGGCCATCGCTGGTCTGCCAAAGCGCGTCGATCACTGCCGATTGCAACGCTTTTGTCTTGTTTCGGCCAAGCGCGTAGCTGCTCCCTGTTTCTCCTGTTTTCAGGCGCACGACACAGCGGGTCACCGTCACCTCGCCCAGATTGAACGGACTGCCCGTGCCACCCATTCGACCGCGCACCATCACCAGACCCGTCTCGGGTTGACGGACAAGGTCATAATCGGGCGGCGGCAGTGTCCCGTATTTTTCCGCAACAGCCTCAGGCGAGGCAGCCGCGAGCGTTGCCATGACTTTCCGGCGGGCTTCCACCGTTCCGTCCGTCTTGGGTTGAGAAGATTTTTCAGTCATGAAGCGCGCCTTTTTTGCTTGGGCGGTTCCTAAGAAGAAGATGCAGGCAGCACCTGCTTAAGCAGTATTTGTCTATTTGTCTATACAAATAAACTGATTGACTAATTGCTACTGAAATTTGATGACGTTCGCATGACGAACAACAGCTCGGTTGATCGTGGCGCCGGAATAACGGTTTGGCGACAGATCATGGAAACACTCAAGGCTGACATTATTGGCGGAGTCTTTGAGAAAGGCAGCCGCTTGCCGCCGGAATCCGATCTTGCCGCGCGGTTCGGCGTGAACCGACACACAGTCCGTCGGGCAATTGCCGCGCTGACGTCGGAGGGCATTCTGCGGGCCGACCAGGGCCGCGGAACATTCGTCGCTTCAGCGCCGCTCAGTTATCCAATCGGCCCTCGTACCCGGTTTTCGGAAATTGTATCCGGTCAACACCGGGCCCCAAGCGGCCGGCTGATCGGCTCTTCCATCGTAGACGCCGACGCATTCCTGGCCAACCAACTTGGTGTACCGCTGGGAGTTCCCTTGATCAGGGTGGAAACACTGAGAGTGGCAGACGGAACCCCGATGATTGTTGCAACAAGCTGGTTTGAGCAATCTCGGGTGCCCAATCTGGTCGCGGACTATGCCGAAAACGGTTCAGTCACCAAAGCATTGAAAGCCGCCGGCATTGAAGACTATCAGCGCAAGGAAACGCGTATAACGGCCGAACTTGTCGACGCTCAGGACGCCCGCCAGCTTGGTCTCGCACTCGGTCAGCCCGTAATGGTGATGGAAAGTCTGAATCTCGACGACAGCGGAAAGCCGCTCCAATACACACGTGCGCGCGTTGCAGCTGACAGGATCCAGCTCGTCGTCAATGGTGACGGCTAGGCGCGAAGACCTCTTGTCAATTTACCTGGCGAGCAAATCCAAGAAGGAGCGATGCGATTCCCTCAAGGATGAGAGACGCCAAAATCCCTTGATTTCGACCATTGGCCCAAACCCAACTGGTAGGTTCAGCCCTTATTATTTTTTCCTTTGCGGAATAATATCTTTTCTTATTCCACGGCAATGCGTCGACTATTGTGAAGGATAAAGACCTTCATCCTTTAACAATATTAAACAACAAGAGTTCACGACTGGTCGTATTCGCGAAATGATTCAGAGACTTACTCTAATGCATACACAAGTGTTTCTCATTTTTATGTAAAACGATCATTTTATCTCAAACACAACTTCTGGTATTTCTATCTGAGCTGACTGAGTACGTATTTTACCGTACGTAAAGTCTTTGATCGCTATCCGTTTTGCAAAGTGGGGACAGAAAAGGCTCGAAGAATGACCGTTCAGCATCGAATATTGATGGGTTTTGGGCTCATTGCTCTATTCATCGCCGCCGTTGGCGTATGGGCCTATATCAGCTTGTCGGTTGTTGGTGAGGACATTGCCGCCATGGAAGACATGAGCGGCGATGCGCTTCTGGCATCCGAAATGAATGCCGATATGGCCAAGGTTCTGGTCAATACCAACAAGTATATTCAGACCCGGTCAGAAGAGGCTCTACAAGCCACGAACGAATTCCTTCGGCAGATGGAAGATGGGATCAAAACCGCCGAAATTGAAATTCGAAACCCAGCGCGTGTGGAACTTGTTCAAAAAATCAAATCCGGTCTGACCGACTTTACCGGCGGCCTTGAACAGGTCGTTGCGCTCTATCGCGAGCGCGACGAACTTGTCCTGAACAAGCTCGACAAGATCGGCCCAATAGCCCGCAAGAATCTTTCATCCATAAACGAGACGGCAACTGAAGACGGTGACTACGAAACCGCGAACCTTGCGGCCAGGGCGTCGCAGGACTTTCTGCTGGCGCGTCTTTACGTTCTAAAATTTCTTGCAACCAACAACACGACAGACTTTGAGCGCGCCATGATGGAAATGAGCGTCATAGAAAAAGAGCTGGCCCTGCTGGATAACAGCATCGAAAACCCGGAACGCAAAGCCACCTTGGCAACTACAATCCCCATGATCGTGGACTATAAGTCCTCGGCCCAGCGCGTTCATGACATCATTCTCGAGCGAAATTCAATTCGAACAGGCGTGCTCGACAAGACCGGTTTTGAAGTCAACGGATGGGCTGCACAAGTCAAGGAAAGTGCCGTTGAGGACAACAGTGCTCTCGGACAAAAAACACTCCGCGAGGCATTCGTTGCCGAATGGCAGATCATCGGCGCATCCGCATTTGCGTTCGTGCTGGCAATAACCCTCGCAATATTCATTTCCTTCGGCATTACGCGCCCACTCGCGCGTCTCGTAGGTGACGCCGGCAGGCTTGCCGACGGCGACACAGCAGTTGAATTCGCCGAAGCACGTCGCCCGGACGAAATCGGCAACGTGGCGAGATCCGTGGCCGGGTTCCGCGATGCAGTAGTCCAGCGTCAGGAGCTGACAATCCGTCAGGAAGCTGAACAGCAGGAACGCGAAAAGAGGAATGCGCGCGTTGCAGACCTCCTTGAAACGTTCAGTGCTCAGATCAGCGATATGCTGAACTCGGTCAAGGGCGCAACGGTTTCAATGCAATCCACGGCCACCCAGATGACACAGACCGCACAGGACACGAGCGGTCAGGCCAGCGACGTCGCCGCGGCTGCCGAAGAAGCAACGACCAATGTTCAGACCGTTGCCAGCGCAACTGAAGAACTTGCCGCCTCTTTGCAGGAGGTTAGTCAGCAAGTCAGCCATTCCTCGGAGATCTCCGACAAGGCTTCCTCGGAGGCCAAAAGAACCAATACGCAAATTGGTGGACTGGCAACCGTTGCAGAAGACATCGGAGAGGTCATAAGCCTCATTCAGAACATCGCTGAACAGACAAATCTTTTGGCGCTCAATGCAACGATTGAGGCCGCACGCGCCGGAGAGGCAGGCAAGGGCTTCGCCGTGGTCGCCGCGGAAGTGAAGGACCTTGCGAGCCAGACTGGCAAGGCAACAGAGGAGATTTCACAAAAAATCTCAGCGATCCAGGCAGAGACACGAGACGCCGTTGGCGGCATCGAGGCAATCGGAGAAATCATCGAGGAAATGAACACCGTTTCCGCCTCGATCGCCTCCGCAGTCGATCAACAGACGTCCGCGACGTCGGAAATTGCCTCCAATGTGGATCAGGCCTCACGCGGTACCACGGTGGTGAGCGAGCAGATCGCCAAAGTGTCCGGCGCAGCCAGTGAAACGGATACCGCTGCACACAGCGTACTTCAAGCCTCAGCGCAGCTGGCACAAAGGGCTGAAGATATGCGCAGCACAATCGAGACATTCCTGTCGGAGGTGCGTGCTGCATAGACACCAATTGACTGAGAAACTTGAGAAAAGGGCGCACAACCGCGCCTTTTTTTGTCGTTTTGAACAAATCTGTCACTTGCGCGGATCATAGAACCTGCCGGCAGACTGTTGGCACCGGATGGGCCTCTTTTGACCGCCTCACTGACATAACCCATTGATCTGTTTCGCTTGTGCCCACCGGTCTCGTTGAAAGAAACGGTTCTTAAGTTTGCGTTGAACCTGTGCTTGAAGGGCTATCGGGACACGCCTAAGGTGCGGTGTGCGTGGTTTTCGCGACACCGTGACCAAGAGGAGATCTCACTTGCCTCTCTACCAAACGTCTTCCAGCCGGCGTGACGAAGTTTTCGATATCTACACTCGCGACTTGTCCGAACAGCCCTTGCCGAAATACAGGATGCCTGAGAATTCATCTCTCGCGGACACGGTCTACAACCTCATTCACGATGAGCTGCTTCTTGACGGCAACTCTCGCCAGAACACGGCGACTTTCTGCACCACTTACGCGTCGCCGCAAGTTCAAAAGCTGATGACGGACTGTGTCGACAAGAACATGATCGACAAGGACGAGTATCCTCAGACTGCGGAAATCGAGAACCGCTGCGTGCACATTCTGGCCGATCTGTGGAATGCGCCCGAGGCGGGAGCGACGCAAGGATGCTCGACAACGGGATCTTCGGAAGCGGCCATGTTGGGCGGCTTGGCCCTTAAATGGAAATGGCGCAAGCGGCGCGAGGCGGAAGGCAAGCCTGCTGACAAACCAAACCTGATTTGCGGGCCCGTACAGATCTGCTGGCACAAATTCGCCCGATACTTCGACATAGAGCTCCGTGAGCTGCCGATCCTCGATGGCGAATTGGGAATGCGTCCGGACCAGGTGGCGGATGCGGTTGACGAAAACACCATCGGTGTAGTTGCTACGCTCGGAGTAACCTTCACCTGCGTTTATGAACCTGTTGAGCAGATTTCAGCCATTCTGGATCAGATCCAGGCCGAACGTGGCCTTGATATTCCGCTGCATATCGACGCTGCCTCCGGCGGCTTTATCGCACCATTCCTGCACGAGGACGTCGTCTGGGATTTCAAACTGCCCCGCGTCAAATCCATCAATGCTTCAGGCCACAAATATGGATTGGCGCCCCTAGGGGTCGGCTGGGTTGTCTGGCGCGAAAAAGAGGACCTGCCTGAAGAACTGATCTTCAATGTCGATTATCTGGGCGGTCAGGTTCCGACTTTCGCCCTGAACTTTTCCCGGCCTGCCGGCGAAATCATCGCGCAGTACTATCAGTTCCTCCGGCTCGGCAAAAAGGGCTATACCGATGTTCAGGGCGCATGCGCCGCTGCCGCCCAGTACCTCGCTGACGAACTGGAAAAAACCGGTCACTTCGACATTCTCTACAACGGTGACGGAGGTTTGCCTGCAGCCTGTTACTCTTTGAAGAACAGCACCGAGCGCGGTTACACGCTCTATGATGTTTCCGAACGCATGCGAATGAGGGGATGGCAGATCGCCTCTTACCCGCTTCCAAAGGACAGGCATGAACTGGTCGTGCAGCGTGTCCTCGTTCGACACGGAATGGGCCGCGATCTTATGGCATTGCTGGTGGACGACATGAAGCGAACAATTGCTTTCCTGGATCGCAATCCGTTGTCGAACATAGAAGCCGGACCAACCTTTCATCACGGGAAGTGAAGAAGATGAGCGAGACAGCACAGCCTGGCGGCAAGACCTCCGGAGCCGGAAGGATCTCCGTGCTTGGTCTTGCCATGATGACAGTCGCCGCCGTGGTCAGCCTGCGCGGCCTGCCGCTGATGGCGGACGAAGGCACCGAGCTGCTGTTTTACATCGGCTTTGCGTCAATCATTTTTCTGGTTCCTGCCGCACTTGTTGCTGCAGAACTTGGAGGTATGTTCGCCCGCTCCACGGGCGGCGTTTACGATTGGGTGAAAGCACCCTTCGGGGCGCGTGCCGGCTTTGTCGCCATCTGGCTGCAATGGATCCAGAATGTGGTCTGGTACCCGACCGTACTGGCCTTTGCTGCGGCTTCTCTGGCCTACGTCATCGGCAAGCCAAACTTGGCCGATGACGGAATTTACACAGGAACGGTCATCATCTGCGCTTACTGGTTCGCAACCGCAATCGCATTGACCGGCACCAGCGCCGCCGCGCGCTTCACATCCATCGGATTTGTATTGGGAACCGTCGTTCCCGGCCTTCTGATCATCGCGCTTGGTGCGGCGTGGATCGCGGAAGGCAATGTCATCGCTTTCCTGCCAGCCGCAGCGGAAGGCGCTCACGCTCACATCCGGCTTTTCCCGCACATTACCGGGCTTTCGTCCATCGCCTTTCTGGGCGGTATCGTGTTGCTGTTCGCTGGCGTTGAAGTACATGCGGTCCACGCCAATGAACTCAAGGATCCGCATCGCGATTTCCCGAAAGCCATTTTGCTTTCGGTGCTTGTGATCGTGGTGTTGTTTCTGCTCGGGTCGCTGGCCCTGGCAGCAATTGTTCCTGCAGACAAGATTGCACTCGACCAGGGGCCGATGCAGGCCTTCAGCATCGCATTGGGAGGTTTCGGCTTAAGCTGGCTGGTTCCAATTCTCGCGCTTTTGATTGCGCTCGGGGCACTTGCCGGCGTGATGTCGTGGATCACCGGACCGAGCCGAGGCCTCTTGCGCACGGCACGCGACGGTGAGCTGCCGCCACTTCTTGCAAAGACCAACAAGAATGGCATTCAGGTGGTCATCCTGCTGGTGCAGGGCTGCATCGTCACGGTTCTCGCGTCACTCTATTTCTTCCTGAAAGACGTCTCCGTGGCCTTCTTTCTGCTCTCCGCGATGACCATTACACTCTATCTGGTGATGTACATGATGATGTATGCAGCTGCAGTACGCCTACGCATCACCCATCCCGAAATGCCACGATCCTACAAAGTGCCCGGTGGCATGGCCGGAATGATGGCGATTGCGGGTATCGGCTTCGCCGGTGTCGCCTTTGCATTCGTGACTTCATTCTTTCCGCCCACCCAACTGCCGGTTGGAAGCCCGACGAGCTATGTCGCCGTCGTGGCAACAGGCTTTGTTGTCTTTACGGGTCTCCCCATCCTCATACACTCGCTGAAGCGACCTTCGTGGGTGAAGGTGGAAGAAGAGGAAACATGAGGTTCCGCAATCGCGACCGAAAAAGATGCGCCTTTCCTTGGCAATGATCATCTGACCAAAGATAACAGCTCCTGGAGGTTCCAGGCCTTCATTTCCGGAAAGCTCGATTACGTCCAGAACTTTGGCGTTTCGCGTGTAGCTTCCCAGTAGCCTTTGGCGTGTTGCCATTTGGACTGGCATTGAGCCTCATGCCAACCGATGACAAAGCCGATAGCCTGGGTTGCGGCAAGTTCGCCCGCTCCGCTGACCTTGCATTTTTCAGGCAGACTCTCCGCCATGGCGACATCATTCAGATAACCGAAAATGTCCTGGAGTTTCTTCATTCTCTTCAGGAACGGTTTGACCGTCTCCTGCGGATAAAGGCTGCCGTAAAACTCGATGCCATAGCGCATCTTCTTCATAGCCTTGCGCATTTCATGTCGCTCTGGGATCGTCAAATCCTCCAGGCGCTTGCCGAATTTCAGAACCTTCTTCCATTGTTTGGCAAGCGCTTTGCTAGCGTGACTTTCGATAGGTTGTGCAAGCAGTGCTGTTTGATCGAAATTTTCCGGATCGAGCCAACCCCGACCTTCCGTATAGGCGGCAAGGTCCAGCAGAAAGGCGTTCACTTCCTCCGATTGCAGATGATCGGTCAGTGTCTTGCGCGTGTCTTGCCCTCGCAAAGCATTCAGCGTGCCCAGCAGTGCATCGAAGGAAAGCGTTTCGGGAGCCTTATCGACAAGCGGCGACACGATCTCGTCGATCAGAACATCAAGATCGCGCAAGGCTCCGGCCTCGGCCGCAATCTTGCGCGCCATCTGATCCAGAGGCGCTGCCGTTGCCGGATAAAGGATAGGCCTGAAAAGCCGGAATGCGCTTCTCAAACGACGCAGGCCCACCCGGAGCTGATGAGGCCCTTCAGGATCTTCCGATGCGAGGACCGCAAGCCGGTTTTCCGAAATCTGTGTGAGGCAGGAACGCAGGACATCGCGGAACGCAAGCTCGACGCTGGACCCTTTTGAAAAACTGATCGCTTTGGCAAAAAACGGCTTTCGTTCATCCTCCGCGACGCCTTCGGAAAACCGGAAACCCCGCTCGGCTTTGCTGAAGGGAGAAAACCGGAAGGGCACATCCTTCAAAAGTGCTTTCGCAGCTTCATAGATCGAAAGGCTTGGACCCGCTTTCAGTTCCATTTCCAGCTCAACCAGCGGCTGGCTGCCAGAGCCCGCCAGGATGTTTCCGGCATCAAAAGCAATCTCGATATGCGAACCGTCTGACGCACAGGTCAGCTCGCGGGTGGTCCGCTTTATAACCGTTTCAAAGCATTCACTCAAAGGCTTTTCGCCAATGATATCGCTGAGCTTTTCCTGGACTGACGGATCCTCGATAACGGAAAAATCGAGAGCCCGGCTCTTCACAGGGTGCTCGGATTCAATTGGCGATGACAGACCGCCCATCACGCCGGTGCCCAGTTTGGCCGTTTGCACCCAACTGCGCCCCGACTTCCTCACACGCAAGGAGATTTTAGCCCTGCGCAATGCCTGATCCGGTGTATCAAAATAGATGGATTGCAGGGTCTTGGTAACCGACCTGCTGGCCGTAAAACCTTCAATGGTACCAGCGCGTTTCATGGCATCTTGCGCCATTGGGTCAAGTTCGAGCTTAAGCTCGATTTCACGTCCTGATTTACTCATGCAAATTTTCTATCCAAGGTAAATCAGCTTGTCCAGAAAAAGCGCACAATTTGCGCTTTTCTTCGCAGGCTAAGTAATTTGAGTCGGCGCTTGGGATAGTGGAACACTTTCGGGCTCAGGACGCATCATCCGATGTGCGGGCCTTTTGATCCCGACAATTTAAAGGCTTCCTTTATCCGTTTCACCTGACTGCATAAAACAGACACACCGCTTTCTTCTCTAACCGCTTGCATCCTCCAAGACTGCATGATAGGCACGCTCTCCGGTGTCAGTTGCCCCTCTGGCGGAACTGGTAGACGCGCGGGATTCAAAATCCCGTTCCTTCGGGAGTGCCGGTTCGATTCCGGCGGGGGGCACCACTGTTCAAACGCTCAGCCCATTCGCGGCCACGCTTTCAACTCTTCTTCGCAGCCTCAAAAAAACAAACTCGATCCGCATTCCAGTGCCGGACACCCCAAAAAGTGACAGGCTGAGCTTATTTCCGTAGGTGACTTTTAACCCCTCTCCAGTTATGGAGGCGGCATGTTGAGACGCCTTTATGACTGGACACTGTCCCTCGCTGCCGGACCGCGCGCACCCGCCGCGCTGGGCTCCGTTTCTTTCGTCGAGAGTTCCTTCTTTCCGATCCCGCCAGATATCCTTTTGATCCCGATGGTCATCGCCCGCCGGGAAAAGGCCTGGTGGTATGCATTTTTGTGCACGTTGACCTCCGTTGCCGGCGGTATTCTCGGATATCTTATCGGCATGTTCCTGTTTGAGCAGGTCGCTCAACCGATCCTTTCCTTCTATGGAAAAATGGACAAGTTCGACGAGTTTCGGGTCGTGTTCAATGACTGGGGTTGGTGGTTCGTCTTCATAGCCGGCTTGACCCCGTTTCCTTACAAGGTCATCACCATCGCTTCGGGTGTAGCAGGCCTGAGTTTGCCGGTATTCATCTTGGCAAGCATTGTTTCCAGGGGCATACGCTTCTTTATCGTCGCCGGACTGCTCTATGTTTTCGGCCCACCGATCAAGGAGTTTATCGAAAAACGCCTCGGTCTCATGTTCACCATATTTGTGGTGCTGCTGGTCGGCGGCTTCCTGTTGATCAAATTTATCTAAACCGAACGAGGGTGCGATGTCGGCGGACCGGATGGCGCAAAACCTGATTGGGCTGATTTTTGTCGCGGGGCTGGCAGTCATTGCAACTGCCTGGGGTTTCCAGCTGATCGGCGGCTATATCCCTTGCAAGCTCTGCCTGGAGCAGAGAATTCCCTATTATGTCGGCCTGCCGCTCACTGTTGTGGCTTTCATCCTGCATATTCGTGGACGCAGCGGAATGGCATTGCTGACGCTACTGGCGGTGGCAGCTGTTTTCGTCTATGGCGCCGGATTGGGCATCTACCAATCGGGTGCAGAATGGCAGTTCTGGGACGGACCGAATGATTGCGGCGGCGGGAGCGCTGCGCCGGCTTCAGCCGCAAACATGCTTCAGACGCTTCAGTCGACACGCGTCGTCAGCTGCACGGAGGCCAGCTGGCGGATGCTCGGCCTATCCTTTGCGGGCTGGAACGCTGTTGCCTCCGCCGGTCTTGCCGCTCTTGCGCTTTTGTCCGCTTTTCTGTTGAAACGGCGCGAAAATCAAACAACGATAGGCGCATGAGCGGATCCAAGCACCCAAAGGAAAAGCAGCGCGAAGAAGCGCTAAGAGCAATCGACAGGGTTGAAGCGGAAAGCGAAACCATCGTCGGTTCGACCTTCGTGCGCATGGCGGACAGAGCCAAGAGCCACCTCAACGCCGCAGACAAGGATCCAGAAGACCGGATCGAGATAATTGGCACGCGGATCGGCCGGTCGCTCGGTGTTGTGTTTGCGTTGGGACTGGTGATCTATCTCTTCGTTACCTACGTCATGGGTTAGCGACGACAAATTGAGCGGCGGCGCGAATTGCGGGCCGTCAGGGAACCAAAATGGCATCTATCAACCCGATAAGCAGGAGCGGATGGTCAGAGCGCAGAGCGCCGGGCCTCAAGGATTTCGAGGCCATGGCGAGCGAAATTCTGGCCGGCCTGCCGGACGATTTGCTGCTGCGCTGCGGACATTTGCAGATCAGCCTGGCCGATTATGCACCCGATGACGTGCTGGATGAACTCGGGATTGAGGATCCGCATGATCTTCTGGGCCTGTTTGAAGGTCAAGGGCTGGCACAAGGCGGCGATGCCGTTGGCACCGGCCAGATGCCCAACCGGATTTGGCTGTTCAGACGGCCCATTCTGGACTATTGGGCGGCAATGGACGAAACGCTGGGCGACGTAGTCGCACATGTCCTCATACACGAAATCGGCCACCATTTCGGTTTGTCCGATCAGGACATGGAACGAATAGAAGCCGCAACCGAGCGATAAATCCGGTCACGGCTTCCAGCAGTTTTGTGAGCAGAACTTATTCTGCGGCTTCTTTTTGCGCCCGCGAAATTGATTCAATGATCAGTTTCTTGGCTGCTTCCGCACCTTCCATACCGGTGACTTTTACCCATTTGCCGGGCTCAAGATCCTTGTAGTGCTCGAAGAAGTGCTTGACCTGCTGGACGGTGATTTCCGGCAGATCAGTGACATCTGAAATCGCGTCGTAGCGCTTGCTCAGCTTGTGTGAAGGAACGGCGATGATCTTTTCATCCTGACCAGACTCATCTTCCATAAGCAACACACCGATCGGACGACAGTTCATAATGGCACCTGGAACGATAGGCCGCTGATTGACAACCACCACATCGATCGGATCGCCGTCACCGCAAAGCGTGTGTGGCACAAAACCGTAGTTTCCAGGATATCGCATGGGCGTATAGAGAAAGCGGTCGACATACATCGCCCCGGCTTCCTTATCCATCTCATACTTGATCGGTTCACCGCCGACGGAAACCTCGACGATGACATTGATGTCTTCTGGCGGGTTCTTGCCGATCGGCACAGCGTCCATACGCATTGAAACACTCCTGTTGATCTGTGGTGCGTCTATCGCAACCCAGCCGGATAAGTGCAAGTCCTTAATTATTGCATTGCACCTAATTGATGAGCATGCCTCTAATGACGGAAAAGCCAGTCAGGGGGAATCCATGTCACCATTTTTCCGAAAGGTATCGCGGATATTGGCCGTTTTCGCGGCAGTCGTGGCGCTGACAACAGGAAACGGCACTGCTGAAACCATCGAAAGTACTTACACCAAAATCCAGCTTCAGAATTGCGTGCAGTTGGAAACCGCCGCGGAAGAGGGCACATTTGGCGGCTCCTGGGAATGCCCCGGATACAAGGGTCAATCGGTCTACGTTGCTGAGGGCGACCTTCGCATGTTTGTCTCTTTCGGACCTTCTGCAGCGGATGAACCGGCGGCCGGCCAGACCTTACCAAACTTCAATACGGTCAATGACACCCTGGAATGGCGGCTGCGAGACGGTCAACCATTTGCGACTATCCTGCGATGGTTTCCAAGTTACGGCGATGGCGGCAAGACAGGCAGCGTCCTGATTGTCACCCAGCTGAAAGCAGGCGGCGAAACTTGCCAGATTGCCCGCGTTGACGCGCAAACGAACAAGAATGCCAATGTTCTTGCAAGACAGGCGGCGGACACGATGGCCGGCCAGTTCGATTGTTCCAGACCGCCTGAAACAATTGGGAATGCAGGAAACACTCAATGAGGAGAAGGCAGAGTCAGCCGCCGGTGGCTGGCCACACATAGATCGACAGTTCCAAACGCCGACCACCCAACCGGTACCATGACTTTGCCGCAAGCCGTCCACCAACGGCCTTGTAGAACGCCCTGGCGGGTTTGTTTTCACTGAGCACCTGGATGGCAATACCGGACAGGTTTCTGGTTTCCAACGTATCCTGAACGCTTTCAAAAAGCGTACGCCCGAACCCGAGGCCCTGATACTCGGGCTTCAGGTAAAGTTCATAGATTTCACCGTCCATTCCGGTTCTGTGCAGACGGCAGGGGCCATAGGTTGCATATCCTGCAGGCGTGTCGGCTATGCTGAGAATTTTGATTTCAACGCCTCTCGCAAGAGCGCCCCGCCACCAGCCGGTTCCCCGGCGTGAGATCATCTTTTGAAGATCAACACCGTGCAATACGCCCCTGTAGGCTCCAAGCCAGGCTTCACTATGAATACCGGCTAGCGCCTCACAATCAGCGGCTCGGGCCGCGCGGAGATCAATCAGGTCCGTAGTCATTCTTTTGAAAGGATACATCAAGCAACGGGACGGAAAAGAGGCAATCCGTTGCGATTGACAAAAAGATGGGTTGCCAGTTTCGCTGTTCGATTGATTGCGAATGATGGCGCTCGACAACAGGATCCGGAAAATGAAAAGGGCCGGCTTTACGCCGGCCCTTCAGGTGCCCTGATGTTTGACTCACTAAATCTGGCTGGCTGGTAAGAACCCCGGGGGGCTGGGGGGCTAATGCATTCCGCGATCCCTACTGGCCATACCCATCAGGGTATGGTGCTAATATGGTGCGCCAAAATGGCTGGCCAAGGGCTGGAATGCGGCAAAATCAAGGAAATTTAGGCGTTCTTTCAAGGCAAACCACCGTTACATTGAGCGCCCTCATCTCATCGGCTTTTTACTCGGCAATTTTGACGTAAAAACTGACGTATGTGCCGTTCTTTCATTTGTGGGCTTGCCATCGGGGCCTATGCCAACGCATCATGACAGCTGGGTGACAAACGGGATTCAGGCGTGATTCTCGTTTCAAGCGAAACCGCAAACGGAAATGGAGGCGGAATGAGCGAAGCCGATGACAGCGCGTTTCAGCGCGGTGCGAGATTGACCCTCTCACCGCAAAGCCAACCGGCTCCCCCTCCAAGACCTGTCGTTTCATTTCATCGAAAAGAACTTGATACCATCCTCCGGCTCTACGGCCGCATGGTTGCGGATGGTGAATGGCGCGACTACGCGATCGACCTTCTAAAGGACAAGGCAGTCTTTTCCGTCTTTCGCCGATCCTCGGAGATGCCGCTTTTTCGAATTGAGAAAGACCCAAAGCTAGCGCGGCGGCAGGGCGCATATTCTGTGGTCGCCACAGGCGGCATGATCCTGAAGCGTGGCCACGACCTCGCACAGGTGCTCAAGGTCCTTGAAAAGAAAAAGCATCTTCGCGTCGTGGACGCCTGATCCGATTTCCCGTTCCAGACACAAAAAAGCCCGGCAAAAGAGCCGGGCTTTTCAGTTTCAGTTGCAGTGCAGCTTATTCGCGATTGCCGAACAGCGACAACAGCATCAGGAACAGGTTGATGAAGTCGAGGTACAGACGAAGAGCGCCCATGACGGACTTCTTCGTGGCGACTTCACTGCTGTCACCTTCGTAGTACATTTCCTTGATCTGCTGGGTGTCGTAAGCCGTGAGGCCGGCAAACACCAGAACACCGATCACTGAAACGGCAAACATCAGAGCAGACGATGCCAGGAAGATGTTGACGATCGAAGCGATGATGATGCCGATCAGGCCCATCATCAGGAACGAACCCCAACCAGACAGGTCTTTTTTGGTGGTGTAACCGAAGATGCTCAACGCGCCGAAGGATGCGGCGGTGATGAAGAACACCCGTGCAATGGAGCCACCGGTATAGACCATAAAGATCGGCGCAAGCGAAATGCCCATGATGGACGCGTAGACCAAGAACATTGTTCTGGCGGTGCTAGCGCTCATCGACTGAATGCGCGCGGACAGCCAGAGAACCATTCCGAGCGGCGCAAACAGCAGCACGAAGTAAATCGGCCCACTGAAGAGCGTTTGTGCAACGGCAGGATTGCTGACAGCCAGCATATACGTGCCGAGTGCGAGGAAGCCGGTCAGCGCGAGGCCGAGTGTCATATAGTTGTAGACACCCAGCATATAGCTGCGCAGGCCCTGATCGATGCCGGCCTCGGCGCGTGCGCCGGCAACCGAGTAGGCACCCTGAGATTGACGGTCAAAGGTCGACATGGTCGTGGTATTCCCCTTTTAGATAGAAGCACGTGAACTTACGTGCAGCACAACTCCCTCAACATATGGGAAAATGCGAACCTAAGCTCAAGACGGTTTTCCTGAAAAAATCGTAATCTTTTCCGCTCAAACCCGCAACAATTACCCAAATAGTCTGAATCAGCGCTTATTTCATCGCTTTCAGGCGCGATGCAATTTGCCGATCGCAGTCCCCGCCAGGGTTGCGAACCACCTCTTCGGAGGCAAAATCGAGGATTTCGCGTTCTTTGTCACGCATCTGTTCGACCGAAACGCCAGGCTTGAACCACTGCAAAACAGCGTAGTCACCACCAGCATCCGTCAGAAACGCCAGCGGTTTGCCGTCTTCCATAATGCCCATGCGGCCGACACGAACTTCCTCAACGGTGACATTGCGAGCGTCTCCATCAACGGTCAGCCGGCTTTTAGACAGCTTCATCTTCTTGAGATTTGAAGACGCCGTTCCGTTCCAGGTCCGGTAGAACCGGTTGCCTTTTTTCTCAACTGAAAGACAGGAGTTCTTGTAATTCGGAATGGACAGACGCTCGGCCGTCACTTCAAACGGCTCTTCACCCTTCGGTGCCAGCGTGTATTTCATCGCGTGTTCACCCGTCCGGTAAACACGGATGCCGACCGGCGTATAACCGCTGTCGTTGATCGTACGGGTAAAGAAATCGAACTGGTTCTGATCATTTGTGCCGGCGCGGCGATAGAGCCAGCGCTTTGGCAGTCCGTCTTCGAACACCAGCCAGTCGCTGACCACAAGCCCACGCGGCCCATCTTTTGTATTCAATTGCCAGACGCCGGTATGAAACGGGCTTTCCGCAAATGCGGGCTGACCAAACGAAAACGTCGTTGCGGCAGCAAGTACCACGCCTTTGGCCAGTGATCTGAGAATGGTTTTTTTAGTGAATTCAAGCATGGAACTAGCCCCTGTTTACTCTAGGCCCTAGTCGGATAGCCAAGATCAAAACAGCATGCAAGCGGCGTCGGGCCGAAGTTTGACCGAAAGCGCCTGTTTTTCATGAAAGTTTCCTGACATGGATAATTTCCACATCAGGTCGCTTGTGTCAGTCGAGGTCTTAGAGGTTTCTAAGAACCGGGGCCGGCTTTTCACCCAACACGCGCCAAGTGCCGATCAGGCCGAAGCCGACTGTCAGGACGAGTGCAACAAGCGCGGCACCCGCAGCTGTAACCGGCATGACGACGAACGATCCACCCATGATCTGAGTGATCACGTACCAGGCTGCCACACCTCCGGCCACCAGAGCAAAAAGGGCGGTCACCAATCCGAGGATCGCGTATTCGAGGCCGTAGGCAATGATCAGGCGTGTGCGTGTGGCACCCAATGTCTTGAGTATAACGGCATCGTAAATGCGACTGCGGTGGCCGGCAGCCAACGCACCTGCCAGAACAAGCACACTCGCAATCAGCGTGATCGAGCTTGCTCCCCGGATGGCCCAGGCAAGCTGTGCCACCAGATCATTGACCTGGGATATGGCGTCCTTGACGCGAACCGCAGTTACGGTCGGGAACGTGTTTGATACGGTTTTCAAAAGCGCCAGCTCAGCGTCCGTCGGCACTTCTTCGTCCCAGCCGAGTGTCATGAGATGGGCATGAGGAGCACCCGCAAAGGTGTTCGGCGAAAAGACCATGACGAAGTTGATTGCCAAGGACTGCCATTCAACGTCCCTCATGTTGGCGATCTCTGCGGTAATTTCCCGGCCCAAGACGTTGACCGTGACCTTGTCGCCAATAACCAACCCAAGGTCTGTCGCGGCCTCGGCGTCGAATGAAACCAATGGTATGCCGTTGTAGTCTTCCGGCCACCATTCTCCTGCCGACAACGTGGAATTATCCGGAATCGTGGCCTCGTATGTGATGCCACGGTCACCGCGAAGAACCCAGTCCGAGCCATCTTGTGCCGGCACGAAATCCTCAGACGGGATGTTGTTCAGGCTCACGATCCTGCCGCGCAACATGGGCACGCTTTGGAGGTTGGCGTTCGGCGCTTCGTCCTCAAGTAGCGTCTGGAAGGTGTCGCGTTCATGACTTTGGATATCGACAAAGAAGAAGCTTGGCGCCTGATCGGCAATCGTGGCCGTCAATTCCCGCCGCAGGTTGCCATCGATCAGCGCGAGTGCCACCAACAAGGACAGCCCAAGACCCAGCGACAAAACAACAGAAGGTGTCAAGGCACCAGGGCGGTGAATATTGGCAATTGCCAGGCGCAGTTCCGTAGATCTGACGCTCGGCAGGCGCTTCGCGGCAAACATGATCAGACGCGCAACAATCACAAGCAAAAGGAACGCACCCGCTGAAGCGACGATGTAAACTCCGGCAATGGTCTTGTCGTGAGCAAGCAGAATTGCAATGGCGGCCAGGGCCACAACCG
Source organism: Labrenzia sp. THAF82 (assembly GCF_009363435.1). Classification (GTDB taxonomy): domain Bacteria; phylum Pseudomonadota; class Alphaproteobacteria; order Rhizobiales; family Stappiaceae; genus Roseibium; species Roseibium porphyridii. The sequence continues at coordinate 370,453 of NZ_CP045354.1, read as the reverse complement.
TGACCATGGTTGCGAACAGATACCGCTTGCGCGGAAACTTAGCCCCGCCTGTCACGATATCCCTGAAGAGGGCGGTCGGCGGAACATCATGAGCGCGACCGAGAGGCCACAATGCGAATGCAAGTGCTGTCAGAAGTCCATAGATCAAACCAAGACCGAGCTCGGCAGGATAGATGTTGGCGGCAAGCTGAACCGGCAACACGCCGGACAATGCCGCACCAGCCGCAAATGGTATCAAAGCACCAATGACAAGGCCAATGGCGATCCCGATCAGTGCCAGAACAATCATTTGAACCAGATAGATCTGGAATACAAATCCGCCGGTCGCACCCAGGCACTTGAAACTGGCAATGACTTCACGCTTGGTCTCCAGATACGCCCGGATGGCGTTTGCGACACCCACACCTCCGACCACAAGTGCGGTCAGACCGACGAGCGTCAAAAACTGGGCGAACCGACCGATACTGCGCTGCAAACCAGGCGAGGCATTCGCACGCGAACGTATGCGCCATTCGGCGTCGGGCTGATTCTGCTTCACGCTTTCCACCACTCCTGAAAGCGTTTCAAGACTGGGGGCCGGATCCATCCGAACGCGGTAGTGCCAGCGTATCAGACTGCCAGGCTGGACAAGGTCGGTATCCGGAAGCGCTGCTTCGGACACCATCAGCCTTGGACCAAACTCCATGCCGCCAGCAAGTTTGTCCGGCTCGATTTCAATGACATCAGAAATACGCAATGTCGTGCGCCCGAGCGCAATCGTATCACCAACGGAAATATTCAGACGCGCAAGTAGGGCGAGGTCTGCCACGGCACCCCAGACACCATCCTGTTGTGCAATGGCGGTTGTCAGCGGTTGGCCCGACTGAAGGTCGAGTGACCCATAAAGGGGATAAGGGTCGTCAACCGCCTTCAATTCGACCAGAGCCTGTTCCGATCCATCCAGTCGCCTGGCCATCGCGCGCATCGTTGCAACGCCTGAGACAGCCCCAAGACTGTCCAGAAACGCGGCTTCCTCCGCATTGGCTTCGCGGTGGATCAGGCGGAAGGACAGATCGCCGCCGAGAATCGCCTGACCTTCGCGCGAGATTCCCTCTGTGAGGGCCCGTGAAACGGACGTAACGCCTGCGATTGCGGCAACGCCAAGAGCGATACAGGCGATAAAAATGTAAAACCCTTTGAGCCCACCGCGCAGCTCTCGCAAGGCAAAACGCGTTGCCAGAGGAAAGGTCTGGTTGCCTGACCCGGTCGTTCCGGGAACAAAGCCGCTCACGCGGAAACCTCTTCCATGCCGGATTTGGCTGATAGCGCTTCTTCGATCTCGCCGGACCGAACCCTGATCATGCGGTCGCATCTCTCTGCCAGCGATGGATCATGCGTCACCAGCACCAGTGTTGTCTTGCGATCGCGCTGCGCGGAAAACATCAGATCGACAATCTGTGTTCCTGTGCTGTCATCCAGGTTACCAGTCGGTTCATCCGCAATAAGAATTTCAGGTTCAACCACCAGCGCTCGCGCAACCGCCACGCGCTGCTGTTCGCCTCCGGACATTTGCGCCGGATAGTGGTGCATCCTGTGACCAAGACCGACGGCTTCAAGCTCGGCAGCCGCTTTTTCGTATGCAGAAGGATCTCCAGCCAGCTCGAGCGGAACAGTGACGTTTTCCAGCGCGGTCATATTGGGGACGAGGTGAAACGACTGAAAGATGATCCCAACGTTGCGCCCCCGAAACCGTGCAAGCTGATCCTCACTCAGAGGTCCAAGTTCCGAACCTGCCACATTGACGGACCCGTCATCAGCACGTTCAAGACCAGCCATAACCATGAGCAGCGTTGATTTGCCGGAGCCGGACGGACCCACGAGTCCGACGGATGTTCCTTTTTCAATGTCCAGATCGATGCCCTTTAGAATATGAACACGTCCGGCACCTTCACCGAGTGTCAAATGAACGTTTTTTAGGGCAATCGCGGGTGCATTTGTCATCGTCAGGCCTCTATAGTGGACACTGGATCGTCGTTCCGACGCCTGCATGCCCTCGACATTTGGTCGCATTGCGACCATATGGGACCGATGTAGCGCCTATTCCAGTCCTGAAAGAATGTTAGCGTGAACCGTCTTATCGCTGTTGTCTTTATCCTGCTCTATTCCTTTTATCCGGTTTCCGCTCAGGCGGCTGACCTGAAGCTCGTGGTTCTGGGCGACAGCCTGTCGGCCGGATATCAACTTCCACCAGACGCAGGGTTTACGACCCAATTGCAAAAAGCGCTGGATTCTCGCGGGCATTCAGTAGAAGTCGTCAACGCCGGTGTGAGCGGCGACACGACGTCAGGCGGCCTCTCCAGGCTGGACTGGTCTGTTGCGCCCGATACCGACGCGGTGATTGTTGAACTTGGTGCCAATGACGCCCTCAGAGGTATTTCTCCGGAGATTACGAGAAAGAACATCGAGGAGATCACCGCGCGTCTGCGTGAGCGTGGAATTGAGGTGATGCTGGCCGGTATGCTTGCCCCCCGAAATCTTGGCCCGGAATACGCCGATGTCTTCGACCCGATCTACTCGGAGGTTGCCAAGGCCCATGGAGCCTTGCTGTACCCGTTCTTTCTGGAAGGCGTCGCACTGAATCCCGACTTGAACCTGTCGGACGGCATGCATCCGAATGCGGATGGCGTCGCCGTCATTGTCGAAAACATTCTGCCGAAGGTTGAAGACCTGTTGGCCAAAGCACAATCGTCATAAGGGCCGGCGCCATTCGGCAGCCAGATATGCCCTTTTCTTGAAAATTGAAGGAAGACCAGATGGAACAGCGCCGGCTCGGACGCACAGACATCAATGTGAGCGCTCTTTGCCTCGGAACGATGACTTACGGCGAGCAGAACTCGGAGGCCGAAGGTCATGCCCAGATGGACTATGCTCTCGATAGAGGCATAAATTTTTTTGACGCAGCCGAGCTCTATCCGATCCCCCCGAAAAAGGAGACCCAGGGCCGCACGGAAAGGATCATTGGCAACTGGTTCAAGAAAAGCGGCAAGAGGGACAAGGTCGTCATGGCCACCAAGGTTGTCGGCCGTTCCGAGATGAACTGGTTCCGCAAGAACGGTGAAAAGAGCAAACTGACCCGTGAGCAGATTGAACAGGCCGTCGATCGCAGCCTGACAAACCTGCAGACTGATTACATCGATCTCTATCAGATCCACTGGCCGGACCGGAACCAGGCTGGCTTTGGCTCCATGCCGACACGCTGGAAAGATGCCATTCCGGCCGAAGACGAAAACAGCATCCAATCGACACTCGAAGTCATGTCCGACCTCGTGAAATCAGGAAAAGTGCGCCATATCGGCCTTTCAAACGAAAGCGCCTGGGGAACAATGCGGTATCTGGCAGCCTCTGACGTGTTCGACCTGCCACGCGTGGTCTCCATTCAAAATGCCTATTCCTTCGTCAACCGAACCTTCGAGACTGGCATTGCAGAAATCGCCCGCAGGGAAGATGTCGGGCTTCTGGCCTATTCTTCCCTCGCTCAAGGCTATTTGACCGGTAAATACCGCAACGGGGCGCTGCCGGCCGGAGCACGCAAAACCCTCTTCAATCGCATGCAGCGCTATGAGCATCCGCGCACGCTCCAGGCGGTGGATGCCTATCATGCCCTTGCCAGCAAAGCCGGCCTTGACCCTTCTCAGCTGGCGATCGCATTTGCCAAGTCCAGATCTTTCATGACCTCTGTCATCATCGGCGCGACAAGAATGGACCAGCTCGAAACTGACATTGGCGCGGCCGACCTCGTTCTCAGTGATGACATCTTGGAAAAGATCGACGAAATCCACCAGGAATTCGGCAATCCCGCACCTTGATTGCAACTGCAGGTCTTTGAGAATCAAATCACATCAGATGCCGTGCCAGAGATCTTCTGGCGCGGCGTTTTCACATTTGAGTAGTGTTTTTCATACATTTTTCAGACACTTAGATTTTTTTCTTGCGATTTTCATGAAGTTGATTCCTCATGGGATTTATCAGCGACAGCGGAGGGAACACCCATGCCGCGCCTATTTACAGGCCTTGAGATACCGTCAGAGACGGCACTCATGCTTTCTATGCTCCGGGGAGGCCTTCGGGGTGCTCGCTGGATCGATCCCGAGAACTTTCACATCACACTTCGGTTCATCGGTGACATAGATGACCGGACAGCAGATGAAGTTGCAGCCGCCCTCGACCGGATCCGCCGGGATCCGATTGAAATCCGGCTAAACGGGCTCGGTTCCTTCGGCAATGGCAAGCCACACGCGGTCTGGGCTCGCGTCGAGCCGAATGCAGAGCTCGCCGAATTGCAAGCCGAACAGGAACGGATCATTCAGCGGCTGCACCTGCCCGCAGAACGACGAAAATACGTTCCGCATGTCACGGTGGCGCGTTGCAGGTCGTCGACCAACGAGGATGTGGCCAAATGGCTCAGTGAGCGCGGCAACTTTCAGGCACAGCCCTTTGTTGCCGGCAGATTTGTTCTGTTTTCTGCCAAAGCAAGCGTAGGGGGTGGACCTTATCTGGTTGAAGAAGCCTACCCGCTCGCGGCTTGAGCCTATCGCTAGGTTTTGATTGGCTGCAAAGCAGTCTTCTTGGCACTCAGACCGAACTGATCTCAGTCTGCATTGGAGCGACGGGTCAAGAGCCCTTCATAGACCGCAAGCGTTCTGGCGCACATCGTTTCGACTGTGAAGTTTTGTTGCACATGAGCAAGTGCGCGGCTTGTCAGGTCTCTTTTTGATTTTTCATCCATTAGCAACGCCGACCTTATGGCATCAGCCAGAGCCTGAGGATCACTTGCGGTAACCCGCCAGCCTGTTCGTTGAGAACCCGGAACATCCGGTGGCGCTAGCACCGTTTCCGGCACCGCTCCCAGATTGGAAACAATCACCGGCACCGACGCGGCCTGCGCCTCGACAGCAGCACGGCCAAAGGCTTCCGGCTCGACAGAGGCAACCACCGCAAGGTCCGACAGTGCCATCGCTGCCGGTACATCGGCACAATGACCCACAAGCCTCACCCGATCATGAAGGCCAAGACCTGCAATCTGATTTTTCAACTCGGCAACATATCCGTCGCGCCCTTGCGCATCGCCGGCCAAAATCGCAATCGGTTCGCTCAGGCCATCATCTTTCAGAAGCGCCATCGCTTCGATCAGAACGGACTGCCCCTTCCAGGCCGTCAGACGAGCCATGTTCATGATGATCGGATGGCCGTTTGGAATCCCCCAGCTGTCTTTAAGTGCCTGTTGACGCAACGCACTGACATTATCCGGATCCAGGCTCTTCAGGTCCGACCCCCGCGGGATAATTGTGATGCGGGATTTGGCAAAGGGATGTCGTTTGCCAATCAGTTTGGCAATGAATTCAGAATTGGCGATCACGGCATCACCGCGCGCCATCACGGAATTGTAGTATGCCTTGAGTGCATTCGATTGATTGTAGGTGCCGTGGTAAGTGGTCACAAATGGGACATTCGTGCGTCTCGCTGCCCTCAGCGCCGACCAGGCAGGAGCTCTGCTTCTTGCGTGAATGAGATCCACACCACGTTCCGAAATGAGAGTCGCGAGCCTTTTGGTATTTTTCCAGAGAGTCACCGGGTTCTTGGACTTCACCGGAAGCACGATGTGCTCGGCTCCGAAGGACTCCAGCTCCGGCACCAACTGACCGCCCTGGCTGACGACCAACGCCTGAGCACCGTCTTCAACAATCGCCCGTGCAACATCGAGTGTCGTGCGTTCAGCTCCGCCCGAATTCAGGTCCGGGATCACTTGCAAAACAGTCGTGGCCGGGGGCAGGGGCGGCAATTGAGGCCTCCAAAGTGCTTTTCAAGGCGGGATGTGTGTGCCAAAGGCAGAGCAGAAGAAATAGACTATGTTGAGAGCCTTAATATGGGTGCGCAAGAACCGCAATTCATCTCGGTCGGAAAAAACGACTCTTTGCGGAAGATCGCGGTTTTGAAAGACGCCGGAGAAGCGCCCGGTCTTTTTTGGCTGTCCGGCTTCAAATCCGACATGTCCGGCACGAAGGCCGAAGCGCTTGCTGCTCACGGTGAAAGTCTTGGCAAGCAGGTGGTCCGGTTTGACTATTCCGGTCACGGACAATCCGGCGGCAAATTTGAAGACGCCTGTGTTTCGGATTGGCTGGAAGAGGCAACAGCCGTTTTCGACAGCTTTGCAGACAAGGAAACAGTTCTGGTCGGCTCCTCTATGGGCGGCTGGATTGCACTTCTGCTTGCATTGAAACGAAAGGAAACTGGGAAAATCAAGGGACTGGTTCTGATCGCTCCTGCTATCGACTTCACCGAGGAGCTGATGTGGAAACAGCGGTTTACCGACGAGATTCGGGAAACCATCCTCACCAGTGGACGCTGGTCCCAACCGTCGGCTTACGACGACAGCCCATATGTAATCACACGCAAACTGATCGAAGACGGACGCCGGCACCTGCTTTTCGACAAGCCGCTTTTTCTTGGGTGTCCGATCACAATTCTGCAGGGTGCTGAGGATCCCGACGTACCACGACAACACGCCGAACGTCTTGTCGATGCATTGCCGCAGGATGACGTGACATTGTCCGTCGTTCCTGACGGAGACCATCGTCTGTCCAGACCAGAAGACATCGACCTGCTGCTAAGATCGGTCGACGCATTGATCGGCAGCTGAGACGACCTCAAACAGGCATGGTTTCCCGCCCCTGCTTCTGAACTCGATACCAGGCCCAGAAGAGACGCGCAGCCACGCCACGATGTGGCGACCAGGCTGACGCAATCTCATCGAGCTGCTTGGGATCCGGCTTTTCCTGCAGCTCAAGCGCATCACGAACCGCAATCTGAAGCGCAAGATCGCCGCTTGGAAAAATGTCAGGATGGCCGGCACAAAAAAGCAGGAAAATATCTGCCGTCCAGCGGCCAATACCCTTGATCGAACACAGCTGGGCATGTGCCTCGTCGGCAGGCGCCTCGGCCAGTTGAGCGAGGTCCAGGCCGGATTGGCAAGCCAGTGAAACGGCGCGTAGCGTACGGATCTTCGGTCTGGAAAGCCCAGCGCCGGCAAGATCTTCGTCCGAAAAGGCCTTCAGACGATCTGAAGTCAGTGGCTGCACGAGCGTTTGCAATCGCGCAAATATTGCGGCAGCGCTCGCAACGGAAACCTGCTGACCAGTGATGATTTGGGCAAGACCTTCAAAGTCAGCAGCCCTTCGCCGCAACGGAAGTTCACCCGCGGCCAAGGCGATCGTTGAAAGCCTTGGATCAAGGGTTTCCAGTCCACGCAGGCCTGCCTCGATATCATCTGATGTGGCAATCGGTTTCATGATCGGTGTGATAGCTTCAGCAGATTTGCATGACAGACAGGGAATGGTAGGTAGGACTTGAACGACCAACTCCAATCCGTCAACCCGGCTCACCACCTTCATGTCCCGACCCGCCTTCCGGTTTGCCCCTTCGCCCAACGGACATCTGCACCTCGGGCATGCCCTGTCCGCACTCTTGAATGTCAGAGCTGCCAACGCGTTGAACGGACGTTTTCTGCTTAGATTGGAAGATATCGACCTGACGCGCTGCACGCCTGATCTGGAGCGGGAAATGCTCGAAGATCTCGACTGGTTGGGTGTACCGCTGGAAGAGCCTTTGCTTCGCCAGTCGCAGGCATTCGAGCACTACCGCAAAGCTCTTGAACAGCTCCAGGACCTCGGACTTGTTTATGCCGCCTACCTGACGCGCGCAGAAATCCGGACATTTGTCGCCGACTACGAGACCAACGGCAGGATCTGGCCGCGTGATCCGGACGGCGCACCTATCTATCCGGGAGACCATGCCGTTTTGACCGAGCGGGAACGCAAGGCCAGGGCCTCGAGCGACGCTCCCTTTGCTTTGCGCCTGAATATGGCAGACGCTCTTTCGAAAATTGGCAAGCCACTAAGCTGGCAGGAAGGCGGTTCAGAGGGCAAAGCGCTGTTCCAGCCCGATCAGCAGATTGCGGTCGAGGCAGCGGCCTGGGGAGATGTGGTTCTCGCCCGCAAGGACACGCCGACGAGCTATCATCTGTCCGTGGTGGTTGACGATGCGCGCCAGGGCATTACAGACGTTTTACGAGGAAAGGACCTCTATCACGCGACCAGTGTGCATCGGGTCTTGCAGGAATTGCTGGATCTGCCGGAACCGCGCTATCGTCATCATCGTCTGATTTTGGGAGCCGACGGCCGCAAATTGTCGAAATCCAGCAAGGACACGAGCCTCAGATCTTTGCGCGAATTGGGCATGACACACGCCGAATTGCGACGGCGGCTCGAGCTCTAGCTCAACTTGAACCAGATTTCCAAAAAACCGATCCAGAGGCTGGTCGTCACGATGGCGCATAATGTGGTCATCGTAATCGCATTTGCCGACATGGCGTGACCGGTTCCGTATCGGTTCGCGAATATATACGCGTTAATGCCCGTTGGGCATCCGGCCGTCAAAGTTGCAACAGCCGTCCAGAGCGGAGGCAACTGAAAGACAAACGCGCTGACAGCAAAGACCACGCCCGGCATGATGAGGATCTTGATCACGCTGAGCAGAACGCCCGGAAGCACATTGCCACGCATGCCGTATTGAACAAGGCTCATGCCGAGAGACAACAGCGCAAGTGGCAGCGCCGTAGCAGCAATCCTGTTCAGAACATCCTGCCCGATTTCCGGTAGGTCAAAGCCGGTCAGCCGCCAGAAAAAGGCGAGTACGATGGTAACGACAATGGGATTTTTCATCAGGCTCTTCAGTGCGCCTGAAAGCAACCGGCCGAGCGGAGGCAAAGGCTCGCCGCTGTCAATCGCTGCAGCACGCTCCATGACAATGGCCATCGCCACCGTCATGATTGCCAAGTGAACCGAAATCACCAAAAGAAGAGGCACCAGGCCCTCGTCGCCGTAAACAGCTGCCACCAGAGGCAACCCGACAAGAACGGTATTGGCAAATGCAGCGGATATTCCGCCAATCGCTCCGGCGCGGGCATCTCGTCCGAAGCCCTTCCGAATAACCAGGGTTCCAAGCGCCCAGGCAACACCGACACCAACGAAATAGGCGGCCCAAAGCTCAAAAGGAAACCCTGCCGACAAGTCCGCATTTGTCAAAGTACGGAAAATCAGGATGGGAATGGCAACGACGTAGACGAATTGACCCAGTGCCTCGCTGACGGTTTGAGCAAGAACCTTGAAACGGGCAAGTGCATAACCGATCCCGATGAGCAGGAAAACCGGAGCAACAATGGCAAAGTTTTGAGCAAGCATGAAACACTGCGCCGCAAAAGCGCTTTTCAACCGGGTTTGGTGGCAGAACAGTTGACGAAACAGCCGGTCCTGAAGGACCGGATGGACAGCGATGTGCCCGCAAGGTAAGCACGAATGTAGTCAGATTGGCTTTTCCCCGATGGTTCGGCAAGCCCTTTTGGCGTGAAACTGGCGAAGGACATGGGCTTCATGGCAAATCATGATGAAGATGGCGCGAAGATTGCGCTTCTGGCCCACGATCTCAGAACCCCGCTTGCGGCCATGCGGCTGACGGCTGAAATGATCGGTGAGGGGTCTCTGGACGTTGCCCAGGCAGAGCAACTGTCGGTCCTGATACGCTCCATTGATGCCCTGACGCAGCTCACCGGCGATCTCCTGAATGCTGGGGAACAGGTTGAGGACACCCTTTCGTCCCACTATCGGATTTCCGAAATCATGCTTGAGGTGACCGATCTCTTTCGCCCGGTTGCTGAGGCAAGAAGCCTGACACTTGATGTTGTCTGTGAAGAAGACGTAAGGGGAAAAATGATCCGCAAAGGTGGGTCGCTCCGCCGAGTGCTCACATCGCTGCTGGACAACGCCGTCAAATACACGGACGCCGGAGGCATCATCGTCGAACTGTCGGCCATGACACCGGAAGAAACCTCAGCTTCGCTTGGCGACGACGAATACTGGGTCAGTCTTTCAATTACGGACACCGGACCTGGGATAGATCCCGACGAAAGAGACCGTCTCTTCAGGCCCTTTGTTCGGGGCCGTCATGGCAAGGCTTCTGCTCCCGGCACCGGTCTCGGACTCTGGGGTACCGCAGAACTCGTGAGAGAAATGAAGGGACGGCTCAGACTGGCTCAGCCCAAAAGTGGCGGAAGCTGCTTTGAAGTGCAGATCCCGCTGGAAACACAAGATGCAATCGAACGGTTGACGGATCCGGCACCCTCATCTGGCACGGAACCCGTTGCATCGCGTCCCGGCATGACGCTGCACGTCCTGGTGGTCGACGACAACGAAACCAATTGCAGGCTTCTAGCCGCTCTGCTTGAGTCCTTCGGGATGTCATGCGACATCGCGCATTCCGGTGAACAGGCCATCGGGCTGGTTCAAAAAGAAATATATGACGCTGCACTTCTGGATCTGCACATGCCCGGCATGAGTGGCCTCGAAACGGCAGAAGAGCTGCGCAACCTAGAACAAGGCAGCGAGCTCCCGCTCATTGCAGTCACCGCTGCACTCGAGTCTATTGGCGATCAACGCTTGCGACAGGCAGGTTTTCAGGAAGTCTTGACCAAACCGCTGTCCCCGGCCTTGCTTTACAAAGCCCTTGAACACGCAAATTCTTAAGCGCTCGCCCTAACGGTTTCCAATGCCTGCTCAAGGCGATCATCGCCCCAAAAGAGGGCACCGTTCGGAGCAACAAAACTGGGGGCACCGAAAATTCCAAGCTTCTCAGCTTCGCTCACTGCAGCACGCAGTCCGATTTTCGTTTCTGGCGAAACCGCATCAGCCAGTGCCTGCTTGGCCGGTGCGCCAACCTCAATGAGAAGATCGGCCATCAGGGCTTCGTCCTCAATCTCCAACCCTTGCCCGAATTCTGCAATATAGACCGCCCGGCTAAATGCTCCGATCCACGGCTGATCCCGGCCGGCAAACGCGATCCTTGCCGCCAAAAGCCCATTTTGCGGAAAGGGACTGGGCATCTGGAATGGCAAACCGTATCGCTCACACTGGCGCTCCATGTCGCACCACATGTAGCGGCCCTTTGCCGGCTGAAGGTTGAAAGGGGATGTATTCCAGCCTTGTTTTTTGAAGATAGGCCCAAGCAAAAAAGGCCTCCAGGCGACGCTGACACCGAAATCAGCGGCAAGCGCTTCGATGCGCATGGCTGTGAGATAACTATAGGTCGAAGCGAATTCGTACCAGAATTCGACAACCGGTTCGCGATCCTGCCTCAATGGGACGATATTCGAGCTTGAATCTTGATCTGCCGGATCGTCACTTTGCAATATATTCAACTCCAAAAACACCTTTGCCGACCCTCCCGGCAAGGAAGGATTGGACAGGCCTGCAGGATGCGCTAAAGAGCAGCCATGGAACGAGACAGCCACCCCAACCATAGTCAGAAGTCTGGACTGCGAAAAGCCGGTAACTGGTGCGTTGCCCACCCGATAGCTTTGGTATGCGCATATGTTGTTGTTGTTTCTCTGTTTTTTCTGGCATTCCCGGGCATTGATCTAAAGGTCAGCAATCTCTTCTTTTTCGGCGAAGCCGGTTTTGCGGCTCAAAACGAGCCCTTCCTGCGGGACGTCAGGCATCTTGGACCTTTCCTGGTGAAGGTCATTGCCGTTGTCTGCGTGCTCATTCTGGTGATCAAGCTGGTAGTGCCTGGACGCCCACCTATTCTGCCCCTGCGCAAGCCGGTCTTTCTTTTAACGACATTGATCCTGGGACCGGGCATCCTGGTCAACGCGATCCTGAAGGACAATTGGGGACGCCCACGCCCGCGCTCAGTTGAAGAGTTTGGCGGAGATCTTCCCTTTCAACCTGTCTGGAAGATGACCGACTACTGCGACAAAAACTGTTCTTTTGTTTCCGGAGAAGCCTCGGCAAGCATTTGGCTTGTCTCGGTCGCATTTCTGGTTCCCGCGAGCTGGCGCAGGGCGGTGCTCGCATTTGTTCTGCCACTTTGCCTCATCCTGTCGGCGAACCGTGTTGCATTTGGCGGTCATTTTTTCTCCGACACCCTGATTTCCTGGGGCTTGACGTTCTTGCTGATCCTGATCGTCTACCACTTGCTCTACATAAAAGAACCGCCCCTTTTCACCGATAGGGGTCTGGACGAGTGGTTCACTGTAAAGGGCCGCAAGCTTCAACGCCTTGTTCGGCGTCTGCTGGTGCGATCGCGTCGGTCCTTGCGGGGTGCTGTTCGGATTTTCTCCGACCGATAGACGCGTCTTCCGAAAAATACAGTCACATCACTTGCGCGGTCTGGTGCGCTTTAAAATGCGCGCAAAACGCAGGGGCGAGCGGTCCTCCACCCAACTGATTGCATCATTTATCTGAGGAGTTTTTCGCCTTCGATTGCGCAGCATGCGGGCGGCGCTTCGGCTGGTGCCGACAATCACGATCATCCCCAGCGCAAGCAGCGGAACACCCGTTGGTATAGGCAACCAGACAGTTGCCAGGCCGAACAGAATGCAAATCGCGGCCAGTGACCACCAGAAGACTTTCATGAACCAACCATGGAGTGCAATCTCGACGATCACCCATAGCGCAATTTCTGAGACGGATTTATGAACCCTGAGACCGGGAGCCTGAATTTTATGCGGTCACGAGTGCTGCTCCGTCAATGTGCCCAAAAGCCGTTGTCCACCCGCCCTGATCAATCGATAAACATTTTCAAAACTGTCTGACCCGCCGCAATATGGGTCGGGAACTTCCTGCACCGGATCGTCGAGCAACAGCCGGATATGGGCCGTCCCACCATTGCTCCAGCTGTTCAGTTTGGTCAGGTTGCTTCGATCCATGGCAACAATTGTGTCAAAACGGTCGAAGTCAGCATCTTCTACCTGGCGCGCTTTTTGGCCGGAAATATCTACGCCATATTTCGCGGCGATCTCGATTGATCGCGGGTCCGGCGGGTCACCAATGTGCCACGCTCCCGTTCCGGCGGAATCAATTTCAAATTCACCACTTCGCCCCGCATCGAAAACAAGGCTCCGAAACACACCCTCAGCAAGGGGCGAGCGGCAGATATTTCCAAGACAAACGAAAAGAACACTTTGGACCAACAGGCGCCTCCCATATCTATTTGTCCACCGTGCGGACTTGTGCACAGAATTGCAAATGGCTCTATCAGAAACGCAGCACATGCCGGTCCTGTTTGAGTTCGCCTTCACCCTTTCATTTCATTTGAGTAGACTGCCAACTGAGTGTTGGCTGAGCAGGAGAGGCAAATGGTTGAACGATTGAAACCTGAAGATCGGGCGGCCGGGCTTCAAGACCTACCGGGCTGGCACCTTTGTGACGGTCGCGAGGCAATCACCAGGACTTTCAGATTCCGAGACTTCACCGAGGCGTTCGGGTTCATGACACAGGTAGCGCTGATTGCAGAAAAGATGAATCATCATCCGGAATGGTCCAATGTCTATCGCACGGTCGAGATAACGCTGGCAACGCATGATGTTGGCGGTTTGAGTAGCCTCGATCTGAAGTTGGCTGGTTCCATCGACAAGATTGCCGGTGACGCCTAGTCCGAAAACGGCAGGTTCAATTGTTCGACAATTTCAAATTAAGAAACAATGACCTGATTGATTGTCTGATCTCAACATGCTGACCCGCCTGGATCAATGAGGCTGAATGAATTGGCTTTGGGCGACACAAGAAGTCCTGGAGATCTTTCGACCGATGTTCTCGTCATTGGCGGTGGAACAGCTGGTTTCGGGGCTGCGGTTGCAGCCGGCAGGCAAGGCCTTTCTGTCAGCCTGATTGAGTCAAGCAACAAGATTGGCGGCGTGATGGCTTTCTGCCCCGGAATGCCCTGGGGCGCGGCCTATCCATGCGGCGTGAGTATTGGCGGCTTGATGGAGGAATTGGCCAATCGACTGTTTGAAATGGATCCACCTGCTGCCGAAAAACGGCCTTGCACGCTTGAGAACTTCGGCCACGAAATTCAGTACGATCACGATATCGCAACGCTGACCATGTTCGAGATGCTCGAGGAAGCCGGTGTTGATGTACACCTGAACACTACCGCCTTAGCACCGCGAATGGTGAGTCAAAAAATCGCTGCCGTGGAGTGCTTCAATCGGCACGGCGGTTACACGATTGTTGCGGGCATCGTCATCGATTGTTCAGGGGACGGTGACATTTCGGCTAAAGCGGGCGTTCCATATGCACTGGGCGACAGGCAGGGCAACATGATGGGTGTCACGCTGACTTTCCAGATGATTGGTGTCGATCAGGATACCGTTTTTGCCGAAGGCGATCCATATTTCGAACGGTTTGCGGCCAGGGGAATTGCAGAAGGACGATTGCATGAGGATCTTGCAAAACTCTATCTGATGCGGGGATTTCACGCGGACACGGTTTTTTGCAATTCCGTTGTTATCCGCGGTGTTGATGGAACTGATGCCGGTGCCGTCAACCGAGCCACGCTTGAAGGCAGGCGCAGATGTCGTCAACTCGCGCAATTCCTGAGAGAGGATGTCCCTGGATTTGAAAGCGCAAGATTGATGTATCTCGGCCCAACGGTCGGGGTTCGCGAGACGCGAAAGCTCGAAGGTCAGTATCGGGTGACAGGCGACGACCTTGCAAACGCCACCAAGTTTTTGGACGGTGTCGTCTGCTGCGACAATCCTGTCGATGACGTCATGCGCGGAAACGGCGCCATGACCCACGACGCAGTTGTAGGAGAGGGTGCCTACTACACAATCCCGTTTCGATCACTTGTTCCCAAAAACATTGAAAATCTAATGTTCGCAGGCAGGATTGTTTCTGCTGATGCCGTCGCATTTGCATCGGTTCGCGGCATGCCTCAGTGTGTTGCAATGGGCCAGGCAGCGGGGACTGCAGCCGCAATGGCGCTGAGAAACGAACAGACCATTCAGGAAATCGACAGTGACGACCTCATCGCCGCGCTTAAGGAGCAAGGGGTGAATGGTTTGCGCGGAGAACGATTGAAGGACAATTGTTAGGCTGAGGTTGCGATCTTTGCTGTCATAAATCGTGCCCCAAGTGTCAGCCACCTTTCGCAAGCTGGAACCTGTGGCCTCCCTCCAGCTTTTCGGCCGCCAGCAACTCGTGACCATTTTCCTGGCAAAAATGCGGGATGTCTATTTCCGCCATCGGATCGGTCGTCAGCACCGTGAGTTGGTCGCCGGTATTCAGACGCGTCAATGCCTTTCTGGTCTTCAGCACTGGTAGCGGGCATTTCAATCCCTTTAGGTCAAGCAGCGTTTCCGTCACAGATTGATCCTATCCCTTGTCTTCAAATTCGACCTGACACTTGGCAGCAAGTCGCTAAGATAGTCACGCAAGTGGGAAATTGACAGTGTTCGCAGAAGATTAGATGCTGCCTGCACTATAGACTTAGACACGTTCGGAACAGGACAGACAATGACAAGCCGCGCAATTTCCGCACTGGATATTCTTGATTTCTGGTGGCGGGCCGGACCTTCAAAATGGTTCGCGAAAGACGACAAGTTTGACAAGTCCTGTAACGACCGGTTCCTGCCTGCGATTGAAGCCGCCAAGGAAGGCAAGCTCGACCATTGGGCAGAAACCGCAGACGGCACATTGGCTTTACTGCTGCTTCTAGATCAGATGTCGAGAAATGTTTACAGAGGCTCTCCCAAAGCCTTCGAAGCAGATGAAAAAGCCGTTTCAATCGCCGAATACGCCATCGCTCACGGCTTTGATCGTGCGTTCCCGATAGAGGCAAGAGGGTTTTTTTACCTGCCTTTTGAGCACTCGGAAGACATGAGGCATCAGGAGAAATCGGTCGATCTGTGTCGCAGGCTCGGTGACAAGGAACTTTATCATTACGCGTTGATACACATGGATGTCATACGCAGGTTTGGGCGGTTTCCCCATCGAAACAAGGTTCTTGGTCGAAAAAGCACCGAGGAAGAAGAAGCCTATCTGGCCGATGGAGGTTTTTCAGCCTGATCGCATTAACCTTGGTCGATATGCCATTGATTTTGAAGAAATGATCGGTCGAGCAGTCTGCCGTTTTTTTATGCGAGTGCTCGGCTCCGATTCAGAGTGATCAAAATTTAACCAGCGATTACATGTCTGCATAAAAAATATGCAGAAAAACTGCCTCTAAAGGCGTCATTGAATTTTTCCGTTAATTTTCATTTCCTCCCGCATTTCTTCAGAGTCCGCAGAAATCCGCGAAAAACAAGGTGAAAAGAGCAAGTTGGCACGGTCCTTGATTAAGAAAGGCCGACACCGACCCGACGCCATTCACTGTGGCCAGGCCAAAGACCTGAAAAGACCCTTCCAGAGGGGACATCAACCAGGCGGCAAGTTGGGGACGGTCGGCCGAGCTTCTTCGACGGGAAGGGGCACTAATAAGGGGAATGGAACGAGCAATGAAAATCGTGATGGCCATCATCAAGCCGTTCAAGCTCGACGAAGTGCGTGATGCCCTCACCGGCATCGGCATCCAGGGGCTGACGGTGACCGAAGTGAAAGGCTATGGCCGCCAAAAGGGGCACACCGAAATCTACCGCGGAACCGAATACGCTGTCAGCTTCTTGCCGAAGCTGAAGATCGAGGTCGCCGTGGATTCTGGCTCCGTCGACAAGGTCGTCGAAGTGATTTCAGGTGCAGCAAAGACCGGTCAGATCGGTGACGGCAAAATCTTTGTCCACTCGATCGATCAGGTCGTGCGCATCCGTACCGGCGAAACCGACGCCGAAGCTCTGTGATTTAGGTAAGGAAACGTAACATGAAAAATCTTGTCGCTAAGGGCGCGACGACGCTGACCGTGTTGAGCCTCATGGCTCTTCCGGCACTCGCCCAGGATACCGATGCGGCGGCAGCTCCGGCTGTATCGCCAGAAGTCGCCTACATCTTCAACACTCTGCTGTTCTTGATCGGTGGTTTCCTGGTCATGTGGATGGCAGCCGGCTTCGCCATGCTTGAAGCTGGGCTCGTTCGCTCCAAGAACGTCTCCATGCAGTGCCTGAAGAACATCTCGCTTTATTCCATCGCGGGCATCATGTTCTGGATTACGGGCTACAACCTTATGTACACCGGTGTTGACGGTGGCTTCATGGGTTCATTCGGTCCCTATTCCTTTGACGCTGTTGGCGGAGACGCACTCGACACCGGCTATTCCACAGCATCTGACTGGTTCTTCCAGATGGTCTTCTGTGCGACCACGGCATCGATCGTTTCCGGTACGCTTGCAGAGCGCATCAAGCTTTGGCCGTTCTTGATTTTCACTGTTGTTCTGACCGGCTTCATCTACCCGATCGCAGGGTCCTGGCAGTGGGGCGCAGGTTGGCTGTCCGAAATGGGCTTCTCCGACTTCGCTGGTTCCACGCTGGTTCACTCCGTCGGTGGTTGGGCTGCTCTTGCCGGTGCGATCATCCTTGGTGCACGTAAAGGCAAGTATGGTGCCGACGGCAGCGTTCACCCGCTTCCTGGATCTTCCATGCCTTTGGCAACACTGGGTACTTTCATCCTGTGGCTCGGCTGGTTTGGCTTTAACGGTGCATCCCAGCTTGCAATGGGTTCCATCGGTGATGTGTCCGACATCTCACGCATCTTCGCCAACACAAACATGGCTGCAGCCGCTGGCGTTGTCGTCGCCGTGATCCTGACTCAGGTTCTCTACAAGAAAGTCGATGTCACGATGGCCCTGAACGGCGCTCTTGCCGGTCTGGTATCCATCACCGCTGAGCCACTGGCACCAAGTGTCTGGCAGGCTGTCCTCATCGGTGGCGTCGGTGGTGCGATCGTTGTCTTCACGGTTCCGCTTCTCGACAAGCTGAAAATCGACGACGTCGTCGGCGCTATCCCGGTTCACCTGATTGCAGGTATCTGGGGCACGCTGATTGTTCCGCTTTCCAACGGTGATGCTTCCTGGGGCACGCAGATCGTCGGCATTGTTGCCTACGGCGCGTTCACTCTGATTGCTTCGGCTGTCTTCTGGTTCATCCTGAAAGCTGCCATGGGCATCCGGGTATCCGACGAGGAAGAAGCGCTTGGTCTCGACAAGGTTGAGGTTGGCGTGGAAGCCTATCCGGAATTCGGCACCGGTTCTCAGCGCCTCTAACAAGAAGCGCTGATACAAAATCTCCCAGGCGGTCTATTGGCTCAGACCGCAAACTTGGAAAGCCCGGGGGCAACCCCGGGCTCTTTTTTGCTTACCTCATAAGCTCGACGTTTAGCCGGCCACTTTCAGGCTACTTGCAACCAGCTGCACCGCTTCGGAGGCTTGCTTGGCCAGTTCGATATTTCGGGCAGATCCGGTAATCGCGCTTTCGGTGTCCTGACGAACTTTTTGCAGGTTGGAAGACACTTCGTCCAAGGCGGTGGTGCGTTCCGTCATTTGGCGAAAGGTTGTTTCATTGCGAGCCGTCAACTCGTTCAGGTATTCCTCAACGGATGAAACCTGTTCAAGACCATCAGCACTTTGGGATTCGGAAAGCTTGAGCTTGTCGGTTGTCGTCTCGATCAGATCACGTGACCTCGAAATCGATCTGTTCATTTCCGAAAGAATACCGGAAATGGATTCAACAGCATTTTCGGTCGACCCGGCCAGCACCTTCACTTCTCCTGCTACGACCGAAAAACCCTTGCCGGCGTCTCCCGCACGTGCAGCTTCGATGGTTGCATTCAGGGCAAGCAGGTTGGTTTGAGCTGAAATTGAGGAAATTTCCTGTGCCAGAGCCTCCACATCACCAAACCGGCTAGCGAGCTCCTCAGTGGCTGCACTCAATTGACCTATCAGGTCTGCTGCTGAAAGGCAGGTATCGACAACACCTCGAATACTTTCGCGCGCCTTGGTCATGCGGCCGCCAGCATTCACCAAATCGTCCGTGCAGTCCTTGGCCTGCAAACCAACAGACTGAAGGTCTTCCTGAATTTGCTCTGCAGTTGAAATCAGATCGGCTAGGAATTCCGCCCGTTCCTTGCTCGCGGCATTGACTGCCCTCGCGTTCTGGCCAATCTGTGAAACATCAGCGCCGGCTTTCGCCAGCTGTTCAATCTGATCGCTTGCGTCACGGTCACTGCCTGCAATCTGGTCAAGGTCGGTTTCTCTGATCTCTAGAGCCTCCGGACGTATGTTCACGTCTGTTTGGTCCAGAGGCTGAGGAACCGCTGGCCCCTGTCTTAATGTCATCTTTGCGCTGACGATTGAAACGGTGAACGGCACGGCCGTCGAAAGCAACGCCTGCCAAATGACAAATTCCGCGTGGCCCATAAAAACATCGATCTGATTGATGCCTGTCAGGATCGATCCAACAATAAGTGCGGTAATGACAGCTCGTTTGAACATTTCAACCATTTCTCAATGTGAGTGTCCTGCTAGGGTCGCTCAACATAGTTAACACCGAAGAAATAGCCCTCAGTAAGCTGATCTCGTACTGACTATAAATTAAGCTGATGCCACTTTTTTAGTCTCGCAGATGTGACTGTTCGCGCCATGAGACAACGCCATTCGACCAAAAGATCGGCAGTTTTCTGCCCTATCTTTCACCGTTTGCCCGTTTGGCATGCAACTTGAATACATATCTCCCCAAAACGCATAACGAATTGGCAAATTGCCTAACTGGGGGTCAATCATGAATTCAACTGGAGTGGGCGGCGACGTCTTTTTTGTGCTGGTCGGGGCAATCCTCGTCTTCGCAATGCATGGCGGGTTCGCCTTTCTTGAGGTCGGAACCGTTCGGCACAAAAACCAAGTCAATGCACTGGTGAAAATTCTGGTCGATTTCGCGTTATCGACCGTCACGTACTTCTTTGTTGGTTACGCATTCGCCTATGGCACGACGTTCCTCGTCGATGCCGCAACATTGTCCGGTGGTGGTGGAGGATTTGAACTCCAAGGCCTGACATTGGTGAAATTCTTTTTCCTGACCACTTTTGCCGCAGCCATCCCCGCGATTATCTCCGGCGGAATTGCGGAACGAATGAAATTCTGGCCCCAATGCGTGGCGACAGTGGCCTTGGTTGGCATCGTCTATCCACTCTACGAAGGAATTGTCTGGAACGGAAACTTCGGTTTTCAAGCCTGGTTGGAAGCAACTTTCGGGGCACAATTCCACGACTTTGCCGGATCTGTGGTCGTTCATGGGGTTGGCGGCTGGATCGCGCTCGGAGCCGTGCTGCTGCTAGGTGCGCGCATGGGCCGTTACGATTCCAAAGGACGTCCGATTGGCATTCCACCATCTTCCTTGCCTTGGCTTGCCATGGGGTCCTGGATGCTTTGTGTCGGCTGGTTTGGTTTCAACGTCATGACAGCAGGCTCCCTGGACGCGGCTTCTGGTCTCGTTGCAATCAATTCGCTTATGGCCATGGTCGGCGGCATTCTGGCGGCGCTGGTCGTGGGCAAAAACGATCCGGGTTTCGTTCACAACGGCGCACTGGCGGGTCTGGTCGCCGTTTGTGCGGGGTCCGACATCATGCATCCGATTGGCAGCCTGATCGTTGGAGCAGGTGCCGGCGCAATCTTTGTGATCGGTTTTGAGATGTGCCAGAACAAATTGAAAGTCGACGACGTTCTGGGCGTCTGGCCACTTCACGGTATCTGCGGTGCATGGGGCGGTATCGCTGCCGGGATCTTCGGTCTTGAATCTCTCGGTGGCCTTGGCGGCGTTTCTTTGATGTCACAAATCATCGGAACCGTAGTCGGGGCAACATATGCACTGGCTGCCGGGTTTGTGGTCTACGGCATCTTGAAAAGCACTATGGGCCTGAGGTTGTCGCAAGAGGACGAGCATCTGGGCGCGGACCTCGCGATTCACAAGATCAGTGCAAATCCGGAGCATGACCTTGGACGGTGACTGAACTGACAATTTTGGGATTGGATCGGCGGCCCACCCGGGCCGCCGGATTTATGCATGGGCACCGTTGTTCAACAATTCTGCCAGGTTCTGGTGAGTATCAACGACCCGATGCGCGCCGGCTTCTTCAAGCTGCGCAGCATGCGTATCATGGCTGTGACCGCCGCCAACAAAACCCCACACGGTCATTCCCGCTGCAAGCCCGGCTTTCACGCCGTTTGAGCTGTCTTCAATCACCAATGTATTCGCGGGTGAAACACCGAGCTTTTGAGCCGCAAACAAAAACAGGTCCGGGGCAGGTTTTCCGTTTTCCACCTGCTCGCCGGAATAGATATGCGGGTCGAAATACGCAAAAAGCCCTGTGTGTCTAAGCTTTTGAATCAACCGCTGTAATCTGGATGAGGAAGCGACCGCCCGAGGGCCCTCGTGTTCATTCAACAGCTGTTTGATACCTGAGATTTCCAACAGCTCCGTTTCCATCCGCCGCATTGTTGCAACATCCAGATCTTCAAAGAAGTTTTCAGGCATCGGCCCTTTGCCAAGATCACGATGGTCCCGGTCGAGCGCGGCCCAGAAGTCCTCGCTCCCAAGCCCCTGAAATCGGTCCATGTACTCATCCAGATCGTATTGAAGGCCAATCCGCGCGAGATGCTCGCGTTCCACCTGCACATAAATCGTTTCCGAATCGACCAGTACACCGTCGCAATCAAACAGGATTGCCTCAAAAGCCATCGAACCCTCTTCCCTTATGTCATTCTCAATGTGAACCGTCGAACAGACCCTTAACCACCTGTCTTTGAAACAAGATGACAAGTAGAGCCGGCGGCAGGATTGCCAAGATAGCCAGTGATAGGCCGAACAGGCTCGCACGGCCGAAAAACTGCATGCCGCGAACAAGCGTATAGGTACTTTCTTCAGACGTGACGATGACCGGCCAAAGATACTGGTTCCATCCGGTCACAAAGAGGACCAGAAAAAGCGCAGCCGCGGTTGGAACCGACAGGGGCAGCAGTATATCCTTGAAAAACTTGATTGCACCGGCCCCATCAAGACGCGCCGATTCCATCAGCGTATCTGGAACCGTCATGAGAAACTGCCTGAAAAACAGCGTTCCCAACCCAGACGCCACGAGCGGCACGATCAGGCCTGCGCGCGTGTTGACAAGACCCAGATCAGCGACAACGGCGAAAGTTGGCAAAAAACGCGATTCCAGCGGAAACATTAGGCTGAGCAGCAGCAGCCAGAAAATGATGGAAGCGTACTTCACCCGGAAATAGATCAACGAATAGGCAGCCAGCAAGGAAACTGAGACCTTCAACGCGGCAAATCCCGCGCCAAGCAGAAACGAGTTCCAAACCATCGTCAGCACAGTAACATCGCCCGTAAATCCGGCATTCGCGGATATCAGAGTCCCATAATTCTCCAGGACAGAAGAGCCCGGGTCCAGACGCGGTACCACCGGAACGCCTGGTGCATGTGTTGTTGCAGCAAAAATCGAATAGACCGGCAAACACATGAAGAGGGCACCCGCGATGAGTATCGCGTGATCAACAATACGGGCCTGCCACCGGCGAAATGAATGCATCAGTGTTTCTTCCAGTCTCCGCTCACGCGTCTACAGCCAGCAGCATCAAAGAACGACAATACCGGAATGCTTCGCCTTGTGTTCAGGTTCCACATGAATGGTAATCCGCGCGCCCGGCACATCTTCCGCAATGGCAACCTCTATCCTGTCGCAGATTTCATGCGCCTCTTCCACCGACATCGTTCCGGGCACAACCAGGTGAAAATCCACGAATGTCGATCTGCCCGCGATGCGTGTTCTGAGATCATGGGCCTCAAGAGCGCCTTCTCCATGTTCGGAGATCAAAAGTCTTATCTTTTCAAGTACATCACTGGATGCAGCCTCGTCCATCAGGCCACCAACTGATTCCTTGACCAATTCCCAGCCAGTCCAAAGAACCGTCAAACCGACAACCACAGCCAGCATCGGATCAAGGATTGTCCAGCCGGTCATCAAGACAAGGACAACTCCGGCAAGAACGCCAGCTGAACTTATGACATCCGTCATCAGGTGCTTGCCGTCAGCGACCAGAGCCGGTGACCTGGTCTGCCTGCCAAAATGCATCAGGTACCTGGCCCAGGCACCGTTTATCAACGCTGCAGCCAGGTTCATTGCGATGCCTTCAAGGGAGTATTCTGGCCTGTCACCCTGAACGAAACCGAGCCAAGCAGCCCTGAAAATCATGATCGCGGCCAACACAATCATGACACCTACGAGAACGGCGGCAAAATACTCCGCCTTGTCGTGTCCATAGGGATGGTTGCTGTCAGCAGGTTTCGCGGCAAACCAGATCGCCGCCAATGCCGCTATGGACGACGCAATATTGACGATGGTTTCTAGTGCATCGGAATAAAGAGCGACAGAGCCCGTCAGCAGGTAAGCGCCAACCTTTAGGCACAGAACCAGAATACCGATGGCAATGCTTGCAAAGGCAATCCTGAGCCTTGGTTTCAGGTCCACTCCAGTCCCCCGGGCACAATCTGCAAGACACTCAGGTCAGGCAGCACTGTTGACCCGGCAAGGGGTAGCAGTTTTTTCGTCGGTTACAACCCGGTCCAGGAAATTAAATCCGGCGCTGGAGGGTTTCAAACCAGCTGAAACCATTCCCTGACGGTCTAGGAACCGCCATTCCAGTCCATTACCGCTGCTCCGATGATTTCGCCAGGTCCATCAGGCCCTTCGACCTGTACCAGAATTGCGCACCGCGCATCGCCTTTCAGCATCAGTTTGGATTTTGGCATCCGAAAGGTCTCGGCGCCTCCCGACCACATGCCCAGGGGCTGAATATTTCGAACCACGTTGACATACTTAATCTTTCGTCCGGCATTTTCACCCCGGCCGATATCCACCATCGCCTCATCCTGGATCTTAAGGAAATAGACGGTCGCCATCTCGGCGCCTTCAGGCAAGAGGCCATCGACCTTCGCCTCGACAACCATATCGGTAATCTTTAGATCCACTTTGGAGGTAAACGGCTGGGCCCGCGCGAGCGCTGCGCGGACTTCCCCTTCCCGGCTTCCGACCACGTGCTCTTCGCCATTAATGACCATTTGCGGCGTATAGACAGACCGGTCTCCGCGCTGATTTGCATAGGCGCGCTGCCGCTGGGAGTGAACCGGGCTGGCAAGCGTGTCCTTCCAACCGAGATAGTCCCAATAGTCCACTGGCATCAAAACCGTAAGCGTATCGTCGCTGTTGTTCTTCACCAGATCTTCTGCCAACCGGTCTGCCGGTGGACAGGACGAACACCCCTGGCTCGTGAACAGTTCAACGACTTTTTTCGGCTGTGCTTCTGCTGTGTTCCAGGCTGTTGTTACTATTAACGCGGCGACCGCGACCAACCCGGACCGGAACGCCTGCCCGGCTTTCCAGCGAATATGACCCACCATTTGGCTCGTTTCCCTTGTTTGCTTGATGACAAGATAGGCAAACAGACCTTCAATCGCGAGTCACGAGCCAGTGACTTTACCCGCGATTCAAAGGTTTCGCAGAAACGTGACTTTCACCAAAGTTCCGGTGACCTCACCCAGCGGAGGTAATATCTATTCAAAAACAGTCCCGTACTCAGCCACCGGCGAGTATTTTCTCAAGTTCCGGGAGGAAAGTTTCTGAATAAGACTGCGGGCCAAGTGGACCGATGAACTTATACCGGATCATGCCGTTTTCATCGACAATGAAGGTTTCCGGCACTCCGTAAACGCCCCAGTCGATCGCAGCCCGGCCGGAAGCATCCGCGCCGACACGGTCATATGGGTTTCCCAGGCTGCCAAGAAACCGCCGGGCGTTTTCAGGTTTGTCCTTGTAGTTGATACCGACCATTTCGATGCCATCAACCTTGGCAAGCTCTTCAAGAAGCGGATGCTCCTGCCGACAGGGCCCGCACCAGGATGCAAACACATTGACGACAGAGACCTTGCCCTTGAGATCTTCACTGGAAAACCCGGCAACTGCTTTGCCGTCCTTCTCCAAACCCTCCACAGGTGCAAGTACAAACTCAGGCGCAGGTTTGTTGATCAAGGCAGACGGGATCTTCTGAGGGTCCCCGCCGAGCGTCAGCTGAAACAGGAAAAGCCCAGCCAGGGCCGCAAAAACCACCAGAGGCAACAGAACGAGGATCGGCACGCCGCGCTTTGGTTGTTTTGGACCGGCTTCTGTGTCGGATGCGCTCATGGAACTACCTGCTCCCATCCTGCGGTCGTGCACGCACGATGCCCTGATCCGCCAGTTCTTTCAGAGCCTTTTCCTGATTGGCGCGGTCGATCCTGACCCACGCAATCAGCACAATCACGGTCAAAAGACAAAGGCCATAGGAGGAAAGAATGAAACCCGCATGTGGTCCAAGATCCATCTGATTACTCCGCGGCCTGTGTGGAAGCTGTGGCGGTGCTCGGGAAGGAAACGCTGGCAGCCCGTTGACGCAATGCCCTCACTCTGCGGCGCATGATCTCGTTGCGCATGGCCATGAGATGCAGAACAAAGAACAGCAAGGTGAAGGCAATAGCCATGATCAGAAGGGGCCAAAGAATGTCCGGGTGAATGGTAGGGCCATCCATCCGCACCACACTTGCCGGCTGGTGCAAGGTATTCCACCAATCGACGGAAAATTTGATAACCGGCAGATTGAGAGCACCCACAAGTGTGAGCACAGCCGCAGCTTTACCGGCCTTGATCGGATCATCCATTGTCCGCCAAAGCGTCATCAGTCCGAGATACATGATCAGGAGAACAAGAACGGATGTCAGGCGCGCATCCCACACCCAGTAGGTTCCCCACATGGGCTTTCCCCAGAGAGACCCGGTCACCAAAGACATAAAGGTGAAGGCCGCGCCGATCGGCGCCGCGCTTTTTGCCGAGACATCTGCCAGCGGATGTTTCCATACCAGAGTTCCGAGCGACGACATCGCCATGATCGAGTAGCACATCATCGCCAGCCAGGCCGCCGGAACATGAATGAACATGATCCTTACAGTGTCACCTTGCTGATAATCCTCAGGTGCTACGAAGAAACTCATGTAGAGACCGGCAGCGAAGGCCAGTACACACAAACCGATCAGCCAGGGCAGAACAATCTGCACCAGCCTCAAAAACCGCGTCGGATTTGCATAGTCCCAAATAGACATCGAAGCTCTATCTAATTCCCTCTCCGCTGTCCTTCAATGCACTGAAAAACAACAATCGCGCCTTGCTTTCGATCAATTCTAAAAATTTAAGCCAGAAATCCGGTTCAGTCACCCGCAAAACGCAGCGCAAGGGCTGCGGCAATCGGACCAATCACGGCAGCGATCAGCGACAGAGAACAAAGGATCAGAAACGGCGTCATGAACGGCACCGGATCATGGATGGCGGCATCGGCCGCGCTGACACCAAAAATCAACACCGGTATAGCAAGGGGCACAACGAGCACGGCCAGCAACAAGCCACCTCGGCGCAACGATACGGTCAAGGATGCTCCAATCGCCCCGATCAATGTGAGTGCCGGCGTGCCCACAAGAAGTGTCAAGGTGACCGCCCCCATCGCAACAGGATCGATATTCAGAAAGATCGAAAGAAGAGGCGCGGCAACAACCAATGGAAGGCCTGTCGCCACCCAATGGGCAAGACACTTGATCAGAACAACCAATTCCAGCGGCCGTCCGGCCATCAGCATCAAATCGAGTGTTCCGTCCTCCCGGTCTGCCTGGAATAGCCGATCAAGCCCGAGAAGCGTCGCAAGCAGCGCTCCAATCCAAAGTATCGCGGGTCCAATCCGGGCCAAGAGATTGAGGTCCGGCCCGACACCAAAGGGAATGACGGTTACAACGGCAAGAAAAAACAGCACGCCGACGAGCGCACTGCCGCCAATCCTCACGGACAAGCGCAAATCGCGCTGAAACAGCGCCATGGCCCAGGATGACATCAAAAGTCCTCCTCGGTCAGCTGCGCGTCAACGATTTCCGCCTTCAGATGCAAGATCTGAACTTGGTCGAGCGCCAGATCTGTATGGGTCGCCGTCACGATAAGCCCCCCAAGTGCAAGATGCCCGTTCATGAGCTCGAGCAATTGGCCTTCCGATGCCTTGTCGAGTGCCGATGTTGGTTCATCCATTAGCCAGACAGGGCGTGGCGTCACGAGCAATCGACACAATGACAGTCTGCGCCTTTGTCCAGCGGAAAGGTAGGCTGCCGGCAAATATGCGGTATGACCGATACCCAAAATCTGCAGAGCCTCAAGTGGCTCCATTTTTTTACCGGCAAAGGCCGAAACCGACACAGGCGCAGAATAACTTTGCCAGAAGACGAGGTTTTCAAGCACCGACAAGGCAGGCTTCACCGCATCCTGATGACCAAAATAGTGAGCTTGTTCCTGTGGCTGCCTGTCATCTTGCCCACCTTCCAGGCGAATTTCTCCCTTGCTCAGAAAGACCAGTCCGGCGAGCGTACGAAGCAGTGAAGATTTGCCAATGCCATTCGCGCCCGTGACAACGAGCGCGGTACCGCTTTCAAGCGTAAAGGAGAGGTCCTGAAAGACACGGCGTCCGCCACGGTCTATGGTCAGGTTTTCCGCAATGAGTTTCAGAAGATGCTCCGGCGTTCTTGAAAAGGACAGGCCTTGTTAGTGTGCACTGAAGGTCGTTGGCAAGAGCGCCATGAATGGCATCAGTTTGCCAACATGCCCTTGATCTCGGTCATTTGGCGATCAATTGACCTCTTTCAGCTGCGCACAAAAAAGACCAGAACCCGTTCCAGCTGCTCTGATCTTCTATTAAGTAAAATAAAAACAATGGCTTATCGAGTTTCGACGCCAAGTTTCCTGCACAGCTCATCCAACTGCTCAAGCGACGTGTATTTGATTTTCAAGTCGCCGGATTCCTTGCCAGCTTTATGACCAACGGTCACTTTGAGCCCCAGCGTATCAGCCAAACGCTTTTCCAGCGCCTTCGTATCGGCATCCTTTTCAGGCTTAACGACCGGCGCTTTGTCACCCTTCAAACGGGCAAGGGCATCCGGATCCTGCGAAATCTTTTCCGCATCGCGGACCGTCAAGCCCTTTTCGACGATCAACTCGGCAAGAGCCGCCGGGTCATCAACGGTAATCAATGCGCGTGCATGGCCGGCTGTGAGCAGGCCCTCCGCAAGATAGTCTTTCACAGAATTCGGCAGTTTCAGCAGCCGCATCGTATTGGCTACATGGCTGCGGCTCTTGCCGATCACTTTGGCAAGCTCGCCCTGGCTGTAACTGAACTCCGCAGTCAGCTGCTCATATCCCATCGCCTCTTCGATAGGGTTTAGGTCGGCCCGCTGAACATTTTCAATGATTGCAAGTTCCAGAGCTTCCTGGTCGGTGACATCCCGCACGATGATGGGTGCTTCATGAAGACCTGCCCTTTGCGCGGCCCGCCACCGACGTTCACCGGCTATGATCTCGAACCGTTCCGATTTGCCGGCTTCCGGGCGCACCAGAATTGGCTGAACTATCCCTTTGGCTTTCAAAGACTCGGCAAGATCGGCAAGATCTTTCTCAGTGAAGGTCTTGCGGGGATTGCGCGGGTTCGGAACCAGATGCTCAATCGGCACCTTGCGCGTATCTCTTACGATTTTCTCAGGCGCTGCGGTGGCTTCCGGGGCAGAATCGCCGATCAATGCTGCCAATCCTCGGCCCAAACGCTTGTTTTTGCCGTCTCTTTCCGCCATATCGCACCTTTTTTCTTCTTATAAATCAATAGGTTACTTCGACAGCACTAACAACGGCACTGCTTAATGAACCCATCGAACCGGATCCGAATCTTATCAGGCAGCCACTTTGCGCAGCTGACGCTCTCGCTGGATGATCTCGGAAGCGAGCCGCAGATATGCCTGACTGCCAGCACACTTCAAATCGTACAACAATGCCGGCTTGCCATAGGACGGCGCCTCGGAAATGCGGACATTGCGCGGAATGATGGTTTCGTAAACTGCGTCGCCCATCGTTTCTCGAACATCGGCAACAACCTGATTGGAAAGGTTGTTGCGGCTGTCATACATGGTGAGAACAATACCATGAATGCTGAGCTCGGCGTTCAATGCGCTCTTGACCTGCTCCACTGTACTGAGCAACTGGCTAAGTCCTTCAAGTGCAAAGAACTCGCATTGCAGAGGTACCAGAATGGAATGAGATGCTGAAAGAGCGTTGATCGTCAGAAGGTTCAGTGAAGGCGGACAATCGACCAGCACGTAGGTGAAGCCAATTTCCTGAAACAGCCTTGACCTGGTCAGACTTTCAATTGCGGCGCGCAACCGGAATGCTCGATCGCTTGTCGACGCGATCTCGAGCTCAAGACCCAAAAGATCCATGGTGGAAGGTGCGACCCAAAGACGTTGCACCGCGGTTTCACGGACAGCCTCAGCCAGAGAACAGTCACCGCTCAGAATTTCGTAAGTCGACAACCCACGGTCCCGATGTTCAATCCCGAGACCCGTCGAGGCGTTGCCCTGAGGATCGAGATCAATCACGAGTACCTTCTCACCAATCGCAGCAAGCGCAGTACCGAGATTAATTGCAGTGGTGGTTTTCCCCACCCCGCCTTTTTGGTTTGCCAACGAAAGCACACGCGGCATTTCGGGAAGCATGCTCATTGCCACAACACCTTCCTGGGCTACTCCGGCCGGTTGCAAATATTTGAGAAAAGAAGCATCCGGCTCTCAGGATCAACAAGACTGATCTTTTCTATCATGTCGAAGTGCCAACGGGCAGAGGCTTCGTTAACTTCTCGTTGAAAATCCTGACCTTTGTGGAAAACAGCCTTTGCTCCCTTCGCTGTGAACGGCTCGGAAAGCTGGAAAAGCAAATCCAAGGACGCCAAGGCGCGCGCGGAAACAGCATCAACCGGCCCATGCTGCCACTCTTTCGCAACCGATTCGATCCGGCCAGCATGTACTGTTCCGTTGGAACCAGTCTCTCGAAGTGCCGTTCGAAGGAAGGCCGCCTTCCGCTGGTTGCTCTCGATCATGTGCACATGAGTGCCCGGATCTTCGGCAAGAAGGATTGCTGTGACCACACCGGGAAACCCGCCACCGCTGCCGACATCGACCCAGGTTTTTGCCTCTGGATAACTCCACTGGGTTTGAAGACTGTCGGCTACGTGACGTGTCCATATGTCTGGAATTGTCGACGGAGCAATAAGGTTTTGTGCGGGTTGCCACTTGAGAACGAGGTCGACATAGATCTGAAGCCGTTCCAAAGTTTCACGTGAAACATCCCCATAGTTTTGCACAGCCTGTCCAGAGCTGTTCAACACGATCGGACGGCCCATCAGGCCGCACCGATCTTCTGACTGCCCCGCTTGAGATGAGACAGGATCAGCGTCAAGGCTGCCGGTGTTATCCCATCCATACGAGAAGCCTGACCCAACGTGGCCGGTCGAATGTCAGTCAGCTTTTGCTTCACTTCGTTCGATAGCCCGACAATTGCTTCGTAATCGAAACCATCCGGGATCGCCAAGGCTTCATCCCGCTTCAGTGCCTCGATGTCCGCCATCTGCCGATCGAGATAAACAGCATAGAGAGCATCTGTTGCCACCTGCTCCGTGATCACCGGGTCAATCTCGGAAAGCTCGGGCCAAATGCCTGTCAAAAGCTCGTAGGTCACATTCGGATAGGAAAGCAGATCGAACGCAGTCCGACGCACACCATCCTGGTTGACTGGCAAGCCCTTCTTCTGGGCCTCCGAGGGTGTCACAGACAACTGCTTCAACAAAGCCCGTGCCTCGGCAATGGCCGCCATCTTTCTTTCGAATGCCTGGCGCCGTTCTTCAGAAACACAACCTACCTCAAGACCAAGCGGCGTCAGTCTCTGATCCGCATTATCGGCACGCAGCGATAACCGATACTCAGCGCGCGACGTAAACATTCGATACGGCTCGGAAATGCCTCGGGTAATCAGATCGTCGATCATCACACCGATATAGCCCTGAGAGCGATCGACGACGAACGGCGACTTTCCAGCTTCCGCCAATGCCGCATTCAAGCCGGCCACCAGGCCTTGAGCTCCAGCTTCTTCATATCCGGTCGTCCCGTTGATCTGACCGGCAAGATAAAGACCCTGACATCTCTTTGCTTCCAGCGTCGGCCTGAGCTCCCGCGGGTCGACATGGTCGTATTCAATCGCATATCCCGGCTGAAAGTGTTCAACATCTTCAAGACCAGGAATGGTTCTCAAAAAGGCAATCTGGACATCTTCTGGCAAGGACGTGGAAATGCCATTCGGATAGACCGTGTGGTCATCAAGGCCCTCCGGCTCCAGAAAGATCTGGTGACCGTCACGCTCCCCAAACCGAACGATCTTATCCTCGATTGAGGGACAGTAACGGGGTCCACGGCCTTTGATCTCACCGGAATACATCGCCGATCTCGAGAGATTGTCCTGAATGATCTGATGCGTTTCAGGCGTCGTCCGCGTGATATGGCAGGGCACCTGAGGTGTCGTGATCGCTTCGGTCATTGTCGAAAACGGAACCGGCTCTTCATCACCTGGTTGGACTTCAAGTCGATCCCAATGGATTGTGCGTCCATCAAGCCTTGCGGGTGTTCCTGTCTTCAGGCGTCCGAGATCAAATCCAATTTGCTCAAGCGATTCAGACAAACCGAGGGCGGGAGCCTCCCCCGACCTGCCGGCAGGGATCTTGCGATCGCCAATGTGGATCAGACCACGTAGGAAAGTTCCACTCGTCAAGACAATCCTGCCGCACGAAACGCTGCGACCGTCGGCCAGCTCCAGTCCTGAAACGACATGACCCTCAGCATCATCGTTGAAGAGGATCTTGAAAGCTTCTCCCTCAACGACCGTCAACCCGTCGATGACGGCAATCTCTTTCTGCATTGCCTCGCGATAGAGCTTGCGGTCGGCCTGAGCGCGCGGCCCTCGAACCGCAGGACCCTTCCGCCGGTTGAGCATGCGAAACTGGATCCCACCCTTGTCGGCAACTCGACCCATCAATCCATCAAGGGCATCGATTTCTCTGACCAGATGACCTTTGCCCAATCCACCAATCGCCGGATTACAGGACATCACCCCAATGGTATCGAACCGATGGGTTACAAGTGCCGTCTTGGCACCGGTGCGCGCCGCCGCTGCAGCGGCCTCACAGCCGGCATGACCGCCACCCACTACGACCACATCAAATGTCAGGTCCTTGTCACTCATAAAGTCTCACCGTCTTGACCGGGGCTGCCACTATGTTCAAGCACCCGCCAAACCATCATCTTCTATTTTCGGGATCCGCATCCGATGCCCAGCATCAGATTATCACAAGGCCGACTGAACGGCACAACGCTGCCGCTTATATAAAGCGGGCCGACCCGTAGGTCAAAGCGGAATCAATGAGAGAGACCAACCGCGGAAACTTCACTTTCAGATACGCGGATAATGCTTCCTGATTCACGTGAAACACATTCCGGTTCAGAATCAATTCAGGAAAATCCGACATTGATTCACGTGAAACAAATTATTTCCCGATACAGAAATCCCTGAAAATCACATCCAGTAGATCTTCAACATCAATACGCCCGGTGATCCGGCCAAGCGCATCCGCTGCACCGCGGAGATCTTCTGCTCTGAGTTCTCCCGGAAGATGGTCTGCGTCAACTGCCGTGCGCAGTCCGGAAAGACACTCCGTGAGATAGTGCCGGTGCCTTTCCCGTGTCGCCAACGGTGACTCACCGATAGAAATCGTTTCCGCAGCAAAACGTGTAAGGTGATCCAAAAGTGATGTCATACCGCCTTCAGATTTGGTTGAACAAGAGATTTCTGGGATTATTCCGGAAGAGTCTTGTTCCGGAAGAGTCTCAAAATCTTGCTTGGTATTGACCGTCCAAACGGGAACACCATCCTCGAGATCAACTGCCAACGCACTCGACGCTTCCTTCATTGACACGCCGTTCGGTTCAACCGCCCACAAGATCAGGTCCGCTTCGCGGCCCTTTGCCTCGGCACGGCGAATGCCCTCTCGTTCTACTATTCCTTCGGTCTCGCGCAATCCGGCAGTGTCTACCAGCGTGACCGGATACCCCGCTAGATCCAGATGCACTTCTATAACATCTCTCGTGGTGCCAGCTTCCTCCGTCACGATAGCGACATCCCGGCCCGCAATGGCATTCAACAAACTGGACTTGCCTGCGTTGGGTGCACCCATAAGCACGACCTGTAACCCGGATCGCAAACGCTCACCACTCTTCGACTTCAGCAAGTGATCAGCGATCTCATCATGGAGATCGGAGGCTTCCACCCAGACTTGGTCAGCTACGCTGCCCGGTACATCCTCCTCGTCGGCAAAATCGAAGTCGGCTTCAATCATTGCTCGCATGTGTATCAGCCGTTTGCGCCAATCTTCATAAAGCCGACCGAGGGCTCCGCCCATCTGCCGAATTGCCTGTTTACGTTGGCTCTGTGTTTCAGCCGCAATCAGATCCGCCAATCCCTCAACTTCAGTGAGGTCCATACGTCCGGCATCGAAAGCTCTTCGTGTGAATTCACCAGCTTCAGCAGGACGGCTGTTTTCAAATTGGCCAAGTACGGAGAGGACACTGGAAACCACCGCCCTTCCCCCATGGCAGTGAAGTTCTGCAACATCTTCACCGGTAAAACTGCGCGGACCCTTGAAGAAGAGGACCAGGGCCTCATCCAGAAGATCACCCGATTGTGGGTTTCTCAACTTGAGCAGAGAGGCAACACGTGGCTCTGGTACCGTACCGCAAAGACTTCTTACTATTTCCTGTGTACCAGCCCCCGAGACACGGATAACAGCAACTCCAGACGGAACTGCCCCGCTTGAAAGCGCGAAAATCGTGTCAGCCATGTGCGTTCATCCAAGCAGAGTTTGATGCCAAAATCTCTTTATCAAGTCTGCTTTTCCAGGGAAAGGCAGGTCGTCATACGTTCCGTTGACGAATCGAAAAGCTCTAACCGGGTGTCTTAGTCATGTGACTGTTTCACGTGAATCAATTTCTGCCCTCAAGACCTCGAACACTACACCGCTCTCCAGCAGTGCGACGAGCTCCTTTGGCTTTTAAAAAATCCTAGAGATCGCCATCGCTCTTTGAACTTAATTCGCGAACAATCGGCGCAAAGATCAAAAGTTGGTTCGTCGCCGATTCAATTCATTGGATTCACGTGAAACAGGATGAAGTTGCAAGGCTGAGCCGCGAGGCTGTTTCACGTGAATCCCGGTAAGCCCACAGTTCTTCTATTGAACCTGCGTCAGCCAGACGTCTTTGCTCAAGCGGTAAAGAACATGAAGAGCTACCGGATGATCCTCAGGCAAGCTTGGGTGCAGAAAATCTCCCTCAGCGTCGCGGGTCATGCCAATCCGTTCCATGACTTTTTGAGAAGGCAGGTTGTCCGGGATCGTAAAGGCAACGATCTCGTCAAGACCAATTGTTTCAAAGCCGAATCGAAGCCACGCTCGCGCAGCTTCACTTGCATATCCGTGCCCCCAGGACGATTCCTTCAAGCGCCAACCAATTTCAACACAAGGTTCGAATGGAAGCGGTGCGGCGTAGGTTGGTCGATTCAAGCCCACCATACCGAGGAATTCACCCGTATCTTTTACCTCAATCGGTGCCATGCAGAATCCGTCGCTTCCCTGCTTCTCCCGGCATTTCGAAATCAGGAGTTCAGATCTCTCCCTCGACATAACATCAGGGAAATACCGCATAACTTCGGGATCCGCGCATAGAGCTGCAAAAGGATCCAGATCGTCATCCCGCCACGCACGTAACAATAGTCTTTCAGTTTCCAGATAGATGTCTGAGGTCATGAAACGGGTCCGAATCAAAGTCAGTGGATTCACGTGAAACAATGCTTAACAAAACGTAAAAGGCGCAGTCCCTTTGGAACCGCGCCCTTCAATAAAATTCGATCCGTTTGGGATCAAGTGTTCATGCTGTCGAAGAACTCGTCGTTGGACTTGGTTTGCTTCAATTTATCGAGCAGGAACTCAATTGCATCAACAGTGCCCATCGGATTGAGAATACGGCGAAGAACGAACGTCTTCTTCAAACGCTCATGCGGCACAAGAAGTTCTTCCTTGCGCGTTCCGGAACGCTGAATGTCGATGGACGGATAGACACGTTTGTCGGAGATCTTCCGATCAAGAATAATCTCCGAGTTACCCGTTCCCTTGAATTCTTCAAAGATGACTTCATCCATACGGCTGCCCGTGTCGATCAGCGCGGTTGCGATGATGGTCAGGGAACCGCCCTCCTCGATATTGCGAGCTGCGCCGAAGAAACGCTTCGGACGCTGCAGCGCGTTCGCATCAACACCACCCGTCAGCACCTTGCCCGAAGACGGAACAACAGTGTTGTAAGCGCGGCCCAATCGCGTGATGGAATCGAGCAGGATAACAACATCCCTGCCATGCTCCGTCAGCCGTTTCGCCTTCTCGATAACCATCTCCGCCACCTGTACGTGACGTGAAGCCGGTTCGTCGAATGTGGAGGAAACCACTTCGCCGTTCACCGTGCGCTGCATGTCCGTTACTTCTTCCGGACGCTCATCGATCAAAAGAACGATGAGATAGCATTCTGGATGATTGTTCGTAATCGACTTTGCAATGTTCTGCAGGAACACTGTCTTACCGGTACGCGGTGGTGCAGTGATCAGAGCGCGTTGGCCCTTGCCGAGAGGAGCCACAAGGTCAATGACCCTGGAAGAAAGGTCCTTGATGGTCGGATCTTCGATTTCCATCCGGAAACGTTCATCCGGATAAAGTGGTGTCAGATTATCAAAATGGACTTTGTGCCGTGCTTTTTCCGGATCTTCGAAGTTGATCGTGTTGACCTTCAAAAGAGCGAAATAACGTTCGCCTTCTTTCGGGCTGCGAATCTGCCCTTCGACCGTATCGCCGGTACGCAAGGAAAAGCGCCGTATTTGCGATGGCGAGACATAGATGTCGTCCGGGCCAGGAAGGTAGTTTGCGTCCGGAGATCGAAGGAAGCCAAAGCCATCCTGCAATACTTCGACGACACCTTCGCCGATAATCTCCACATCCTGTGCAGCAAGATTTTTCAGGATGGCGAACATCAGCTCCTGCTTACGCATGGTGCTGGCGTTTTCGACCTCAAGCTCTTCAGCAAATTGCAGCAGCTCTGTCGGTGTTTTTTCTTTTAGGTCTTTAAGTTTCATTTCCCGCATCGAGTTGGGGTTATTGGTGTTGTTTTGGATATTTATTTGGAAGGTCGTTCTGCGCCGGGAAGATGGGTCGGCCAGAAGATATCTGAAAGACGTTTAGATGTGTCCAGATTGTACGGCGTCTGCGGTGCGATAAAACGAACCATCGCCGTTTTGAAGTTGGCGGAAGATACGTTGTTTTCAAGTGAATCGCAAGCCCGCAAATCTGCCGGTCAAATGCACTGATGTCGCACTGCCGCAAAGCAAAACGGCGGCCCGTTTCCGAACCGCCGTTCAAAAGCAGAATTCAGCAACCCTTAAAATGGTTTCACGATCACGAGAATAACAATCCCGATCATCAAAACTGTCGGAACTTCGTTGAGAAGTCGATAGAAACGGGCTGATTTTGTATTCTCATCATTCGCGAATTTCCGCACACAGCCACCGAGGTAACCGTGCATCGCAGACATTGCGATAACGAGTGTCAGTTTCGCGTGAAACCAGCCGTCCTGCCAGGCCTGCAATTCATACGCTGCCCATAAACCGAATATCCAGGACGCGCCCATCGCAGGACCGATGAT
Source organism: Labrenzia sp. THAF82 (assembly GCF_009363435.1). Lineage (GTDB taxonomy): Bacteria > Pseudomonadota > Alphaproteobacteria > Rhizobiales > Stappiaceae > Roseibium > Roseibium porphyridii. The sequence goes on along the minus strand of NZ_CP045354.1, from coordinate 333,891 downwards.
TGCTTTGTAGAGCCGGCGTTCCATGACCTTGAAGGTCTCGGACTGTACAGACCCTACCTCGGCATCAACGTGGTAGACGAACAGTCGTGGCAGATAAAGCATCCCTGCCATCCAGGCGATGATCGAGATGACATGTAGGGATTTGACCCAAAGAAAAATATCCATCAACTAGCCCTTGCGCACCAACTCGACCATCCGCGCAACATTTTCCGGATCCGCATCCGGAGTCACGCCATGTCCGAGATTGAAAATCAACGGGCCTTTGTCGAACGTAGACAAGACATGGCCAACACCGTCTTCGAGGGCCTTTCCGCCCGCCACCAACCGCATGGGATCGAGATTTCCCTGAATTGGAACGCGCTTTTGAACGTCGAGCGCAACCTGGTCGGGAGCTGTCCAGTCGAATCCGACGGCATCGACACCTGTTCCATCGATATAAGCAATCATCCGGGCAGATGACGCTTTCGGAAAACCTATGATCTTTGCATCCGGCCGAACCGCACGCACACCTTCGACAATCTGTCTTGTTGACTCGATCGACCACCGCTTGAAACCGGCTTCGTCCAGCACGCCCGCCCACGTATCGAATATCTGAACGGCATCTGCTCCTGCGTCGAGCTGACGGATGAGATAGCTGATGGAAGCTTCAATCAGTTGATCGATGAACCGTTGCATCAAATCAGGATCTCTATAAGCACCGACGCGGGCAGCCACCTGATCCTGAGTGGTGTGGCCTGCAACGGAATAGCAAGCAACCGTCCAGGGAGCACCGCAGAAGCCCAGCAAGGTGGTTTCCTCGGGAAGCTCTGCTCTGAGGCGAGAAACGGTCTCTATGACCGGTTTAAGGTGATCCTCGGCCTTGTCCTGCTCCAAACGATTGAGAAGATCTGATGAGAGAGGTTCAAGCACAGGACCTCTGCCCTCTTCAAACCGAACCGGATACCCGATTGCATCCGGTACGACGAAGATGTCCGAAAACAGAATGCTCGCATCAAAACCATACCGGCGTATCGGCTGGAGGGTGACCTCAGTTGCAAGATCCGGAGAGTAGCAGAAATCGAGGAAGTTTTTGGCCTTCGCTCTGACTTTCCTGTACTCGGGAAGGTAACGTCCTGCCTGTCTCATCATCCAGATGGGAGGTGGCCAGAGTTTTTCTCCTGCAAGAACCCGCATCACGGCTCTGTCCTGGGATTTCATACGCTTGGCCTTTCCCACATTTCAAATCAAATAAGATTCTTAATTTGAATCTGTTTTTTTAGTTTGTGCGTGGATTACCGGGATCATTTTCTATCCACAATCCTTACGCATGAATTTCTGTCCGGGAAAAACCAGGCCGTCTGTGCAGCTGAATCTCTCCCCAGGAGTCGATAACAGGATTACTTGCATAATTACAGTCACTTGTCGGTTTGTTTACCTTTCGTTAAGAAATTGGGCACTGGTGGACAATCTGTCGATATGTCACAGCGCCTTTGTGAATCCACTTCTATCAACAACCGTTTCGGCATCAGTTCCCGCACGATCAAGCATTGTTAATAAATCATGCTGAGCGGGCATAAACTTCATGCTAGGCACGGGGGAGCAAGAAAGACTCCCAATCGATCAACAGCCCTGGGGATGACACCGTGAATAAGTCGAGACACTACTTCCATCTGCATCTCGTGTCCGACTCCACCGGCGAAACGCTGATGACTGTGGCGCGTGCGGCTACCGTGCAATACGAAAATGTCCAGGAAATAGAACATGTCTATCCTCTGGTCCGGTCGCAGAAGCAGCTGGATCGCGTTATCAGCGAAATCGAAAAGGCCCCGGGCATCGTTCTGTACACTTTGGTGGATGAAGAGATCGCCAATCGGCTTGAACAGAAATGCCGTGAACTCGGTGCACCGTTCGTAAATATTCTCGATCCGGTTTTCGCGGTGTTTCAATCCTATCTGAATGTAACCCAGACGCATCGGATCGGAGGCCAGCACGAACTGGACGCAGAATATTTCAAGCGCATGGAGGCCATCAACTACACGATGATGCATGACGATGGGCAGATTTGGGACGATCTGGAATCTGCCGATATCGTATTGCTCGGAATTTCCCGCACCTCCAAAACTCCTACATGCATTTACCTCGCGAATAGAGGCATCAAGGCCGCCAACGTGCCTCTGGTTCCTGGAATTCCATTGCCGGACCATGTCAAAAAATTGAAAAAACCGATGATCGTGGGGCTGATCGCGTCCGCTGAACGTATTCAGCAGATCCGGCGAAATCGAGTTTTATCTTTAAATTCAGAAGGTTATAATGACACCTACGTTGATCGGAAAGAAATCTCGCAGGAAATCACTATGACGCGGCGACTCTGCTCCGAGCAGAGTTGGCCGCTGATCGATGTCACGCGCCGGTCCGTTGAAGAGACTGCTGCTGAAATCCTGAGCCTTTTCAGAGACTTCAAGGCAGACCAGACCAATGCGCAAAATGTGTGAATTGAACAGAACACTCAAGAGGGATTGATGGGACTTGTTTTGGCAAGCGGAAGCAGGATCCGCGCACAGCTTCTGGAAAATGCCGGACTGACGATCGAAGTTGATCCGTCCGACGTCGATGAGCGGGCAGTTGAAGCGCCCCTGCTAAAAGCCGAATTTCCACCGGAAGACTTGGCAAGTGTTCTCGCAGAGGCCAAAGCGGAAAATGTCAGTGTGCGCCGTTCCGGTGATCTCGTGATTGGAGCAGATCAGATCCTGGCTTTTGAAGGTCAGCGTCGAACCAAACCCGATGATATGGAAGCGGCTCGACGCCAACTTCTGGAATTTTCCGGCAAAACTCATGAACTTCATTCAGCTGTCGTCCTGTCAAAAAACGGCGAGGCGATCTGGCGAAGAGTGTCCACGGCGCGTCTGACGATGCGCACGCTCAGCCCGGCATTTGTAGGGCATTATCTTGCGAACGCAGGCGATGCAGTTCTTTCCAGTGTCGGCGCTTATCAGCTCGAAGGGCTTGGCGTGCAATTGTTTGAGAAGATCGAAGGTGATTACTTCACCATTCTGGGCTTGCCTCTGTTGCCGCTTCTTGAGCAGTTGAGAGAATTGCAAGTTATTGAAAAATGAGTGAAAAAATCAAAAAATCGGCGGTAACGGGACATCCTGTAGCCCACTCTCGATCTCCCCTAGTTCATGGATACTGGCTGAAGAAGCACGGGCTTGCCGGTTCTTATGACCGGATCGACGTCGCTCCGGAATCCGCGGAAGCGTTCTTCGGTGACTTTGCCGCCTCCGGTCTGGTTGGAGCAAATGTAACAGTGCCGCACAAGGAAGTCGCAGCCAGTGCTTGCGACTGGTTGGATGAAGCGGCTCAAACGATGGGAGCTGCAAACACATTGTGGCTCGATGCGAACGGGCGTCTTTGTGGATCCAACACCGATGGGCTGGGGTTCCTGGGAAATCTGGACCAATTGGCACCTGAATGGGACGTTTCACGTGAATCGGCTGTTGTTCTGGGAGCTGGCGGAGCCGCCAGAGCCATAGTCTGGGCTCTTTTGTCACGAGATTTCACACATGTGCATATCGTCAACAGAACACTGGAAAAAGCCAGGACAATTGCCGGTGAGTTTGGTTCCAAAACAATCGCCCATGATTGGAATAGCCTGGGGAAATTGCTTGGAAAAGCAGATGTTCTTGTTAACACAACGTCATTGGGAATGACAGGTAAGCCAGTGCTTGAAATCGACCTGACCCCATTGCCAAAGTCGGCGCTTGTCACCGACATTGTTTATGTCCCGTTGAAAACCGACCTCCTGAAAAGAGCTGCGGAGCGCGGCAACCCAACCGTCGACGGACTGGGCATGCTGTTGCATCAGGCCGTCCCGGGCTTTGAACGTTGGTTCGGGGTGCGGCCGGAAGTCGACGACGCTCTGCGGACCATCGTTCTTGAAGACCTCGGAGTGAACGGGTGATCAGGATCGGACTGACCGGCTCCATCGGTATGGGAAAATCAACGACTGCGAATATGTTCGCAGCTTCCGGCGTTCCGGTTCATGATGCCGACGCAACTGTTCATGCGCTTTATGCAGGCCGGGCTGCTCCGCTCATCGAAGCTGCGTTTCCAGGAACGGTTGCTGAGGGTCAGGTCGACCGGAAGCGGCTCTCGCCGCACGTTCTTGGCAGACCGGAAGCCATGAAGCGCCTCGAAGCGATCGTGCATCCACTTGTTCGCGAAGAAGAAGAGGCCTTTCTCGCAGCTGCTCGCAGGGCTCGGCAACGCATCGTCATGATGGACATTCCCCTCCTTTTTGAAACGGGAGGCGATGACCGCGTGGATTTGGCTGTTGTTGTAACCGCAGGTCCGGAAATTCAAAAACAACGAGTTCTGGCCCGGCCTGACATGACCGAAGACAGGTTTAGGACAATTCTCGAACGTCAAATGCCCGATGTCGATAAACGCAGACGGGCACATTTCCTGATTGATACCGGGTTGGGCATGGAGCCAGCCCGTCGGCAGGTCAGAGCAATTTTAAGGGCATTGGCGGCGTGCCAGTAAGCCGGGTCAATACAATCCCAAAACTCGAGCGCAGAACACAGTTTCAGAACCAAGGGTCTTATAGCAACTCGCTGACCCTACTGAATTTTTCCAGTTTTCCCGAATCTGGGTGGCCGGGACATTGTTCAGTTTTACTGCGTCCTGCTGAAGACGTAGAACCGTGACCATCCCGTCGTCCCAGGCGAAGATGAAGGTGGACGCTCCTTCGCCGGGTGTATAGTTCAAATCGCATTCGCCCGCTTTCTGTTGCTGTTTGTCAATCAAGATGCAATCTGGGCCCTTGTCGGTTTGCCAACCACCCGCAAGCACACTCGAACAGAAAACGCTGGACACCATAAAACCAGCAATGGAGCGGCTAATCGCCATTTTGATTTCCTTTCGGTCGCTACTTTCTGCGCGAATTCTGACCGGGGATTGTTCCAGAGATTGAACACCGTGGAAAACACGACCTTCGCCTTGCCTCCGGAACGTCAACCTGCACAGTGAATCGAAGAGGCAAAGGCTAAAAAAATGCGTGAAATATCCTTCGATACGGAAACGACGGGCCTTAATCCCCGCGGCGGCGACCGTCTGGTGGAAATTGGCGGGGTTGAACTTATCAACCACATCCCGACAGGAAATTCCTACCACGTTTACATCAACCCTGAACGGGACATGCCGGAAGAGGCCTTTCGAGTTCATGGCCTGTCCGAGGAATTTCTTTCAGATAAGCCCTTGTTCAAACAGGTTGCTGACGAGTTTCTGGAATTTGTCGGCGATGCGACACTGGTCATTCACAACGCTGCCTTCGATATGGGTTTCATCAATCATGAGTTGGCACAGGTCGGCAGAAAATCTATTCCAAATACGCAGGTGATCGATACGCTTGAAATTGCGAGGCGCAAGCATCCGTCGGGACCGAATTCTCTTGATGCGCTCTGCTCCCGTTATGGTATCGACAACTCGAAACGCGTGAAGCACGGTGCATTGCTCGATGCGGAAATTCTCGCTGAAGTCTATCTCGAGTTGATTGGTGGACGTCAGACGGCCCTCGGCCTGATGCCGGAGGAAGAGACAACCGCTTCAAGTGGAACTTCGCTCGAAATTGGTGAACTTGGAAGCTTCAACGCCAGGCCGAGGCCGGCGCCGCTCGGGTCCTTCCTGGGCGACAGCGAACACCAAGCCCACAAGAATTTCGTCCAGGGTATGGGTGACGATGCAATCTGGCGGAAGTACAGTAGCTAGTCTGATTCTGCCGCAACGGGTCTTCTCGGCCGAAATCCGTTTCCAGAGACGCCGGCGGATTGAGCTGTAAAGAGGGCTTCTAAATCAAGATCCCAGCAGCCATCGTGCCGTATCGAAATGCTTGTAGGCTTGGTCACTGCTGAAAGCCCACGCCATTGTCTGGCCGATGGTCCAATAACGCGCACGCTCGCGATCCAGACCGAGATCCGCAGATAACCGGTCCAGACGATAAAGCGCTGCCCTTTTGGTGTGGCCAAACTCGGAGCTTCGCACGATCGGGCTAAGGCAAAACGCCGGGTCACCGCTTAAGGGTTTTGGATCGATTGCCAGCCAGGCGTCTCGGTCAGCTGAAAGAATGTTGTGTCCGTGCAGGTCCTGATGAAGCAGAACCTTTTCGGTTTGATCCTGAGCGAGTGATTTTAGAGCTTCGGCTGCGACATCGACGAGGCGCTGTTCACAGGGTTTTCCAGCCCTGATCCAGTCAGGGTGCATCGTCGCGGCCCAGATTTCAGCTTCGCTGGCAAGCGACGAAAAAGGGGTATTTGCCGGAACAAGGAGCTTTTGAAGCAATCCAGTCAGCACCTCCATCTGGTCGATGCCGGACGCTTCGGCAAGAAGGTCGCCTGGTCGGCACCGCTCCAACAACAAAGCACCGAGCTCTGCGTCATGCGCCAGCAGCTTCACCGCTCCATTGCCGTTCCAAAGCTTCAGCGCATCGGCTTCATGGCGGGATTCCCGGTCGATGAATGCGATTTTCAGAACAGCATCTACGCCGTCCTTTTTCGCGGGCAACACGTAGGAAACGTTGCCCCCGGAAAATGGCGGCCCGGATAGATCCAGATTGAAACTGCTTTGTGCTGCCTCCAAAAGATCGGGAAGCGAACGCAGCCAATCGCGACCGTCTTCGCGTCGGTTCAACCAAAGAAGCGATTTGGGGATCTGAAACTCAGGCCCTGATAGCGGCAAAATCCAGCCTTTGCTAATGGCTCAAAGCATGGAGGGCAGAACCCGGTCCGGCGGTCGATGTCCATCCATGAAGGTCTTGATGTTGATGATGACCTTTTCACCCATCTCAATCCGGCCTTCAATGGTCGCTGAGCCCATATGGGGCAATAGGACCACGTTTTCGAGTTTGACCAGTTTTGGATTGACGGCGGGTTCGTGCTCGAACACATCCAGGCCGGCTCCTGCAAGTTCGCCCGCCTCCAGCAACCGGATAAGAGCGTTTTCGTCGATGACTTCGCCCCGTGCGGTGTTGACGACATAAGCATCATTTTTCAGCAGTTTCAGACGACGCGCCGACAGAAGGTGGAATGTGCCCGGCGTGTGCGGACAGTGGATGGAAACCACGTCCATGCGTGCCAGCATCTGGTCCAGGCTTTCCCAGTAGGTCGCCTCTAGCTCTTCTTCGATGTCTTCGGCAACGCGGCGGCGGTTGTGATAATGAATGGACATCCCGAATGCTTTGGCGCGGCGCGCAACAGCCTGACCGATACGACCCATGCCGATAATTCCGAGCCGTTTGCCCCAGATCCTGTGTCCGAGCATCCATGTAGGTGACCAACCGGCCCAGTCGCTGCCTTCGATCGCCTTGATGCCTGTGGCAAGACGACGCGGCACCGACAAAATCAGTGCCATGGTCATGTCAGCGGTGTCTTCCGTCAGAACACCCGGCGTGTTGGTAACATTGATGCCGCGATTGTTTGCGGTGACGACGTCGATATTGTCGACACCGTTGCCGAAGTTGGCGATCAGTTTCAGGTTCTCGCCTGCCTGCGACAAAACCGACGAATCGATTCGGTCCGTCACCGTCGGAACAAGAACATCCGCAGTTCTGACGGCTTCCACGAGCTCTGCCTGACTAAAAGGCCTGTCATTTTCGTTAAGTCGGGTTTCAAACAGCTCCCGCATCCGCGTTTCAACGACGTCCGGGAGCTTCCGGGTCACAACAACGACAGGCTTCTTTTTCGCCATACCAACTGCCTTTCGCGCTTCGTTGAGGCTTTGTTAACCACAACGGTTTCACCTTGACGCTGCGCTGTGCGCACGCGGAGGAGACCACTCCCTTTTCCATACCAGATGGTCCGGCAGAAACAAGGGATCGGTTTCAATCGACATGTATTGCCCTAGGGCCAAATCTGACCCGCTGGTTTTCGCATGCGAATTTCGGTACAGATTTGCCTCAAAGCAATGATCTAAAACAATTGGACAACCGGACGATATGGCTCGTTTGACTAAAGGTACCCGCCTCTTTGTGTGCTTGATGATCCTTTTTACTGGGTTGTCGGTCGCGACCGTGCCCGCAAAGGCCCAGGACACGAGCAACGGGGCGACGGGATTGCCGCTTCCACGCTTTGTAAGCCTGAAGTCAGACAGGGTGAATGTACGGCTTGGCCCGTCGCGTGAACACGCTGTTGCCTGGACCTTTGTGCAATCGGGCTTGCCCGTCGAGATCATTCAGGAATTTGAAAACTGGCGCCGGATCCGCGATTGGGAAGGCAAGCAGGGCTGGGTGTTCAAGTCTTTGCTTTCCGGCCGTCGTACGGCCCTGGTTACTCCTTGGGAAAAAAATGACCGTACACCGCTTCGCAACCGGTCGCGATCGGATGCCGTGATTGTCGCCGAGCTCGAGCCCTTTGTACTGACATCCGTTGACCAGTGTGCTGGCGGCTGGTGCAAGGTGAATGGCACGAACTATGAAGGCTGGCTCGACCAGACCCGGCTGTTTGGTGTCTATCCGGACGAGCTGATTGAGGATTGATCGCTCCGGCATGTGTTGAGCAATCGAGCCGAAAACGTCATAGACTAAATAAAAAAGGCGGCCATTCGGCCGCCTTTTCGTTTGATGTCAGCGAAACTCAGTCGGTCTTGGTTTCTTGAGCTTTCAATTCGTCAAGACGTGGCATGGACATGATGTTGTAGCCGCTGTCGACAAAATGAACTTCACCGGTCACACCGCCGGAAAGGTCCGACAGCAAGTAGAGTCCGGTGCCGCCGATCTCATCCAGAGAAACTGTCCGGCACAAGGGCGAGTTACGTTTCTGGAAATTGAACATCAAACGGGCATCGGACACGCCGGAGCCGGCCAGTGTCCGGACCGGTCCGGCCGAAATGGCGTTTACGCGAATGTCCTGTTCACCATAGTCGACCGCCAGATAGCGCACCGAAGATTCCAGAGCAGCTTTGGCAACGCCCATGACGTTGTAGTTCGGCATGACCTTGGTCGACCCGCCATAGGTCAGGGTGATCATGGATCCCCCGTCCGTCATGAGGGCGGCCGCGCGTTTGGCGATTTCCGTGAAAGAGAAGCAGGAAATCAACATCGTGCGGGTAAAATTGTCCCGCGTCGTATCGGCGTATTTTCCGCGCAACTCCGTCTTGTCGGAAAAGGCAATGGCATGGACCAGAAAATCGATGCTGCCCCATTCTTCCTTCAAGGTGTTGAAGACGGAATCGACGGAATCGATATCTTCAACGTCGCAAGGCAGCAAAATGTTGGAGCCGACCGATTCAGCAAGCGGCTTCGTCCTTCGCCCGAACGCCTCGCCTTGATAGGTAAAGGCAAGTTCCGCGCCGTGATCGGCGAGTGCTTTGGCGATCCCCCAGGCAATTGAGTGATCGTTGGCAACGCCCATCACAAGGCCGCGCTTGCCCTTCATCAATTCAGACATTCAATTCTCCTCAGCCGTGATAGCGCGACAGGGCAAGCGACGCGTTGGTTCCGCCGAAACCGAAGCTGTTGGAAAGCACGGTATCAAGGCCGGCATTGTCGACCCGTTCGGTGACAATTTCTTCGGGTTTAAGGGCAGGATCGAGTTCTGCGATGTTCGCGGATGCGGTCATGAAATCATTCTGCAACATGAGCAGGCAGTAGATAGCCTCCTGCACGCCAGTTGCACCAAGGCTGTGACCCGTCAAAGACTTTGTGGACGATGCCGGTGGCTGGTTTTCACCGAAGACCCGGCGAATTGCTTCGATCTCTCCCACATCACCGACCGGCGTCGATGTGCCGTGCGTGTTGACGTAGTCCACCTTACGGTCGCCGAGGGTTTCAATGGCAAGGCGCATGCAGCGCTCACCACCTTCACCGGACGGTGCCACCATGTCATAGCCATCGGAGTTGGCCGCATATCCGGTGACTTCCGCGTAGATTTTTGCACCGCGGGCTTTGGCGTGCTCGAGCTCTTCAAGCACCACGACGCCGCCGCCGCCGGCAATAACAAAACCGTCGCGAGTCGCGTCGTAGGCCCGTGCCGCGGTTTGCGGAGTGTCGTTGTATTTCGAAGACATGGCGCCCATGGCGTCGAACAGACAGGAAAGGGTCCAGTCGAGTTCTTCACCGCCGCCGGCAAACATCACATCCTGTTTGCCGAACTGGATCTGTTCAGTGGCCGCACCGATGCAATGTGCGGAGGTCGAACAGGCCGAGGTGATGGAATAGTTGATGCCCTTGATCTTGAAAGGTGTTGCCAGGCAGGCTGAGTTCGTGGAACTCATGCCACGGGTCACCATGAAAGGCCCCATGCGTTTGGGCGCACCTTTTTCAAGCACGATCTGATGAGCCTGAAAGAGGTTCTTGGTGGACGGGCCGCCGGAACCCATGATCAGACCTGTGCGGGTATTGGAAACGTCTTTTTCCTCAAGTCCGCTGTCCGCAATCGCCTGTTCCATGGAAATGTAGTTATAGGCCGCACCGTCGCCCATGAAACGAAGCTGACGCTTGTCGATGAGGGACGGAATATCGACATCGGGCATGCCATGAACCTGACTCCGGAAGCCATGCTCTGCATAATCCGGAGCAAAACTGATACCGGATTTGCCTTCCCGCAGACTTGCCAGCACTTCTTGTGCGTTCGATCCGATGGATGACACGATACCGATGCCGGTGACGACAACGCGTCTCATTGCGGTCTCCTACTTTCCTTTGGCACTGCCGGTACTAAGTCGATTGAGCCCGGGTCTTCTGCCTATACATAATGCGGAAACCGGCGCCCCCAACAACAAAGAAGCACCGGCTACAAATGAAGTCCATGTGGACTGACGTCAGGTCTTGGCCAGACCCACACGCAGATCGGTCGCCTTGTAGATCTGTTGCCCGTCGGCCTTGAGCCAACCATCGGCAATACCAAGAACCAGACGGCCTTTCATGATGCGCTTGAAATCGATCCCGTATTCGACCAGCTTCACGTCCGGAGTGACCATACCTTTGAATTTGATTTCGCCGGTAGAAAGCGCCATGCCCTTGCCTTCCAGGCCGAGCCAGCCGAGGCAGAATCCGGTCAGCTGCCAGAGGGCGTCAAGTCCGAGGCAGCCTGGCATCACCGGGTTGCCCTGAAAATGACAGGGAAAGAACCACAGGTCAGGCTTGATATCGAACTCGGCGCGGGCAAAACCCTTGTCGAACTCGCCGCCGGTTTCGGAAATTTCCGTGATCCGGTCAAACATCAGCATTGGCGGAAGAGGTAGTTGGGCATTGCCCGGGCCAAACAGCTCGCCGCGGCCGCAGGCGAGAAGAGCTTCATAGTCGTAGCTGGAGCGGCGCTCGGTCATTCAAGATCCGTCTTTTTGTTTCCTGCCCCGGGCTCCCTGAGGCGGGATTGAGTCATTTTTCGTGTATTTGAGGCGCCTTCCTAACACAGGGGAACCATGACTGAAAGATGTCAGTTGAGCCAAATGACTTTGTTTTTTCTAGCTGGTTGTCATGATTTCGTGCTGTCACAAACAGATAAATAGATCTCGGAATAAGATGCATTGGCGTTTAAAACTTGCATATTAGGTACAAGAAATGGCAGATATAGGCCAATGCTGAGGGAAACGGCTGTTGGTATCTCACGGAAAGACTACCAAATTGTCGTTTGAAAACAAAGTTTTAGACTTGGACCGGATGGGAATGACGACACATATCGCAAGCGTATCTGCCGGTAAAAATGTCACCGACATGCTGCGAAGTGCCGGATTGCGGCCAACGCGTCAACGTGTCTCCCTCGCGGAACTTCTCTATTCCCGTGGAGACAGGCACATTTCTGCAGAGTTGCTTCATGAAGAAGCCGTCGCAGCAGATGTGCCGGTGTCACTGGCGACGGTTTACAACACGCTGCACCAGTTCACCGAAGCCGGACTTTTGCGCGAAGTCGCGATCGACGGCAACAAGACATATTTCGACACCAACACCTCCGACCATCATCACTTCTTCATCGAAGGCGAAAACCGGGTGATCGATATTCCAGGCGAAGGCGTCGGTATCGACAAGCTTCCCATCGCCCCGGAAGGCATGGAAGTTGTGCGCGTCGAAGTCGTGGTGCGCGTGCGCGAAAAACGCTGACTACGACATGTTGGTCTGTGTGCTACCAAGTTCACAGACAAAATAGTCGGACGTTTCGCCTATCTCATTCAATAAGCGTTGGCCCTGGCCTTTGAAGCCGATCTTTTTCAAAAGGTCGGAAGATCTTTTGTTGTCTGGAGCCGTGATCGCACAGAGCGTCTCGATCTTCAGCTTCTGGCATGAGTGTTCAAGAACGGCCTGTGCTGCTTCACGTGCAATGCCTTGCCCTCTGAATTCCTCCAGAAAGGCATATCCGAGATCTGGATATTCCAGTTCGTCCCGCACGACCAATCCGCAGACGCCAGCCGGTTGGCCGGTTTCTTTCACCTCGACGACCCACAGCCCCACATTGAATTGAGCAAATCGTGCCAGGGGCTTGTCCTGTATGTACGCCCTGGCTTCTTCTTCAGAAGTGATACCGTTATCAGCTATGAAACGGATGTAGTCAGGATCCTTCATCAGTTTCAGATAAAAGGCCGCATCTTCCAACGATGGCAATCTGAAATTCAGCCGGTCGCATTCCGGCAGGGAACCAGCGGGAAATTTCAAGAGCTGTTATCCTTCTCGGCCAGCGCGCGGGTGCGCACGGCAATTTCCGGTATGGAATCGAACACTTCCCTTTCCGGGCTCTTGCACAAGTCGTAGATGACGCATCGCCGACATTCGGGTTTGCGAGCCTTGCAGATATATCGACCATGCAGAATTAGCCAATGATGAGCATGAAGCGCGAATTCCTGCGGTACCGCCCTTTCCATGGCCTTTTCAACATCAAGTGGTGTCTTGCCGGGTGCCAGTCCGATCCGGTTGCCCAAGCGAAATAAATGTGTATCGACCGCAATGGTTGGGTGCCCAAAGAAGATGTTCAGAACGACGTTCGCGGTCTTTCGGCCAACGCCTGGAAGCAACTCCAGAGCTTCGCGATCTTCAGGAACGACGCCGCCATGATCGCGGATCAATTGCTCAGACAGGAGTATGACGTTTTTCGCCTTGTTCTTGTAAAGACCGATTGTCCGGATCTCTTCGCGAACCTTGTCTTCTCCAAGCGCCACCATCTTTTCGGGCGTATCAGCAATTTGAAACAGGTTTCTGGTTGCACGATTGACGCCGACATCCGTTGCCTGCGCGGAAAGCACGACGGCAACGAGCAACGTATAGGCATTGACGTAATCCAGTTCCCCTTGAGGTTCGGGATTGTCGGTATGGAACCGTTTGAAGATCGCGAAGGTCTCCGCTTTGGTATAGCGAGAGCGCTTCAAGACCTTGCCCGGGTTGTCGACTGATGGCGACTTTTTGCTCTGCTTCGCCATCTTGGCTGCCTTGCTGCCGCTTTTTCGGGCGCTTGAACTCTTTGCTTGCGTCATAACCTCTCTATAATCTCGCTCTATGAGCAAGAACAATCCGAAAACCGACGGCAACGCGGATTTTGAGGAGATGGATCGGCCGTTTTTCACTGCCGTGCTCACCCCTCATCGGTCGCTTGGTCCAAAAGGGTTCATGATCCTTATGGTCGTTTTTGGCCTTGTCTGCTTCGTTGCGGGTGTTTTGTTCTGGCGGATAGGTGCTTGGCCTGTCTTCGGGTTTTTCGGTCTGGATATTGCCATTCTCTGGTTTGCGTTCCGTATGAATTACCGCTCGGCCCGTGCTTTTGAAGAGGTTGTCGTTTCGCGCAACGAAATTGCGATCCGTAAAGTTGGTCCGGGCAACCGCTACCAGGAATATCGTTTCAATCCATTCTGGGTGCGGCTGAGCGTTGACAGGATTGAAGACGAGGGTGTCGTAAAAATTCAGCTGAACAGCCGCGGCGAGACTGTTGATCTCGGAAACTTTCTCAACCCGGATGACCGAACCAGTTTTGCCGGTGCCATGGCCAATGCGTTGACCGTCGCCAAATCAGGCGGCGTCTGAAAGAGGGGTTCAAATGCGCTCTTCAACGGGTGTCGGCTGAACCTTGAGCGTTGCAATCAGCACCAATAGAGCGAGCAGAGCGCTTCCTGCAGCAACATAGAGCACGGTCTTGAAATCACCTGCACTGGCGATGAAACCCATGGAAACGCTGCCTATCATGCCGCCAAGAAACAGGCTGTTCATATAGACAGCTGTCGCGCGGCCCGGCCGATCCGGTGCGAAACTCTGGACGAAGGTGATCGAAATACCGGCAAACAAGCCGTAATACGTGCCTTCAAGAATTGAAACTACGATCACGTGCCAAATCTCCGTGACCTGTGCGAACAGGACCATGCTGGTTGCCGCAAGGCAGGCAGCCAGAAGCAGAACCTGTCTGGTGCCGATCCGCTCTGCCACATGTACCGAGCCGAAGATAACAAAGATCTCGACCACACATTTGATCGACAAGGAAAGGCCAGGGGTCGCACCTGGAAGACCGGTTTCCTGAACAAAAAACAATGGCATGGCCGAGACGAAAAGTGAGTTGGTGATGACAAATCCGAGACAGATCAGCCCGGCGACCAACAGTTTCCAGTTGATTGGATCGTTCTGGCCTTCAGATTCCGGTTTTCGCTTCGACCTAAAGGACCTTGGCACCACGGTCGCCCAAAGCAACAGATAGAAAAGGGACACGACAAACGCCGCCATAAATGCGGACGAAAACCCGAATTGGGAGACAAGCGTGAAGGAAACGGCTGGGCCAATCATCCATGCGAGCGAAACCGTCATGCGAAGCCACGAGTTGATGCGCGTAATGTCGAGACCCTGGCGTTCTGAATAGACGCGGCAAAACGTAAAGATGGTGCCGCCACCCATGTTGGTCAGGCTCATGAGCGGAGCGATGAGCAGGATCAGCATCAAGAGGCTGGTGACCTGCGTTAGGAGGGCTGTCACAAGTACAAAGGCGCATACGGATATCAGCAACAACCGTTTAACCCGATAGCCCTGGTCGAGCCGTTCCCCCGCCCAACGATTGGCGACAAGCGTCATGGGCATGAGCAAGCCGGTGTAGAGCCCAACTTGCCAGGGCTCGGATCCGAGCCCCTCGACAATGAAGAAACTCATCAAGGGAATGAGAGATGAGACACCAAGGCTGTTGGTGAACTGCAGCATTAGTATCAGCACCACCTGACGGGGTAGCTGCGGAAATGAAATCATGAAATTGGGCCGGACGAACGGTATTCTTGCGAAGGTTGTACAGATTAGTTCAGTTCGCTTTGGCCGTCACCTTTTTCCGTTCGGGGCTGTCAATCCGTGCCTTTGTGTGCCCGCAAGGCTTTCAGTCGGTATAGGGCTTCAAGGGCTTCACGGGGGGTCATGTCGTCCGGATCGATTTCCTGCAAGGCATCGTCAAGCGGATCTTCTTCTGCAAAGCCTCCGGCGACGGTTGGCGCGGGCGTCGTAATACTGGCAAAGAGCGGCAATTCTTCAATCAGGCTTTCGGCAGGTGACCGCCTGTCCTGCTCTTCCAGTTGGCTGAGCACTTGCCTGGATCGCTCGACCACTTTCCCCGGCAATCCCGCAAGTTTTGCAACCTGAATCCCGTAGGACCTGTCAGCTGCTCCGGGCACGATTTCGTGCAGGAATATGACATCGCCCTTCCATTCCTTCACCGAGACCGTTGAGTTGGACAGACGTTCGAGCTTTGCCGACAGCGCCGTCAACTCGTGATAATGGGTCGCGAAAAGGGCACGCGACTTGTTGACCTCGTGAAGGTGCTCGATTGTCGCCCAGGCAATCGACAGTCCGTCGAACGTTGCTGTGCCGCGCCCGATTTCGTCCAGTATGACCAGCGAGCGGTCACCGGCCTGATTGAGAATGGCTGCGGTTTCAACCATTTCCACCATGAAGGTCGATCTGCCTCTGGCAAGATCATCGGCGGCCCCAACCCTTGAAAACAAACGGTCGACGACACCGATATGTGCGGCGGTAGCCGGTACAAAGGCACCCATTTGAGCAAGAACGGCGATCAGCGCATTTTGGCGCAAATACGTCGACTTACCAGCCATGTTCGGACCAGTGATCAGCCATATGTGGCCGATATCTTCGTCCTGATCAGGCCCTAGATTGGAATCGTTGGCGACAAAACTGTCTCCAGCGGACTTTTTAAGGGCCAGCTCAACGACCGGATGTCGGCCGCCCTTGATGTCAAAGGCACGGCTCTCATCGACCGATGGGCGAACGTAGTTTTCTTCCTGGGCAAGTTTTGCAAGCGCTGCGGTGACATCCAGTATGCCGAGGCCGTGCGCAGCCGCCTTGATCGTGTCACCCGCATTGATAATTGCAGCCGCCAATCGCTCGAAAATATCCAGCTCGATGGCAAGAGAACGCTCGCCGGCACTGGCAATCTTGGATTCCAGATCCGCCAACTCGGTGGTCGTGAAGCGCATTGCACCTGCCATGGTTTGGCGGTGAATGAAACGGCCAGGGTCTGCCGTCAGCTGTTCTGTTTGCGCGGTAGGTGCCTCGATGAACCAGCCAAGCACGTTGTTGTGTTTGATCTTGAGGGACCGGAGACCGAGTTCTTCTGAGTAATCGGCCTGCAGCTTTGCAATCACCTTGCGGCTTTCGTCGCGCAATGACCTTAATTCGTCAAGGTCGGCATTGTATCCGGTCGCGATAAAGCTGCCGTCCCGCTTCAACAAGGGCGGATCTTCCTTGATCGCACGAACCAACTCGGCACCAAGCTCATGTGGAGCCTGTTCCAGACTAGCGCGAGCGGCGGCGACCTCCGCCGGAATGTCGTCGGTTGAATGCCCGGTCTGGTCCAGAACGGCACGTGCTGATGCCAAGCCCTGTGCCACTGACAGAATATCGCGGGGACCGCCACGGTTGAGCGCAATGCGTGAGAGCGCTCTGGCCATATCCGGTGCGCCTTTTAATGTCTGGCGCAGTCCTTCTCGCATAATTTCATTTTCGAGAAAGTGCTCGACCGCGTCGTGGCGTTGTTGGATCGCTGAGACGTTGACCAGCGGACCTGCCAGGCGGCTGGCAAGCAGGCGGGAGCCGCTGCCTGTAACGGTCCGGTCGATGGTGGCAAGCAAAGAGCCCTGTTTTTCGCCTGAAAGCGTGCGCGACAGTTCAAGATTGGCGCGTGTTGCCGGGTCGATCAGCATGCGGCCAGCGCCTGCTTCGCGCATTGGCGGGTCCAGCGGTGGCCGTTCACCCAATTGGGTTTTTTCAATATAGGACAGAATCCCGGCAGCAGCAGACAGTTCGGCACGGCTGAATGTGCCAAATCCATCGAGCGTCTTGACCCCGAAATAATGCGCCAGGCGATCCACAGCGGTCGAACTATCGAAAAAAGCGCGCGGCACAGGTGACAGCGCGCCGCCTGCCTGTTCGGTAAGAAGCCGCAACTCGCTTTCTTGCAGCAGGTTGTCTGCCAGGATCAGTTCGCGTGGCGAAACTTGCGCCAGATCGGCTGCAAGACGTTGCTGATCTGTCTCCGATACTTGAAAGGAACCGGTCGACATGTCGATCCACGCAAGGCCGTAAACCGCGGTGCCGTCCAGTGACCCTCCCTTCAGCCGGGTCAGGGCCATCAGGAAATTGTTCGAACCTGCATCAAGAAGCCGTTCCTCGGTCAACGTTCCCGGGGTAACAAGCCGAACCACGTCCCGTCGGACAACGGATTTCGATCCTCGTTTCTTGGCTTCGGCGGGGTCCTCGGTCTGTTCGCATACGGAGACGCGGAACCCCTTGGCGATCAGCTTCTGCAGGTAGTCGTCGGCGGCATGTACGGGTACACCGCACATTGGAATGTCGTCACCTTGGTGCTTGCCACGTTTGGTCAGTGTGATGCCCAAGGCGGTCGAAGCAATTTCGGCGTCTTCGAAAAAAAGCTCGTAGAAATCACCCATCCGGTAGAACAGCAGGCTATCCGGATTGGCGGCCTTGATCTCCAGGAACTGGGCCATCATTGGCGTGACTTTGCCATCGGCCTGAACCGGTTTTTGTGCGCTCATCCCACTCATGTCCGATACCTAGCAAACCTCGCCTCCCATTCCACCAAGGGCGTAAGGCATCTTGGCTTGAGGCTTCATTTTCCAGGGGATAAGGTCGAAGACCCGCCCAAGGGTCAGTTTCGACCCGCAAACGCGTGCCCGCGCATCACGGAGAGGAACCGCCCGCGTCATGTCCGCTGAAAAAAAGTCGTCGAAAACAAACATCAGCTTCACTGATCAGGAAGCGCTGCAATTCCATCAGGAAGGTCGGCCCGGAAAACTGGAAATCACGCCGACCAAGCCCATGGCAACCCAGCGTGACCTTTCCCTGGCCTATTCCCCTGGCGTGGCCGTGCCGGTGCTCGCCATCGCGGATGACCCGAGCCGCGCCTATGACTACACCACCAAGGGCAATCTGGTCGCAGTCATCTCAAATGGTTCGGCGATCTTGGGACTTGGCAATCTGGGCGCGTTGGCGTCAAAGCCCGTGATGGAGGGCAAATCCGTTCTCTTCAAGCGCTTTGCAGATGTCGATTCCATCGACCTCGAAGTGGAAACGGGCGAAGTGGAGGAGTTCATCAACTCGGTCCGCTACCTCGGTCCGTCTTTTGGTGGCATCAACCTTGAGGACATCAAAGCGCCAGACTGCTTCATCATCGAACAGCGGCTTCGAGAACTGATGGATATACCGGTATTCCATGACGATCAGCATGGAACGGCGATCATTGCCGCCGCTGGCCTCATCAATGCTCTGCATCTGACCGGCCGGGACATGAAAAACACCAAGGTGGTCTGCAACGGTGCCGGCGCCGCAGGCATTGCCTGCATCGAGCTGGTCAAGGCCATGGGCATTCCGCATGAAAATGTGACCCTGTGCGATACAAAGGGCGTCATTTACAAAGGCCGTGCCGAGGGCATGAACCAATGGAAATCGGCACATGCCATCGAGACGGATGCCCGGTCGCTGTACGACGCGCTAAAAGGTGCTGACGTTTTCTTCGGTGTTTCCGTTAAAGGGGCTCTGACCCCGGATATGCTCAGGGTCATGGCGCCCAACCCGGTCATCTTCGCCATGGCCAACCCGGACCCGGAAATCACACCGGAAGAAGCTGCGGCTGTCAGGGACGACGCCATCGTTGCAACGGGTCGCTCCGACTATCCGAACCAGGTCAACAACGTGCTCGGGTTTCCTTATATTTTCAGAGGTGCGCTCGATGTTCAGGCAACGACTATCAACGATGAGATGAAGGTTGCCTGCGCCCATGCGTTGGCGGATCTTGCTCGCGAAGAGGTGCCGGACGAAGTCGCGGCGGCATATCGTGGCAATCGCCCGAAATTTGGACCTGAATACATTATCCCCGTTCCCTTCGATCCACGTCTCATTCACGCAATTCCGCCCGCTGTGGCGCAGGCAGCTATGGATTCAGGTGTCGCCAGACGCCCGATTGTCGATATGGAGGCCTACAAGCACCAGCTTTCTGCCCGCCGCGATCCTGTTGCCGGAACGTTGCAACGCATCTTCTCGAAGGTTCGCCAGCAGCCGAAACGTGTTGTATTTGCTGAAGGCGAAGAGGAGCCGGTGATCCGTGCTGCCGCCAGTTTCGTGTCGCAGGGTCTTGGAGAAGCGATCCTTATCGGTCGCGAAGACGAGATTAAAAATGTGGCAGATCAAGCAGGGATCGACCTCAACAAATCGGGTGTTTCGATCCAGAACGCGCGGCTTTCCGACCGGAATGCGGATTATGCCCAGTATCTTTACGGTCGCTTGCAGCGCAAAGGATATCTGTTGCGCGACTGTCAGCGCATGGTCAACAACGACCGCAACTACTGGGGAGCGATCATGGTGGCGCGGGGTGATGCTGACGCCATGGTAACCGGCCTCACCCGGAATTATTCCGTTGCCCTCGACACGGTGAAGGCAACAATCGATCCGAAGCCGGGTCACCGGGTGATCGGTGTGACGCTTGCACTGGTTCGGGGTCGGACGGTCCTGATCGCAGATACGGCAGTGATCGATATGCCAAATTCAGAAGAATTGGCCGATATCGCGGAAGAAGCGGCGCATGTTGCTCGTAAGCTCGGATATGAACCAAAAGTGGCTATGCTCGCTTACTCGACCTTCGGCCATCCGCGTGGAGAACGCTCTGAAAAAGTCATCGAGGCCGTGAAGATACTCGATCGCCGCCGCGTTGATTTTGAATATGACGGCGATATGGCTGCCGACGTCGCGCTCAACATGGAACGCATGGCAGCCTATCCATTCTGTCGCCTGTCCGGCCCGGCCAATGTGCTGGTCATGCCGGCGTTCCACTCCGCATCGATTTCAACAAAGATGCTTCAGGAGCTGGGCGGTGCCACGGTGATCGGTCCGCTTCTGGTTGGTTTCGACAAGCCAATCCAGATCCTGCCGATTGGCGCGAAAGACAGCGACATCGTCAATATGGCTGCGATCGCGGCGTTCAACGTCACCTGATAGCCTAAAGTCCTGCCTGTTCGGGTCGGAGTTCTTCCGGCTCGAACCAGTGCTCATTCTCAAGCGCGTGCACGAGATCACGCACCCGATCGGCATTGTTCTCGGCCAGCAGGCCATCTCGGTTCCAAAGCCCGTTCTCAAGGCCGATGCGTGCCTTGCCGCCATTCCTGATTGCCGAGACCAAACAATCGGTTTCCTGATGACCAAAGGCACATACGGCCCAATCAAGTTCCAGATCTGCAGGGTGCGTTTCAAGTGTGTTCAGGTACGGCGTCAAATCTGACGGGGTACTTTCCTGGTCGCCGGCGTATCGGCCAAGGACAAAAAGCAGCTGGTGCCGTTTACCTGGAATGGTGCCGTCCTTCACGAGTTCGAAAAAACGAACCAGGTCCTCCGCGTGATAGAGAATGTGCTGGATCGTCGTCCCATTGGCACGGGTTCTTTCATAGAATGCCCGCACCGTTGCACCAGCTTCGTGCGGAACCATTTCAGTCACCGCAATCGAAACCCAGCTTGGCTTGAGATCATCGACAAGGTCGCGCTGGGCCTTGTCGTCATAAATCCCTGCTGCTTCTGTCGTAATTTGGACCCGCATCCTTGGGACAGAGAGGCGCATTTCCGCGAGCAGCTCGCGGTAGAGCCCGGCATCCAGAACATGAGTGCCATCCGGCCTGCGGACGTGGGCGTGAATTGCACCAGCGCCTTCCTCAAAGCAGCTTTTGGCTGCCGCAACGGTTTCCGCAATTGTGACCGGCAACGCCGGATGATCTCTTTTTGTGCGACGAGCACCGTTTGGCGCTGCCATGATCAGCGGCAGCGCGTTGCAAGAGGTTTTCAGTTTCATTTTTCAAAAGACTGCTTTGAACGCCTGGTTCAGTTTGTCGGTGACTTCGTCCACCTGAGCGTCACTCATGATGAATGGAGGCGCCAGAAGCACATGGTCGCCCTGAACTCCGTCAACGGTTCCACCCATCGGATAGCAAATGAGACCGGCTTCGAAAGCGGCTTTCTTCAGCGCTTTGTTGATACCTCGCGCCGGTGCAAAGGGAGATTTGGTGCCACGGTCCTCGACGATTTCCAGACCACGGAAAAGGCCTCGCCCGCGAATGTCACCCACGTTGGCATGCTGGCCGAAGGCGTCTTTGAGCGCTGCGTCCAGCTTGCTGCCCATCGGCATGACTTGATCAGCAATGCCGCCCTGCAGTTTTTTGAATACGGCCAAAGCCGCCGCACAGGCTGTTGGATGGCCGATATAGGTGTGTCCGTGCTGAAAGAAACCTGAGCCTTCCTCAATGGCTTTGTAGATTGCGCTCGTGCACAGCATCGCTCCAATAGGCTGGTAACCGGCTCCAAGGCCTTTGGCGATGCACAAGATGTCAGGGGCCACATCATCTTGCTCGCATGCGAAAAGCGTTCCGGTCCGACCCATTCCGCACATGACTTCGTCCAGGATCAGAAGAACACCGTGTTGATCACAGATCTCGCGGATGCGCTTGAAATAGCCCTCGACCGGCGGCACGGCGCCAGCAGTCGCCCCGACGACCGGCTCTGCAACGAAGGCCATGACATTTTCCGGACCGAGACGTTCGATTTCCGTCTCCAACTCATTGGCAACGCGCTGACCATAGTCAAAAGCCGTTTCGTCATCCCGACGACCCCGATATTCGTAGCAGGCCGAAATATGCGACGTTTCGATCATCAGCGGTGCAAATGGCTCTCTCCGCCACTGGTTACCGCCTGTTGCGAGCGCACCCAGGGTGTTGCCGTGATAACTTTGACGACGCGCGATGACACGGTGCCGAGAGGTTTCGCCTTTTTCCAGAAAGTACTGCCGCGCTAACTTCAGGGCGGCTTCCATCGCCTCAGATCCGCCAGAAACGAAATAAACCCGGTCGAGGCTTCCAGGAGCCGCTTCGATCAGGTGGTTCGCGAGATCCTCTGCAGGTTCGGAGGTGAAGAAGCCCGTGTGAGCGAAGGCGATTTGATCGACCTGCGCCTTGATTGCTCGCGTTACGTCCGGATCGCTGTGACCGAGGCAGGAAACCGCCGCACCGCCGGATCCGTCAAAGTACTTTTTCCCATTTTTATCAATGATATAGCAGCCATCGCCTTGAGTGGCGACGGGTGGATTGGCTTTGGTATGGCGGGGAAAAACATGGGACATAATTCAATTTCCGGAAGGAGGGTCAGATATCATGGCAGGCGGCTTTGTGACATTTGTATCAGAAATTGCCGAATCCTGAAACATTTGTTTCTTATCTTTGTTAACCACGTTTTTCATTCAAATTTTAATCAAATTCCGGGACCTTGGTGCGGGGAGTGTATTGCAACCGATAATCGACAGGGCCCGCCAGTTATGCGTCAGCGCGTCTTAGCTTGGACAGTTTTTCTCGGATTGATCACCGCTCTAGCAGGTTGCGGCACCGTCGCGGGTGTCTCCGGCATGGGCTGGATGACGGCCTCCCACAATTCGATCAACTACAACGACACCGCCTGGTGTGTTCCGCGCAAGCTCAAAAAGGTGCTGAATCGCGTTGCCAAACGGTATGGCAAGGTCACGGTTCATTCCACCAAGCGGTGGTGGCTGGAAAACTGGTGGAAGGGCGGCGCGAAGGATTCCTACCACCTGAATTGTCAGGCCGTTGATTTTTCAGTGGCCGGAAACCCGTCTTCGGTTATTGCATTCCTGAAATCGCAAAGGGAAGTCGGCGGTTACAAGCACTATTCTTCCGGTCACTATCACATCGACACCGGTCCACGCCGCACCTGGTAAACTTGGCAGCTACTTCAGTTCGCCGAGTTCGAGGGCCATTTCCCAGGCCACGGGGTCAAATCCGACAAAGTTCTTCGCTTCGCCTTCAACAATCGGTCGCTTGATGACTGATGGGTGCTCGATCATGACATCGAGTGCGCTCTTGGCGTCTGTCACGCCTTCCTGGGTTGCCTCATCAAGGCGGCGCCAAGTGGTTCCTCGCTTGTTCAAGATCGAGTCCCAGCCAAACTCACCGACAAATTTGGCGAGTTTGTCCGCATCCACACCATCTTTCTTGTAGTCGTGGAAATCATAGGAAACCCCGGCTTCTTCCAGAAATTTCCGCGCTTTTTTGACCGTGTCGCAGTTCTTGATTCCGTATAGCTTCATGAATTGGCGTCCCTGTATATTCGTCCTGCAGGACACTTGCCGTTAAAGAAGCGCGTTTCAAGAGGGCAACGTTTGTTGCTGAATTCTTTCCACTATCCGGCTTGACCGAACCTGACTCTCGGGTCACTGATCTTTAGACGCGAAGTAATCTGGCGCCTTGCCTGCGCTTTTTTGGATCGAGACTATCAAGCGGAGAGGACGTTACGGCACGATGACCGTTCCCGGAACAACATCTGTTTCCGAAAACGCGCAAGACCCCAAAAATGCCGCTACGCCGGGATCGGGTACCTGGCCACAACGCTTGCAGCTGTGGAGTGGTTTGATCCTTTTTGCCTTTTGCCTGAGCCACTTCATCAATCATGCCCTCGGTATTGTCTCATTTGATGTGATGAACAAGGCGTCTTTCTGGCACTACTGGGTCTGGCGCAGTGTGCTTGGCGAAAGTGTACTCAGCATCGCTGCGCTCACACATGTCGGCCTTGCCTTGTGGCGGACAAGCAAAAGACGGACGTTGAAGATGTCGCGCTGGGAGTTCGTGCAACTCACGCTCGGCCTTTATATTCCATGGCTGCTGATACCGCACATCACGACAACCATGGGCCTTGCAAACGCATTTGACTTTTCTCCGACCTATTCGCAAATGCTCACAATACTTTGGCCCAATCACGCTCTTGGGCAGTCAATCCTGTTGCTGATTGTCTGGATCCATTCAATGCTGGGATTGCATTTCTGGCTAAGGCTTTATCCGTTTTATTCTCGTGTGATGCCCGCAATTGCCGTTTTTGCGGTTGCTTTGCCGGTTGCCTCGATCTGGGGATGGATTGAAGCGGCGCGTCGTCTGGCCCTGACCCAGGACATCGCTGTCAAGATCACCGAAGAACAGCAGCTCTGGGCCCGAGAGGCGATTGTGCAAATTCGCTCCGTTGCCTTAGGACTGATTGCCGTAAGTCTGCTGGCGATCCTGATCCGCTATCTTTTCAGCTTGAGGGCGCGGAACCTCTCGATCGACTTTCCCGGTGGACTTTCCATCAAGGCACAACCGGGTGCAACGCTCCTTGAAATCAGCCGCATGAATGATATCCCGATTGCCTCCGTTTGCGGAGGACGGGCGCGCTGTTCCACCTGCCGGGTCAAGGTGCTGGGGGGGGCGACAGCCCTTGGCCAGCCAAGTGACGCTGAGGCATCCGTTCTTGCAAGGATCGGCGCAAACGAAGATGTGAGGCTGGCATGCCAAGTCCGGCCACAGAAGAACATTTCGGTGCAGCCTCTGGTTCCGGTCAAAGCCAAAGGCACAAGTGGCGAAAACCTTCAGGATGCCTATTACTGGGGCGTCGAACAGGAAGTCGCGGTCATGTTTGTGGACCTGCGCAACTTCACCGGCATTACAGAATCCCAGCTGGCCTATGACGTTGTGCATCTTCTGAACGAGTACCTCGACCAGGCGTCTTCAGCCATCCGTGCCGAAGGCGGTTATGTCGACAAGTTCATCGGCGATGGCATCATGGCAATCTTCGGCATGGATACCGGACCGCAAACGGGCGCTTGCCAGGCCCTGCGTGCAGCAAGGCGCATAGAAGCGGTGATGCAATCGCTGGATTCCGAAAAGGGGCCGCAGTTTCATGACCCGATCAGGCTGGGCATCGGACTTCATCTCGGGCCGGCTATTTTGGGTCGCATCGGTTCGGCCGGTTCAGCTGGTGGCTTGACCGCGCTTGGTGATGTTGTGAACACGGCAAGCCGCTTGGAGACTGCAAACAAGGATCATGGCAGTTTTCTGGTCGTCTCGAAAGCCGTTGTCGACGCTGCGGAAGCTGGCATTACCGGTGCAGAAACAGCGGAAATCAAGCTCAGAGGCAAGGAAATTCCCTTGCAGATCTTTGCTATGAAAAGTTTAGATGGACTGAGATTGCCGGGGGATGCTCCCACCGACGCCTGACGACAAACCGGAGGTTACGTGAGCCGTATCTATACGCCGCGGGAGATGCTGGAGAAGCTGATCTCCTTTAACACCGTGTCCGATCAAAGCAATCTTGGTTTGATTGCCTTTGTCGAAGACTATCTGGAAAGCCATGGTGTTTCGTCGACACGGGTGCCAGACGATACCGGTCAAAAGGCAGCGCTCCATGCCACCATAGGTCCCGAGCGGGATGGCGGTGTGGTTCTATCCGCCCATACGGATGTGGTGCCGGTGCAGGGTCAGGCCTGGTCGAAGGATCCCTTTGCGGCCTGGGTGGATGGTGACCGGCTTTTTGGCCGGGGCTCAGCGGACATGAAGGGATTTGCCGCGACGGTTCTTGCAAAGGTGCCCGACTTTCTGGCAACGGAACTCAAAAGTCCGATACACATTGCGCTTTCTTATGATGAGGAAGTTGGTTGCCTCGGTGCACCACCCCTTATTCGAGATCTCCTGTCCAGGGGATCGCGACCCGATCTCGTTGTCGTCGGCGAGCCGACAAATATGAAAGTCGTTACGGGTCATAAGGGGATTGTGGTTTTCAAAACCAGTATCCAGGGGTATCCAGTTCATTCCAGCCAGCTTCATCGCGGCGTATCGGCGATTTCCACGGCAGCTCGATTGATCTCCTGGATGGATGCCAAGACGGCCGAAAACAAGGCGGCGGCAGATCCCGAGTGTCCTTTTGAACCTCCTTTTACAACGCTGCACTGTGGACAGATCGCTGGTGGTGAGGCGCACAATATTACCGCGGAACGCTGCGAGTTTATAACCGATATCCGGCTGCTTCCGGGTGACAATGCTGAAAACTGGCTGAATGCGTATCGCAGTTTTATTGAGACCGAGGTCCTGCCGGGAATGCAGGCTATCTCTGAAAACTGCCGGATCAATATCGAGGTGATCGCCAATGTTCCAGGGTTGACAGAGGAAGACGACGGTTTGGCGGAACGGACAGTGCGACGGTTGACAGGCGACAACGCGCGGCATGTCGTGGTCTACGCCACGGAGGGCGGAATTTTTCAGGAACACGGACTGTCGACAGTGGTCTGTGGTCCGGGGTCGATCGATCAGGCGCATCAGCCCGACGAGTATATTGAATTGGCCGAACTCGATCGTTGTTCGGCCTTTCTGGACAGGCTCGCAGGAGAGATGACGTAATTTCCTGCCCAAACAGGTTTGAACACAGACAGTTACAGTGTCATAGTTCAGTCAATTCAGGCGTGCGGACAATACTGAAACCAGTAGCCGTGCATCTGTGAATTCCGGCTTTCGGAAGAAAAAGAGGGGAAAATGAAAACCAAATCAATCGTGGCCGCCGCAGCATTGCTGACGGCAGGAGCAGGTTCGGCCGTGCAGGCTGAAACACTCAAGTTTGCGTTTCAGGGCACCTTGAACAACCTGGATCCTTATACTTTGAACGAAACATTCACATTGTCGTCGCTTGGCAATGTCTATGAAGGTTTGACACGCAGGGGTTCGGATCTGGCCATCGAGCCGGCGCTGGCCGAACGTTGGGAGATTGTGGAACCGAACCGTTGGCGCTTCTATTTGCGCAAAGACGTGAAATTCCACAACGGCAATGATTTCACGGCGGAAGACGTGGCATTTTCGGTCGAGCGTGTTCAGTCAGAGGGGTCTGATCTGACGACCCGTGTTCCAGCCGACGCCAAAGTCGAGATTGTGGACGACCACACGGTCGATTTCGTTCTTTCAGGTCCAAATCCCATCCTGCATTACGAATGGGACACCTTCTACATCATGGACAAGGAGTGGACGGTTGAGAACGACGCGGTCAAGGTGACCTCGGCTTCCGATTCCACGGCAAATTTCGCAGCTCTCAATGCCAACGGCACTGGTCCCTTCAAGGTTGCCAGCCATGAAGCTGGTGTGAAAACGGTTTATGAGAAAAACGACGGTTGGTGGGATACTCCGACACACAATCTCGATACGGTCGAATTTACACCGATTTCATCTGACGCGACCCGGGTTGCCGCCCTATTGTCCGGCGAATTGGACATGGTGTATCCGATCCCGGTTCAGGACATCAAGCGGATCAATGACAACGCTGGTACCGTTGCACTGACCGGTCCCGAATTGCGCACGATCTTCCTCGGCATGGATCAGATGCGTGACGAGCTGCTCTATTCGGACGTCAAGGGCAAGAACCCGTTCAAAGATGCCAAGGTGCGCAAAGCGTTCTATCAGGCAATCGATATTGAAGGCATCAAGAAGAAGGTCATGCGGGATCTGTCGACACCGTCGGCAATCATGATTTCTCCGTTCCTTTTCTCAAAGGCGGGTGCATTCGAGCGGTATCCCTATGATCCGGAAGCCGCGAAGGCTCTTCTTGCAGAGGCAGGCTACGCAGACGGCTTTACGGTTGGCATGGATTGCCCGAATGATCGTTACGTCAACGATGAAGCAATCTGTCAGGCAGTGGCCGCCATGCTGGCGCGCATCGGTGTGAAAGTTGATCTGAACGCACAGCCGAAGGCAAAGTACTTTGCCAAGGTGCTGGCATCAGGCAATTTCGACACGTCGTTCTATCTGCTGGGTTGGACACCTGGTTCTCTCGACAGCTGGAACGTACTTTCCAACCTGATGAACTGCCGTGATGAAGCCGGAACTGGCTCTCCCTTCAACCTCGGCGGTTTCTGCGACGAGAAAATCGACAGCCTGACCAAGGAAATCCTTGTGGAAGTCGATCCGGAAAAACGCGATGGCCTGATTGAAAACGCTTACCAGATCAGCCACGACAACGCGTATTACATTCCGCTTCACCAGCAGGGCCTTGCCTGGGGTGTTGCTGACAATGTCGAGCTGGTTCAGCGGGCCGACAACCAGTTCAAGTTCCGCTTTGTGACCAAGAACTGATCGGCCACTGCCAACGCGCGCTCCCGGCACAGCCGGGAGCGTTTTTTCCTATCTGAACCCAAAGAGCCGCAATGATTGGTTTTGCAACGCGCCGTTTGCTTCAGGCGGTGATTGTCATGCTGGTGGTCGCACTGCTGGCCTTCACCATGTTCCGTTTCGTCGGAGACCCCATCAATCAGATGGTCGGGATCGAAACGTCAATCGAAGAACGGGAAGCCTTGAGGGAAAGGCTTGGTCTGAACGACCCGATTGCGGTTCAGTTCTATCGCTTCATCACCAAAGCAGCCCGGTTTGATTTCGGCACCTCCTACCAGTTCCGTCAGCCGGTGTCTGAGCTCTTTGCCAAACGCATTCCGGCGACGCTTGAACTCAGTCTGACCTCGGCCTTATTTGCTTTGATTGTCGGTATTCCAATGGGAATTTATGCCGGTCTGAACCGAGAGTCGCCCATTTCGAAATTGTTCCTGTCTGTGTCCCTGGTCGGCATATCGTTACCGACCTTCTTTATCGGCATATTGCTGATCTTCTTGTTTTCCGTGACGCTTCAATGGCTGCCGAGTTTCGGGCGCGGCG
Source organism: Labrenzia sp. THAF82 (assembly GCF_009363435.1). GTDB lineage: Bacteria > Pseudomonadota > Alphaproteobacteria > Rhizobiales > Stappiaceae > Roseibium > Roseibium porphyridii. The sequence goes on along the minus strand of NZ_CP045354.1, from coordinate 304,917 downwards.
AGACCGTCCAGATAGGTTCCTGGTGGACAACCGGATTTCTGACCGTTTCAGGTCTCAAAGCGTTGATTTTGCCATCCATCACGCTGGGCCTCTATCAGATGACGCTGATCATGCGCCTTATCCGCGCAGAAATGCTGGAAGTTATCCGCACTGACTACATCAAATTTGCCAGAGCGCGCGGCTTGCCGGACAGGCTGGTCCATTTCCGGCACGCGCTGAAGAACACCCTTGTACCTGTGATCACCATCACCGGCCTGCAACTTGGCGCGATCATCGCCTTTGCAACCATTACCGAGACGGTGTTTCAGTGGCCCGGCATGGGACTGATGTTCCTGCAGGCGGTTCAAAACGTCGATATCCCGATCATGTCGGCCTATTTGCTGCTGACAGCGTTCCTCTTTGTCGCAATCAACTTCATTGTCGACATGCTCTATTTCTTCATCGACCCGCGTTTGCGGGTTGGCCGGCCGTAAGGGGACTGACCGACCATGCCCTATGTCTCCAACGAAGAAGCGAAAGCGGCGGTTGCCGACCGGTCCGGATCTGAGGCGGCTCCGGGACGGCTTTCAAAGATTGTCGACAGTGATCTCTTCCATTCCTTTTTGAGATCCAAGGTGACGGTCGTCGCAGCCTGCGGGACTTTTATCTTGTTCCTGCTGGCTATTCTTGCGCCCTGGGTTGCGCCCCACAATCCGTTCGATCTTGCATCGATCTCCATTCTGGATGCCCGCGTTCCGCCGGTCTGGATGGAATTTTCCGATCCGCGCTTTCCACTCGGCACGGACGACCAGGGACGGGATCTGCTGTCCGGCATTTTTTACGGCATGCGAATTTCGCTTATCGTCGGCTTTTGTTCTGTGATCGCTGCGGCCGTTCTGGGCATCACGCTCGGTCTCGTCGCCGGTTACATGGGTGGCCGCACGGATGCCGTCATCATGCGTATCGCCGACGTTCAGCTGACTTTTCCGGCCATTTTGATTGCACTGCTGATTGACGGAATCGCAAACGGAATTTTCGGCTCCCTCGATCGAGAGGTCTTCGCGTTCTACATCCTGATCGTCTCGCTGGCATTGTCGTTCTGGGTGCAATATGCCCGAACCGTTCGCGGATCCACGATGGTTGAAAAGAACAAGGAATATGTTCAAGCCGCGCGCGTGATAGGTATTCCTTCTGTGATCATCATGGCGCGCCATATCCTGCCCAATGTCATGGGCCCGGTGATGGTTATCGCAACGATCAATCTTGCGCTCGCCATTGTGACCGAAGCGACCCTCTCCTTCCTTGGAGTTGGCATGCCACCCACCCAGCCTTCGCTCGGCACACTTATCGCCGTCGGAAACGATTTTCTCTATTCGGGCGAATGGTGGATTGCCATTTTCCCTGGTCTTGCCTTGGCGCTTCTGGTTTTGAACGTCAACCTTCTGGGCGATTGGTTGCGCGACGCCCTCAATCCGAAATTGCGGTGAGGGCGGTATGAGCGTTCTTGATGTCAAAGACCTGACGGTGGAATTTCCAGGTCGCAAGTCAGTCTTCGTAGCGGTTGATGATGTCAATCTCAGCGTTGAGGCGGGCAAGATCCTCGGTGTGGTTGGCGAATCGGGTGCAGGCAAGTCGACCGTCGGCAATGCGGTTATTGGATTGCTGCAGGAACCTGGCCGTATCTCAGAGGGTGAAATCTATCTGCATGGCCAGAGGATCGACCAACTGCCATACAAGGAAAAGCGTCGCCTGCGTGGTCGGAAGATCGGTATGATCTTTCAGGATCCTCTGACGTCGCTCGATCCGTTGCAGACGGTCGAGTCTCAATTGGTAGAAACCATAAAGACCCACTTGCCTTTGTCGTCGTCTGACGCGCAAAAACGCGCGGTTGAACTGATCGATGCGGTCGGAATTCCCGATCCAGGCGAAAGGATCAAACAATATCCTCACCAGTTCTCTGGCGGTATGCGGCAGCGTGTTGTTATCGCGCTTGCGCTTTGCGCAGAGCCTGAGCTCGTGATTGCCGATGAACCGACGACAGCTCTTGATGTGTCAATCCAGGCGCAAATTCTTGAATTGATGAAGTCTTTGTGTGCTGAACGCAATGTCGCGATGATGGTTATCACTCATGACATGGGGGTCATTGCAGACATCACCGACCATGTCGCTGTGATGTATCGCGGTGAGCTTGTGGAATATGGCGAAACGACTCAGGTGCTCGGGGCGCCCAATCATCCTTACACTCAAAGCCTGATTTCCGCAGTCCCGAGGCCGGACGTAAAAGTCGAGCGCTTCCCGATCGTAAATTACATTGAGGAAGCCGGTACGCCTCAAAAGCAGATCGACATTTCAACTCACTGGCTAGGCAAAGCACGAGACTACGAAAAGGTTACGGGACCGCTGGTGCAAATCCGTGATCTTGATATGCGCTTCGAAACAAGAGGTTCTGTATTTCCATCGAGGCGGAAATATTTTCAGGCTGTCAAAAAGGTCAGTTTCGACATCCAGGAAGGCGAAACATTCGGCCTGGTCGGTGAAAGCGGATCCGGCAAGTCGACCATTGCCCGTTTGGTCACCGGACTCTATCACCCGACGGGCGGATCCATCCTTTTCGGCAAAACGGAACTGACATCGTTGAGGAACCGCAAGGACGTCCTGGCAATGCGTCGGCAGATGCAGATGATTTTTCAGGACCCCTACTCCTCCTTGAATGCGCGCATGCGTGTGAAGGATATCATCGCGGAACCAATCAAGTTTCATCGGTTGGCATCCAGCAATTCGGAAGTTCGCCAGATTGTCGACGACCTGCTCGACCATGTCGGTTTGGGCGTAGCTGCTGGTCAGAAGTACCCGCATGAGTTCTCTGGTGGGCAGCGCCAACGTATTTCCATTGCAAGGGCTCTCGCCACACGTCCAAGGTTTTTGATCTGCGATGAACCGACATCCGCTCTCGATGTTTCGATCCAGGCCCAGATTCTGAACCTTTTAAAGGACCTGCAGGAGGAGCTGAGTTTGACCATGCTGTTTATCAGCCATGATCTCGCTGTCATCCGGCAGATGTGCAACCGCATCGGCGTTATGCGAAATGGTGAATTGTGTGAAGTTTCGGACTGCGATCAGCTGTTTGAAGCTCCGCAACACGCCTATACGCGGGAGCTGCTGGACCTTATGCCGTCCATGGAACTTCTTTCTCGCGCAAATCTCGAAAGCGCCTAGCGCCTGAATTTGTCGGGCAAACCTCGGTGATCGCAGCGCTATGCGCGAATCTGCCAAGCAATTGAATGGGAGTCTTTTTTCTGGGTCACAGCGCCTCAGCACTTGACTCACATTGACCCCCTGATTCCCGACACTGCCGCCCAAGGATAACCACAAGGGAGTGTTGGCCCGGCAGATTCTGCCGTCCCATTTAGAGGGGGCAGGGGCGTGCATTTTTTGCTTAAAAAAACAAAGCTGAAAACGCTACAGCGAAAATTGAGCTGACTAAGCCCGCGGGCCTTTTGTTTCGAAACTCAACGCTTGCAAAAAATGGAGGGCAATTCCGCCCTCCACCTAAAGTATATGCCCCGAAGAAATTTAAATTATGCCTAATCAATATTAGGCGCAGCTCTGAAAACCGGCGAGCCAGTATTAAAAACAGCAAGCGAACACTACCATGGTGCTTGATAGGGGCAAGTGAACGGTTGCCTAAAGTATAGGCAAGACTGCCTGCTGCTTGGCATCGGGCTGGGCATTCGCCCTGTTCAAGTGGTTTCAAGCCATTGCAGTCCCGAAAACCGTCCAGCATTTTTGAAGGTGTTCAGAGACAGCCCGAGTGTGCATTTCCGGTAGGTGGCATCTCCGAACGCTCGAGGAACCCTACGCACGAAAGCCATCAGCCATGACGAAAACTCCTTTGATATCCGTCTTCTGGCTCACATTTATGATCTTGGCACTCGCCAGCCTCATGGCAGCTTTGCAGGTAGCGTTCACGGAATTGGACAAGTCGACGCCATCGGTTCTTCTATTCGGTAAGTATAGTGCACTGATTTTCAGCAATTTCTCCGTAATTTTTTCATTTCTCGCGTTGTCTTACTCGATAAACCGCGCCGTCGGCCGTCCTTTAACGCTGACAACGTTGTTCGTGAGCACGCTTTTGGTGACGCTTACAACGTTGCTTGTTCTGATCGGCATTGAACCGGCTATTTCAAACTGGCCGGCGCTGGCTGGGGCGCTTCTGATGTTATTGCGTTCGCTCGGCGTTGCCGTATTGCCTCCGCGCGGAGATTTCAGCGGGATCAAGGAGGCCATCGGCTCACTTGGGCTATCGATTGCAACGGCCGTCGGCTGGTGGGTCATTGATCCTGCATCGGCTCCCATGGCGGCGTCGATCACGCTTCTGATGTCCTGGCCGCATTTGATCGATGGCATCAACGCATTTGCGGATAAGGTATTTCACAAAGCGGCACTTGCCGCCGGCGCGCGTGAGCTGGCGCCTGATGCATTCAGCAAGATCGCCAAAGCCAGAGAAATCGTCATCGACAAGTCCGCAGTGATGTCCGGACCGGATCTAATGGTGACCAATGTAATGGCGTTCAACAATGAGCCCAAGACGCTCCTTGCTGTGGCGGCATCGGCGGAAGGCCGGTCTGATCATCCCGTCGCACATGCGCTGCGGCAACTGGCCAGTCAATGGCATGTAGCCTTAAAAAGTCCCGATCGCTTCAAACCGGCCGCGGGACTGGGTGTTGTCGCGCTGCTCGGAGGTCAGACGGTTGTGATCGGGACCACGGATCTTCTGAAAGAGCTGAAAATCGATAGTTTTACAGCCGATGCAATTGCCCGTTCACTGGAAGCAGATGGAAAGACGGTTCTAAGGGTAGCGGTCGGGGGCCGTGTCGTGGGCGTTCTCGGGTTGGAAGGTACGCTGCGGCAGGATGCAGGTGTCGCCGGCAGAATGCTTCGTTCAGAAGGTCTTGTGCCAAGATTGTTCAGCGGCGACAGCCACAAAACCAGAGAAGCGCTCGCCGGAATGCTGGGTCTGGAGCTGATGGATGACCCTCTCCCTGGTGAAAAGGCGCTGGAGGCCGCTGCCAGATCAGCAACAGAAACGTATCCGCTTGTGTTAAGCTTGTCACAAGACCGGTCTGCACTGGAGCTGAACGTGTGCCCTACTGGCAATGCGCAGGATAAGGCCAACTCCTCTGGACCAATTGCCGTAAGTGATACAGATGATATTGGCGCATTTCCGGCATTGAAGGCACTGGCAACACGTCGAAAGACGCTGGCGGCGCAAGCCAAAGGGCTGTTGATCGCACTTTGGGCGCTCGCCGGTTTGTGCGGTGTTTTCCTTCTTGTTCCTTTAGCGGCTGCGCCGATACTTTTCGGAATGTGTCTCGCAATCCTTTGGGTCTTCGCGCGATTTTCCGTCTCGGACACATTGAAGAAATCTTCAGCGCTCAGCTGATTTCCCGTTGTTGAAATGTCAATTGGAGCTGTCCTTACCTTTACAGCAACCCTGAGCTGGTGTTTATCGGGCGCAACGCTTGAAGCGATTTAATTGAGGGACGAGGCGCCATGAGCGATACAAAAAAAACAGGCCTGCGATCTGCCGCCTGGTTCGACAACCCGGATAATCCGGGCATGACCGCGCTCTACATCGAGCGCTATCTCAATTTTGGAATCACACGAGAGGAATTGCAGTCAGGCAAACCGATTATCGGTATTGCACAGACGGGTTCAGATCTTTCTCCGTGTAACAGGCACCATCTGGAACTTGCCAATCGCATCCGTGAAGGAATTCGCGAAGCCGGTGGAATCGCGTTTGAATTTCCTGTTCACCCGATCCAGGAAACCGGAAAACGTCCAACAGCGACGTTGGACCGGAACCTCGCTTATCTGGGCCTTGTTGAACTACTTTATGGCTATCCGATTGACGGCGTTGTTTTGACTATCGGTTGCGACAAGACCACGCCGGCCTGCCTGATGGCAGCTGCCACCGTAAATATCCCGGCAATTGCACTCTCCGTCGGTCCCATGCTGAATGGCTGGCACAAGGGCGAAAGAACCGGCTCAGGCACCATTGTCTGGAAAGCACGCCAGATGCTGGCCGCCGGAGAGATCGACTACACAGGTTTTATGGATCTCGTTTCTTCTTCTGCGCCGTCGGTTGGATACTGCAACACCATGGGCACAGCGACGACCATGAACTCGCTGGCAGAAGCACTGGGCATGCAGTTGCCTGGCTCCGCCGCGATCCCGGCTCCGTATCGCGAGCGCGGTGCAATTTCCTATGAGACGGGCAAGAGAATTGTTGAGATGGTGCGGTCCGATCGCAAGCCGTCCGACATCATGACCCGCGAAGCTTTCGAAAACGCCATTGTCGTCAATTCCGCGATTGGCGGGTCGACAAACGCACCGATCCACCTGAACGGCGTTGCGCGTCACCTCGGTGTCGAGCTGGACAATGATGACTGGCAGTCTATCGGTCAGGACATCCCTCTCCTGGTGAACCTGCAGCCGGCAGGCGAATATCTTGGTGAAGACTATTTTCACGCAGGCGGCGTTCCGGCCGTCATTGCCGAGCTGATCCGAAACGGCAAGCTGCCGCATCCCGACGCAATCACCGCCAATGGCAAAACAATGGCCGAAAACTGCGAAGGCATCACGACGGATCTGCCGGATGTGATCAAGTCTTTTGACGCACCTCTGAAAGAAAAAGCAGGATTCCTCAATCTCAAAGGCAATCTCTTCAACAGCGCAATCATGAAGACAAGCGTCATTTCCGAAGAGTTCCGCAACCGCTATCTGGTCAACCCGGATGATCCTGAAGCGTTTGAAGGCCGGGCCATCGTTTTCGAGGGGCCGGAAGACTATCACCACAACATCGACAATCCTGATCTCGAGATTGACGAACATTGCATGCTCTTCATTCGTGGAACGGGGCCGATCGGCTATCCGGGCGGTGCCGAAGTTGTCAACATGCAGCCGCCTGCCGCACTGATCAAACGCGGCATCACTTCACTGCCCTGCATTGGTGACGGTCGTCAATCCGGCACTTCAGGATCACCATCGATCCTGAATGCATCACCGGAAGCTGCTGCCATGGGTGGGTTGGCCTTGCTGAAGACCGGTGATCCGGTTCGCATTGACCTCAGGAAAGGCACTGCAGACATTCTGATCTCGGACGAAGAACTGGCTGAACGTCGCGCGAATCTGGAAGCTGCGGGAGGCTTCAAGATTGTTGACAGTCAGACGCCTTGGCAAGAAATCCAGCGCTCCATGATCGGTCAATTCGACAAGGGAATGGTGCTTGAACCAGCAGTGAAATATCAGGATGTTGCGCACAAAGGACTGCCGCGGGACAATCACTGATATTCTGTTCCCGGCTGCTGGTCAGGCCCCTTCCAGCAACTCCGTCCAGCTCATGGGTGAAGAGCCGTTAAGTGGATTGTTTGGAGACCGTTTGTAGCGAATGGTCTCCATACGAAACGATCTGGCGTCGAACATCATCATGCGACCGACCAGACTTTCCCCGGTTTCGGTAACTTCCTTGATGACTTCCATGGCCTGCATTGCACCTATAATGCCAGTGAGCGCACCGAGAACTCCCGCTTCGGCACAAGTTGGCAGCAATCCATCACGAGGTTTTTGAGGAAAAAGACAGCGATAGGTCGGATTTGCCTCACCGTCTTCGTTTTCCTCAAAGGGGCGCAAGGTTGTGATAGACCCGTCAAATTGTCCGACTGCCGCTGTGATCAGGGGTTTTTTGGCAAAAAAGCATGCATCTGAAACAAGATAGCGCGTGTCGAAATTGTCCGAACCATCGACAACAAAGTCATATCCGCTGATCAGTGAAATGGCATTGTGTCCGGCAAGTCTCGTTGGGTGCGGCTCCACTTTCACATTTGGATTGAGTCTTGCGATGGCTTCGGCTGCGCTGGCGACCTTCGGTTCGCCCAGTTGGTCGGTATCATGAATAACCTGCCTTTGGAGGTTGGACAAAGACACCGTGTCGTCGTCGACAACTCCAAGTGTGCCAATTCCTGCTGCGGCAAGGTACTGAAGAACCGGCGCTCCAAGGCCTCCTGCTCCAATCACCAGAACGCGCGCATTTTTAAGCTTTTGCTGTCCTGCGCCTCCGATTTCGCGCATGACGATGTGGCGGGCGTAGCGCTCAAGTTCTGCTGATGAAAGCATGTTTGGTCCTGTTTGGGTGCAAAACGTCATATCATCGGGAGTGGGTCAAATTGTGCTCAGCCTAAGAGCCTGCTCACAAGCCGCGCCGTATAGTCCACCATGGGAATAACGCGAGCATAATTCAGCCGGGTCGGTCCGATAACGCCAAGGACGCCGACAATGCGCTGGCTGCTGTCCCGATAAGGCGAGACCACGAGCGAAGATCCCGAAAGGGAAAAGAGGTTGTTTTCCGACCCGATGAAAATGCGTACACCGTCACCTTTCTCGGCAAGACCAAGCAATTGAATGAGGTCTTTCTTGTTTTCCAGATCGTCGAAGAGCAAGCGGATGCGTTCCAAATCCTCTACGGCGTCAAGATCGGTAAGAAGATTTGAGCGACCCCGGACAATCAGTGTTCCCGGATCGTTGATGCCATCACCGCTCCAGACAGCCAGTCCTGTATCAACAACCTTCTGGCTAAGCAGGTCGAGCTCGGCTTGATCTGCGTCCCTGACCTTTTCGAGTTTGTTCCGGATCTGGGAGAGAGTACGTCCCTGTATCTGCGCATTCAGATAGTTTGTCGCCTCGACCAGCGCCGAAGACGGCAGTCCGGCAGGCAAATCGATGACCCTGTTTTCCACCGAACCGTCTTCGCTGACCATGATGACGAGCGCTTTTTGGGGTTCGATACGCACGAATTCGATGTGTTTCAGACGCATGTCTGACTTGTGCGTCAACACCACTCCTGCTCCATGGGACAAACCCGAAAGCATCTGGCTGGCTTCGGTCAGAACCTGCTCGGCAGAATTTGTTTGTTGCGAAGCCCTCACCTGCACATCAATCTGCTGGCGCTCATCCTGTGTCAGATCACCCACTTCCAGAAGCGCATCGACGAAAAACCTCAAACCGATTTCGGTTGGCAGCCGCCCGGCGCTTGTATGCGGTGAATGCAAAAGACCCAGGTGTTCAAGATCTGACATGACATTTCGCACCGAAGCAGGCGAAAGTGACATGGCAAGACTCCGGGAAACATTTCGCGAACCCACCGGCTCTCCGGTTTCAAGGTAGGTTTCTACGATCGAGCGGAAGATTTCGCGTGATCTCTTGTCGAGGTCGCTCAAGCTCAAGGTTTATTCTCCGTAAGTCAGACTGCTGGCGTCTTCGTACGATGCCTGCCTATGATCCATAGATATAGGCTCAAAACGCTCCAAGCGTAAAACAAGATCTGATCAAGGCCTTTACGCCGAACAAAGTTGAGGTCTACAAGGCGCACAACAAATGCGCCAAGCTTGAAAGGAAATCCATGCGTCCCTCAAAACGTGCAGCAGACGAACTGCGGGCAGTCACCCTTGAACGGGGCGTCTCCAAACATGCCGAGGGCTCGTGCCTGGTGAAATTCGGTGACACGCACGTTCTGTGCACCGCAAGCCTGGAAGAGCGTGTTCCGCCCTGGTTGCGCGGTCAGAATCGCGGTTGGGTAACAGCAGAATATGGGATGTTGCCCCGTGCCACCGGCGACCGTATGCGCAGAGAAGCGACTGCCGGAAAACAGTCTGGCCGGACCCAGGAGATTCAGCGCTTGATTGGCAGATCACTGCGCGCGGTAGTCGATCTGCAAGCGCTTGGCGAAGCTCAGATCAGCGTCGACTGCGACGTTATTCAGGCGGATGGCGGCACACGCACGGCTTCCATCACTGGCGCATGGGTCGCACTGCGTGATTGTGTTGAGTGGATGAAGGCACGCGATATGGTTTCCGGTGAGGTCTTGAAAGATCACATCGCTGCGATTTCCTGCGGAATTTACGAAGGCACACCTGTTCTCGATCTTGATTACGCGGAAGACAGCACGGCGGAAACCGACGCCAACTTCGTTATGACTGGCTCTGGTGGCATTGTCGAAATTCAAGGGACAGCCGAAGGTGCGCCATTTTCGGAAGAAGAATTCGGTCAACTGCTCGGCCTCGCAAAGTCGGGAATTGGAAAGTTGGTCGATCTCCAGAAAATGGCCATTCTCTAGAGGCGCTGAGAGGTATTGATCATGGGTCACCGGAAACTGGATCCAGGCAGGCTTGTGGTGGCGAGCCACAATAAGGGAAAGATCCGGGAAATTAACGAGTTGCTTCAACCTTACGGGTTTGACGTGGTTTCAGCCTCCGAACTTGACTTGCCGGAGCCGGAAGAGACGGGTGTGACCTTTGAGGAAAATGCAGCGTTGAAGGCGCATGCAGCCGCAAAGGCGTCTCAGTTGCCGGCGCTTGCAGATGACAGCGGATTTTGCGTTGAGGCACTTGGTGGTGATCCAGGCATTTATTCTGCGCGTTGGGCAGGGCCGGACAAGGATTTTGCCATGGCCATGCGAACCATTGAGGAAAAACTCCAGTCTGCAGGAGCGGGATCGGCGGCTCAAAGGCGCAGTTCCTTTGTTGCGGTCCTGTGTTTGGCATGGCCCGATGGGCATGACGAGTCGTTCCGAGGCGAAGTCGAAGGTGAAATCGTCTGGCCGCCGCGCGGTACTCAGGGCTTCGGATATGACCCGGTATTCCGGCCGGACGGTCACGACAGAACCTTTGGTGAAATGTCATCTGAGGAAAAGCACGGTTGGTCAAAGGACAAACCTGCCTTGTCTCACAGGGCGCGCGCTTTTCAGACATTCGCGGCAAACTGCCTGGAGGGCTAGACTCACGTGAGGGGAATGGGGGAAACGGAAGGCGGCTTCGGCATCTACGTGCATTGGCCCTTCTGTGCAGCAAAGTGCCCATACTGCGATTTCAACTCGCATGTGCGTCACCAAGGTGTCGACCAGGCTCGGTTCGCCTCGGCGTTTGAAAGAGAACTTGGTCACTTTGCTGAGCTGACTAGGGGTAAGAGCGTAGAGTCCATTTTCTTGGGCGGGGGAACACCGTCACTGATGGAGCCAGAAACAGTCGGGCGAATACTGAACAAGGTTTCAGAACTCTGGTCTGTTGGTGACGATGCTGAGATCTCCTTGGAGGCTAACCCCTCTTCCGTTGAGGCAGAACGTTTCAAGGGCTATCGCGCAGCGGGCGTGAACAGGGTTTCGCTCGGTGTTCAATCTTTGATTGACGCGGATTTAAAACTTCTTGGCCGCTTGCACGATGCTAAAACGGCAAGAAATGCGATCGAAACCGCCCGAGCGACTTTTCCGCGGCTTTCATTTGATCTGATCTATGCGCGGCCGGGTCAAACGCCCGATGCTTGGTGCCGGGAACTTGAAGAAGCGATCGGGCTGGCAGCCGATCATATGTCGCTCTATCAGCTGACGATTGAAGAAGGGACGCCGTTCTTCAATCTTTACCAGGCTGGTAAACTGAAGATGCCTGAACCCGACCTGGGTGCAGAATTCTATGAACTTACGCAAGATGTGACGACGGCAGCCGGTCTTCCGGCTTATGAGGTTTCCAACCATGCCAGACCAGGCTCTGAATGCCGGCATAACCTGGTGTATTGGCGTTATGGCGACTATGTCGGCGTAGGGCCGGGAGCGCATGGCAGGTTGACTGTCGGGGTCAACAGGCTTGCAACGGCGACGGAGCGGCACCCGGAAACATGGCTTGAAAATGTCGAGCAGGTCGGACATGCGCTGGTTGAGAACTCCGGCCTCTCGGAAGAAGAACAAGGCGACGAGTTTCTGCTCATGGGCCTGAGGCTCAATGAAGGTATCGACCTAGGCCGATATCAGCGATTTGCTCACAGATCCATCGATCCCAAACGTCTGAATGCACTTCTAGAGCACAATATGGTGGAACGAGTGGGGGAAAACCGGGTACGCGCGACGCGGGAAGGTTTTTTTGTGCTTGATGCCGTCGTGGCCGACCTGGCTGCCTGAGCGCCTGATCCGATTGGGACACCCAGACCTACAGATATGATATCACAGTCTAATCTGTATTTTTGCAGTGCGCACAAACAGGATGTGGCTGCAAGAATGTTTATTGTTCTTTGGGCTTAGCACCGCAACCGCCTAACAATTAGCAGTATTGCGGGTGGCAGCGCACCTAGCTATCCTGTTGCGATGCAATAGATGGTGCAATAACAGACGGGCCGTAGGCATAATGTTTTTCGATTTCAATAAAGGGGCAGGCGGCGGCTTCGTAAACAAAGGAGATGCGCCTTTGCCATTTTATCACCTTTATGAGCTGAACCACGCGGCAATGGCACCTCTGCGTGCGGTGGCCGATATGACGCGGCTCTATTTTCAGAACCCGCTCAACCCATTGACGCACACCAGCTATGGGCGACAGATCGCAGCGGGTTGCGAGGTTCTGGAACGCACAACGCGTCGATATGGGAAACCTGATTTCGGCCTGAAGGAAACCAGTGTTGGTGGTGTCAGGGTTCCTGTACGCGAGAACATCGTCTGGAGCCGCCCGTTCTGTGATCTCATTCATTTTGAGCGGGGCGTTACCTCCCATCGAAACGATCCAAAGGTTTTGATCGTAGCGCCAATGTCCGGACACTACGCGACGCTTTTACGTGGCACTGTCGAAGCGTTGATGCCGAATGCCGATGTCTTCATCACAGACTGGATCGATGCTCGCATGGTGCCTGTGCAGGAGGGCAAGTTCGATCTGGACGATTATATCGACTACATCATTTCGATCCTGCATTTCCTTGGGCCCGATGCGCATGTTCTGGGTGTTTGTCAGCCATCCGTTCCGGTGCTGGCCGCAGTTGCGGTCATGGAAGATCGTGAGGATCCCTACATTCCGTCAACCATGACGCTTATGGGTGGCCCAATTGATACGCGGGTTGCACCGACGGCCGTGAATGATCTGGCGGTTGCCAAAGGTCTTGATTGGTTCAAGAAAAACGTCGTGATGAAGGTACCTTTCCCTCATCCGGGCTTCATGCGTGATGTGTATCCGGGATTTCTTCAGCTCTCCGGCTTCATGAGCATGAACCTCGATCGACACCTTACGGCTCACCGAGAGTTTTTCCAGCATCTGGTCGAAGGTGATGGTGACAGCGCTGAAAAACATCGCGAGTTTTATGATGAATATCTTGCGGTCATGGATTTGACGGCAGAGTTCTATCTCCAGACGGTCGAAACCGTTTTCATTGAGCACGCGCTGCCGAACGGCACCATGACGCATAACGGCCGACTGGTCGATTGCAACAAGATTACCCGGACTGCCCTTCTCACAGTTGAAGGCGAGAAAGACGATATCACTGGGCGTGGACAGACCCGTGCCGCTCATGATCTTTGCACGAGCCTGCCGGAATCCATGAAGGCGCATTACGAGCAGCCCAATGTGGGTCACTATGGTGTCTTCAATGGGTCGCGCTGGCGTTCAGAAATCGCGCCTCGGGTCATGGATTTTATCCGTTCCAACAGAAACGGGCAGCAAAAGCCGAAAGAGAAACCAGCCAAGAAAGCGACTTCGCCTGCATCGCAAAAACCCAAGAAATCCGCAGGCAAAAGCGCTGTTCCACTGGAAAAAATCCTTTTGACCAAGCCGGATGGGGTTGCAGATAACTTGAAGGAAATTGCGGGGGTTGGTCCCAAGCTTGAGTCGGCACTCAACGAGGCAGGTATATTTCACTATTGGCAAATCGCATCGTTGACCAAAGAGCAGATCGAAGCTTTGGATGGTAAGCTCGACTTTCGCGGCAGGATTGCTCGTGACAATTGGATCAAACAAGCCAAGCAGTTGTCTGAAGCTGTAGGCTGATTGAACCGGTTCAGGCGTCTTCAAGGCGCCTGAAACTTGCATCTAAACGTCCAGTTTTTTCAGACAGACTACCTGGCCCTATTGATTCCACTCATTTTGACCAATACAAGACCGGTCATGAAGCGAGGCCGGAGGTTCCCCAAGTGCTGAATATTTTCATTGGTTTCGATCCGCGTGAGGCGGTGGCCTATCATGTTTGTGCCAACAGCCTCACACGGCAGTCCAGCGATGTTCTGGCAATTACGCCCCTGTCGCTGCACAACCTCAAAACCTACAACGAAACGCACACGGACGGGTCGAACCATTTCATCTACACCAGATTTCTCATTCCAAACCTCATGAACTACAACGGTTGGGCGTTGTTCATGGATGGGGACATGATTGTCCGGGATGACATCGCAAAACTGTTTGCGTTGCGCGATGAAAGCAAGGCGGTCATGTGTGTGCACCATGACTACAAAACCAAGCAAACAACAAAATATCTAGGATCGAAAAACGAGAATTACCCTCGCAAGAACTGGTCTTCAGTCGTTCTTTGGAATTGTGCGCACCCGGCCAACCGCGCCGTGACGCCTGATTTCGTCATGAACGCAACCGGTGCGCAGCTTCATCGCTTTACCTGGCTGGAAGATGATCTGATTGGTGAGTTGCCGATCGAGTGGAACTGGTTGCCCGACGAACTCGGCCCGAACCCTGATGCAAAACTGCTCCATTTCACTCTCGGAACACCGTGTTTCCATGAGTACGCCAACGCGCCGATGGCGGGTGAATGGCACCGGGAAAAGCTTTTGGCGAACTATTCCGCCCAACATGTGATCGATGGTCCTTTTGAGGACTAGGTCAGATTTAGATCAAAGATTTGAATGCGTTAAGCTCGGCTCTCCACAATGGAGACCGAGCTTTTTGCTGCCTTTCAAGCTGTGTTGGACATCACAAATCCTTGAAGCGCGCCGCGACAGTCCCCACTTGTCAATCGTGGATGTCTTAAATGGATAGGATGATGACGACGACCAAAAGTTGCATGATCAAACCTGCCTGGACGCCTGCAACCATCGGCCTGATGGTTCTGGGGTTCGTGGTTTTCTGGCCACTTGGCCTGGCTATGCTCGCCTACATTCTCTGGGGCGATCGCTTCGAGGGAATGTTCCGCGATGCGAAAGATCAATGGCGGGGGAGCCCGCTGAAGGGAGCATTTGATCAAATGTCAAATTCGACTGGCTACGCACGCACCGGAAATGTTGCGTTCGATGACTATCGTGAGGCTGAGCTGAAACGGCTGGAAGAAGAACGCGCAAAGCTCGATGAGATGCGCGCTGAGTTCGACAATTTTCTTCGTGAGTTGCGCCGGGCGCGTGATCAGGAAGAGTTTGATCGCTTCATGGCCAACCGGGGACGGAACACCGGCGGCGCGGAACCCGCACCGTTGTAAGTCATTCCTCCCAGACCCGCCTCCGGGCGGCCTGACCGAAAGCGGCGCTTTTCAGAAGCGCCGCTTTCGTCGTTTTTGTGCCGAGTTCAATCAGTTTCATTCATCAATCAGATACCATCGTTGAGCTAAAACCACTGCGTTTCTTGCGAGAATTGCTAGCAAAAACGGCCTAATATGGAAGCCTATGATTCGTCGGACACACGTACAGCATGTTTTCACGCCTCGGTAAAAAGCGCCTGCCAGAACATATCGATATCCAGACGGAAACGAGCGAAGTGCGCATTCGATTGCGCGCCAATCCGAGGGCTCAGAGATACCTGCTACGACTTCCAGCCGACAGTTCAGGGCCGGTCTTAACGGTTCCGGGCGGTGGCAACCTCGCGCGCGCAGAGAATTTCGCGCGACAGCACATCGATTGGTTGGTGGAACGGCTTCAGGACCGGCCGGATCATGTTGCTTTTCAACCTGGGGACATTCTGCCTTTGCGCGGAGAGGACCATGTCATTGTGTCGACGGGCAATTTGCGGGGTCTGGTGTCGACCGGTGCGACAAAAGAGGGGTTTCCTGCTCTCTTTGTGCCGGGTGCGGAGGATCACATCCCCCGAAAGGTCACGACCTGGTTGAAATCTCAGGCGCGTGCCGACTTGACGGATCGGGCAATGTTTCACGCTGCGGCAATTGATGAAAAAATCGCTGCAATCAGCATTCGCGATACCAAAAGCCGTTGGGGCTCTTGTGCATCCAACGGGCGCCTGTCTTTTTCATGGCGCTTGATTTTGGCTCCTCCTGACATTCTGGACTATGTCGCAGCGCACGAAGTGGCGCATTTGAGGGAGTTGAATCATTCGAGTCGATTTTGGCGCCTGTGTGAGCGGCTGGCCCCTCAAACACCGCGTGCCAGGGTTTGGTTGAAGGAAAATGGGCTTTACCTTCACGGCTTCGGTTAATTTGCCAATTGCAAAATTCGGAGAATGTGTTTCGCTTTCCTGGGCTTAGTTGGGAGGCGATCCATGTCTTTTTTGAAGTTTATGTGGGCCAGGGCTTTCAGCCTGGCTGGAATAGTCGGACTTGTTACGGTTGCTTCGGGCGAGGCGTTCGCTGACAGTTGCTGGAATCACAACGGATCCCTCATGCGATTGCAAGCGCAAGGCAATCAACGATGGTTATCTTATGAAGTTCCAAGGAATGTCCTGCGCAATGCAGGTGTCCAGCGCGGAACGCTGCTATTCAGCGGTGTGAAAAACGGCAACTGGTATTCGGGAACAGCACGAGTTTTCTCAAAGTTCTGCCCCGGTTCGCCTCTGGAGTATTTCGTGGAGGGCCCAGTCCGTGGTGACCAGTTGCAGGTGACGGTGACAGGGACACGCGAAGTCTATAATCGTTGCCGTCCGACTGGACAGTACACCACCGACACGCTCGTCTTTACCTATAGCCACCAGTGCTGATGGAAGCGTTTTACCGCTTGATGTGACCTTAGCTGAATTCAATCTTCAAAGGTGCCATTAACCGCCACCAAAGAGGTTGCGCAAAAGGTTCAGTGGTCCTCGCCGCTCATCCGGCTCGAGGTCGCCTCCGATTGGCGCGGGCGGTATCGGCTCGCTTCCTGATCCAACGGTTGCGTTGGGAACAGGTTTTCGCGGTGCTGAAACGTTTGCGGGCAGGTTTGGAACGCCCGGAAGGTCCGCAACAGGCAGGCCGTCATGCGCCTTGTCCATGACCTCTTTCCAGACAATTGCTGGCAAACTGCCACCGGTTGCTTTCCTGGTTGGCGAATTGTTGTCGTTTCCGAACCATACGGCTGTTGTGAGGTTGCCGGTGTAACCTATGAACCAGGCGTCTCGAAAATCCTGACTGGTGCCGGTTTTCCCTCCTGCCGGACGCCCGCTGTCCAGTCTGGCCTTGCGGCCGGTGCCAGTCATCAGGGTTTCCGCCATCATCAGGTTCATGTTGCCAACGGCACCGCGCGCTACGACGCGCCCGCGGCCATCTCCAGAGCGCGAATATAGGGTCTTGCCGTCTACGGTTCGGATGCGGCGAATGATATGCGGCAGTACGCCATATCCGCCATTGGAAAATGGTACGTAGGCAGATGCAATCTCCAGCGGAGTCACTTCAGAAGTCCCAAGCGACAGGGACAGGTTTTTCTTCATGTCCGAGGTGATGCCGAGCCGCTGCGCAGTGCTGGCGACAGTGCCGACACCGACTTCATATGCCAGTTGCGCAGCAACCGTGTTGAGCGAAAGGCTGAGCGAGCGTGTCAGTGTAACCGCGCCATAGTGTTGTTTGGTGTAGTTTTTTGGAGACCAGCCACCAATTGTGATTGGTTTGTCCTGGCGTACAGATTGTGGCGTCATGCCCTTTTCGAGCGCAGCCAGATAGACAAATGGTTTGAAGGCCGAACCCGGTTGACGCTTGGCATAAACGGCACGGTTGAACTGGCTCTTCGAATAGTCTGCTCCTCCAACCATGGCCTTGACAGCACCTGCCGTGTCGAGAGTGACTACGGCGCCCTGACTGACACCGAGTGTCTGCCGGTTTTCCGATAGTGCTGCGCGCAGTGCTGTTTCGGCGGCACCCTGCATGCCGGGGTCAATGGTCGTGTCTACGATGATGTCTTTTTCGATGGAGCCAACGAAGTGTGGCAGAACGTCCATCACCCAATCGGCAGCGTAGTTCTCACTGGCGGTGGTATAGCGTCTGACGACCTGCGCTGGCGCGGCAAGGGCATTCTTTGCCTCACCTGCGGTAATATAACCCTCCTCATGCATGGCGGCGAGGACGAGCTGCGCACGGTCCTCTGCAAGATCCGGGTTTCGTGCGGGTGAATAGCGCGAAGGCGCTTTGAGAAGGCCGGCAATGGTGGCCGCCTCGGGAATGGTAAGCAAGCGCGCAGACTTGCCAAAGTAGCGTCGTGCAGCGGCATCAACACCATAGGCGCCTGAACCGAGATAAACCCGGTTGAGATACATCTCCAGGATCTCATCCTTGGAGTATTCAGCTTCCAGCCAGAATGCGAGCACCAGTTCCTGGATTTTTCGTTTGATGGTTCGATCAGGTTCCAGAAACAGGTTTTTGGCGAGCTGCTGGGTGAGTGTTGACCCACCCTGCGTCAACCGTCCGGCAGTGACGTTGATATAGAGCGCACGTGCAAGTCCGATTGGGTCAACGCCAATGTGAGATCGATAGCGCCGGTCCTCGATGGCAATGACGGCATTTGGAAGGTAAGGCGGCAGCTGTTCGAGCCTCACGGCTTCGCCGCCGGTATCGCCACGATTGGCGATCAGGCTTCCATTTGAAGCGACTATCTTGACGTTGGGCGGGCGTGCCGGAACCTGCCACTCAGAGGTTGGAGGCAGAAAGGCCGCATAGTAACCGATGATGCAAACAACAGCGATGGATCCCCAGATCCCTAAAACCATGCTCCAATAAAGGCCGCGTTTGAGCAGGCGCCCGAACGCAGTGCGTGCCTGAAAACGATTTTTGCGTTTCTGGCTTCGCCTCTTGGAGCCTGATCGCCCGCCTCGCCGGGATGCCGTGCTTTTCTTTGTCTGACTGCGCCGCGAAGGGGTGGATTTCTTTCCTGCAGGTTTTTTGCTGCTGGTCTTTGTTGATTTTCGGCTCTTGGTTTTACTTGTTTTCTTTCCTGAAGGCGCAGTGGGGCGGTCCCGCGGTCCTAGACGCAGGTCGAGCAGACTGCTGCCCGTGTCTCCAAATGTCGCTTCAATCCGCGGCTGGCGTTTCGCCCGTGTCGCCATAGATCATCCGTCCCGTACTTACCGGTCCAGACGGGTGTTCACCCGTCAGACGCGCCGGCTCCCGGAGAAGATCCTAGAAGGGGCAATTTAAGGGGGCGTTAAGACATGCCAGGCGGTTCCAAAAAACCGGCTGAACAACTGGGAATGATCACATGCGGTCGCCGGTCACAACGGTCACTGGGTTTGCCGGTTTCAGCTGGAATACCGGCTGGCATCAGCACCGTAGTAGTTGACATACCGAGTGTTCAATTCGGAAACGGGCATGATGATCAATACGTCCGTGGTACCGAATTGGGGGTCGACTACCGCGCCGTCACCGATAAACGCCCCAAGACGCAGGTAACCTTTGACCAATGGTGGCAGGGAGCGCAAAGCCTGTTTGGCATTGACCTGATCAGACGGAAGCCTGTTCATTTCAATATAACGGTCCTTAACGGCCCGAACGCGCCATTTCTCTGGTGCGCGTGCGTTGTGATGCAGGAACGACAATTGACCGGCAAGGGCGTCCGGGTCCGTGCCTTCGATCGACGCACAGCCAAGCATGACGTCGATCTTGTAGCGAAGAACGTAGGCCCATATGCCGTGCCAAAGCAATTCTACGGTCTTCTTGTTTCTATAAGGTTTTAAGACGCATGAGCGCCCGAGTTCCATGAACCTTTTGCCCGGATTGGCGTCAATCAAGGCCTGGATGTCATATTCGGCAGCTGTGTAAAATCCGGCGTGCTGATCGGCGATTTCCTGCCGGAGGATCCTGTATGTTCCGACAATTTCCGGTTTCAGGCGACCAAGTTTGTTCCGTTTCATCGAGGCATGGTCGACCACCAGCAAATGATCGCAATAGGCATCAAACGGGTCGGCGTCGCGCCGTGTAGCTAATGTGTTCGCATCAGCGATCGCCGACATTTCCTCATAGAACACCTGATAGCGCAGCCTTTGAGCTTTTTTGACCTCCTTGAAGTTGCGCGCCATACGCACTTCCAAAGAGCCGATCCGACCAAGGGTTTCTCCGGTTTTTGCAGGCATACGCGGTGAGGTCGCACGCGTGGGAGGCGCGCTGATCGGCGCGCCCGGGCGCATACCAGGTGTGAACTTCCGCACCAGTTTCCTGGGAGAAAAAAGCCCTTGCCGCATTATGGACATTTCACCCTCGCGAATTCCTCTCAAGCGCACGACAACCGGTTTCACAGCTTCGTGGCTGTTTCACCGACTGTATTTCCTTTGCCGGAATTGCATCTCCGGTGTCAGGTGATGTGCTTCGAAGCTGCCGTAGACCATAGTTTTCCGACAGCTGGATGACACGTGTGTATTTGTTTTGTTTTGATCAAGGGCAAGTCTAGCCGAATAGGGTGAAATTGTGAAATTCGGCAAGCTTGGTTCATGTCCCGGTGGTCAGGCGGCCGGAGGGCGCTTCAGCGCTCTGGATTCAGTTGCGGTTGATCTCAGAAAGAGCGTCGAAAATGGCATCCACCGACAATGGTTTGGTCAGGTATCCAGCCGCACCGACGTCCCTTGCTTTGTCTCTGGCATCTTTCATCACGTCGGCCGTAACAATCAGTACAGGCACCTGTGCTCGCCCCGCTGCCTTCTCGTCCTCGCGGATTTTGGCTATGGCCTGAAAACCATCAAGGCCGGGCATGTGCAGATCCATCAATATGGCGTCAAAAGAGCCATGCGCAGCCGCTTCCACGGCTTTCTCGCCATCCGTGACCATGACGGGGACATGGCCGAGTTTGCGAAGCAGTGCTTCGCTCAAAAGCCGATTGATATCGTTGTCTTCGGCCACCAGCAGACGCAATGGTCTCGCTGGCACTGCGGCCCGATTTGCCAGAAGTCCGTTGCTGATGGGTTCTGCACTGACATCCCAGGCGCTTTCAATACCGGTTTCTCCGAGAAGGCCTGAAAAAATCTGGGCGACTGTCTCAAGACGCGCAGGTCGGATCAGATAAGCGGCATATCCGGCTGCGCGCAGATGGTCGAGGCGGTCCCGCTCGGGTGGAGCGATCATCACAATGGCAGGCGCGTGGCATCCAGTTAGACGCGCCGTTGCGAGCCAGCCGCCACTGTCTGAAAGGGCCGCATTGTCGACAACCAGCAGGTCCGCTGATGCGAGCTTGTCCTCAAGCGCATCGTCACCGGGTGCGAGTACGGCGACATCAGCCCCGTGCTGGTCAAGGCGTTTGGCAAGCAACGGACCTTCAACGACGCTGTTGCTCACAAAGACGATATTACGCTGGTCCAAGGCGGCAAACCGGGGATCGGAAACATTCTTCAAGCTTTCAGCGATCGGCAATCTGACACAGAAGGCAGCGCCGCCCTCCGCAGTCGGTCTCGCGGAAATGGATCCACCCATCAGACCTGCCAGTCTTTGGGCAATGGCAAGGCCAAGTCCTGTGCCGCCAAACTTTCGCGCAGGGCCATGATCGACCTGTTCGAATTCCCGAAAGAGACGTTCAGCCTCTGCTTCGTCAAAACCAATGCCCGTATCGCGAACTTCGATATCCAGAAAACTGCCGCCAGCCGGATTTGGCCGGCCTGAAAGGTCCACAGCGACGCCGCCCTGATCCGTAAATTTGACACCGTTGCCAATCAGATTGAATAGGATCTGCCGGACACGTGTGGCATCGATTGTCACTTCGGCCGGAAGATTTGACGCGAGAATCGCACCGATTTCGAGGTTTTTGGCATGTGCCTTGGGGGCCAGAAGTTCAACGACGCTTTCAGCCAACGGTCCGATTGGTGTTGGGGCCGCCTGAATGTCCAGTTTTCCGGCTTCCACCTTGGAGAAGTCGAGCACTTCATCAATCAGCAAAAGCAGAGTTTCACCGGACGTTTCGAGCGCTTCGATATAGGCATGCTGCTCTTTTGTAAGGCGCGTGTCGCGCAAAAGGGCTGCCATGCCCAAAACGCCGTTCAACGGTGTTCGGATCTCATGGCTCACAGTTGCCAGAAATCTGGACTTGGCCTCGTTGGAATTTTCAGCTGAGTGCCGGGCTGCCAGCAAGTCTTCCTCGATCAGGCGGCGTTCCGTCACATCGCGCAATACGGTCTGAACAAGTTGCCGATCTGTCGACGAATCGCGCACAGGGATGTCGATCCGCGAAAACCAGCGCTTGCCTTGCACGGTTTCAATGTGAAGATCCTCAAAGCCCATGCCCCCCATCCTGGCGGCACTCTCATGAGGGCGCCTGTCATCAGTTCCAGTGGTTTCAACAAGCGGCAAGTGCATCGCGTTGCCAGTTCGCAGACCATGGTTTGAGCCGAAGACATCGTCGGCAGCGGAATTTACATATGTAACCAAACCGTCCTGATCGCGCCGGATGACAACATCGCCAAGCGTCGCCAGTATACTGGCATGCCGTTCGTCGGATTCGCCGAGTTCCCAAGCCCGGTCTTCAAGTTCCTCGCAGCGCGCCATGAGCCTGCGGATCTTGTCGTCTTTGACCTGAATTGCGGCAACCGACCGGTGCATGTCATCAGCCAGCAGGCGCCAAACAGCCAGACCACCAGCGAAAAAAGCCAGTCCAAGGCCCAGAAAGCGGTTCACTCCATCGGCTGAAACGAGAAGAAACCCCGCGGTGAGCCCCACCACCAAGGCGACTACGGCCAGGCGCTGCAATGATTTGGCCGGCGGCGACACAGGCCGATCGGTGGCGCGGCGGCCGGGTCCGACATCGGGTCCAAGTTCGTTGGCATCAGTTGTTCGAGAGCGTCTTTCGGTCGAAGGCGAGGCTGTGGAATCTTGCGAAGGCAGCGCGTGCTCGCTCCGGCGTCTTTCGTGCTGAGCGTTTTCACCAGCGACTTCGGTGTCTGTGGCGCGGTCGTTGTGTTGGTTGGCCAAGTTCAAACTCTCATCAAGACCCAAGGTGATGAGAGAGTGCCGCTTAATCTTTGAGAAACCGTTTCACTGATTGTTCAAACATATGGAAAATCAGGCTTTGGTGGGCTTGAACCAGCTGTGCAGGTAGTCTTTTGCATCCGGTTGCGGCCGCATCATCTTCTGTTGCCAGGCATTGCGTTCGAAGTGAATTAAATCGAGCTCCCAGACGCAACCGAGAACATGAGGACGCATGTCAGACATTGTATCGATACCGTTAAATGGAATTCGCACATGGTCATGACATAATACGCATCCCTGAACCCACCAGAAAGACGAGAGTGTCAGTCCCTCAGTACCTTTGTGAATGAGGGCAAAACCGAGATAGTTTTCACCATCTGCGGTGGCAACATCAGCCAGACGTGAAGTGAAGACACCACGTGCGTGGCCCAGTTCCTCATCGGTCAAAGTGTTGTCGTCAACAAAAAGCCCGTATGCTTTCAGCGTAAAGGCGGCAAAGGACAGCGTACCCAGAACAGACACAGTCCGTTCCGGGTAACGTTGAAGATCGATCGTTTGAATAGACTTTTGCATGAATTCAGCCTGTTTGGTGGGTGCTGAACCCTAGCAGGATCTAGCGGACTTCGAGAAAACCTATGATTTTTCTCACGTCCTTCAGGACCGGTTCAGCGATGGCAGATGCCTTTTCCGCACCGTCCTTCAAAACGGCATCGATCTGGGTCTTGTCATCCATCAACCGACGCATTTCGTCTGTCATCGGCGACAGTTTTGCAACGGCAAGATCGGACAGTGCCGGCTTGAAGGCTGAAAACTGCTGACCGCCAAATTCCTGCAAAACGTCTTCCTTGCTGATCCCGCCGAGTGCCGCATAGATGCCCACAAGGTTGTCTGCTTCGGGCCGGCCCTCGAGACCATCCGTTTCGCTGGGAAGAGCGTCGGGGTCGGTCTTGGCTTTTTTGACCTTCTTTGCAATCAGATCTGCATCGTCGGTCAGGTTGATGCGTGACAGATCCGAGGGATCGGATTTGGACATTTTCTTGGTGCCGTCGCGCAATGACATGATCCGGGTTGCCGGACCCGCGATCATTGGCTCGGTCAGCGGGAAATAGAGCTGTTCCGGCAGTTCGGGAGACGGCGTTGGATTCGGCACGCCGATGCCCAGCTCCTTGATCCTGTCGCCAAAATCATTGTTGAACTTCGCCGCAATGTCGCGCGTCAATTCAAGGTGCTGTTTCTGGTCGTCGCCAACCGGAACATGGGTTGCCCGATAAGCCAGAATATCGGCAGCCATCAAGTTGGGATAGGCGAACAGGCCAACGGAAGCGTTTTCCTTGTTTTTGCCGGCCTTTTCCTTGAACTGGGTCATGCGGTTGAGCCAGCCCATCCGCGCCACGCAATTGAAGATCCACGCGAGTTCCATATGTTCGCGGACCTGGGATTGATTGAAGATGATCGATTTCTTCGGGTCGATACCTGCCGCCATATAAGCCGCGGTTACTTCCCGTGTTGCATCGGTCATTTCCATCGGGTCCGGAAAACCGGCCGTGATTGCATGAGCGTCGACAACGCAGAAAATCGTCGGCATTTGGTCCTGAAGTGGGACCCAACGCGAGACTGCGCCAAGATAATTTCCAAGATGGAGGTTGCCGGTCGGCTGTACGCCTGAAAATACACGGGGCTGGAACTCCGCCATGATCAATCCCTTTTATTAGTGCGGCCGGTTGGAAGGGCGCTGTGAACATTTGGGCGCGCCGGGTTTAAGCCCGCAACTGCCTTGATGCAAGCCGGAATGATCAAGTTGTGGCGTTTCGCGATTAGGTGTTGCGCCTTCTCAACGCTTTGGCCATGCCAAGAACGTCGGCGCCGCCGCTTAGTTGTGCAATGAGCGCGAACGTCACAATGCCAACAAGTACGAGAAGACCCAGGCTTGCAGCACGCACAAGGAGCCAGCCATCGCTGAGATACGGAGCCAGGAGATCGGCGGCGAAATGAACACTCACGCCCATCAGCGCGCTTGCGAGCAGCACAAGCAATAGGCGTTTTAGCAATGAAAAATCGGGCGTGAAGTGACCGCGCTTCCAAAGAACGCTGATCAACAAAGCCGTGTTGACCCACCCTGCCAACGTTGTAGCCAGCGCAATGCCGACATGCATGAGCCAGGGAAACAGCGCGATCGACAAGATCACGTTTACGACCATTCCGACCACGGCAAATTTCATCGGCGTTTTTGTGTCTTCCCGGGCAAAGTAGCCGGGGGAAAAGACCTTGTTGAGAACAAAGGCCGGCAACCCGAACGAAAACGCCATCAGCGCTGCCGCTGTTCCGTCAACCGCCTGTGCGTCGAACCGGACCCGTTGAAACAACACCGAAACGATTTCGTGCGGCACGACTGCCAGGGCAACGGCGGCCGGCAAGGTCAATACCAGAGAGAATTCAAGTGCGCGGTTCAGGCTGTGCTGGTAAGCGGCGGTTTCGCCCGCCCGCAATTGTCGGGTCAGACTTGGCAGAAGCACCACACCGATCGCGATTCCGATGACACCCAACGGAAGTTGGTAAAGGCGGTCCGCGAAATAAAGCAGCGCATTGGCACCTTCCTGCATGGACGCGATGATCTGCCCAACTGCAATGTTGATTTGCGTGACACCACCGGCAATGACGCCCGGAATGCCAAGGACCAGAAGCCGTTTGGCGGACTTGGTATAGCGTGGGCGAAAGACCGGAATGCGAAAACCGAGCCGTTTCAGATCGATGATCACGACCAGGAGCTGCACGATGCCGCCAACCGTCACACCGATCGTGAGAATGATACCGAGCGTCGAGTTGTCTTCGATACCGGCAAGGAGGACACCGCCGAGCACGAGGCTCATCACGACGTTGAGCATCACGGGCGCAAAGGCCGCGGCAGCAAAGCGGTGATAGGTGTTCAAAATGCCGCCGATAAAGGCAAGCAGCGACATGAAGATGAGATAGGGAAAGGCGATCCTGGCCATAAGCACAGTCAGGTCGTATTTCTCCGGATCTGCCACGAAACCGGGTGCCAGGGCCCAGACAACAAATGGCATGAAGATTTGCGCCAGTGCCGTCAGAACAAGCAGGCAGAACAGCAGCGCGGCACCGATTTCACCGGCAAATTGCCTGGCACCTTGATCGCCTTCTTCTTCCACTTTTCTGCCGAAAAGTGGAATAAAAGCCGAATTGAATGCGCCTTCGGCGAACAATCGTCGGAACAGATTCGGCAGCCGGAATGCCACCACGAACGCGTCTGCGACAGGTCCGGCCCCCACAGCTGCAGCAAGCAGCACATCGCGCACAAATCCAAGCAGGCGGCTGAGTAGCGTCGCGCCGCCGACAGTAGCGAAATTGCGGACAAGGCTCATGCCGAGTGGGTTCCTGTGTTAAGGCAGCACAAGTCAGGAAGCCTGTTTCTGGACTTTGCGCGCAACAGGCGCGGCGGGGTCCAATTCGACCTCACCTTCAACTGCATTGGCAAGCCGCTCACGAATAATGTCCTGACGGCCGATATTTGCAATTTTCTGACCGGTCAGGTCGGTCACATAAAATACGTCGACAGCTTTTTCGCCGAATGTCGAGATGTGAGCGGAGCCGATGTTGAGATTGAGTGTGGCAATGCTCCGTGTCAGGTCATAGAGCAGGCCGGGCCGGTCAAGGCCGGAAATTTCAAGCACGGTATAGTCATCCGACAGGGCATTGTTCACCAGCACGTCCGTCGCAACCTTGAAGGCTTTGACGCGCCCTTTCATCGAGCCCTTTTTGGACACAGGCTCTGGCAAACGCTCATCTCCGCGCAAGGTCTTCAAAATAAGCGCGGTGATCCGTTCGCCTCGGCGGCGTTCGTCCTCATCGTCCGGCAATTCCCGGCCGATGAAGATCGTATCAAGAGCAAATCCATCGGTTGTGGTGTCGATCTGCGCATCGACAATGTTGGCGCCGGTTGAAAAACAGGCCCCTGCGATGGTGGACAGGAACCGCGGATGGTCAGGTGCCATGATGTTCAGTTCCGTCACGCCTTCAAAGGCGCGCGGGATTACCTGAAAGGCCAGCTGCTTGCCATCCTTGTCGGCCTGATGCAGCAACTCTGCGTGTGTGACCAGCCGATCCGGCTCCGTACGCAGCCAATAGGCCGGATAGTGCCGGTCGAGATACGCCTTTCTATCTTTTGCCGGCCAGTGTCCAAGTTTTTTGCTGAGACCTTCCTTGGCGTCGGCAATGGCCACATTGTGCGACATCTTGGTGTGCCCACCTGAGAGATGCGGTTCACTTGCATAATAGAGTGTGCGCAGCAGCTGACCTTTCCAGCCATTGAAAACCCCCGGACCAACGGCGCGAATATCGGCAACCGTGAGGATCAGCAGCAGTTTCAGTCGCTCGAGGGATTGAACCGTCTGTGCAAAGTCCTGAATCGTTTTCTGGTCTGAAAGGTCGCGCGACTGGGCAATCGTGCTCATGTCGAGATGATGCGCGATCAACCAGGCAACAGTCTCCGTTTCCGCATCATTCAATCCGAAGCGCGGACAGATTTTCCGCGCTACCTTGGCGCCCGCGATAGAGTGATCTTCCGGTCGTCCCTTGGCGATGTCGTGAAGGAACATGGCAACGAAAAGCACTTTGCGGTTCTGCAATGTCAAGATCAGATCAGTTGCAAGCGGGTGGTCGTCACCTGAATTGCCACGTTCGATTTCTGCCAGAACGCCGATTGACCGGATCAGATGCTCATCCACGGTGTAGTGGTGATACATATTGAACTGCATCATCGCGACGACCTTGCCGAACTCCGGTACAAATCGGCCAAGCACGCCGGTTTCGTTCATCTTTCGCAAGGTTTTTTCCGGCTGATGCCGGGACGTTAGAACCGACAGGAAAAGTCTGTTCGCTTCGGCGTTGGTTCGCAGATCCTTGTCGACGAGTTTGAGGGACTGACGGATCAGACGCGTCAGGCGCGGGTGTAGATTGTAGTCGTGCTTGTCGGCGACCTGGAACACCCGCAGAAAGTTGGTCGGGTCACTTTCAAAGATCGTGTCGGCCGTAACGTTGATGCGATTGTTTTCCACCACGAAGCCCGGAGCACCCTTAATGGGCGTCACCGTATTGGATTTTCGACCGCTGCGCAGGCGGCGCATCATGCCGGTCAAGCCTTTGCCGCGCGGTTCCTTCACATGTTCCTCTTCCAGAGCAGCGCAGATGATCCGGGTGAGATCGCCCACGTCCTTTGCGACCAGGAAATAGTGCTTCATGAACCGCTCGACATCTTTCATGCCGGGGTGCTGCGTATAGCTCAATCGAATGGCAATTTCCCTTTGTACATCAAAGGAAAGTCTCTCTTCCGGCCTGCCGGTCAGAAAGTGGAGGTGACAGCGCACAGCCCATAGGAAATCTTCTGATTTCTTGAAGCGGGCATATTCCGAGCGTGTCAGGACGCCTTTCTTGACCAGCTCGGCCTGTCGTTCGACCCGGTAGTGATACTTGGCGATCCAGAACAAGGTATTGAGGTCTCGCAGGCCACCCTTGCCTTCCTTGATATTCGGTTCAACCAGATATCGTGAGGTGCCCTGCCGCTGGTGTCGCTCATCCCGTTCCAAGAGCTTTGCCGCGATGAATTCCGAGCTGCTGCCATTGACGACTTCAGCATCGAACCTTTTTTCCATTTCGTCGTAAAGCGGCCTGTCACCCCAGATGAATCGGGCTTCCAGAATAGCGGTCCGAATGGTCATGTCTGTCTTGGCCAGACGAATGCACTCGTCGATATTGCGGGTTGCGTGCCCGACTTTGAAGCCAAGGTCCCAAAGCATGTAGAGGATGTATTCCACCACTTGCTCGCCCCAGGGTGTCTGCTTGTAAGGTAGGATAAACAGCAGATCGATGTCCGAACCCGGTGCAAGCGTGCCGCGGCCATAGCCGCCGACAGCGGCAATCGACATGCGTTCTGCAGCCGACGGGTTTTTGATCCGATAGACATGATTGCGTGCAAAGTCGTAGATGACGCGGATCAGCTCGTCCTGGATGAATGACAGTCGTCCGGCACACAAGATTCCGCCGCCATCTTCATTCAGGCGTTTCTGCGCATCGGCTCGAGCAGATTTGACCTGTGATTTCAGTTCTTTGAGAACCTCGGCCCGGATCTTCATGTCTGACCCGTCGCCGTCATGCTTTTCAGTCAGCGTGCTCAATCGGCTACGCAATGCGTCAGAGTCAATCAGTCCGGCAAGGTCTTCTTGAGAGAGTTTCATGCTGGTATGCAGGTCCGTTCAAAAGATGCGGCGGTCAATGTCGGTTGCCGGTTATATAGGGAACTCCGTCTAAGGACACGTAAATCCTGATCTGACGGACAGCCGAAAGCCGTTGCAATGCCCCTGACCCGCGGTCAGGCAAGTCACGTTGCCAAGCGGTAAGTTTGGGCAGAAATTGTTAAGTTAGATGTCATCTTTGACGGCGGCGACGCGCAACTGATGCAGCAGTCCGTTCAATGACTCTTCCGACAAGCCGCCAATCTTTAAAGCGAGTTGGTTGGCAAGTTCGGTTGCCTTGGGGTCCATGCCCGCAGTGTCGATGGTCACGCGCGGGTCGGACAGCTCCGCAAGGCGCTGGATTTCCTCCGCTTCATCCCAAATCACGTTGAAATAGGTAATGATCCGTTGCACCAGAAACCAGGTGGGCTTGCCTCGCTTGCCGTGTTCAAGTGCGGAAAGATAGGCACTGGAAACAGAAAGCGCCGCGGCCATTTCTTTCAGCGATACGCCCTGCTTTGTTCTCAGTTCCCTGATTTTTGCCCCAAGTGGTGTCACGATCTACCTTTTCTTCCTTATCCGGACATAAAGCGCCCCTGCTCCGCCATGGCTCGCATGCGCCTCTTCATAACCGAGGACGACGGGACGCATGTCAGGCATGGACAGCCATTGTGGAACCATTCTGCGCAAAATCCCGCGCTCGTCCATATAGGCGCTCGAACCTCCGCCACCTTTTCCCGTAATCACCAGAACGACTTTGTGCCGTCTTGCCTGTGCCTGATAGAGGAAGCCCAACAGCCTGTCATGTGCCTGATGCTGGGTCAGTCCATGCAGGTCAATTCGGGCATCAATCGCCCTCACACCCCGCACAATCTTGCGTCGGAACCGGTGTTCAAGCTGGTGAAGCGGCATGGGAGCTTTGGCCTTTTGCTCCCCAGGGGGATCTTTAATGGCCGTCGATGTTTTGGGTTGCTTTACGGATTTGGTCGGAGTGTCTTTGACGACATCTTCGAGTTCGGCTTCCAGGACCCTGGCACGTTCGGGATGAAGCGGGGTCAGGGTCTGGGCGACCTTGCCCCAAAGTTCCCGATCTTCCGGAGAAAGTGCCCCCTTTTTGCCCCGCTTGCCCATGTGTCAGTCCGTCTGGGCGTTGGGGAGAAGCAAGACGAATTCGGCCTCATGCCTGATGTCGCCGGCGACATCACCGGCAACCTTGCCGGAGCCTGCAAAAATGTCGCCTCGAACAGGTCCCTTGATGGCCGAACCACTGTCGTCGGCAACCATGAGGCGGGCGAAAGATCGCTTGGGCGTGTCAGGATCTTTGAAACTTGCGGAAACAAACACAAGAGCGCCAAAGGGAATATGTGCCGGGTCGACCGCCAGGCTCCTGCCCGGGCTCAACGCTATGCCGGCAGATCCAACAGGTCCTTGCTCCGGCTCAGCACCCACGACCTCACGAAAGAATATGTAGGAACGGTTCTCCCGCAACAGCGCATCCCGCCTGTCCGGATTGGTCTCCAGCCATGTCCGCAGTCCGGACATGGTGAAGTCTTCCGGGGCTCCTTCTCCGCGCTTGACCAGCAAGCGAGCGACCCCCGTATAGGGATGCCCGGTCTTTCCCGCATAGCCGACACGCATGACAGAACCATCGTCCAGGCGCAGGCGTGCAGAGCCCTGTACATGAACGAAAAATGCGTCGATCGGACTTTCGAGCCAGACCAGCTCGAGTGCTTCCTGGTCCAGTGCGCCGTCCATGATGGCACCACGGTCTGGCATTTCGATCAAGATGCCGTTCTGAAGACGACCATGACTGAGATCTGCGGGCCAGTCAGGCGGTCGATTTTTGGGTGAAACGGTTTCGAGACCTGAGGGTTTTCTGTGAAGGGGTGTCTGAAAGACTGCTGTCCTATGACGAGAGGCGCGCAGCTCGGGTTCGAAATAGCCGGTGACGAACCCCTTCCGGACGACGCGGTAAGGCGAGAAGTGGGTTTCAAGGAAGCTACGCGCAGCCTTTGGCGTTTTCAGCGCAACTTCGATTTCAGGGCATTGCGCCTCGAAGTCGTCTGCCTTCAGGACAAGGTCTGTGACTGTATTCTTCAGCAACTCAGGTTTGGAACAAATACGCTGAAGGCTTGAAAGCGCCGCCCGATGATTGTCCGCTGCCCAGCCTGGCAGAGCGTCAAAGGTGAGCCTTTCAAGGCGTTCAGAATATTGCGGGGTCTGCGGCATTGCTGCGGCGGCTCCGACAAATAAAAGCGGCGCGGCCAAAGCCGCGCCTCTGCACTTCGTGAAGAGACGGGACCCTGTCCCAGGCCACGTCATTGTTATTCAGCGGATTCGGTCGCGACCAGCTTCCAGTTCGGATCGCGGGAGCTTGTGTCCCGTGCGAACGTCCAAATATCGACCACCTCGGAAACTTTCGCTGGATCACCGTCGACGACTTCGCCGTCCTTGTCCCGCGTGGCGGAAATCATCTGGCTGTGAATTTTCACAGTCACCTGTGCCGTGGCGTCTTTCAGCGCAGCTTCAACGATTTCAGCCTTGTCGATACCGATGAAGGTTGAATCAACGGTTTCACCGCGTTTCTCACGGTCTTCGATAGCGGCAACAAACCCCTCGTAGACCTCGTGCGAGAGAAGGTTCTTCAGTGCTTTTTTATCGCCGTCAGCGAATGCCATCACGATCATTTCGTAAGCTGCCCGCGCGCCCTCCAGGAACGGCTCGGGCTCGAAGCTGCGATCAACCGAAAGGATCTGTTTCAAGGCGCTGTTGAGGGCCGAGCCCTCAGGGGCAACCTTGTCGATAACAACTTCACCACCTGCAGCGGGTTGCTCCATCTGTTCAGGCTGCTGTTGGGTCTGGCCCGGCATTGGGATCACATTGTCCTGGTCGCCGCCATTGACCTGATCGCCCGGTTTTTGTTCCGGCTTCGAATACGGATCGAAAGGCGGACGTTCATTGCCGGTGCGTTTGCCAAGAACAGACCGCAGTCTGAACAGAATGAAAACCGCAAGTCCCATAAGGAGGAGGTTTAACGGGTCAAAAATCTCGTTCATTTTAGCTTCCGGTTACCCTTCTCAGGCCTTAGCGCCGCCCCTTGATCGTGAAAGGTGCACGCCGCCCCATACGCAAAGTCTGTTACTTTCCTATTTAGGGGGTCCTTGAACCAGCATCCAGACCCAAGAGCAAGACTGAATTTGCGTAAAGTCGCTCTTTCCTATGTCAGTCAGCTCGCATTTTTAGCAACGAACGCCTAACTTATCCCAAACAAGCTTATCAGACGATGGAGGTCCCGTGGGACTTTATATCATTGCTGCCATTCTTCTGCTGCCCCTGATCGAGATCGCGGTCTTCATTTGGGTCGGTGGTTTGATTGGTGTGATTCCGACCATTTTGCTAACCGTGGTAACAGCACTTGCGGGCACTTTGATGCTGCGTCAGCAGGGTTTGTCCCTACTCATGCGCATGCAGCAGGAGCTCGATGCAGGCCGTTCGCCGGGCAACGAAGTGATGCAGGGCGCAATGATTGTTCTGGCAAGCATTTTCCTGCTGATTCCGGGTTTCGTCACAGATGCCATCGGTTTGTTGCTGTTCGTTCCGCCGATACGTGAGGCGCTAGCAAGGTTCATCATCTCCCGGTCAAATGTTGTCATTGTCCAAAACGGCCAGACGCGCCGGCAGTCTGGCGAAGGCGTTGTCGATCTGGATGCAGACGATTGGTCTGAAAAGAACGATGGCACTGAGGGTAAGCCAAGCGGCAGCGGACAACCCAGGATCAGTCCCTGGCAAGACGGCTCAGACGACGCAAAGTCCTGAAAAACCTTAATCCGGTCACCAAATCGTGACACTGGGTGTATGCTGAATTTTTACCAGTTTCAGTTAGGAGTCCTCCGAAATCCGCGGGAAATAGCCTGCGGAGGTGGAGGAAACGAGCTATGAGTGCGGCACGCATCGACTGGGTGGATACGGCGAAAGGCATCTGCATCATCTTTGTGGTGATGATGCACTCGGTGCTGGGTGTTGAAGCTGCGGCCGGCGATACCGGGTGGATGCATGCCGTAGTTGCCTTCGCGGCACCGTTCCGCATGCCGGACTTCTTTCTGATTTCCGGTCTGTTCCTGTCCAATGTGATCACCCGGGACTGGAAGCTCTATCTGGATCGCAAAGTCGTCCATTTCGCGTATTTCTACGTCCTCTGGATGACCATTCAGTTTGCCGTTAAAGCCCCTGTTTTCGTTGGTGAAATGGGCACTACAGGTACTCTGGAGTTCTATTTCCTCAGCTTCGTGCAGCCCTTCGGCACCTTGTGGTTCATCTACATGCTGCCGGTGTTCTTCCTGGTTTGTAAGGTGGCGCACGACAAGGGTATTCCTTGGCAGGTCATGCTGGCGGTGGGCGCTCTTCTGCAAATTGCGCCGATCCATACCGGATGGCTGTTGGTGGATGAGTTCGCTTCAAGATTTGTCTATTTCTATGCCGGCTACATCTTTGCGCCCCAGATTTTCCAACTTGCTGCATGGGCGCGGGAACGGATCGGCATCAGCCTTGCTTATCTGATCGGTTGGGGTGTCATAAATGGCGGCCTGGTTTATCTCGGTTGGGCGGCACTGCCTGGAGTGGCCCTTGCACTTGGCGCCGCCGGTGCTGGCGCGATCATCTTGACCAGCGCGCTGATCGTTAAGTTTGGCCGGCTGGGTTTTCTCCGCCACTTTGGCGAAAACTCAATCGTCATCTACCTGGCTTTCTTCTTTCCAATGGGTGTCAGTCGCGTGATTCTGCTCAAACTGGGCATTCTGGATATCGGCACGGTTTCACTCATCGTGACCATCGTCGCCTCCGTTAGCCCTATGATCCTGTTCTGGATGATCCGGAAAACCGGGTTCGGCTGGTTCCTATTCCGCCGCCCCGAATGGGCCTATCTGACCGGAACATTCGGCAAGAAGCGGCAGCCGCAGGCGGCTGAATGAACCGCATTCTAATCTGCCGGATCTACAAGCAATAGGGCTAGCAGCCGGCAGAAGCAGCGCTCGAAGAGGGCTTCAAGGTGGAAAAGGCTGATTGTGTGAAAGCATGGGTCTGCCAGCCTGAGTCAGGACGTCCTTTGAATTTTTGACATTAGGACTTTTCTCTCGCGCACGCTGCGGGCATGATCCGCGCCATGTCGACGCAAAGCTCTTCCCCTGCCCTCACCGCTGACGACCACCTGATTCTGGTCGATGGTTCCACGTTCATTTTCCGCGCATATCACGCTTTACCCCCGCTGACGCGCAAGCCTGACGGTCTTCCCGTTGGTGCCGTCTCGGGTTTCTGCAACATGTTGTGGAAGCTGTTGCAGGAGGGACTGACCCCGGAAGAAGGCGATGAGCCGACTCATTTTGCCGTCATTTTCGATCATTCCGCACAAACCTTCCGAAACGAGATCTATCCCGAATACAAGGCCCACAGGCCTGAGCCGCCGGAAGATCTGGTGCCGCAATTCGGACTGATCCGCGAGGCAACGCGTGCATTTTCGGTGCATTGCATTGAGCAGGCTGGGTTCGAGGCAGACGATTTGATTGCGACCTACGCCCGTCAGGCTGCAGAGCAGGGTGCGCAGGTCACGATTGTTTCGGGCGACAAGGACCTGATGCAATTGATCGGCCCCAAAGTGGGCATGATCGACACCATGAAAAACAAGATTTTCGGCGAGACTGAAGTCTTTGAGAAATTTGGCGTTGGGCCGGACAAGGTCATCGAAGTTCAATCGCTTGCCGGAGACAGCGTCGACAATGTTCCGGGCGTTCCGGGCATCGGCCTTAAGACCGCCGCTCTTTTGATCAATGAATTCGGCGATCTGGAAACACTCCTGGCCCAGGCCGACACGATCAAGCAGAAGAAGCGTCGCGAAAACCTGATCGAGTTTGCCGATCAAGCCCGTGTTTCCAAGGAACTCGTGACACTCAAGCAGGATGTTCCGGTGGAAACACCGGTCGGCAATCTCTCCGTCACCGACATGGATGGCCCGAAAGCTGTCGGTTTTCTTAAGGCCATGGGCTTCAACACACTTACGAAACGGGTTGCGGAAACAACCGGAGCCGACATTGCCAATGTGGAGGCGAGTGAGTTCGAAGTCCCTGGTTGGGATGTCCCCGATCACAAGGGTCGGATGGCTGAACGCGTCGAAACAAGTTCCGGTGCAGCAACAAGCGACGGTACGCCCGGCGTAGAAGGCATGATGGTGCCGCAGACGGTAGCGGACGCGCGCGCCGAAAGCGTGAAGGCAATTGCAATTGATTCCAGCGCCTATGAAACTGTCACATCGGTCGATCGCCTGAAAGAATGGTGTGAAGCTGCCTTTGAAAAAGGCTATGTCGCCTTCGACACTGAAACCACGTCCTTGAATGCCATGCAGGCGGACCTTGTCGGCCTGTCGCTGTCCACCGAACCCGGGAAAGCCTGTTATGTGCCGCTTGCCCATGTTGACGGTGAAGGCGATCTGTTGGGGGGTGGGGGTCTTTTGCCGGACCAGATACCTCTTCAGGATGCATTGGATGTTCTGAAGCCGATGCTTGAAGATGCGTCGGTGCTGAAAATTGCGCAGAACCTCAAATACGATTGGCTGGTCATGACCCGCTACGGCGTCGATATCGGCCCGTTCGACGACACAATGCTGCTCTCTTATACGGTTGACGCCGGCAAGGGTGGCAACGGCATGGATGAGTTGTCGGATCGATGGCTCGACCACAAGCCGATCCCGTTCAAGGAAGTCTGCGGTTCCGGCAAATCAATGATCACCTTCGACAAGGTGGCTATCGACAAGGCGACGGCCTATGCAGCAGAGGATGCCGACGTCACCTTAAGGCTCTGGATGATCCTTAAGCCGCGTCTTGTGTCCGATCGCATGGCGACGGTCTATGAAACGCTGGAACGTCCCATGGTTCCTGTGCTGGCGCGCATGGAAAAACGCGGAATCTCCGTTGACAGGCAAATGCTGTCCAGACTTTCCGGTGATTTCGCGCAAGGCATGGCCGCGCAGGAATCGGAAATCTACGAACTGGCGGGTGAAACCTTCAACATCGGCTCTCCCAAGCAGTTGGGTGACATTCTGTTCGGCAAGATGGGTTTGCCCGGGGGCAAGAAAACCAAGACGGGGGCCTGGTCAACCTCGGCTCAGGTCCTGGAGGACCTGGCAGCCGAAGGACACGAACTGCCGTCGAAAATTGTTGCATGGCGCCAGCTGTCAAAGCTGAAATCGACTTACTCCGATGCATTGCCGGGTTACATCAACCCAGAAACAAAGCGGGTGCACACCTCCTACGCGCTCGCATCGACCACAACGGGTCGGCTGTCCTCTTCTGAACCGAACCTTCAGAATATCCCGGTGCGGACAGAGGCTGGGCGCAAGATCCGCCAGGCGTTTGTCTCTGAGGCAGGACATAAGCTGGTTTCGGCCGATTACAGCCAGATTGAACTGCGCGTTCTCGCCCATATTGCCGATATCCCACAACTCAAGAAGGCATTTGAAGACGGGCTTGATATCCATGCCATGACAGCCAGCGAGATGTTCGGCACTCCCATCGAAGGTATGGATCCGATGGTTCGTCGTCAGGCCAAGGCCATCAACTTCGGCATTATTTACGGCATCTCTGCCTTTGGCCTTGCCAATCAGCTGGGCATTTCGCGCGGCGAAGCCGGCGACTACATAAAGACCTATTTTGAGCGGTTTCCAGGCATCAAGGACTATATGGAAGCGACCAAAAAGAAGGTCCATGCCGATGGTTTTGTGTCGACGATATTCGGTCGCAAGGCGCATTACCCTGAAGTGAACACCAAGAACCCAAACATGCGCGCCTTCTATGAGCGCGCGGCCATCAACGCGCCGATCCAGGGGTCAGCCGCCGACATTCTGCGCCGTGCAATGGTGCGCATGGAAGACAGACTGAACAGCGCCGGGCTGGATGCTCAAATGCTGCTGCAAGTGCATGACGAACTGATTTTCGAGGTCCCGGATGCACAGGTTGACGAGACGATCCCGGTGATCAAGGACGTCATGGAAAATGCCTGCGATCCAGCCCTCACCCTTTCCATCCCGCTGCAGGTTGATGCCCGTGCAGCCGACAATTGGGACGACGCCCACTAAATGCGGTGATTGCGGCTCAGAGCAAAGGCGCCGCTAAACCATCGCCATCACGCGCGAGGGGCCCCCGGTTCCACCCCGGTTTTTGGGTGCGCCAACGATCAGCGTCGCTCCCGTTGCCGGTAGCGCGTCGAGGTTGGCGATGCATTCCAGGCCCCAGCGATTGCTCGGCAGCCAGTCGTAGTGGACGGCAAAATCCTTCGAGATCCCATGGTCCAGGGACAGACTGTCAACCGCGATGCCAACCACATCGGCTTCTTCCATCAGCATTTTTGTGGCTTCAACGTGGAAGCCTGGAAAATGCATGACCCCATCGGCATCGGCGTTGCGAAACTTGTCGCTATCGACATGGGCGGCCCAGCCGGAGTTCATCGCGACGCAGGCTCCTGGCGGAAGGTCGCCATGATTGGAGATCCAGGCCTTGAGATCGTCCGGCGTGACCTGTGCGTCCGGATTGTCTGCTGCTTTGGTTCGAATATCGACGATGCAAAGCGGGGCGACCAGATTTTCGACAGGGATTTCGGCAACTGACTGTCCGTCCGCGGAAAAATGCAGCGGTGCATCCAAGTGGGTGCCGGTATGCTCGTTGACGCGCATCTCAAACAGGTTGTAACCGTCCTTCGCAAAGTCAAAGATCCGGTTCAACTCAAACTGCTGCCCGCCGCCGAACGTCGGAAAAGTCGGGTGAAGCTCGTGGGTCATGTCCGAAATGGTTGTCGGTGTTTGCGCCATGGCGGGCATGGCACCGGGAAGGGCCGTTGCGGCTGCAACGCTGGCACCGACAGCAGTCGCCTTGAAGAAGTCGCGTCGGGACAGCATGCGGTGCTTGACGGAATTGATGACGCAGAAATCGCACATGATTGGTCCCCTCCAGTTGACGTCACGAAGGGTTCGCGC
The DNA here is from genome assembly GCF_009363435.1 of Labrenzia sp. THAF82. Taxonomy (GTDB): domain Bacteria; phylum Pseudomonadota; class Alphaproteobacteria; order Rhizobiales; family Stappiaceae; genus Roseibium; species Roseibium porphyridii. The sequence goes on along the minus strand of NZ_CP045354.1, from coordinate 266,820 downwards.
ACCGACCCAACGCTGCGTCAACTCTAGCAGGAATCAGTTCGCGGTGCAGCTTGAGGAGAAAATCAGTCCGGTTGCGATCGAGCCGGCAATTTCCGCATGGCCAAGATGCGCCGTCTGACGCATTGAGGAAAGCACTTCGGTGAGACTTTCGCTGAGCAATTCCGGCTGAATTGGCGTCAGGTCTTTTGCCTCAAATTCTGAGGTCAATTGACGCAAATCGACCGCAAGGGGTGGTACCTGGCAAGCAAAGACCAGCGTCGAGAGATCAAGTCGGTGCTCCAGCGAGGACCCTTCAATTCGCAGCCGGATCTGCTGGTCTTTCGGATCGAACACAATTTGCCAGCGTGTTTCAGAGTTTGCCAACTCGTTCAGAAACTTGAAGGCTTCAGCTGCGTTTGTCCGGCCTTTGGAGTGTTGCGCCGCATTGGCCGCAATCGCAAAGCGGTCAAGGCTGTTTTGGTCGCCTCGGCTTTGGTGCTGAGGAACCGGTGATGCGCCGCCATATCCTCTGAATTGAGCCAGATGAAGAAGCGCTTCTCGATAAGACGTGTTGGTCAATGCGGGAACAGGAAGGTCGATACCCTGATGGACAACCAAACCGGACTTTCCGGGAGTGAGAACGGCTGCTGCGCCTGCCTGATCAAAAAGGAAATAGTGGATTGGCACGAGCCCGTCGATCCGCACGCCCTTTGCATGCTCCACGGCTTCTTCAACGGATCCTGAAAGATCGAGTAGGCGTTGAATGAACTCCAATTCGCTGACCGAAGGCAAGCCTGCCGCCCCTCCAAAAACGGCATCCTTGTTCCACATCAACGTGACAACAAGTCCTGCCGTATTCATTCCTGCGGCCGGCATGCCCGGGCCAACCTGATTGATGGTCAAGCTGTCATATTCAGCAGTCCAGCTTGCAGGACGGTCTTCTGAAATGGATTGCCGTCTGCTACCGGAGGAGTTGACAGTCAGAAAGCCTGCACCGGTTGCTTCGAAATCGAAATTGTAGGCAAGCATAGGACGTTGAGTGTCCACAAAGGCAACGGTGGAGCAGGCTGGTACAGCTTCGGTCAAGCACACGCTGGCCAGACCGAAACACACCGGCAGTATCATCGCCGCAAACGGCTTTGAACGGCAGAGGGACATGGTTACTCTCTCGCTTCTGAAGTAGACTAATTTTCGCGTCATTGATCGCGCCAGGACGCTGAAGCAAGGAGGATTTCGCCAAATGCAGCCAGATTTCGCGAACGACGCCTTGTTGCGCAATTTTGCACACGATTGCGTGGCGCCGTTTGTTTCCAGGCAGACGCTGGCGCTTCTGATCACAGCTGCGGTTTTTCTCGCACTGATTGGCCCGTTTGGAACTTATGGCGCGTTCTCGCCAACCATGCGGTTGCTGTATTGGGGCATGATTGTCATCGGAACCGCCTCGATTGGACACGCGACGGCATCGGCAATTGAAACATTTCTAAGGCGTAGAAACATTCCAGTTTTCTTGGAGATGGTTGCCGTTTCAGTGTTGACGGCAATACCTGTTTGCTTTGTGGTTTCCCTGATTTGGGCACTTTTCGGCACCAACCCTCTCAACGGCCATTTGCTGCCGCTCTATGGGCAGTGCGTCGTCGTGCTTGGATGCCTGACCGTCTTTTTTCATGTTTTCGCAGCACCCAAGATCTCCGTGCAGTCGTGTTCGCGGCCAAGGCTATTGGACAGACTGCCGCTGAACAGTCGAGGCCGTCTCCTGCGATTGACGGCACGTGATCACTATGTCGAGGTTGAAACCGAGACCGGGTCCGCCCTTCTTGCAATGCGTTTTCGGGACGCCATAGCTGAGGCTGCAGGCGAACAAGGCGTCCAGACACATAGATCTCACTGGGTGGCTTTGCACGCCGTGACAGGGCGCAGCCGACAGAACGGGAAAACTGTGTTGCTGTTGAGGAACGGCCACGCTGTGCCGGTTGGCCGAACATTCAGGACTGCTGTTGAAGAAGCGTATTGGCGCCTTGACAATAAACTTATAGCTGACGGGGGCAACGGTAGCTGACTAGGTTTAGACAGGTAAATTGGCTTTTTCGAATCTCTTAGTCGGCCAATTCATCGATTTTATCGTGATACTCTTGGTAGCGTAGTAAACGCCTTAGATTCCAGTATGGACACTCTGACCAACAGTATATATTTTCATCCGTTGCAACTCAAAAAAATATTAAGGCAATTAAAACTACCTAGTTTGCGAAGTTTGAATTTGCCGTTTTAGGTTTGCGTGAACTTGATGCGCAATATAGTTGAAAGAAATACGCTTTATTCATTACGTAATTGGTTAGAATACGCAATTCAGAACTTCTATTCACACCAAGTGTTAAAATGATCAATCTAATAGTTTGAGCATACGATGAACGGAAAATTGTTCTTTGAAGTTGTTTGTAAGATTGTAGGTGTAAACAATGCGACACTCTATGCTCAAAAATTTGGCGATTTGGATGACTGGCTTAATAATGATCTGCGAAATTATGAGGGTCTTGCTTTTTACATCTACACAACGGAAATGGGCTGGTACGAGGTAATCAATAGTGAATTGTGGAGTCATTCTCCAAGTTCGCATTTTCAGCTCTTCAAGTCGGTTCTGAACAATGCATTGAAAAAGATGGAACCATACAAAGCGAACAAGGGGATAGTTTTTCGCGGGTTTAGAGCGAAAGATCTGGAGAGTTTTTTACATACCTACAGACTCGGTGAAGTTATTACATTTCATGGATTTACGAGCGCATCTTTTAAGCAGGATTATGCTTACGTTGGTAACGTGTTGTTTATCATTAAAGCGCTTACTGGGTGTGGCGTTTGGTTTTTGTCACCTAAATACGAGGAATGTGAAGTGTTAATTCCAGCGGGAAAGAGTTTCCGTGTCGAGGGTGTCGAAAGGCAAGGAGCTAAAGTGGTTGTGTATCTGGAAGAGATTCCATCATGAAGAAACCGAATACTCATAAGGCGCGCAAGAGCAAGCATAACTTCTGTGAAATTAGCAAGGGTTCTTTTGTGACCAATTTTGAGCGGAATATTGCAAAAGAGTTTCTGCACTTCAAAAAAGAGTTTACCGGTCAACCCAGCCTCGCTAACAAAATGCAATCGTCACGCGCTTAAAGGATGCTGCGGAACATCGACGATTGATACTGTTTTCTGTGTCGATGTTTTAAACTAGCGTGTCTTCACACCACTCTTAGATCCGGCTGCATCTTGCCCGCCAGGGCGGATCCGGGAGAAATCGCGTTTTGGAGCAGAGCAGTCAGATGCTCTTCCAGATAGTCGACAATCGGGGACTGGGTCTTGGAAGGTGTATAGATCGCCAGTTGGCTGGCGGGCAGATCGGGAAAGCCGTCCTGTTCTCTCAGTATCTTGATCCCATCGACAATTGCGCCTGCAGGAAGACAGCAAAGACCTGCACCGGATCGGACCGCAACCTGCGCTGCCGCTACGCTGGTCGTCGTAATGCGTTCGTACCATTGCCGTCCTGCCCGAGCCAATGCGCTGAATGCAAGATCGCGGAACGGACAGGGTTCTGGAAACAGGATCAAAGGCAAAGGGTCGGCCAAGGGGCAGGTTTCGCTAACGGTCCAGTAAAGAGGTTCCTCAACGAGACCGTTCGGCGAAGGTTTCACAGGTGAAACCAGTGCGATCGCCAGATTGATTTCGTTGGCTGACAGCATGTCGTGCAGCGTTGCGCTGTCGGCAACGGTCATCTCGAGTTTGACGTTAGGATGAATGCGCACAAAATTGCAGAAGATTGACTGGAGCTGGCCGGTCGCAAACCATTCAGGCAGTCCAACATGAACGGTTCCGGTCAATTCTGGAGCCGACAGACGTAGTCGGGCTTCTTCGTGTGATCGCAGAATCTCCGTGGCATGCTGGTAGAGAATGCGTCCGGCAGGTGTCAGGTTCATGGTGCGGGCCGTGCGCTCGATCAAAGGTTTGCCGACACGATCCTCCAGACGTCGCAACTGGGTGCTGACGCAAGGCTGGGTCCGGTTCAGCTTCGATCCTGCGTGGGTCACGTTGCCGGCTTCGGCAACGGCCACAAAGGCTTCCAGCAACTCGATGTTAAATCGGCCGATGGTCACGTCCCTGCCTCCGTTTTCGCGCGGAACCCGTTCCCCAAGCCTCTCTCCCGGCGCAGGACAATCATAACGTTTCATTATGAGTTTTTTCAATTATAAATTTAAAAAGCGCTTCAATATCCCGTAATCCGGGAAATGGTACAGTCAATTCGAGTAACCGCCATGACCTTTGCCTTTTCGATTGAAACCGCAGGCCAACAGACAGAAAGCCGGCCTGATTTAAGGAATTTTGAGAGTCAGACGCTGACCTTGCAGCAAAGAGTTCATCAGTCTATTGCCGCCCATACAGAATTTGGTCCCGAGCGCATTCTGACCCAGGACAACCGGGTCAAATATACGAATGCAGGCAGTGCGGAGACGGCCACGGAACATCTCGATGAAGTGTTTCAGCTGATGCGTCAGCTGAACCAGTTCGGCGTTGGTTCCAACGACCTTGGCCGTCTGCGCGACGATGGCATGTCGTTCAAACTGGCCTTGCGACAATGCCTGGATCTTGTTCTTGCTTCGCTGAACGGCGGCAGCCTTGTTTACGTCGAGTTGGGTCCGGAACCGGTCAAAACAGCATTTATCTTGAGCACCCTGACTGAGTTGGGAGTTGATATCGACCGGTATGTTGCTGTCGATATAAATCCTATGTCAGCGGCCCCGATGCGGGCGACGTTGAAACAGATCCTTCCTGACCTGCCGATGCAATTCATCACGGCACCGTTTGAAGCCTTTCGTCTTGCAGACATTCTGGAACCGGGCGCACCTGCGGCATTGGTTACCATGCTCGGCTTTCAGGAAGGCAATGACGACCCTTATGTGGTGAACAAGTGGCTCAGATCGATCGCACGTTCAGGTGACCTTCTTCTGTCCGAGAGCCAGCTCTATGCCGCAGGACAGATTGAAAGGATCCCGAGTTTTTATGCCCACGCAGCCATGCGGCGCTTCTCCCGGTTAGCCTTTGAGCGCGCTGTCCATAAGGATTTGCCGAGCCTGAACCGGTTTTTTCTGCTGCCCGTACCTTTTCATGACGGGGAAAGCGCTTTTGTCGCCATTCTGGGTGAAGAGTTTGAAGATACAATCAATGGAAGAATCTTGCATGTATCCAACTTCTGCCTGAAACTTACGCTTGAACAGTACCGCCACTACAGACAGCTAGGTGGTTATTTCGACATCACCGGCGAGACCATGACCGATGACCAGACACTTCATTTCCAGCTCTCCCGCCGGGTGTGAGGTGTCCGCAGCACAAACCCGTGGCCTGACCGCCGCGGGCCTTGCCATTGTTGCCGTCACATACGGATTGGCCAGATACTGCTTCGGATTATTTCTCCCCGACATTCGTCAGGAATTCGGTCTCTCTCCCGAGACCATTGGGCTGATTGCCGGTACTTCTTATCTGGGGTATCTGGCAGCGACCTTCGCCGGATCCTGGTTGTCGACCTTTGTCGAGCCGCGCCTTCCGATCCTGCTTGGCGGGCTTGCAGCAACTCTTGGCATGGCGATCATCGCGTTGGCGCCGGATCCCTGGAGGCTGGCATTTGGCGTCTTTGTGGCGGGCACGAGCCCTGGCCTTTCCTATCCCCCGTTTTCCGATGTCATTGTCCGTCACACCGCACCTGGCCGTCAGAACACGGTGTATGCCTGGATCAACTCCGGAACCGGGTTCGGTGTCGCCCTAGCGGGACCTCTCGCCCTTTATGCGGGAGAAGACTGGCGGCTGGCCTGGATGGCCTTTGCAGGACTGGCTTTGCTGATCACGATCTGGAATTTGCTGGCATTGCCACAGCGCAGCGCGCAGTCAAAACCCGAAGTACTGACAGTCTCTTTCAGACTGCTCGCGGAACGGGCCGCGCGGCCGCTATTCATCGCCGCATTTTTGTTCGGCATCATAACTGCGGTCTACTGGACCTACGCTGTCGAACTTCTTTACACGCTCACCGGAAATCCACGCGACGCAGTGTTGTTTTGGATCGTGCTTGGCATCGCAGGCGTTACAGGTTGCTTTGCGGGCGGACTGGTGAACCGTTGGGGCCTTCGCCAAACCTACATGATGCTGGCTCTGATCGTTGGCGCTGCCGTCGGAACATTGCCGCTTCTGATCGGCACAAAGATCGGGATCTATGTCTCTGCGGCGTGTTTCGGTGCAGGCTTTATCGTGATGACGGCGCTGTTTGGCATGTGGAGCATGCGCATCTTTTTCGAAACGCCTTCAATTGGGTTTGGTTTCACATTCTTTCTGATCTCACTCGGACAGGGTGTCGGGCCGGTCATCAGCGGGTTCTTGATCCCGCTCACCGGTCATTCAAGCCTGTTCATGGCGGCCGGGCTGCTCTGTTGCAGTCTCGCCGGGCTTGGCGTTCGTGGCAAAGCCGTGATGCCACCGCATGCATAACACTCAGTTATGGCGCGGGATGTGCGCATAACTGCTATTTGCTGGCAAAATCCTATAATTGCAGGCACGATATAAGCACGCATAAATTGATAATAAGAACAGTGATTGGGCCAATGATTATTAAACAAGCGGTGAAGACAAGCGCAGAGCTCGAGATGGAAATGTGCCGGGCGATGTTTGAAAAAGACCCGGAAATGCTGATCGAGCTGGTGTCTCAATGGCTTGAGGCGAACCGACTGACATTGGACGAAGACTTTTGCGTTCCCCCCTATTTGCAGGACGTTCTCGCCGGCATTGAGCGGCCCTACAATTATTTTCCAGGGCGACCCGCGATGGTCTGCTGACCGTCAGCGTAATTTGTTCCTCTTCTGTTCTTGAATCCTGATCATGGATATGCTTCGATGCCTTGCACCTTAAGGTAGAGAGCAGGGTATGGTCAGCCGGATAACGACAGTCGCTTTTCAGGGCATCGATGCAGTGACGGTGGATGTGCAAGTGCATGTCGGACCGGGCGCAGTGATGTTCAATATTGTCGGCCTTCCGGACAAGGCTGTCGCGGAAAGCCGGGAACGCGTGCGGGCAGCGCTCAGTGCGTCCGGACTTGCACTCCCGGCCAAGCGGGTAACAGTCAATCTGGCGCCTGCGGACCTGCCCAAGGAAGGATCGCATTATGACCTTCCCATCGCTCTTGGCATTATGGCGGCAATTGGCGCGATACCGGCTGAGTTCCTGGAAGGCTTTGTGGTGCTTGGCGAGCTTGGGCTCGACGGAACCCTGGCTCCGGTCACGGGCGTGTTGCCTGCTGCAATGGGTGCCAATGCGCTCGGCAAGGGTCTTATCTGTCCCGAGGCAAGCGGAGGTGAGGCCGCATGGGCAGACAAGGACATGGATGTGCTGGCACCCAGATCGCTCTTACAGCTTGCCAATCACTTCAAGGGGACCCAGGTCCTGTCCCGTCCGACCGCAAAGCTCCACAGCAATGCTGGTATCATGCCTGACCTTGCTGAAGTCAAAGGTCAGGAAAGTGCGCGCCGGGCCTTGGAAATTGCAGCCGCCGGGGGTCATAACCTGCTCATGACCGGTCCGCCCGGATCCGGCAAATCGATGCTGGCCAGTCGTCTACCCTCCATACTGCCCGCGTTAACGCCTCGCGAACTGCTGGAAGTTTCGATGATCGCGTCCCTGGCCGGAGAGCTTGCGGAAGGGAAACTGACCGACAGGCGGCCGTTCCGGTCGCCGCACCATTCAGCGTCCATGGCGGCGCTCGTTGGCGGCGGACTGAAGGCAAAACCCGGAGAGGTCTCGCTTGCGCATAATGGTGTGCTCTTTCTGGATGAGTTGCCGGAGTTCAATCCTCAAGTCCTCGACAGTTTGCGCCAGCCGCTTGAATCCGGCGAGGCGGTCATCGCCAGGGCCAACCACCGGGTGACCTATCCCGCCCGTATTCAGCTGGTCGCCGCCATGAACCCGTGCCGCTGTGGGCATGCTGGCGAGCCCGGACACCAGTGCCGGCGCGGCGAACGTTGTGTGACCGATTATCAGGCCAGGGTCAGTGGGCCGCTGCTTGATCGAATTGATTTGCGGATCGATGTGCCGGCTGTGACTGCGTCAGATCTGATTGGTCCTGCCGCAAGTGAAGCGTCGTCGGCAGTTGCTGCAAGAGTAGCAGCAGCGCGCCGAATACAGGAGCAGAGGTTTCTGGAACTGGGATTGTCCTGCCGAACCAACGCTCAGGCTCCGGCTTCTGCCGTTGAAACCATTGCCCGGCCTGACAGCAAAGGGCTGGCCTTCCTGCACGAAATCGCCGAACGGCTGCAATTAAGTGCACGCGGATATCACCGTGTTCTCAAGCTGGCCCGTACGCTGGCCGATCTGGACGGCATGGACAGTGTTGGCCGTATCCACCTTGCGGAAGCCCTCAGTTATCGTGGCCAGGATATGTCGCGACGCGCTGCCTGAACAGGTATAGCGCGCTCAAGCGAACCTGTTTCCAATGGTCAGAACTGGGTCACCACAGTTGCGCCAACGGATTGAAAGCGGTCCATCGACGTGAGCGCCGCAATTGACTGTTCCAGGCTGATCTCTTCGCCGACCAGACGGGAGGGGTGCAGTTTCCCGGTTGTTACCATGTCCAGCATGGCATCATATTGATGAGCTTGCATGCCGTGGCTGCCTAGAATTTCCAGCTCCTGACCGATCACCTTCGCCATCGGAACCTGTGGGGTGCTCTGATCGCCCAGCATCAGGCCGACCTGGACGTGCCGTCCTCTGCGCCTCAGGTTCTGTATGGAATTGAAACAGGTCGTTGGATGGCCAAGGGCGTCAAGCGAGACATGGGCACCGCCGCGCGTGAGCTCGATGACCGCGCCGGCCACATCGTGTTCCGCAGCGCCGTTGATTGTCGCAACTGCGCCAAGATCTCGGGCAAGGGAAAGCTTTTCATCCGCAATATCGATCGCCACAACATTGGCTCCGATGGCATTGGCGATCATGACGGCCGAAAGACCGACACCGCCGCAACCATGAACGGCAACCCATTCACCAGCAGAAGTCCTTGCCTGATCAACAACAGCGCGAAATGACGTGGCAAAGCGGCATCCAAGACTGGCGGCGGTTGCGAACGCCATGTCATCGGGCAGAGCCACGAGATTGAGATCGGCGTTGTGGATGGACACGTATTCTGCAAATGAACCCCAATGCGTGAACCCCGGCTGAAATTGGTTCTCGCAGACTTGCTGGTGACCTGCATGACACTCGGCACAAGCTCCGCATCCACCAACAAAAGGCACCGTCACCCGGTCACCCGCCTTCCATTGGCTGACACCCTTTCCAACCTCCATCACGATACCGGCAAGTTCATGCCCTGGCACATGTGGCAGAACGATATCCGGATCGTGCCCCATCCAGCCGTGCCAATCGCTTCGGCAGACGCCTGTCGCCTCAACTTTCAATACAGCACCATGCGCTTCCGGTGTCGGATCCGGAAGGGTTGCAAGTTTCGGTGTTTGCGCAAAGGCTTCAAAGAACACGGCCTTCATGGCGTTTCCTTTTGAGAAAAGAAGAATTGACGGCTTTGTGCCAGACTACATTTTTCATCGTAAAAGACTTGAGGAATTGTTTCGACAAGATCGAGCCCCTTTCGTCTGATGCTTTCCAGCATGAAGAGAGGTAACCAACGACACCTGGCAATTGCCTGGTTTCCTTGCAATGCTCAATCGGTCAACCCATGTCATTGCGCGGATGTCGTAAACGGAGAACCAAAATGCTTGTCACCACCACAAACACAATTCAGGGCCGGGACTTGGACTACAAAGGTCTTGTGACAGGTGAGGCAATTTTGGGTGCCAACCTGTTCAAGGATCTCTTTGCAGGTATCAGAGATATTGTCGGCGGTCGCTCCGGTGCTTACGAGGAAGAACTTGCCAAGGCGCGCAAAATCGCCGTCGATGAAATGTGTCAACAAGCCCAGGCACTTGGTGCGAATGCCGTTATCGGCGTTGATCTCGACTATGAAACGGTCGGCCAGAACGGATCCATGCTCATGGTCAGCGCAACAGGAACAGCCGTCGTCGTTCGTTAGGCCTTCTAATGCCGGACGGCTTCACAATTGTTCCAGGATTGCCGGAAGACCAGCGCTCAGTTGCCGCCGGTCTTTTCTGGCAGGCTTTCAAGGGAAAGCTCGGCAATATCCTGTCACCTGAACGCAGGGCGATGCAGCTGATTGAAAGGATTCTCGATCCTGATTTTGCCATCAGCGCTCTCGGCAAGGAAGGAGACTTGCTTGGTCTTGCCGGATACAAGACCAGCGAAGGTGCCCTGGTTGCTGGCGAACTGTCGGATATGACTGCCGTGTTCGGCCCTTTCGGAGGCCTTTGGCGAGGGCTGGTGCTTGACGTGCTCGAGCGCGAAGTGGAGCCAGATATTCTTTTGATGGACGGTATTTTCGTCAGCGAAAGAGCACGCGGTCAGGGCATCGGTACGAAGCTGCTGGACGCCGTTTGCGCCGAAGCACAAAGACGGCAACTGTCTCGAGTGCGCCTTGATGTGATCAACACAAACCCGGGCGCGCGCGCCCTATACGAAAGGCAGGGTTTCCTGCCGATAAGCCGTGAAGAAACAGGACCGTTCAAGTACGTGTTCGGGTTTTCCTCAGCAACCAGAATGGAAAGGCCGGTCTGAGCATTTGCTTGGCAGGCTGTCCCGCGGCGACCGCCGCGGGACGGTCCTCTTCAGACTTCGTCGAACAGTGCTGTCGACAGATAGCGTTCCGCAAAAGACGGAATGATCACGACGATGTTCTTGTCTTCCATCCCCTCACGCTGCCCGACACGGATGGCCGCCGTTAGCGCGGCTCCGGAGGAAATGCCGACGGGCACGCCTTCAAGCTTGGCAACTTCGCGTGCCATCGCGAAAGCGTCGTCATTCTCGACAGTTTGAACTTCGTCGTAGATCGATGTTTCGAGGACGCCCGGGACAAAGCCCGCTCCGATGCCCTGGATTTTGTGCGGGCCCGGATTGCCGCCTGACAGGATTGGACTGTCCGACGGCTCGACGGCAACCACATGAAGATCCGGCTGGCGCTCCTTCAGCACCTGGCTCACACCTGTAATTGTACCACCTGTTCCAATTCCTGAAACAAACACATCGATCTTGCCGTCAGTATCGTTCCAGATCTCCTGTGCAGTCGTATTTCGGTGAATTTCGGGATTGGCAGGGTTCTCGAATTGTTGGGGCATAACGGCGCCGTCGATTTCGCCAAGCAGTTCCTCTGCGCGCGCTATTGCGCCCTTCATGCCTTTGGGGCCCTCTGTCAATTCCAGTTCAGCGCCCAGGATCTTGAACATTTTGCGGCGCTCGACAGACATGGTTTCAGGCATCACCAGAATGAGCCGGTATCCCTTGGCCGCCGCGACAAAGGCCAAAGCAATCCCGGTGTTGCCGGAGGTCGGTTCCACGAGTGTGGTTTTACCCGGAGCAATCTTGCCGTCTTTTTCCATCGCCTCGATCATGGCAACACCAATGCGGTCCTTGACGCTTGCGATCGGATTGAAAAACTCAAGCTTTGCCAGAAGGTTACCTTTGACACCGTGTGCTTGGGCAAGCCGATTGAGCCGCACGATCGGTGTATCGCCAATAGTTTCAGTTATCGAGGAATAGATCTTTCCGCGGCCGCTGGTCGTCATGGACATGGCAATCTCCCTGTTTGGCCGGGCAATTCGCGTTTCCGGCAGTATCCTTGGTCTGGTGCGATAAGATAGTATGCGTCCAGCAAAGATATAAGGGGCGCAGATCGCCAATCCGCGCTGAACCGCAGAACTATTTTCTAGGAACTACTTAAGTATTGGAAAAGAGAAGATCGGGAAGGTCGGCCATTTCCTCAAAGAGGATGGCACCCGCCGCGCGCAGTGCTTCTTTGTCAGACGCAGGATCTTCTGCAAACGCAAAAACGGTCATTCCGGCGGCAACAGCTGCGCGGACGCCTGGCAGGCTGTCTTCTATGACGACGCAAGTTTCTGGTGGGTGCCCCATTTTTTTCGCGGCGAGCAAAAAGACATCCGGTGAAGGTTTGCCCCGTTCGCAGTCCTGTGCGGAGAATAGACGGTCCTTGACGCGAGGCAGCAAGCCGGAACTGCCGAGCGTGGCGTGCATCTTTTCATACTTTCCCGAAGACCCGACGCAGTAAGGGACCTCGCGACTGTCCAGCTCATCCAGAACGCTTTCTATGCCCTTAATGGCTGGAACGCCCAACTTGAAACTCTCAAGATCACGCATGCGAACCTGATCTGGCCAGTCGTCAGGCAGTTTGTACCCGATCAGATCTTCGACCATCTCCTTTACGTTCTCCAGCGTACGGCCCATGAAGCGGCGCTGACATTCCGCGCCGCTGATTTCAAATCCAAGTGCGGAGACCAGATCAGCCATGTTCTGATTGGTCATGCGTTCGGTGTCGACCAGAACACCATCGCAATCGAAAATCACGAGACTGGGGGTCATGCGTTTGTCATTTCCGGTTCTTAGCTGCGACCTGTGGAACCGAAGCCCCCGGTTCCACGATCTGTTTCGGACAGAACATCAACTTCCGTAATCTCGGCCTGCAACACCGGCGCGATCACCATCTGTGCAATCCGGTCGGCGCGGGAAATGAGAAAGGGCTCCTGGCCTAGGTTGACCAGAATGACCTTCACTTCGCCGCGATAATCTGCGTCGATGGTACCGGGCGTGTTGAGGACCGTAACTCCATGTTTTGCAGCAAGACCCGAGCGTGGTCGGACCTGTGCCTCAAAACCCGCGGGCAGCGCCATGGAAAGCCCTGTCGGCACGAGCCTACGTTCACCCGGTGCCAGCGCGACAGGGTCATCAACCGCTGCCAAAAGGTCGAGGCCGGCGGCAAGATCTGATTGATAGGCTGGCAAGGGCAGGTCCAGCCCATGCTCCAGGCGCTTGAGTTCCAACTTAACGGGCATCTTTGGGTTCCGGGTGTTGATTTGTGCCGAGGGACGACATTCGCAAAGCGCTGTCAAGATTGGCAATGGCGAAAAGCTCATTAACCAGAAAAATCAAAGATATACTTGCGGTCGTAGAATTCTCCTGAAACACTCTTGCGTGTCGTAATGTTGTCTGGGGCAGGCGGCATTTTCCCTTTTGCCCCTGGTTGGGAGATTCACAACATGAAACGTTTGATTTTTGCATTGATGGCCACGCTATTGCTGGCAAGCGGTCCTGCCGCCGCTCAAACCGTCGGCTTCGCGGAAGCGATCAAGATTTTGTCTGCCAGCTGCGGAGCGGACATCGAAAAATACTGCAAGAGTGCCACGCTTGCGAATAACGGCATCGGTCAATGTCTTGCTCAGAACGAGGCAAAGGTTTCACAAAAATGCAATGCAGATCGCGCAGTGGTCGCATCCCTCATTCAGGAACGTCTTGCTGCACAGGCCGCGGCTCCCAAGATCTGCACGAATGACGCGCGCCGTCTGTGCAAGGGTGTCAAGGAAGGTGCGGGCCATGTCTTGCGCTGCCTTTTGAAAGCGCAGCGTTCTGTCGGCGAAAAATGTAACACGGCAATTGATCTTGCAGGCTACCGCTAAGACCGGATTGGGAGACGAAAAATGAAAAAGCTTCTTTTGGCCGGTCTTTCGGCTGCTGTAATGACAGCCGCGGTCGTGGGGTCGTCGGCGCAGACACAACTCAACCGGAACGAGATCATCAATTCACTTCAAGGTGCTCAGCAAAAAGTGGATGTCAGCGCAGATGCATTGCAAAAGGCGGCGTTTGAAAACATCCAGAAGTATCCAGGTGCCAACTCGCCGCAGGGCGTACCTCTGTGGGACAAATTGGCTTCATTGCGCCAGTTCAACATCGAAATCACGTTCGACTTTGATTCTGCGCGGATCAAGCCTGAGTCCTACGAGACAGTCGGTCTGATCGCTGATGCGCTGCATACGCCTTATCTGCAGGGCCAGACCTTCTTTATCGTCGGGCACACGGATGCCAAAGGTGATCGCGAGTACAATCTTGAACTCTCCATCAGGAGAGCAAAGGCCGTCCGGGAAGCGCTTGTCACCACATTCCAGGTTCCCAGCCAGTACCTGTTTGCTGTGGGTATGGGTGAAGAACAGCTTCGTGAGCCATCCAAACCGGACGCTGCGATCAACCGCCGCGTTCAGCTCATCAATGTTGGCTACCGATAAAAACTACGGTGCTGCAAGATTGCCGCTTCCGGTCACCCGGAGGCGGCTTTTCATTGTTCACAATCCGGGAACACGCCTTCTCCGATCCAGGCATTAATAAAGATGCCTGCCAGGCCTATGTTCATCCTGTAGGAACCAAACGGATGAATGGAGCAAGCGAGATGCAGGAGGCCAAGACCCCGTCGGTGTTTTTCGCACATGGCGCACCGACCCTTGCTCTGGAAGATACGGCGGCCAGCCGTTTTTTGAAGTCGTTTGCGGATGTAACGTCCACCCCGAAAGCAATTGTCATCCTGTCCGCTCACTGGGAAACGCCGGGCTTGAGGCTTTCTGCTCCGGGTCGTCTGCGCACCTACCATGATTTTCAAGGCTTCCCGAAAGCGCTTTACGATATCGACTATCCTGCAATCGCGGATGAAGATCAGGTCGACGAGGTCGCTCGCCTGCTTGAAAATCAAGGTCACGACGTCATCCTTGACAGCGAATGGGGCCTTGACCATGGCGCCTGGGTTCCGCTGTCCCTCGCCTATCCTGAAGCCGACATCCCCGTCATCGCGCTGTCTCTGCCTTTCGGCAGCACACCGGCCACTCTCTTTAAGCTTGGCAGAGATCTCGCGCCTTTGAAGACAAAGGGTTATCTGATTGTCGGTTCCGGCAGCACGACCCACAATCTGCGACGCATCGCACCCCAGGGGTCTCCTGCTCCTGATTGGGTCTCCGGCTTTGACAATTGGCTGGACCAGGGACTGGCGGCAGGTTCCATCGAATATTTTGAGGATCTGGAAGCCGCGCCGGACTTCCGCAAGAACCATCCCACCGAAGAACATCTTCTGCCGCTCTTCTTTGCCTTTGGAGCGGGTGAGCCAAAGACCAGGCCCAAATTGTTGCATCGGAGCTATGAATATGGGTCGATCAGCATGAGCTACTTCGACTTCGGTACATAACCGAAGCGCAGGTTCGGACCGGCTCAGGAAGTCAAAGCGGCAGCTGCCCGCGCGATAATCCTGGCTGCAACGTCCGATTTGCTCATTTGCGGCCAGTCCTCCACGCCGTCTTTGCTGACCAGCCGGATTGTGTTGGCGTCACCGCCCATGATGCCGGATTCTGGACTGACGTCATTGGCGACAATCCAGTCGGCATTCTTGCGTTCAAGCTTGGCACGCGCATTGGCAACAAGGTCCTGCGTTTCGGCGGCAAAGCCGATCAACAGCTTGGGGCGCAAGTCGGGATGGTGCCCGATGGTCTTCAGGATGTCGGGATTTTCAGCAAGATCCAGCATGGGAGGCTTGCCACTCCCATCCTTTTTGATCTTTTGCTTCCCCTCGGATGTCACGCGCCAGTCAGCAACGGCTGCTGCCATGATCGCAATGTCGGCAGGTAGGCTGGCGTTGACCGCTTGCAGCATGTCTGAAGCGCTCTCTACGTGGTGAACCTCAATGTTATCCGGATCGGGCAATGTCACAGGTCCGGACACAAGCGTGACACGCGCACCGGCAGCAAAGGCGGCTTTTGCCAGCGCGTGACCTTGTTTGCCGGATGAGCGGTTGGCGATGTAGCGCACAGGGTCGATCGGCTCATGGGTCGGACCGGAGGTGATCAGCACATGCTTGCCGGTCAGCGGCAGCTTGCCGGCCTTGGCGTCCGTATCCCTTAGCAATGTCTCTGCAGCTGCGACGATCTCAAGCGGTTCGCTCATGCGCCCGACGCCGGCCTCTCCTTTTTCCGCCATCTCGCCCGAGGCCGGACCGCAAAAGGTCAGGCCCCGTTGTTTCAGTGTCTCAAGATTGCGCAGGGTCGCAGGGTTTCGCCACATCTTGGGGTTCATCGCCGGTGCCACCAGCACGGGAGTGTCCGTTGCCAACAGAACCGCAGTTGCCAGGTCGTCGGCAATACCGTGCGCCATCTTGGCCATAAGATCGGCAGTGGCTGGCGCGATCAGGATCAGGTCGTGATCGCGTGCAAGCCGGATATGACCAACGTCGTGCTCGTCTTCCCGGTCAAAGAGGCTTGTGAACACCTTTTCAGCTGACAGAGCACCGACAGAGAGAGGCGTGATAAATTCCTGAGCGCCTCTCGTCATGACCGGAACGACACGCGCCCCACGCTCCTTCAGACGCCGGATCAGGTCGAGAGATTTGTAGGCGGCTATGCCACCGCTGATGATCAGAACGATCTGCTTGCCGCTCAGCATCTTGACTTTTTACCCCCGACAGATGTTGGGTTCATCCTGAACGTGTGCGGCACGCTAGAAACCGGACCTGAAGTCCCTTGGCGCTGGCGATATCACCTGTACACCCGCGCCAGTGAGCTGGAACACGGCGAGCCCGCGTTGATTCAGACCATTGGACTGAAAGCGGAATAGCCCGTCAATACCGATGAAACCGTCGCGATTGGTCAATATATTCTGCTGAAAACGCTGCTGACCGGCCGCGCGCACAAGGCCGGCGCACAGTGTTACGCCATCATAGGCAAGACTAGCGTTGCGTGGCGGTGCGGAGCCATAGGTCTTCTGGTATTGCTGCGCGAAGGTGTTGAAGTTCTGCTCTTCAGGGCCGGCAAACCATGCGCCGGCGAGAGCCGGATTGCTTTTGATCTGGCCAACGTCCCATTGCCCGGTTCCCAGCAGCTTGATCCTGCCGAAATCAGCGCCTTGCCCAACGAGTGTCTGAACGACAGTGCTTGGCGCAGACCCGCCAGCAGGCACGAACAACGCATCGATATTGTTGAGAACCGACGTCAAGGCTGACGTTTTGGCAACCAGGTCGGACGTATCCGAGCCGGTTTGCTTGTATCGCTGGATCGTGGCGATCCGCCCCGAACCACGTCCGACTTCTTGGCGAAACGCTGCTTCGACCACGGCACCGTACGGGCTCTCCGGAATGAGAGCTGCATAAGAGCTTTTGCGCTGGCTGTTGGCGTATCCGATGATGCGCTTGACGTTGCCTTCGGGCAAGAAGCTCAGCAGATAGATGCTTCGTGAAGCAACAGACGTGTCGGTTGAAAACGCGATTACGGGAATGCCACTGGATCTGGCTGCCTGTGCGGCCCCTGATACCGCGGTAGAAAACACGGGGCCGAGGATGAGTTCAGCGCCTTCGGAAATGGCTGCCTGTGCGGCAGCGCGCCCGCCGGTCGCGGTTCCGCCCGTGTCTTTGACCAGCAGTTGGAGATCGGCACTTGGAAAATTCTGAAGGGCAAGGGCGGCGGCATTTTTAAAGACGGTGCCGACAGATGTGTCATTGCTGGTACTCGCCAGCGGTAGCAATAAACCGATGCGCACCGAGCCGGACCCAATCACCTCGCCTGATATCTGTGGCTGTGCTTCGGGTTGTATTTGATTGCCCGGATAAGACCCAAGGGTCGACCCCATGCACCCGCCAAGCAGCATGGTACCGGTGCCGGCCAGCGCCGTTTTCAAGAATAACCGTCTGCGCTGTTGCGCGTCGTCGCCCCGCATTCCGCTTGCCATATCTGTCAATCCACCCTTTGGGAAAGACTTACGTATTCGTTTCGAACCTGTCCAGTTTAGATGGCGTTTCAATAGCATATCCATCTGATCAACAGTGGATTTGCCTTGCATCGGGTGTGCTCAGGCGATAGCGCAAGGGCATGAAGCATTCCGGCGATGGGTCCATTCCCAGTGTCGCCGGGTGGAAAGGAGCTGCCATGACGACAGATTTACCCGCTCCGTCCGGCGACAAAAACCGCTATAGCCTCTCCGAACACGTCTTTTCCGCCCCCAATCTGGAACCGGCGCTCTACATCGTTTCAACTCCGATCGGTAATCTTGGTGACATTACCGTTCGAGCACTGGAAACTCTGGCGGCGAGCAGAGTCATTGCCTGCGAAGACACGCGCGTCACGTCCACGCTCACGCAGAAGTTCGGTTTGAAAACCCCCTTGATGCCTTATCACGAGCACAACGCGGACAAACAGCGCCCCAAGATCATGGACACCTTGGATAGCGGCAAAGCTGTGGCACTTGTTTCCGATGCTGGAACACCGCTCGTTTCAGACCCCGGATACCGGTTGGTTCGAGATGTCGTTGCCGCCGGTCACAAGGTCGTTCCTATCCCAGGCGCATCGGCTCCGCTCAGTGGCCTGGTTGCTGCTGGCCTGCCGAGCGACACAGTTCTTTTTGCCGGTTTCTTGCCGCAAAAGGGCGGACCGAAATCCAGGAGACTGGAGGAATTGGCGAAAATCCCGGCAACATTGATCTTTTTTGAATCGCCACACCGAACCGGGGCCACCTTGCAATTGATGGCGGCGTCATTGGGAGATGGTCGTGAGGCGGTCGTCGCGCGCGAACTGACCAAGCGCTTCGAGACATTTGAGCGCGGAACACTCGGTGAACTTGCTGCAAGATTTCAGGATCTGACCGTCAAGGGAGAGATCGTCATCCTTGTTGGCCCGCCGGAAGAAGCGCCAGAAGAAGACGCGGCCGATCTGGATGCACTCTTGAGCAAAGCACTCGTTGAAATGCCAGTAAGTGCAGCAGCAAAGAAGGTAGCCAAGGCGACCGGGCTTGAGCGCAGCGACGTCTATAAGCGCGCGCTTGAACTGAAGGGAGCCGGCAACTGATGGCCGCTTCCGGTCAAAAGAGCAAAAAGGCAAAGCGGCAAAGGGCACACAAGCGCGGACTGGCAGCGGAGACCTGGGCTGCCTGGTATTTGCGCCTGACAGGATGGCGGATCCTGAAACGGCGCTACAAGACAAAGGCAGGAGAGATCGATCTGATTGCCAAAAAACGCAAGACGGTTGCCTTTGTTGAGGTCAAAGCGCGCAAGACCCGCGATGCGGCGCTGGAAGCTGTGACCCCGGCAAGCCAGAAGCGCATTGCCAAGGCCGCGAAGATTTTTGTCTCACAGCATCCAAAGGCAGGATTTTTTACGCTCCGCTTCGATATTGTGGTTGTGCGTCCCTGGGCTTTGCCTGAGCGGATTGAAAACGCGTTTGAGGCTCGGGATTAGCCGACGCCCTGGCAACGCTGACCGGACACCGTCCATCCGGTTCTGGCGGACTTCGCCAAAGTGAAGGATTGCAGCAAACGAGGTCCCCTCTGGACAAAGCCGTAAACCGAACGCATATCTGGACCACCCGATCTAAAATCCCTCCGCGCTGATGCGCGCCCGCCGGAAGTTACCTCATGGCTTTGAAAGTTGCGGTCCAGATGGACCATATCTCGACCATCAATATTGCAGGTGACAGTGCATTTGCACTGATGCTTGAAGCTCAATCCAGGGGTCATGAGCTATACCATTATACGCCTGAACGGCTGGCATTGCGGGGCAATGAGGTTTTCTGTGCGCTCGAACATGTCGAGGTTCGCGATCAGAAGGGAAATCATTTCACACTTGGCGAAAAGCGGCGTGTCGACATGCGCGAGATGGACGTTGTGTTGATGCGTCAGGACCCGCCATTTGATCTGTCTTACATCGCCGCAACGCATATTCTTGAGAAAATCCATCCTTCCACGTTGGTCGTCAATGATCCCAGGGAAGTGCGCAACGCACCTGAAAAACTGTTCGTTACCGAATTTGCAGACCTGATGCCTCCGACGCTGATCACGAAGGACCGGACGGAAATAGACCTGTTCCGCCAGGAGTACGGCGACATCGTCATGAAGCCGCTGTTTGGTCATGGTGGCGCAGCCGTGTTCCGCATCACCAACGATGACCTCAATTACGGCTCCCTCTATGACTTTTTCGATGCGA
The DNA here is from genome assembly GCF_009363435.1 of Labrenzia sp. THAF82. Lineage (GTDB taxonomy): Bacteria > Pseudomonadota > Alphaproteobacteria > Rhizobiales > Stappiaceae > Roseibium > Roseibium porphyridii. The sequence continues at coordinate 246,941 of NZ_CP045354.1, read as the reverse complement.
CCTTCCGGGAACCATGGGTGATTCAGCAATTCCTGCCGAATGTGAAACACGGCGACAAGCGTATCCTGCTGGTCAATGGTGAGTTCGCGGGAGCGGTCAATCGCGTTCCGGCGGAGGGTGATCTCAGATCCAACATGGTGCGTGGTGGAGCGCCGACTGACAGCGACTTGACAGATCGCGAGCGCGAAATTTGCGCGCGACTGGGCCCTTCCTTGCGAGAGAAAGGTCTCATTCTGGTCGGTATCGACGTCATTGACGGCCTGCTGACGGAGATCAACGTCACCGCACCCACGGGCATCAGGGCAATCCGCAAACTCGGCGGTCCCGATGTTGCGGGCAAGGTCTGGGATGTGCTCGAAGCAAAGGTCAAATCCTAGGGAAATTGCACGAGCAAAAAAAAACCTCTACGCAATGCGCAGAGGTATTAGAAGTTTGTGCTTAGACAATGCAACAGAGGGCCTACTCGGCAGCCTCTGATAGTAAAACCCATTGGAACCAGCCTTGTTCCCGAGCTTTTTCAAAAAACGTCTTGAGAATGTCTCTTAAGGCTGAAGTTGTTCAAAAACTCACATATCTTTCAGTAGTTTACGACAAAAAATTTTTTGCAAAAAAAATCGCGAAAAAATCTGATAACCGTAAACTCGCCCTTCAAATATACCGAAAGTTGTTGTTCCAGGAAGGACTTGGTGGAGCTTTCTAAAGAATGCCTGCATCAAAAAAAGCCGCTCTCTCATCAGGAGAAAGCGGCCTTCCAGAGCGACCGGCAAGTGGGTTTACTCGGCGGCTTCAGTTTTAATCACACCTCGGCGGATCTGATCTTCTTCAATGGATTCGAACAGAGCGCGGAAATTACCTTCACCAAAGCCTTCGTCGCCCTTCCTCTGGATGAATTCGAAAAAGATCGGACCGATCACGGTTTTTGAAAATATTTGCAAAAGGATTTTGGTGGTGCCGCCATCGATCACTCCTTCGCCGTCGATCAGAATGCCATGTTTTTTCATCCGGTCGATCGGCTCTTCATGCCCCTGAACGCGCTCAGAAGATCGTTCATAGTAGGTATCCGGAGGGCCAGGCATGAATTTCAGCTCGTTGGCGGCAAGTTTGTCCGTGCTGTCGTAAATGTCGTCGGTTCCCACAGCAATGTGCTGGATGCCTTCGCCGTTGTACTTTTTCAGGTATTCCTCAATTTGGCTGGTGTCATCCTTGGATTCATTCAGCGGAATACGGATTTTCCCGCAAGGGCTCGTGATCGCGCGGCTGACGAGACCCGTGATGCGACCGTCGATGTCGAAGAAGTGGATCTGCCTGAAGTTAAAGAGGTCCCGATAAAAATCCCACCATTTGTCCATGTTGCCGCGATAGACATTGTGGGTGAGATGGTCGAGATAATAAAAGCCGACACCACCCGGTCTTGGGTTCTCTTCACCCAGCCAGTTGAATTCTGCGGAATAGGCCGAGCCAGCTCCGCCATATCTGTCGACAAAATAGAGCAGCGATCCGCCGATGCCGACGATGGCCGGTGTCTCCAGAACCTTGCCCTCGCCTTCATAGGGTGTCGCACCTCTTGCGACAGCATGGTCAAAAGCCTTTTGCGCATCGACAACACGCCAGGCCATGGACGGCGCGCAAGGACCATGCGTTTCGACAAATGACATGCCGTGACTGCCCGGCTCCGCGTTCAAGACATAGGTCACATCACCCTGACGGTAGAGCGTGATGTTCTTGCTCTTGTGTTTTGCAACAGGGACATAGCCCATCTTGCGGAACAGGGCGTCGAGCTTCTCTGGCTCTGGGTGGGCGAATTCAACAAACTCGAAACCATCGGTGCCAGCAGGATTCTGGTCATTTATTTGAGCAGGTGGTGCATCATGTGGAAACGGTCCCATAAAAGAGCCTCCTCTGGAGCTTTCGTCATTGAGAGCAGGATGGAGGCAAAGATGCGCATTGTGTGTGCAAAGCACGTGATTTCGCGTAAGTTAGTGCATGGTTCTTGCAGAAAATTAAGGAAAGACGCGTGACAGTTGCGTTGGATGGATATGATGTGAAGTTGTTGGCCGCATTGCAGGAAAATGCTGCGCTCACCAATTCCGAGCTGGGCGACGTGATCAATCTGTCTGCGAGTCAGGTTTCACGCAGAAGGGCCAAGTTGGAAGAAGCGGGGATTATCCGTCGATACAGGGCCGCGTTGGATGCCGAGGCGCTGGGCTTGACGGTTACTGCTTTTGTCGGCGTAACGTTGGGTGCCCACAGCAAAGAGAATGCCCGCCGTTTTCGCAACATGGTCAAGGCAATGCCGGAAGTGCAGGAAGCTCATACACTGACAGGTGACCAGGACTATATGCTCAAGATCGTCGTTCCAGACCTGAAAGCACTTAGCCACGTTATAAATGACGAACTGTTGCCCCAGGAGGCTGTCCATCATGTCAGATCATCGATCGCCATGGAAACTCTGAAAGACGACAACCTGTTGCCGCTTGGACGGTCTTGAGGTTTTCACAACCCAAAGAGTTTGAGCAGATCTGACCAGAAATCCTGGCGCAGGCCAGGGAGATTTTCGCCCGGACTTCCCGAGCCGTCGGCAAGGCAAATATCCGAATAGCCCTTTTCTGCTGACAGAAGACAGGCATCGGGCCGACAGGCGGCTTCGTCGAGGATATAGAGATGCCGGCCTGCAAAAGCCTTTTGGATGAGCTGCATATCGTCGTGGTTGGGCTCGGATACGAAGACGAAAGTCGGATACTCTGGTCCGCGCGGCAAGCCACGGTCCTGAACGGCGTGAATGGTTTTGTGTTTCGAGCCTCGGATGCACCCATCGATACGATGCGCAAATAGCTTGTCTGTCGAACTGATGTTTTCCTGTTCCATCAGCTTGGCATAAGACGATTTGAGTGTCGCATCGGCGACAGGCAAATAGGCATCGACTGCACCGTCTTCGGCCAGCGTGGTTGTTGCCGTGCCGCTCACTGCGAACAGGGCCAAGACCATCACGATTGCAGTCTTGCGGATTGAATTCTCGAGAAGCAGCGAATGTCTTTCGTGTGCAATCCGGTTGTGAATTGGTCGATACAATTGTGTCGCGAATGGTAGCCTAATCTTGCGCCTCCGGAAGAAAGTCCCATTTGATAGGGCAAATATGTTTTGCCCCGACAGGGGCCGTTGAAAGGAGCCAATTGATGTTTGACGCAAAATCCTTGCTGGATCAGTTTCTGGGAAGCCAGGGTGGCGGTCAACCGGGGAACCAATATGGAGGCCGCGGTGGTGCCGCGGCTCAACGTGGCGGTTCCGGTGATCTCCTGTCCCAAGGCAAGGATTTTCTGTCATCCCAGGGAGGTGGACTTGCACTTGGCGGTCTGGCCGGCCTGATGCTCGGTTCAAAATCAGGTCGGAAGATGGGCAAGAAGGCCGTGACTTATGGTGGCCTCGCCCTGGTTGCCGGTCTCGCCTACAAAGCCTATCAGGGTCACAAGGCCAACCAGCAGAATGCGCCACGCCCGCAATATCCCCAGGACGAACCCATTCCGCTGGAAGCACCGCGAGGCACCGCCTTTGATCCGGCGCAGCAACCAGGTGGCGAAAACCAGTTTGCCGTTGCTCTTTTGACGGCCATGATCTCGGCGGCTAAAGCCGACGGTCATATCGACCGGGAAGAGCAAGACCGGATTTTTGCGAAAATCGATGAGGCCGGTCTGGACAGCGAAGCGAAGGCCTTCCTTATGGATGAACTGCGTTCCCCGCTCGATCTCGACAAGGTGGTGGCAAGTGCCTCCTGTCCCGAATCTGCGGCGGAGATCTATGCTGCATCCCGCATTGCCATTGATCCCGACCACCCGGCCGAACAGGCTTATCTGCAGATGCTGGCCGCACGGCTCGGTCTTGAAGCTGGTCTGGTCGACGAGATCGAACTCGCCGTGCGAGAGGCCGAGATGGCCAATTAGGCAAGCATGGTTAAAAGAGACCCTTTTGCTGCCGTTTTGAAGCATGGGCCTGACGCTTGACGTCAGGCCTTATTCATTTCTGGCGATGTGAGTTTCGCCAACAAGCTTATTCCGGGGCTGGTCCTACATACTGTGACGCTGGCCGGATCAATCTGCCGTATTTTTGTTGTTCCAGAACATGGGCGCACCACCCTGGAGTTCTGCCGACGGCAAAGAGCGGTGTGAACAACGTTCGATCGATACCGACGGCGTCAAGCAGGACGGCCGTATAGAATTCGACATTGGTGTCCAGCGGACGGTCCGGCTTTGCTCTTTTGAGCGCCACGAGGGCGGCCTCTTCGATGTCTTCCGCCAGTCCGACTTTCGGATTCTCTTCTCCAAGAATGCGCAACCCGTCTTTGAGGACATCGGCGCGCGGATCCCGGGTTCGGTAGATCCGGTGACCGAACCCCATAAGGCGTTCCTTGCGGGCAAGCGCCGCGTCAATCCACCCGGCGGCAGCGTCCGGCGTGCCGATGGCGTCGATCATGTCGAGGACCGGGCCTGGCGCTCCACCATGAAGAGGGCCGCTTAGCGCGCCCATTGCGCCGAGTACGGCCTGTTTCAAACCCGCATCAGTTGACCCGATCACCCTTGCGGTGAAGGTCGAAGCGTTCAGTCCGTGGTCCAAGATGGTAACGAGATAGCGGTCCAGCGCATCGGCGAAATATTTTGTCGGCGCTTCGCCGGTCAGCATGTGCAGGAGATCGGCAGCTGATCCAACCGAAAGGTCCGGCGCGATTGGTTTTTCACCTGCAGAGATCCTGTACGCTGCGGCAAGAAAAACGGGCAACGCACCGCTGATCGCAATCGGCTCGGGGATATCGTCGGTCATTGGCAGCGCAGCCAGGCCGAGCTGCATGTATTCATAGACTGGCAACGTTGCAGAAGCTTTCTCCAGTATCGGGACGACAGCAAAGGCAGCGCGGCGCGCCCGTGCGAAATCCGTTTGAAGCGAAAAGGCTCCTGACACCTCGAGATCTTGCCAGAGGTGTTGAACGGCGGCCTCGAATGGCATCTTGCCAGCAAGGTCCTCAATGCGGCGGCCGCGAAGAACAAGCACGCCGTTTTCACCATCAACGTCACTCAAATGCGTTGTCGCGGCGACAACCCCTTCAAGTCCGGCAATCGGGTCCGGCGTCATCCGGGCGGGATTTGGGGCTTCTGTCATGGGCATCTCCTTTTTGGTTCACGCACATGTAGAAAGAGTGCCTTGCATTGATCAATATTGATAAATACAATCAATACATGTCAAAGCCTGTCTATCTCTCGGCCCGCGAGGCGGCTACAGAGCTCGGCGTTCAACCGGCAACGCTCTACGCCTATGTTAGCCGTGGATTGATTTCTTCTGTCGCCGGACCAGGCAAACAACGCCGCTATGACGCAGGCGATGTCAGAAGGCTCAAGGGGCGCAAGTCGGTTGAAGAAACTGCAGGATCCAGGCCCTTGACGGGGGATCCGGTGCTTGAAACCGAGCTGACGCTTATCTCGGAAGATGGGCCGGTTTATCGAGGGCGCCTTGCCCGTGACCTTGCGCGAAACTCGACACTGGAAACCGTCGCCACACTGTTGTGGAACTCCGAAGAGGATCCTTTTGCGGAAGCGGCTCCGGCAGACCTCCCGAACCTTCCCCAGGGATTGGGTCCTCTGGACCGATTGATGATGGCGCTTGCTTCCTGGCCCTTGCAGGATAAGGCAGCCTTCACCCAGGCCCCGAAGCTTTTGAAGATCAAGGGTGCCGCATTGCTGCGCTTCGGTGTTGCCGCATTGCTGGATACCAAGCCAAGTGCTCAACCTATCCATACGCAAATTGCCGAGTGTTTCGGAGCATCGTCGAACGCAAAGAACGCAATTCGGTCAGCATTGGTGCTCAGCGCCGATCATGAACTGAACACAAGCGCGTTTGCAGCGCGGTGTGCAGCCTCGACAAGAGCGCCGCTGCACGCGGCATTGCTGTCGGGTCTCGGTGCTTTCACGGGACCTCGTCACGGTGCCGCTTCTGATCGCACGAGTGCATGGCTGTCGGAGATTGGGCCGGAAAGCGATATTGAAGCCGCTCTCTCCGATCGACTCAGCCGCGGGGAACAGTTGCCTGGTTTCGGTCATTCCATCTACGGTGACAAAGATCCGCGTGCGGACTGCCTGCTCGATTTGCTGTGTCAGAACGAACCGAAGCACCCGTTTGTGGACCGTTTGCCCAGCCTGATAGCATCAGCTCGGGATCTTTATGGCCTTTCACCGAATGTCGATTTTTCTCTGGCTGCAATCCAGAAAACCTATGACCTTCCGAGAGATGCCGGCAAGATCATTTTCTGCGCCGCCCGCATCACAGGCTGGATCGCTCATGCGCTGGAACAATATGCCTCCCATGAGCAAATCCGACCCAGAGCAGCTTACGTCGGTGAGCGGCCGGAGTAACAGCTTCAAAAATGTACCGTCTTCACCAGACTTGAATCCCGGGGCCTCAGCCCTTAGCTTCATGAAGCGCCAACGTCGGCGTGCAACGGAGTTTTTATGTCAGAGCTTGCGTGAGCAGGCGCTCTGGAATTCAGAGAGCCTCAAATACATGAAACGGTGCCCTGCTGGGCGCCCGATGACGTGTGTTTAAATCACGAGACCTCAAATGACACGAAACTATTCGGACTTTTTTCCCTCCGGTCCAAAAAGCGGTGGGTCCGATCAGCCCATTTCATCGCTTCAGAAGCTTGGCTGGCAATCTCATTTCGCTCAGCAGCTCAGTGCTGATGACCTGATCATGACACCACCTGTCCGGGTCGTCGAAGTGCACCGCAATGGTCTGCATGTTCTCGGAGACGGAACGGATCAGACGATCCCGCCACGTTCCGACGCAACAGTTGGAGATTGGCTGCTTCTTGATGAAGTCCATTTGGCTTCAAGCCGACTTCTGGAGCGCAAGAGCCTGCTGAAGCGCCGCGCACCTGGAACGGATCGCCAGATCCAGCTGATCGCAGCCAACATTGACACGGCTTTCATTGTGTCGTCCTGCAACCAGGACTTCAATATTGCACGGCTCGAACGCTACATAGCACTTTGCTTTGAAGCTGAAATTGAGCCTGTGATTGTATTGACCAAATCGGACCTTGTTACCGATCCTGCCGACTTTGTCCGGCAAGCCGAACGCGTCTCTGATCTGGTCCCTGTCGTGACCCTGGATGCACGCGGCGATGAGCCGGTTGCAAAGCTGGCCGACTGGTGCAGAGCCGGTCGGACGGTCGCGTTTCTGGGATCTTCGGGTGTCGGTAAATCGACGTTGACCAATGCCTTGTCCGGGTCCGACGCGATCGAGACACGAGCGATCCGCGAAGACGATGCAAAAGGGCGTCACACGACGACCCGCCGACAATTGCATCTGGTTCCAGGCGGTTGCCTTGTTCTGGACACGCCTGGCATGCGCGAGCTGCAGCTGGCCGATGTTGCTGCCGGAATTGATGAACTCTTCTCGGATCTGAACGAACTGGCTGCCTCATGTCGTTTTCGGGACTGTCTTCATCAGACGGAACCCGGTTGCGCCGTCCAGGCAGCCATTTTGCAAGGACAACTCGACGCTTCAAGGCTTCAACGATGGCGGAAACTGAAGTCTGAAGAGGCCTTCAACTCGTCCAGCCTGGCCGAGCGCAGATCGAAAGACAAAACATTCGGCAAGATGGTTCGACGGATCATGAAGGATAAGGGCGCCCGAAACTGGGGCGATTCCTAGCAACCGGCCATCGTCCGTCAACCGACATGGCCCGGCACTCTTTGCTTTGTCGCACAAGAGCGCCGGGTCTCTTTGGTTCAAGGGCTGGGATTCCCGTCATCGTGCTGTTCAGATAGTCTTTCAGCCAATCAACCAATCCGGGAACTCGGCATGACGGAAATCCTCGGCCATATCGTCAACATCATGCTTCCGGTCATGCTGTGCGTTTTGCTTGGCTATGCGCTCGCCATCGTCAAAGCGCCGTTTGACACAAAATTGTTCGGCAGTCTGGTGTCAAATGTCGGCTATCCGGCTCTTGTGCTGTCACATCTTGCCAAGGAACACGTGCAGGTCGGCACCTTTTTGACGGTCGTGATCGCGGCAATCGGGATGATCCTGATATTTGGCAGCGTCGGCTTTTTGCTTTTGAAGCTCCTGAAGATCCCGATCAAGGCATATTTAGCGCCCATGATGCTCACCAATGTGGGCAATATTGGGCTGCCGGTCTCGACACTGGCATTTGGGCCAGAAGGTGCCGCGGTTGCAATCGGGTTCATCGCTGTGGTTTTGACCGCTATTTTCACAATAGGCGTTGCACTGCCCATGGGGCGGCCCAATTTCGCTGCGCTGGCGCGTCAGCCCGTCATTTATGCGGTGATCATTGCTCTGGCACTGATGGCCAGTGGAGCCAAGCTTCCCCAGCCCCTGGATCAAAGCCTCGATATACTGGCGGGACTTGCCATCCCTATCATGCTGTTAACGCTCGGTTTCAGCCTGGCAACTCTCAAGTTGAGTAATCTGTCCCGTGCGGTTCTTTTGTCGGTGTTGCATGTCGGAATGGCAGCCATCGCAGCCTTCACGTTGACGTATGTTCTGGCGCTGGATTCCAAGGTCGAGAACGTCATTGTGCTGCTTTGCTTCATGCCGCCTTCAGTCGCAACCTATCTGGCCGTCTCTCAATATCAGACTGAGGAAGCTGCCGGTGTTGCAGGCTTCATTTTTGTCTCCACACTTTTGACGCTGATCACACTGCCGCTGGTACTCACCTACGGTACGAAACTCTGAGCAAACGCATCAAAGTCGGTAACTCATGTGCACGATGTGCTTATCGCCGCGCTGTTCCTCGTGGGTTTCAACGAAACCTGCACGCAGGTACCAATCCCTGTTCTCCGCCATGAGGATATTCGTGTAGAGGCGAATTTCTGGCACGGGGGCCTCCCTGGCTCGTTTCAGCGCCCAGTCCAGCATCTTTCTGCCATACCCGCTGCCCTGGCTGCCTGGATCTACGGCCACGCTTTCAAGCAGAAGATGGTCGGAGCGCCAGATCAGCACCAGGCTCGCAACAATGGTGTCACCGTCCCGCAGAACCCAGACTTCGTGCTCCCGGATCATTGCACTGTAGTCAGCAGACATCGGCACGGGGATCGCGTTCATGACGGGCACATAGTGCTCAAAAGCCCTATGCGCCAAGTCGCTGATCTCTGGGCCGTCGCCTGAAGCCGCACGTGTTGGTGCGCCTGCAGACGAATGTCTTTGAGATGCTGTCAAGGACGGGCTTTCATGAAGGATTCAAAGTCGACCGTACTGTCGGCGACGCTGTCAGCGCGGTCGAAACTGCCGAATGAACCTCCGTCTTTCATGTCTTCGGCGGCGGCGATGAAGGCACCATAGGCAATACGGGCAAGACCAGCCCCGATTGAAACGCGGGTAACGCCGAGGTCACCGAGTTCCTTGCGCGTTAAATGAAAGTTCTTCCGCCCGGCGAGGATGTTGAGCGGCGCATTGACCTTGGACAGAACATGCACGATCTGGTCCTTGTCCTTCAGCTGGGGTGCATAAACACAATCGGCCCCGGCTTCGACGAAGGCGTTCAGTCTCTTGATTGTTTCTTCCAGTTCGTGATCCGTCTTGACCGGACCTTCGCTGCGCGCGGTCAGAACAAAGTCTGGAGCGATCGCATTTTTTGCATCAACTGCCGCCTTGATACGCTCCACTGCGAGTTCGAGTGAATAATAGGGGTTTTTGGGATCAGTCGTGTAGTCCTCGATAGAGCAGCCTGCGAGGCCGACTTCTATGGCTCCTTTCACAGTCTCCACGACCTCTTCGGGTGCGTCGCCGAAGCCGTTTTCAAGGTCGCCGTTTACCGGAACACCACAGGCCCCGATAATGTCCGCAGCATGTGCCAGCGCAGCATCCCTGCTGATCAGTCCCTCAGCATCGCGCACACCCTGTGTCCACGCATAGCCGGCACTCGACGTGGCCATTGCGTCAAAACGCAGACCATCGAGAATTCGGGCAGAACCGATATCAAAAGGGTTGGGCATGAGGAAGGCTCTGCCTTTTTCGTGCAATGCTTTGAAGGCGGTGCGGCGGCTGGCTGCAGTTGGCATGACGCAATACTCCCTATGATAGTATCAGGCTACACGAGTAACCTGAAGTTTCAAACGGCATTTCGTTCCTTTATGCGGGTGAGGCGCGTTCCGCGTAAGATCCAGTTTAACCTGAAAAAGGGCGCCAATTGGAGCGTTGGTCGAGGGCTTGCATGCGCCAATTCGCTGCACGGGGCGTCAATTTCCCGGGCCTGAGGCCATTTTCGAACGTGTCCACATACACTGCGCTGGACAAAACACAAAAAATCGTCCTGAAGAACTCAACAAGAGCCTTTCAGGACGATTGAAATTCGAAGCTTGCCCGCTGGTGCCTACGCCTGTGCGCGGGTCACTTTGGCTGCGAAACAGCCGCGTCCCGCATAGTGCAGGTGAAGATAGTCGACATCGGGGTTTTCAAAAAAGGAAGCTATCAGGGTTTCAACCTCCGTTCCCTTCACAACGTCTGCGTCGATTATCTCATGCTGCCTGTTGAAGGCACGCACGGACAGAAATCGGGAAACAATGGATTGGGGAATGACATCGGCTTCCAGCTCGGCTTCATGGGCGTCGTCTTTGACAAAAATTGCGTGACGCGACCTATAGGGAGTATCGCCGGGCTGATGTTCGAAATTGAGCAGAAGAACCCGTTCTCCTGCTGCAACATCGGTGAGCGATACGCGGCAAGGGAAAGCGCCGTCGGAAATGAGCACCTGGACTTTCTTTTCGGCCAATTGGGCGTCTGAAAGGCCAAAAAGGTGCGAGAACTCGTTTGCTGGAAGTGGGTGTATCTGAAACATGGTGGGCTCCTAGTAGTTCGAAACAACATTAGGAGGGGGCTTTTCCGGAAACGACCCGATTTGCGAGCAGTTCGTCAGACTCAGGGACTGACATTGGCGCGGGGTTCCCTTTGGCGATGCCAGGCAACCAACAGAACCATGCCGATGATCGTGAGATACGGCAGATAAAAGCGCGTCTCGAAATGCGGAAACACGAGATATTTGGCACAGATAGATGCAACGACGGCATAGAGTAGTACGCGTTCCCGGTCACGCAGTTCGGACAGCGTGATGCATTTGGCGAAGAACAGCATCTCGGCAAAGAGCAGCGCAAGCCACGTTTGGCTCATCAACGACCTGACCGTCGAACGCACGAGCATCTGAACATAAGTAATTGGAGAAAAAGGAGGGTCGAACCCTTCAAGCGTTGGAACATATTCCACGTGGGTGAACCACATATGAACCCACCAGCCGGGATGATCGGATACGCGTGTCAGCCAATAATAAATACCGAAGCAGACAACAAAACAGCCCGTCATGGTCCATCGGCCATGGCCATAAATGGCGGCGAAGACGAAAAAGACACCGATGAAGGCCAGATGGTCGGGTCGGATTAAAAAGGCCGCAACCAGGCATGCGGCTGACGCAATATCTAGCCGTTCCAGATAAAGGAACGCTGCGGCGAGCAGAAAAACCGTGGCATAAAGATCCGGTGAGATCAGCTGGGCAGTACCGCCGAAATCCGCAAAGATCAAAAGAGCAACGATAACCGGTCCATACATCAGCGTACCCGTTCGGGCGAGCCAAATCATCAGTAGTGCTCCAACGGCAATGGCAGACACAAATGAAACAAGCCGCAACGCCTTCACCGGATCCATGAAACCGCTTAGCAGTTTTGCCGTTTCAACATATAGGATCTTCAGGCGATAGAAGCTGAGCATCGTCACGAAAGCGTCCGGATCTTGCGCCTGACGGATCCGGTAGGGCCTGTCCTGTGTCAGCGTAAGGAATTCACCCTCCGAAAGGTTCTCCCTCACAAACCCGTATGTCTGCCGATGCAGATCGTTTCTGTCTTCCGCCGCTGGTTCGAGAATGACCGCAGTATAGGCGAACATATCCCAGTTGGAGAGCGGAAAAACATGCACCACGGCGGCTGTCATCAGGATAAAAAGACCGAGCAATCCGGCCCCAATCCAGGATTTGAGCGGGCGGTACACTGCGCGAGTTGTCCTGAAAACGAATAGGAATGCGTTTTCCAGATTGCGCTGAACCTGATTGGACACTTGCAAAAACCCCGGAGCCGATGGAGCTTCATTCTAGTGGTGCAGGCGTAAGAATTACGTAAACAGGGTCAGCTTGACCGCCTGGACATGCCAATAGAGGCTGGGGCGGTCTCACGAAAGCCGAACTGTTCATAAAGCTTGTTTGCAGGCACGTCGGCGATCAGACTGACATAGGTTGTCGGTGGGAGTCTGGTTTCTATGAATTCGGTCAGGGCTGCCATGATACGCTTCCCCAATCCCAGGCCCTGGTACGCGGGCAGCACGACTATGTCGGTCACTTGAACGAAACAGCCGCCGTCGCCGATCAGGCGTCCCATGCCAATCGGTGTTCCCTCGTCCAGCAACAGAACGGAGAAAAGGCTGTTCTTCAATCCGATTTCGGCAGCGTTCCGGTCATAACCGCTCAGGCCACCATTCGTGCGCAGTTGCAGATAGATGTCGACATCAGGGACCTGTGAAACCAGTTCGATTGTCATATGTCATTCCTCTCGCATTCGTCTGAAGTTACCGAATGACTTGTGTTTTCGCCCGACCCGGCTAAAGGCAGAATTGATTGGCGCTCTTGTCTTTTCAAGTTGAAGCAGGCGAAGACAATCGCGTGAACAACCCAAATCGCCTTCAGAAGAAACAGGCTGGCCTATTGATGCGTTTTTGGATGGTGCATAAATGCTGATGCATCGTGAAATCGAAAAAGTGGTGACTGCTTGCTGGACATCTTAAAAGCCCTTGTACTGTCGATCTTGCTGGTTGTTCCTGCGCGGGCCGATCAGCCACTCACCGTATTTGCGGCGGCCAGCATGCGCGAGGCGATGGAAGAAATCGGTACGGCCTTCGCCGAAGAAAGCGGAACGAGTGTTCTCTTTTCCTTTGCCGGAACCGGAACGCTTGCGCGCCAGATAGAAGCAGGTGCACCCGCCGATGCGTTCGTATCAGCTGATGCGGAATGGATGGACTATGTCGTTGATCGGCAGGCCGTCGTGCTGGGGTCCGTTCGAGAAATCGCATCCAATCGGCTTGTATTGTTGGCACCGGCAGGCAGCCCACAACTCAAACCTGGCGCTTCCGACCTTCCAGTGCGGTTGGAGGGCGAGCGTCTGGCAATTGCGGACCCGGAAACTGTCCCCGCTGGCCGATATGGAAAAGCTGCCCTTCAAGCCCTCGGGCTTTGGGATCGTGTTTCGTCGCATCTCGCGCCAATGGACAATGTGCGTATCGTGTTGGCTGCGGTGGCTCGCGGCGACGTTCCTTTTGGTCTTGTGTACCAGACAGATGCAGTTGTCGCACCCGACGCGCTGGTCGTTTACGAATTTCCCGAAGATCGTCACCCCAGGATCCGGTATCTGGCCGCGCAAACAGTGAATGGGTCACATGCGCACACAGACCGGTTTCTTCAGTTCCTCGCAGGACCTGTCGCGCAAGAGATCTTGCACTCATCGGGCTTTCTAACCGATAAGGAAGGCTAGGCTGCGGATCGGGCGCAGCCATTGGATCCAACAGACTGGGCGCACGTGGATTTTTTCGATCTTCAACCGGCCGAATGGCAGGCTCTGATCCTGACCCTCAAGGTGGCAAGCGTCGCCCTGGCATTTGCGCTTCCGATGGCCGTTCTTGTTGCCTATCTGCTTGCGCGGTTTCGGTTTCCCGGCCACGGTGTTGTCAACGCCCTTGTGCATCTGCCCCTTGTTCTGCCACCTGTTGTCACGGGCTATGTGCTTCTTCTGGCATTCGGCAAAAAGGGACCAATCGGGTCCTTTCTCGACAACACCTTTGGCGTCAGCTTTGCATTCAACTGGACCGGTGCGGCACTTGCCGCAGGCGTCATGGCGTTTCCGCTCATGGTCCGCCCCATCCGCCTTTCATTTGAGGCAGTTGATCCCAAGCTGGAAGATGCGGCCAAGTCACTTGGCGCGCGCCGGCTCACGGCTTTCCTGACTATTTCGCTGCCGCTCGCTCTTCCGGGTATTCTTGGAGGCGCGATTTTGGGATTCGCCAAGGCGATGGGGGAATTTGGCGCTACGATTACGTTTGTCTCCAACATTCCCGGTGAGACCCGTACGTTGGCATTGGCGCTTTATACGGCAACACAAACACCCAGCGGAGACATTGCAGCCTTCCGTTTGACACTGATTGCAGCCTTCGTGGCATTTGCCGCACTGATTGCCTCTGAACTGTTGGCGCGCCGATTGCGCAACAGAATAGGGGGTGCCGATGCTTAGCGTCGACATCACTGGCAAACTCGGCGAAATGGACTTGAACGCCTGCTTTGAAAGTGCCGGCGGGGTCACCTCATTGTTCGGCCAGTCCGGCGCGGGCAAAACAACGCTGACCAATATGATCGCAGGGCTGATCAAGCCGGAGAAGGGCCACATTGTCGTCAACGGCACGGTGGTCTTCGATTCGTCAAACGGTGTCGATCTGCCAGTTCAACAAAGGCGGATCGGTCACGTCTTTCAAGACGCTCGCCTGTTTCCGCATCTTAGCGTCAAGTCGAACCTCACCTATTCCCGTTGGGCAGGAAGACGCACGCCCGGTCGGGATTTTGGTGAAGTTGTCGAACTTCTGGGCCTTCAAAGCCTTCTTGAACGCAAGCCGGCAACGCTGTCAGGTGGTGAAAGACAGAGGGTGGCAATCGGACGGGCTCTTCTTTCAGATCCACGTCTGCTGATCATGGACGAGCCTCTGGCCAATCTCGATCAGGCCCGTCGCAACGACATTCTTCCCTATCTTGATCGCTTGTGCGTGGAAGCAGGATTGCCGATCCTTTATGTCAGCCACTCGATTGAAGAAGTCGCGCGATTGTCGAACACACTGGTGATCTTGTCCGACGGACAAACGCCAGCCTACGGTCCGGTCGCCGAAATGTTGACGCGAACAGACCTTGGTCGGGCAACAGGTCGTCACGAGGCCGGTGCGCTTATTGAAGGAAAAATCGCAGGAATCGACCAGGAATGGGGACTTTGCCTTGTCGATATCGGATCCGCGGTTCTTCAGATCCCCGGCAAGGTCGGTGATATCGGCGATGCCGTGCGCTTGCGTATCAGGGCTCGGGACGTTGCTCTGGCGCTATCACCGCCCAAAGGGTTGTCGATCCGCAATTGCTTCGAGGCAACCATCAGCAGCATTTCTGAAGAAACCGGTCCCTACGCGGAAATTCTGTGTTCTGTAAGCGGACAGACATTGCGCGCCCGCATAACCAGAGCATCTGTTGCTGATCTCGGGCTCTCAGCAGGCAAAAGAGTGAGCGTTCTCATCAAGAGTGTAGCCATCGACCGCCGGCAAAGAGCGCCAGCTCTTGCGAGCCAGGCCGAATTGACACTCTAGAAGAATTCGCGTGCCTTCTGCTTCTATTGGCAGGCTTTCGGCTTGCAGATCCTTGGTTATACTGGCCGAATGATAAGCAGAACCAAGCGTCCGGCCTCGAAAAGGCTGAAATTTGCGATCGGGGCCGTCATGGTCGTCGCCACGCTTGCCCTTATCTGGCTGACCGGGCTTGCGAGTTTGCGCATTACCCTTGCAGAGCAGGAAACCCGGGCAGAGGCCAATCTGGCTGTGCAGTCTGCCGTTCTGGAACGTCTTCTCGACAAGTTTCGCCTCTTGTCTCCCTTGCTCGCACGTGGGCCTGATGTCGCGCAGTTGCTGTTGGAAAAGCACGACAACACCGATCCGGGTATTGCCGCCATCGCCGCCGGCATGTCGGGGGCTGAGGAAGTCTGGATCATGGATCCGCAAGGCAATGTGTCCGTTTCCAGCAGGAGCGGCGTTCCGGCTGGCGCTATCGGTGGCAGCGAGACCATCCGGATTGCATTTGAACAAGCGCGTCAGGGGCAACTTGGTCGTCAATTGATCCCGGGAACTCCCATTTCACCGTCCAACTATGTGTTCGCGTCTCCGTTACGCAGGAACAATGCTCTGGTCGGCGTTTTGGCGGTCAGGGTCAGCCTCGACGATGTTGAACAGGCCTGGGCCCTCAGCAAGGATCCGATTGTTGCCATTAACAGTTCGGGCAGGGTCGTTGTTACAAATGTACCCTTTTGGCGTGGGAAACAGTTCGATGATATCGATCCTGGTTCTGATATTGCGGACTTGACCTTGCCGGGGCGTCTCGAGTTGCTGTTGCCCGCAGCTCGAAATGCAGGTTTGCATATGCAGCTTGCCGAAGACCTGCCTGTTCTGGGCTGGGAAGTCAGAACCTTGGTCGACATCAAGGACGCCAGACAGAGCGCCGGGTGGGCCATGCTGGTCGCCCTGCTTGTGTGCGTTATCGCGGCGGGCGGTATCTGGGTATTGATCGCGAGGCGCGAGGCTTTCATGCGTCAGGCGCGCAGGAACAGGGCCTCGGCCCTTCGTCTTGAACGCCGGGTCCAGAGCCGAACGGCCGACCTCCGCAAGACGAACGTGTTGCTGGAACAGGAAGTCCGGGAGCGCGAACAGGCAGAAGCCAATCTGCGCCAGACCCAGGCTGAATTGGTTCAGGCCGCCAAACTGGCGACGCTCGGGCGCATGTCGGCGGCCTTGAGCCACGAATACAATCAACCGCTTGCCGCCATTCGTTCCGATGCCGAAATTGCCGGCATGCTGATCGATCGGAACCGGGCCGATGAGGCCAAAACCAATCTTTCCAGGATTGGCGGCATGGTGGCACGGATGGCTGAAATTGCGAAAACGCTGAAAGGCTTCACACGCAAATCGGGGACAGACATCAAGCCGGTTTCGTTGCGGCAGGTGATCGATGAGGCAACGCTGCTTCTTCAGCCGCAGATCAAGCAGAAAGAAGTGCGGCTTGATCTCGACCTGCCCGAACAGGACATCATCGTTAAGGGGGGCCGCATTCGGCTTGAGCAGGTGGTGATCAATCTGCTCTCCAATGCCGTGGATGCTGTCGGCGCAAATCCACTGCCTCATGTAAAACTCTCGTTGCATCGTCAGGGTACCGAGGCCGTGCTGACCGTGTCTGACAATGGACCGGGAATAGATGGCGAGGTGTTGCCGCAGATATTCGACCCTTTCTTCACAACGAAGGAGGTCGGGGCCGGGCTCGGTTTGGGCTTGTCGATCGCCTACAAGATCGTCCATGACTTTTCCGGCTCGCTGAAAGCGTCAAATCTCGACGACGGCGGCGCGGTGTTCACAATGCGGTTGCCGGTGGCGGACGAAACTGTCCTCGCGGCCGAATAGGAAGATGCAGTTTATGGACCACGCCACCGTTTTGCTGGTTGATGATGAAGAGGATCTGCGCAGATCCCTTGGCCAAGGCCTGGAACTGTCCGGCCAGGATGTGTTTGCGACGGGTGTTGCCGAAGAGGCCCTGGAACGGATCAGCCGCGATTTTTATGGTGTGCTGATCACGGATATCAGAATGCCCGGAACCGACGGTTTCCAGGTTATGAAACAGGCATTCGAAATTGATCCAGCGCTGCCGGTCGTGCTGATTACGGGACATGGTGATGTCCCGCTTGCGGTCGAGGCCATGCGCGCGGGCGCCTATGACTTTCTGGAAAAACCCTTCTCGGTTTCTCACCTGGCCTCCGTTGTCGAACGCGCGCTCGACAGGCGCCGCCTTGTTTTGGAAAACAGGAAACTCAGAGAAGAGCTCGCAGACCGGACTGGTCTGGAGAGCCGTCTGGTAGGCCGGACTCCGGCAATGGAGCTGCTGCGCCGAAATGTGACGGCGCTTGCGGCCACGGACGCGGATGTGTTGATCCTTGGCGAAACCGGCTCGGGAAAGGAAGTTGTTTCAAGAGCTCTGCATGATGAAGGGCCGCGCAAGGACAAACCGTTTGTCGCGCTCAATTGCGGCGCATTGCCTGCGGAAATCATAGAATCGGAGCTCTTCGGTCACGAAAAGGGCGCTTTCACAGGCGCCAGCGGGCAACGCATTGGAAAGCTGGAACATGCCCATGGCGGCACGGTTTTCCTGGATGAAATCGAATCGATGCCTCTGGAGCTTCAAGTGAAACTCTTGCGTGTCATCGAAAACAGGACGATCGAGCGGCTTGGCTCCAACAAGCCTATTGAACTCGACGTGCGTTTTATCGCGGCAACCAAAGAGGATCTGGAGGCGGCGGGCAAGGAAGGGCGTTTCCGGCTTGATCTTTTTTACCGGTTGAATGTCGTCAACGTCGCGATCCCGCCCCTGCGCGACCGTTTGGAAGATATTCCTCTGCTCTTTCGTCACCTGACAGTTGAAGCCAGAGCACGGTACAGGCGGGAAATCCCGGATATCGGGGATGATTATCTGGCTGGATTGATGACGCGGGACTGGCCCGGAAACGTGCGTGAACTGCGCAATGTTGCAGACAGGTTCGTTCTGGGGCTGGAGCAGATGCCTGAGGTGCAGTCCGGAGCCGGCGCTACCCTTTTTGAGCAGGTTGCCAGCTATGAGCGAACGCTGATCGCTGCGGAGCTCAAACGCAATGATGGGGCCATCAAGCCGACCTACGAAAACCTGGGCCTGTCCCGCAAGGCGCTTTATGAAAAGATGCGAAAATACGAGCTCGGAAAAGACGAAGTGCTGTCGGCTTAGTCCAACAATCAGGGAACTTCCAAGGCTCCCGGATTTTACGAACTTGCAGCATTTTGAGAGATTTTCTTTTGCGATGTCACAAACACAGTCGCTTGATCGTCATCAGTGTGTAGTCTCAACAAAATTGCATGGAAGACACTTATGACCAACGTTACTCCCGTCAATCACCACCAGAACATCCCCACAGTCGCAAAGAGCTTCATAGCCGCCAGCGGTGAAATCGGAAATGCCGACTTGGCTCCCAAACTGCGCCATCTGGTTGACTTGCGGGCGTCCCAGATGAATCAGTGCGCATTCTGCGTCAAGATGCACACGGAAGAAGCATTGGCAGATGGAGAAAGCCAGGAGCGGTTGCAGAGACTTGTTGTCTGGCGTCACGTCGACGATTTCACGCCGGCTGAAAAAGCAGCCTTTGCCTGGACGGAAGCCCTGACCGATTTGAACCCGGACACCGACTATGGCCGCTTGCGTGCCGACTTGCGCAATCACTTCGAAGATGCCCAGATCAGCGCAATCACAGCGGCTATTGCCATGATAAACCTCTGGAATCGGGTTCAGGTCTCAAACCACTGATATGAGACAGGCATCGGGCATGGACATGTTTGAAACTGCCCGCCCGCGCCTGCTTGGGTTGGCTTATCGCATGCTCGGCTCCATGGCCGATGCCGAAGACGCCGTTCAGGACACGTTCTTGAGCTGGCAGAAACTGGACAAGGCATCTGTGGCCAACGCAGATGCCTATCTGACGACAATCTGTACCAACCGCTGTCTGGACGGTTTGAAGGCAGCCCATAGAAAACGGCTCGACTATGTGGGTCCGTGGATACCCGAACCGCTTCAGCTGGCCGGCGACACTGATCCGGAGGCAGACCTGAACCGGGCGCAATCATTGACGACAGCATTTCTGTTGCTTTTGGAGCGGCTAAGCCCGAAAGAGCGCGCCGCTTATCTGTTGCGTGAGGTCTTTGGCACCCCTTATGAGGACGTCGCTGAAACCTTGAACCTCAGCGTGCCCTCTTGTCGACAGCTTGTGTCTCGCGCTGCCAAGCATATCAAGGACCCGGCCTCGCGTTTTGTGCCACCCCCCGACCATCAAAAACGCATGTTGTCTGCTTTTCTGGAAGCGCTCGAAAGCGGGTCTACGGAACAGCTCAGCGGTCTGCTTTCAGAAACGGTTCGGTTTCAGTCTGATGGCGGCGGCAAGACGACCGCGTTGGGCCGTGTCCTAGAGGGGCGTGGAGATGTGGCCAAATATGTTGCGCTGATCCTTCGGCGCTTGTGGGGAGGTGCCCCTGTATTACCTTGCAGCATCAACGGTCTTCGCGGGATCGTCGTTCTGGAAAACATGCGCGTCGTAACTGCTCTGACACTGAGCTACGACGGGGACGGACGGATAGATGGCATATTTGTTGTTCGTAATCCGGAGAAGTTGAAGGCCCTGGCAACACCGCTTCATCACGATCCGAACAGCGGCGCGCTTTGGCAATAAGGCATTTTGATGCAAAAAATGTGTCGAAATCGACACATTCAAAGAAGTGTCTGTGTCGCAACCGACCCACATTTGAGGGTATTCCGCGAAGATGAGTGTCTATTGCGCATTCCAAAATTAGAGAAATCTGCGTTTTATCGACCTCTGATGCGATTTGGCACGGGCCTTGCCATAAGACTCGCGACCAGCCCCGGTGCTGTCCGGCCGATCAACCGGCCGCCATATTGAAATGTCTGGGAGGACATCAGATGAAAAAGTTTGTGATCGCCGCTGCTGCTGCAGCTTCTTTTGCCATGACATCCGCGGCTCATGCGGCCGACGAGTGCGGCGACGGCGAAGTTGTCATCAAATTCAGCCACGTCGTTTCTGCACAGGGTCACCCGAAAGGTGAAATGGCGAATGCACTTGCTGACAGGATCAACACGGAAATGGACGGCAAGGCCTGCATGCAGGTGTTCCCGTCGTCTCAGCTTTTTGACGACAACAAGGTGATGGAAGCCTTGCTTCTGGGTGACGTGCAGCTTGCGGCTCCGTCTTTGTCCAAGTTTGAATCCTACACCCTGAAATACCGTGTGTTCGACCTTCCGTTCCTGTTCACCAACATGGATGCGGTTACCACCTTCACCAAAGGCGACAAGGGTCAGGAACTGCTCGGCGCAATGTCCGACTACGGATTTGTCGGTCTTGGTTATGTCTTCAATGGACTGAAGCAGTTCTCCGCGAACAAGCCGCTGCTGGTTCCGAGCGATGCCAAAGGCCTCAAGTTCCGCGTTCAGACATCTGACGTGGCTGTGGCCATGATTGAAGCCATGGGTGCCAACGCTCAAAAACTCGCCTTCAAGGAAGTTTATGGCGCGCTGCAGACCGGTGTTGTGGACGGTCAGGAAAACACCTGGTCCAACATTTACACCAAGAAGTTCTTTGAAGTTCAGGACGGTACAACGGAAACCAACCACCAGCTGCTGACCTACCTGGCCGTGACCTCTCAGGAATGGCTCGACAGCCTGGAAGCTGACACACGTGACCAATTCCTGAAGATCTTCAACGAGGTTTCCGACGAGTACAACGCTCGTGCCGCCGAGATCAATGAAGCAAACAAGCAGAAGATCATCGAAAACGGTGGCGTTGTTCGCCAGCTGACACCTGAGCAGCGCGACGAGTGGGTCAACACCATGAAGCCGGTTTGGGACAAATTCCGCGACGACATCGGTCAGGATGTCATCGACGCTGCCGTGTCTTCCAACAAGGCAAGCTAAGACCTTCAGGTCTGAATGGATGGGTTCGCGCTGCGGACCCATCCTCTTAAACAAAATCATTCAATTCATCTTGCTGCGCCTTGAAGGGTGCGGAGCCGGGGCGAGTGCGCGCCGGCAATGGGGAGGCTTTCATGTCCCGTGTCGGACGGTTCGTCGATTCCTTGGAGGAAAACATCATCGCCTTGATATTGGCGTTGATGACCATCGTAACCTTCACTCAGGTGGTGGCCCGCTATGGGTTCAACTCGGGCTGGGGCGGTGCACTGGAATTCACCCGCGTCCTCTTTGCCTGGCTGATCCTGTTCGGCATGAGCTATGGCATCAAGATCGGTGCGCATCTGGGCGTAGACGCTGTAATCAATCTTCTGCCGAAACCCATGTTCCGGCTGGCTGCCCTGCTGGGTGCCGCACTCACTGTTCTGTACGCGATACTCCTCTTCGATGCGACTTGGTTCGGTGCGCTTCTCGGACTGGAGAACAAGGGGTCTTCTGGCGGCGCCTACGCGTACGTTGCCAAGTTCTACAAACTACCCATCGGTATGGAAGACCTGAAATGGCCAGTCTTCATCCAGGAGTGGTTCGACGTGAAGGAACGCGTTCCGCGCTGGATTCCGTATGTCATTTTGCCAATTGGCCTCCTGTTGCTGGCGTTCCGTGCCGCACAGGCCTTCGTGCTCATTCTCATGGGTAAAAAAGACGCCATCATCGCTGCGCACGAAGCAGAAGAACTGGTGGCCGAAAACAAAGACGTCTTGAAGGACTAAGGCCCGATGGAAACTGCATTTCTCTTCATATTCGTCTTCGGCTTCCTGTTCCTGGGTGTACCGATTGCCGTTTCGCTCGGCCTATCTGCCGTTCTTTACATCGCCTTGTTCAGCCATGACTCCATGAGCTCCGTGGCGGTGCAGCTCTTCAACGCCTCACAGAACTTTACGCTACTGGCGATTCCGTTCTTCATTCTGGCATCCAGCTTCATGTCGACCGGTGGTGTTGCGCGCAGGATTATCCGCTTTTCAATCGCGACAGTTGGCTCTATTCGGGGCGGTCTCGCAATTGCCGGTGTCTTTGCCTGCATGCTTTTTGCTGCCCTGTCGGGATCGTCTCCGGCAACGGTTGTTGCCATCGGCACCATTGCCATCGCGGGCATGCGCCAGGCAGGCTACACCAAGGAGTTTGCCGCTGGTGTGATCGCCAACGCAGGCACGCTCGGCATCCTGATCCCGCCTTCCATCGTGATGGTTGTTTATGCCGCGGCCACAAACGTTTCTGTCGGACGCATGTTCCTGGCCGGGGTCATCCCGGGCCTCATTGCCGGCCTAATGCTGATGATTGCGATCTATGTCATGGCTCGCGTCAAGAACCTGCCTGCGCAGCCTTGGCCGGGGTTCAAGGAAATCTGGGGCGCGCTGTCCGAGGCAGCCGTGGGCCTGTTCCTGATGGTCATCATTCTTGGCGGGATCTATCTTGGCATCTTCACTCCGACGGAGGCCGCTGCCGTTGCAGCCGTCTATGCCGGCTTGATCGCATTGTTTGTGTATCGTGACATGGGCCCCTTGTCCGGTATCGGCTGGATCCAGGACAATGACGGGCCGATGGCTCTGACCGGTTTCAAGGCCATTACCTATTCCGTCGTTGCCATGTTCGTCTGGTCCGGTATTGCCGCGCTTGTATCGGAAAGAGCGTTCTTCGGATTGGACAGTGCCATCGTTCTGATCATAGCTTTGCTAGCTTATCCGCTCCTTCGAGGCGGTATCGCACCTGCCGCTCTGCCCGCTGCCTATGGTGCCGGTGGCCGTGTCTGGGGCCGTAATCTCGGGATAATCACCTGGAAGTTCCTGCCGGCCATGTTCCACAAGGACACCAAGAAAGTCCTGACAGACTCGGCCAAGACGACCATCATGCTGATGTTCATCATCGTCAATGCGCTGCTCTTTGCGCATACATTGACGGCAGAGCAGATCCCGCAAGTGATCACCGATTGGATGGTCGAAGCAGGCTTCAACTGGTTCACCTTCCTGATTGCGGTCAACATTCTTCTGCTGATCGGTGGACAATTTATGGAGCCGTCCGGTTTGCTGCTAATCGTGGCGCCAGTCGTGTTCCCAATCGGTCTGGAGCTGGGCGTGGATCCAATCCATCTCGGTATTCTGATGGTGGTCAACATGGAAATCGGCATGATTACACCGCCGATTGGCCTGAATCTTTTTGTGACGTCCGGTATCACCGGGATGAGTCTGGTTCAGGTTGTCAAGGCTGCAGCGCCCTTCGTGTTGGTCCTGCTGCTCTTCCTGGTTCTGGTAACCTATGTTCCGGCACTCTCAACATGGCTGCCCTATACATTGATGGGACCGGAGATCATCACTCAGTAGGTGATATCAAGGGAAATGACTGTAAACGGCCGGAATTGCATTCCGGCCGTTTGCGTTCGGACGCCGTCACAGTTGACGGTGAAAGTGGACGGATCGATAGTCTTCTGCAGGCTTGCGGAGGAAACCATGACCAGACGCGACAACCCTTTTTCCGGATTTGGAAATTTCATCACCAGTGTGGATGAGTTGGAAGCTGTTTCGGGGCCAACCATGCCGCAGGCGGTGGACAAGGAAATTCCAGCTTTGGACGATATCTGCCGGGAATTTATATCAAGGTCGCCATTCTGTTTGCTCGCAACCGCCAGTCCATCCGGTCATCTGGATCTATCACCAAAAGGCGACCCGGCTGGCTTCGTCAAAGTGATCAATGAAAGTTTGCTGGCCATTCCGGACCGTCCCGGAAACCGGCGCATGGACTCGTTTCACAATCTGCTGCAGGACCCGCGGATCGGACTTCTTTTCTTTGTTCCAGGCCGAGGCGAAACACTCAGAGTTCGGGGCGAGGCCAAGATTACCAAGGATGCTGACCTCTTGAATGCAATGGCGGTCAATGGGCGCGACCCGGCACTGGCATTGTTGGTTCATGTCAAAAGCGCATTCATGCATTGTCCGAAGTGCGTCTTCCGCTCCGGGCTCTGGCAGCCGGATAAGTGGCCCGATACGGCCGGGCTTGCGGACATGAACGAAGCTATGGTGAAGCACGCGAAAATTGCCATGCGTCCGGAAGAGTGGTTCGAATCCCTGAAAGAAAAGGGTGAGCTCGAGCTCTGGTGAGCACAGAAAAATTGCCGGTCCACCAGGATCGGCAACTAAGTCGAGGTATCAATCAGGCGGTGGTCTTCAGACGATGCTGCCAAGCTTCATGGCGACACTCATATCGCCTTCAACCTGCATTTTTCCGCCCATGAATGCAGCTGTTGGGTCAAGATCGCCGCTCAGGAGATCAGCAAGGTCTTCAGCGGTCATCTTGATGGTGCAGTCGGCTTCTGCGTCTTCGTTGGAAACGTCGGAGCCTTGAAGAAAAATTTGACCGGTATCACCCAAATCGAACTTGACGCTTTCTTCAATACCGCCGCTGGATACTTTTTCACGGACACCTTCGGTAAGTTGTTCCAAGGACATATTTGTCTCCCATGTTCGTTGGCATGCGTCACATGGCTTCTTGAAACATGCCGTTTACGTAATCGTCAAGTCTAAATCGAGACGCGCTCATTGAATAGGAGGGATGTGCTCAACGCCTGTGCATGTCCGAAGGATTTTCTTTGTGTGGCAAATAGGAACAAAAAACCCGCGTCAGCTAAGCTGCGCGGGTTTTTTACACCTTTGGATAGGTCAGGTGATCAGTTCGGCTTCTGCTCGCCTTCGCCCTCGCCTTGCTTGGCCGCTGCCTGCTGCGCCATGTTCTGACGATAGAGCTGCGCAAAGTCGATTGGGTCGAGCATAAGCGGCGGGAAACCACCATTGCGGGTTGCTTCGGACAGGATATTGCGCGCGAACGGGAAAATCATGCGCGGACATTCAATCATGATGAAGGGATGCATGTGTTCCTGCGGTACGC
This sequence comes from Labrenzia sp. THAF82, assembly GCF_009363435.1. Taxonomy (GTDB): domain Bacteria; phylum Pseudomonadota; class Alphaproteobacteria; order Rhizobiales; family Stappiaceae; genus Roseibium; species Roseibium porphyridii. Next base: position 221,647 of record NZ_CP045354.1, on the reverse strand, counting down.
CGGTAACCTTGAACAGGCCGGCATAGACAAGCTCTACATTGAACATGACCATATCCGGACGCTCGGCTTTGGCAGTCAGTGTCAGGATCACTTCGTACTGGTCATCACCCATTTGCTGGGCGCCAACATTGACATTGATGTCGAGTTTCGGCTGATCGCCTTGCGTCAGCGAGCGCGGAGCATTCGGGTTTTCAAAAGACAGATCCTTGATGTACTGGCCAAGGATGTGCATGCCCGGCGCTGCGGCGCCTTCCGCCTGCGGCTGTGCGCCGCCTTCATTAATATCGGTCATCGTGTCAATTCCGTCTCGCGGTGCTGAAATGAAGAGCCCAAAAACGCTCCGCCTGGTTGCCGGTCCGCGTGACCCGGGCAACCTTGTTAGCGGTGGGCTACCATCTAGATCCCTCCGGCACAAGGGCGCAGCCTTGCCAGAGGCGCCAAACCGCTTCAAAAGAAGGAACCTTATGCGCCAACGAAACCGACATGCCTGAAACTCTGACCTCAAACATCACCCTGCCTCACAGGCGACTGAAACTTGATACGCTGGTACGCCTGCGCTGGCTGGCTGTGGGGGGCCAGACGGCTGCGCTGCTTGTGGTGCATGTGGGACTTGCCTACCCGCTTCCGATTGGACCGGCATTTGCCATGGTGGCTCTGTCTGCCTGGCTCAATATCTTTTTGAGGATCCGCTCACCTGCTGTCACGCGCTTGTCGGAACGGGCCGCGACGATGCAACTTGCCTATGACATTTTGCAGATGAGCGGATTGCTTTTCCTGACCGGTGGCCTTGGCAACCCGTTTGCTTTCCTATTGATGGCACCGGTGATGGTGTCGGCCACGGGCCTGTCCGCCCGCTATACGGTCATGCTCGGTATTCTGGCGACTGCCAGCGCAACGATACTTGCGGTTTTCCATCTGCCTTTGCCTTGGCCGGTCGGAGCGGAGTTCGACTTGCCTGTTGTCTATTCCATTGGGCTTTGGATCGCACTTGTCTCAACACTCGGCTTCATGGCGATTTATGCCTTCCGGGTGGCCGAGGAAGCCCGGCAATTGGCAGATGCGCTTGCGGCAACCGAACTGGTGCTTGCGCGCGAGCAACATCTGAACGCGCTCGATGGTCTGGCAACGGCGGCGGCGCACGAACTCGGGACACCGCTTGCGACCATTTATCTGGCGGCCAAAGAGCTGACGGACGAATTCGAAAGCGGTGATACCCGAGGAGAAGATGTGGCGCTGATCCGCTCGCAGGCCGAAAGGTGCCGTGGAATTCTTCAACAGCTCACGAGCCTTTCAAGTGATGAAGACAGAACCTATCAGCGAATACCGGTTTCGCAGCTTCTGGAAGACGTGATCGATCCGCACCGCGGCATGGGAGTTGCCATCCACTCAACTCACCAGGGCGACGGCAGCGAACCGGTTGGAACGCGCAACGCCGCCATTCGTTACGGCCTTGGCAATCTTCTGGAAAATGCGGTTGATTTTGCCAAAGACCGCGTTGATGTCTCAGCGAACTGGGATGAGACCACGTTGTCCATCTCCATCAAGGACGACGGTCCCGGCTTTTCGATGGACATCCTGGGCAAGATCGGTGACCCGTATGTTTCGGTCAGAGGCAGCAAGGCTCATCAAGCAGGCACTGGTGGCGGTCTCGGCCTTGGCTTTTTCATCGCCAAAACGCTGCTCGAGCGCACGGGCGCAAAGTTGCATCTGGAAAATTTGCCACCTCCTTCGAGAGGCGCACATATACGTGTCAGTTGGCCGCGCGTGGTCTTTGAATCTGAAGACAGAGTGGACGAAACGTCATTTTCACCCCATAACGACAATAACTGACGGAAACAGACGGTTGACGATATTGCCAAATCCGACCTCTGCAACATGTCATAAAGAATAAAAACGGTAACGCGCAATGACGGACTCGATTACTGCCATGAATACATCGGAGGACAAGACCCTCCTCATCGTTGACGATGACAAGCCTTTCCAGCAGCGCCTGGCCCGTGCGATGGAAAAACGGGGGTTTGTTCCTGAAACCGCCGACAGTGTTCAGGATGCAGCGGCCAAGATCACACGCAACGCACCTGCCTTTGCCATCGTCGACATGCGTCTCGAAGATGGCAATGGTCTCGACGTGATTCAGCAGATCCGCCAAAAACGGCCCGATTCCCGTGCAATTGTACTGACCGGCTACGGCAACATTGCGACAGCTGTAACCGCGGTCAAATTGGGGGCGATCGACTATCTGGCAAAACCGGCTGATCCCGACGATATCGTTGCAGCCCTGGCGCGCAAGCCGGAAGAAAAGGCTGAGCCGCCGGAAAATCCGATGTCGGCGGACCGGGTTCGCTGGGAGCACATTCAGCGCGTCTACGAGCTGTGCGACCGGAATGTTTCTGAGACTGCGCGCCGGCTCAACATGCATCGACGAACCCTGCAACGTATCCTTGCCAAGCGCGCTCCCCGGTGAGAATCCGGGAGTTTCGCCGTTTGCAGGGTTGCCCTTTCGCTGCCACTTTGCCTAAGTAACTCCACTTGGTGGTATTCCTGCGCTCCAATGGAGATCGCTCATGCGGCTTGCAGCTGCTTACGTACGTTATTCCCCTGTGTTGAAATCCGGCCTGCTGGCGGCCTGCAGCCTGGCGTTCCTGGGCGCTGGTGGCGGCGCTTTTGCACAATCGGTGCCGGAAACCCTGCGCATCAATGTGGAGCCGGCTGAACCAGGAATTCGGTCGATCACCGTCAACAAGAAGTATCGGCCGATTATCAGTCGGGATGCGCAAGGTGTAGTCATCGATACGCAAGGCGGCGACGCCAATCGTCCCTCCTGCGATGTCAAACTTGAAGTCACGCTTGAAAACAGCCGTGTTCTCCATCGCGACGCCAATATCTGCGGCGGCAGCACCGTTGTGGTCGATGTCACCAGCGACGGCAAGCCTGGAGCAGCCGCGCGGGTTGTCGGCAGCAATACCGGGACAGCAGCGGGACCGGTTGGAGGCAGCACCGCTGAAACCAGCGGCGGTCAGACGCAAACACAGACGCAGACGCAAACGACGGCGACAGCTCCTCAAACCGACACCGGTCAGACGCCGTCATCTTCGATCACCGAAATCAATCCGCCCGAAAACCGGGACGGTCTGCAGCCACTGGAACAGGTGGATACGCCGATTTCGACACCTGACCCGGACGGGACGGAAACGGCATCCGTACCAGGAGATCTGGAAACCATCGTCCGCGATAGCCTTTCGGATGGTTCCGGCAATTCGCAGCCTGTTCTTGTGAGTGTTTCAGAAAACCGTCAGTGGCTGGCCGAACCTGGAAGCCAGCCGGGATCGGCCTCCTTCCTTCAGCACGCGGTACCGCAGACCGATGACAGGGACTTCAGAGCCGACTGCACCACTCAGTCCGGTTTCGCCAAAATCACATTTCAACAGGCTCCCGCAGGTCTGCTGGAAGGCATGCCCCAGGCGGTGCGGATTACCGCCGGCGACTTCCAGGGCACTTACAACGCCTTCGGCTCGTCCGCTGCAAATGAGGCCGGCGTCTCCCTTCCTGAAGTGAATATCGAGATGACCGATCCGCTTTGGGAGGCCATGATCAAGCAGTCCGAGCTGACGATTGCTGTCGAAGGTCTGCCCACTCATGGGGTTTCGCTGAAAGGCAGCGCTAATCCGGTGCGGCTTTTTGTGGCTACATGCGCCCTGCCACAGCAGATTGTCTCGGACGAAGGTTTCGGCCCTTCTGGAGAAGAGCCCGGATCTGACCTTTCCTGCAGCGAGCTTGGCCGAGTGCGTTCGGTTGAGGCCGTTCGGCCTGGTCAAATCGTCTTCCGGAACGCCAGCCGTCAGCCGATCGAGGTACACTGGGTCGATTATCGTGGCGGAGAGCGGCCTTACGCCCGCCTCGAGCCCGGACAGATCCTGGAACAGCAAACCTATGTCTCGCATGCCTGGACGGTGCGGGGCGCGAGTGGTGAATGCCGCGGGATCTACGTCTCTCGTACGCCATATCGTGAAGTTGTTGTCTCAGGCCCGCCGAACGCGGCAACGCCTGGTGGTTTCGGCAATCAGGGCGGCTTCGGGCAGCCGGGCAATCTTGGCCAGCCAGGGGGACTGCAAAACAACCAGTTCAACAATGGCCAACCCACCGGCCCAATCCCTCCAGGAGATGTGGGGAGTGCCAATCAGCCCGTCTTCCAGCAACAGGCGCGCACAAATGTCGCCGACTATCTGTGCACGGCCGGCATTGACTTGAACGTGGTGTTCTCTCCGGATGGCCAGTCTGCGACGGTTGCCGAGATGGGCTATGGGGCGGTGACGCTGCAACGTCAAGGCAGCTCGAACACGTTCTATTTCGAATCGCAGGGGCATATCCTGAAAGGCCAGGTTCAAAATGCAACATGGTCAAGACCCGGGCTGAGGGACGTTTTCTGCGCAAGGCGATAAGTACTAAAAGGTGTATTGGAAGACTGATCTACTAATACGAGAAGAAAATCTCAGTAGTAATTCGTAGCGATTGTCGATAAAGCAAAATTTGGCGATTTTGTTGCACTGCGATTAAGCAATTGGTCAAGTTTTGAATTGATTCTGTTTGTAATCCTACAAAAGGAATCAATTGATCATGTCCTTCTCTCGCTGGCCCATCACGTGGAAAATTAGCCTCCCCATCGCGACGATCCTCGTTTTCACAGTCGCAATCTGTGCAGTTAGTCTGAATAGTCTCTATTCAGCGATGTTCACCGAACGTCTCAAAAAAATCGAAGACATTTCGGATAGCGCCGTCTCAATCGCAGCTCACTTTCATGAGTTGGAGAAAGCCGGCGACATGACACGCGAAGAAGCTCAGATCGCTGCGAAAGCTGCCATCGGAGCAATCCGCTTCGAAGGCAACAACTACGTTTACGTTTACGACTTTGACGGCACCAATCTTGTGCATCCGAAAACGTCGCTGAACGGCACCAATATGATTGACTTCAAAGACAAAACCGGAGTCAAGATTGTTGAAGAACTCATCGGTCACGCCAAAGCCGGTGGTGCCCCGCTGCTTTACTATTGGCCGCGTGCAAACAGTGAAGTCCCAATCGAAAAATACGGCTGGGGTGAAGGTTTTAACGCCTGGAACTGGATGGTTGGAACGGGCGTATACATTGATGATCTGGATGCAGCATATTGGAGCGCAGCGACCAAAATCATCACGCTGGCATTGATCGGTGCTGCAATCGCTATTGCCATCGCCATGGTAGCCGTTCGTCAGACCGTCAGCCCGTTGCGCGCATTGACCGCCAATATGGGGACGCTCGCAGAAGGCGATACAAACATCGTTGTTGAAGGCGCGGATCGTGGCGACGAAATCGGCAAGATGGCGACCGCCATGCAGGTCTTTGTTGCCAATGAAACCGAACGCAAGGAACTTGAGATCCACCAGCATGAAGCTCGCGAGATCGCGGCAAGAACCGGTGAACAGGTCCGCGACATCAGTCAGGATTTCGACAATCAGATCACCGGTCTGATGCAGACAATCGAAACGTCTGTGAACCGCCTGAAATCGGCATCATCCGACATGATGGTCGGTGCCGAACAAACAACGGAAAAGTCGACTGTTGTCTCCAGCTCTTCCACGCAGGCTTCCAGCAATGTGGAAACAGTTGCGGCGGCTGCAGAAGAACTGTCAGCCTCGGTCAACGAGATCCGTCGTCAGGTCCAGTCCTCCAGCGAAATTGCTGCCAAGGCGGCCGAAGAAGCCGAGGCAACCAACGAGCGCATGCATGGCCTTTCTGAGGCTGCGGGCCGGATCGGCGAGGTCGTCACGCTCATTCAGGCGATTGCTGAACAGACCAATCTGCTGGCGCTCAATGCGACGATCGAGGCCGCGCGCGCTGGTGAGGCGGGCAAAGGCTTCGCGGTTGTTGCTGCGGAAGTGAAAGAACTGGCCACACAGACGTCCAAGGCAACGGAAGAAATCTCCAGCCAGATCTCCGCGATCCAGGGCGAAACCGAACAGGCCGCCGGTGCGATCGGATCGGTGACCGAAATCATCAACAACATGAACGAGATTGCATCGTCCATCGCTGCAGCCGTGGATGAGCAGGGTGCGGCGACACAGGAAATCGCGGAAAACGCACAGCAGGCATCGCAAAGCTCGGTTGAGGTCAGCAGCACCATCCAGGGTGTTTCGGACGCTGCAGGCAACACCAAGGAAGCTGCTCAGACCGTTGACGTTGCAGCCGGTGACCTTGAAACCAATGCAAGCGATCTCCGTGGCAAGGTGACCTCGTTCCTCGACACCGTGCGCGAGCTTACCGCGCAACGGAACGAAGCTGCCTGACAAAACGCTTCTATCTGAAACAACAATCGCCCGCGGCCAATTCAGCCGCGGGTGTTTTCGTTTTGATATCTGAAAAACCTAGACCTTGCGAAGGGCCACTTTCGAAATGTGGTGACTGGCATTCTTGCTCAGGATCAGGTCGGCCCTTGGACGCGTCGGCAAAATATTTTCGCGCAGATTGACCAGGTTGATCTCAGTCCAGATCCGGTCGCCTGTCGCCAACGCTTCCTCGTCCGTTATGCGCGAGTACTTGTGAAAATAAGAACTTGGATCGCGGAACGCGGTCTCACGAAGTCGCATGAAGCGATCGACGTACCATTTGCGCAGAAGATCCTCATCCGCATCGATATAAACGGAAAAGTCGAAGAAATCGGACACGAACGGCACAGCTCTGCCGTCTTTCGGCAGTTCACGTGTCTGCAATACGTTCAGACCTTCGACAATCAAGATGTCGGGACGGTCCACCGTGACCGCGTGACCGGGCATGACATCATAATAGAAGTGGGAATAGACCGGTGCACGTACGTTGCGCTTGGCAGCCTTGATGTCTGAGAGAAACTTTAGAAGCCGCGGCCGGTCGAAGCTTTCAGGAAAGCCTTTTTTGCTCATCAGACCTTCAGATTCCAATATGGCATTGGGAAAGAGAAAGCCATCTGTGGTGATCAAGTCGACCTTGGGGCTTGCAGGCCATCTTGCAAGCAATTCACGAAGCACGCGGGAAGTCGTGGATTTGCCAACCGAAACCGATCCGGCCACGCCGATGATGAACGGCGTCTTGTTCTCCCGGTGACCCAAAAACTCCTGTGTCGCCTGGTGGATCCTGACGGTAGCCTCGGCATAGAAGGCGAGCAGCCGGGAAAGTGGCAGATAGATGGTTTCTACCTGTTCCATCGACACAGGCGCGTTCAGACCTTGCAGCTGCGCAACCTCATGTTCGCTAAGCGTCATGGGTGTGTCGGCACGCAACTTCGCCCACTGGCGCTCAGTGAACACCCGGTAGGGGGACAAATCCATGTCCAGGGCTGTTGCGACTTTCTGATCCATCGTCTTCGCAGTCCCTGCAGCGCGGCTTTCCAGCGTCTCCGGAGGTTATTCCCTAGGCCGCGATGCCTTCTCCTCAAGTCCTGTTTGGCCTGTGCGGCCGGCAAGTTCCGACATGACATCCTTCAACGGAACTTCAGATACGTTCAAAACCACCAACAAATGATAAAGCAGATCGGCGGCCTCTGCCGTCAATTCCTTCCGGTCTTCCTGAACGGCAGCAATAGCTGCCTCGACGGCCTCTTCCCCCAGTTTCTGGGCGCATTTGGCAACGCCCTTCCTGACCAGCTTCTGCGTATAGGACGTTTCATCGCTGCTCTTGGCACGGCTAGCGATAATGGCGTCAAGATCTTCCAAAGTGAAGTCGGTCATTGGGCTATGTCCTAAGGGCAAGGTCAGGCATCGAGACGCATGGGGATGCCTGCATCGCTCATATATTGCTTGGCGTCGTGGATAGTGTGTTCGCCAAAATGGAAAATCGATGCCGCCAGTACGGCGGTCGCATGCCCGTCCCGCACGCCTTCGACCATGTGGTCTAGATTGCCGACACCTCCCGATGCAATGACGGGAACGGGCACAGCATCGGCAATCGCCCTGGTCAGGGCAATATTGTAACCGGCCTTTGTACCGTCTCGATCCATCGACGTGACCAGCAGTTCTCCTGCGCCCAGGTCAACCACTTTCCTGGCGAACTCGATTGCATCGATCCCGGTCGGCGTGCGGCCACCATGTGTGAAGATCTCGAATTTCTCGGGAGTGCCGGGTTCGTTGACCTGTTTGGCATCGATTGACACCACGATGCACTGTGCACCGAATTTTTCGGCCGCCTCGCGCACGAAGTCCGGGTTCTTCACCGCGGCAGTGTTGATCGACACTTTGTCCGCGCCGGCAATCAGCAATTTGCGGATGTCTTCCACCGAACGTACGCCGCCACCGACCGTCACCGGCATGAAACAAGCCTCTGCGGTCCGCCGGACAACGTCAAAAATCGTGTCGCGGCCCTCATGGCTCGCGGTGATGTCGAGGAAGCAGAGTTCGTCGGCACCCGCAGCATCATAGGCTTTGGCGGCTTCAACCGGGTCGCCGGCATCAATCAGGTCGACGAAATTGACGCCTTTGACGACGCGGCCGTCCTTGACGTCCAGGCACGGAATGACACGGGCTTTCAGGCTCATGATGCTTTGCTCCGCTCTGCAAGGATCAGCGACATGGTTTCCGCCGGATCCAGTCTGCCGTCATAAAGCGCCCGTCCGGAAATTGCACCTTCCAGAATGGCGCAGTCTGGCTCCAGCAGGCGATGAATGTCCTCAATGGAGGCGAGTCCTCCCGAAGCAATGACCGGGATGGAAACTGCGTTGGCCAGGTCCAGCGTGGATGGAATGTTAAGGCCCTTGAGGACTCCGTCCCGATCGATATCCGTGTAGATGATCGCCGATACACCGGCATCTTCAAACTGTCTGGCAAGAGCGACAGCGGTCAGCTCGGAGGTTTCAGCCCAGCCTTCAACGGCAACATAGCCGCCCTTGGCATCAATGCCGACGGCGATCTTTCCCGGAAACCTGCGGCAGGCGTCCTTGACAAGACCGGGGTCACGCACGGCAACGGTTCCCAAAATGACCCGCGTGATGCCTTTCGAAAGCCAGGTTTCGATGTGGTCCAATGTCCTGATTCCGCCGCCGAGTTGCACCGGATTTGACGTCGAGGACAAGATGGCATCGACCGCAGCTCCGTTGACGCTCTCACCGGCAAAGGCGCCGTTGAGGTCGACCACGTGAAGCCACTCAAAGCCCTGGTCCTCGAAAGACTTCGCCTGAGCGCCCGGATCGTCATTGAAAACGGTCGCCTGGTCCATGTCGCCGAGCTTCAAACGCACACATTGACCATCTTTCAAGTCGATGGCGGGAAACAGGATCATACTACTTAAATTCCTTCCACGATGACGATTTCGCCATCGGCATATTGCTGACGGATTTTCACCGCTTCCTGATACTCGGGTGAATTGTAGCAATCGACCGCATGCTGAAAGCTCGGAAACTCGATCACGACGTTTCTGGCCCTTCCCGGTCCTTCGATTGCGTTGGTCGTACCACCGCGCGCAAGGAAGTTCGCCCCAAAGCGCTCGAACGCAGGCTTCGCTGTTTCGACATACTTCGGATAGTTCTGCGCGTCATGCACATCGACGCGGGCAATCCAGTATCCCTTGCTCATCGGATCCTCCAAGCAGTTGTTACGGTGTCCATTCCAGAAAATTCGCGATGAGGGCGAGGCCCAGCCGTTGGCTTTTTTCCGGGTGGAACTGAGTGCCGATCATGTTGTCTTTCGCCACCATGGCCGTAAAGCTGCCGGCATAGTCGAAGCTCGCCAGGCAGTCGGTCTGGTTGGCACAGGCAAAGTGGTAGGAGTGGACGAAATAGGCATGCAGCCCGTCTGGTCCTGTCTGAATTCCGTTCAGAACGGGATGCGCGCCGTTTGCAACATTGATCGTGTTCCAACCCATATGCGGTATCTTGAGGGATGGATCTGAAGGTTCCATCGCAGAAACGTCTCCCTCGACCCAGCCAAGACCGTTGACCGTTTCGAATTCGAGGCCTCTTGCAGCCATCAACTGCATGCCGACACAGATGCCGAAGAATGGTTTGCCGTTTTGGCGCACAGCTTCTTCAAGCGCCTCAGGCATACCGTCGACGGCCCACAAGCCGCGCTTGCAATCCGCAAAAGCGCCGACGCCAGGAAGTACGATCCTGTCGGCCTTTCGCACTCGATCTGGATCTGAGGTCACGAAGACATCAGGTACGTGAGCGTGCGATCTTGCCGCGCGCTCAAAGGCCTTCTCGGCCGAGCGAAGATTGCCCGAGCCATAGTCGATAATTGCAATTGTCATTGACGGATCTCCGGACCGAGCGTCAGGCCGACCACACGTTCGCTGCCGACCCTTGGGACGATCGGCGTTGGTGTGGGCGAGGTTCGCTGCAGGTCATTTTGTACGACTGGTTCCGGGGCCAGGTGGTCCGCTGCCTTGTGCAGGAAGCGCAACTCGGCCTCCGCGCGATTGACACCGTCGACAATTCCGACCACGCGCCAGCCCTTGCGCTCTAGCGACCAACGGCGAAGTGCCTGTGCTTCGAAGCCGAAGAGGATCGAAACAACAAATGCAGCGATCGCCGTTGCCTCGGGACTGACGGCGAGCGCCAGAAGTTCCACGACAAGCGCAATCCCCAGATAGCCGAGCAGTACCAGCCACATACGGTGAACCAGCATCCAGATGATCGAAAACAGAAAGGCCAACACTGAAAATCCGTCCGGAACGAAGGCAAGCCGGTCGCTCTGGAGCGGGTCACCTGCCAGATCGTTAAATTCCGGCGGCGCCATCACAACGTAAGTGCTCATGGACTTGTCCTTGCCTAGCCGCCAAGCTGGCCCTTGGTTGTCGGTATCCTGTCCGCCTGACGCGGGTCGATTTCCATAGCCTTGCGCAAGCTTCGCGCAACGGCCTTGAAGCAGGTTTCGGCGATATGGTGACAATTGGAGCCATAAAGATTGGCGATATGAAGAGTGATGCCCGCATTCATGGTGAATGCGCGAAAAAACTCTTCAAACAATTCCGTATCGAAGTCGCCGACCTTGTCCCGGTCAAAGGCAACATCCCACACCAGGAAAGGCCGTCCGGAAACATCGAGGGCACAACGGGTAAGAGCCTCGTCCATTGCCAGATGCGTATCCGCATAGCGCGTGATGCCCGCCATATCGCCAAGTGCAGATGACATCGCCTGCCCAAGCGCTATTCCAGTGTCTTCCACTGTGTGGTGAAAATCGATGTGCGTGTCGCCTTCGGCGCGGACATGCATGTCGATCAGCGAATGGCGCGAGAGCTGCTCCAGCATATGATCGAAGAACCCGACGCCGGTCTTGACGTCATATGCGCCCGTACCGTCCAGATTGATTTCGACCGAGATGCGGGTCTCTTTGGTGTCGCGCGATATTTTCGCTGTGCGCATGGATTGCTGTCCTTGCTAAGGTGAGGAACGGGCGGTGTTGTAGCAGCCTGATGCGGCTAATGAAATAGCGACGTCGACATCGGGTGTCGTCCTATAGGCCGACAAGAACGATCCAAGGACCAATCGGCCACCGAATTGCCGTTGGCAATGGCCCAGTCACAAGGGAATTTGACATGTACAGGGAAGCGATATCCGAGGGTGGTCTTGCTGTGGTGACCGGGGCCGCAAGCGGCGTCGGTCTGGTTGCCGCGATCCGCTTTGCAGAGGCCGGACTTGGTGTGGTTTTGGCAGATTTGCCCGGCGACCAACTTGATGAGGCGGTCGAAAGAGTGCGCGAAGCGGCAGGATCGAGCGCGATTGTTGAAGCTGTTGAAACCGATGTGTCGGATACGAAACAGGTGGAAGCACTCGCGGACAAAGCGTTCGAGCTGGGCCCGGTGGCGATCCTGATGAACAATGCCGGCATCAGTCGTCCGACCGGAGCTTGGGATCGTATGGAAAACTGGACGCAGATGATGGACATCAACTTTTTTGGTGTTCTTCGCGGTGTCCAGGCCTTCACACAACGCATGATCGATGCCGGAAGGCCGGCGGTCATCATCAACACCGTTTCCAAGCAGGGTATCACGACGCCTCCTGGCAACCCGGGCTACAATGTCACCAAGGCTGCGGTTAAAGTGCTTAGCGAGCAATTGGCACATGAGCTGCGTGAAAAGGCTGCGCCGATCTCCGTCCACTTGTTCGTTCCCGGATTCACCTACACCGGAATGATTGCCGCCTTCATCCCGGAAAAGCCTGATGCGGCCTGGACGAGCGAGCAAACGGTCGACTATTTCATCGAAAGAATGTCGGCAGGAGATTTCTACGTCCTTTGTCCGGACAATGACGTCGACAGCGTTCGTGACCGACGGCGTGCGCAGTGGGCCATCGGCGATATTATCGAAAATCGCCCACCCTTGAGCCGCTGGCATGCCGACTACAAGGAGGCGTTCGCCGAATTTGAGAAGGATGGCAAGCCCTGACGGTAGAACAACGGCGCCCCTAGTGCTAAGCACGGGGCGCCTGTCCGTTAGAAAAGGATCTTGCCGATGCCAACCAGCCCTTTTGCCCCGACTTCCGCACTCGATCGCCTGATGTTGCCTGTTGATGTTCCGACCCTTGGCGAAGCTGAAGAGCTGGTAAAAAAAACGGAAGGCAAGGTCGGCGTCTACAAGATCGGTATGGAGCTTCAATTCGCCGGTGGCCTGGAGTTTGCCCGCGATCTGGCTGCTGACGGCAAGAAGATCTTCCTCGATGTCAAACTGCACGACATTGACAATACGATCGAGAAGGCCGTTCGAAACGTCGCCAAAATGGGCATGACTTTCATGACGTTGCATGGGTATCCGAAGACCATGCGCGCGGCTGTGAAGGGATTGCAGGCCGAAGGCAACCCCAATCTGTGTCTTCTCGGGGTCACCGTTCTGACTTCGATGGATGAAGACGATCTCGTCGCGGCGGGGTATCGCGGCCCGCTTGCCGACGTCGTGGAGAGCCGGGCGCGTGATGCCCGTACGGCGGGCATGGGAGGCATCGTCTGTGCCGCGACTGAGGCTGAAAAGATGCGGGTGCTCCTTGGAGACGAACTCGTCATCGTCACACCCGGCATCCGGCCCGCTGGCAGCGCGGCAGGCGATCAACGCCGGGTTATGACCCCGGCAGACGCCATCCGCGCAGGCAGCGACTATCTGGTTGTCGGCCGCCCGATCAGCAAGGCTGATGACCCGGGTGCTGCTGCTGACGCCGTTGTTCAGGAAATTGAAGGTGCGCTTGGCTGATCTGCTCAGGCGGCCTGATTGTCGCCATTGGCACCAGAGCGCAAAACCATGCCATAGAGATCGCGCGGGTCATCCGGATCTGCAAGAAGGTCCAGTTTTTCGAAATGGCCTGTCTGAGGCAGCATGTCGTGCACATAACGCAGCGCTGCAAAGTCCTCTATCGCAAACCCGACGCTGTCGAACAAGGTGATCTGATCCTTGCCTGTTCGACCTTCCGCATTGCCGGCATAGACTTGCCAGAGCTCGGTGACAGGGTGATCGGCGTCCAGTTGTTGCAATTCGCCTTCGATCCGGGTCTGCTCGGGAAATTCGACGAAAATGTCAGATCGCAACAGAATGTCTTTGTGCAACTCTGTCTTGCCTGGGCAATCGCCACCGATCGCGTTGATGTGCACGCCTGAGCCGACCATGTTGTCAGTCAGGATCGTCGCGTAACGCTTGTCGGCCGTAACCGTTGTGATGATCTCCGCACCTTCGATCGCATCCTCAGGTGTTTTGCAGATGGTGACGTTGAGCCCGGAACTGGCGAGATTGCGCGCAAGCCGAATGCTGGCGCCATGGTCGATGTCGTAAGCCCGTATCTCTGTGATACCGAGCATGTCCTTGAATGCCAGGCACTGAAAGTCGGACTGTGCGCCATTGCCGATCACGGCCATGGTTGTCGATCCCTCTGGTGCAAGGTATTTGGCCGCCAGGGCTGAATTGGCAGCTGTTCGCAATGCGGTGAGGATGGTCATTTCAGTGAACAGCACAGGATAACCCGTTGCCAGATCCGACAGCACTCCGAACCCGGTCACGGTCTGCAGGCCCTCGCGCATGTTGCCGGGATGACCGTTGACATACTTGAAGCCAAAAGTCTTGCCATCGCTTGTCGGCATCAACTCAACCACCCCTTCAGGGGCATGTGCGGGAATGCGCGGCTTCTTGTCGAAGCTTTCCCAGCGCAGGAAATCCTCTTCGATATATCCTGCAAGGCCACGCATGAAGGTTTCCACGCCGACGGACCGTACGTTGCGCATCATGTTGTCGACGCTGACAAACGGAACGAATGCGAGATCTGAGGGGGACAGATTGATGGTGTTGTTGGTCATGATGTCCTCTAGAAGCTTCTGGTCGGGCGGTCGAAGACACGGCGACCGAATAGGCTACCTGTCAGTTCGACCATCAGACGCGCGGTTTTTCCGCGTTCATCCAGAAATGGGTTGAGTTCGACGAGATCGAGCGAGCTGACAAGTCCGCTGTCATGAAGCATCTCCATGACGAGATGCGCCTCGCGAAAAGTGGTGCCGCCAGGCACTGTGGTTCCAACCGCCGGCGCGATATCAGGATCAAGGAAGTCCACATCAAGGCTGACATGAAGCAATCCGTTTGCAGCCTTCACACGGTTCAAGAAGGGTCTCAGCAGTCCGGCAATTCCGTCTTCATCGATCTGGCGCATGTCGCGAACGCCAACGCCATGATCAAGAAGTTGTCTGCGCTCAGCGTCATCAATGGAACGGACACCCAGGATCTCAACGTTTTTCGGGTCGACCGTGTGTTTCAACGGATCGCCGAGAAGCGCATCGAATCCAGGCAAACCGCAGACAAACGCAAGCGGTGTGCCGTGGAGATTGCCGCTGGCAGTGGTATCGAAGGTGTGAAAATCGGAATGGGCGTCTAGCCAGAGTACAAAAAGCGGGCGTCCGAGGCGCGCTGCTGCTCGCGCCTGTCCGGAGACCGTTCCTGCGGCCATGGCATGGTCGCCGCCAAGATAGACCGGCACAATCGGGTTTTCGCCGAGCTGGGCGGCTTTTTGGTGCAGCGTGCGGGTCCAGCCGGCATAGGCCGGGAAATTTTTGAGCATGGGATTGGGCGAAGCCAGATCGCCAACGTCAGCCGGTTTCAGATTGCCGTGATCGGTGACTGAGTGCCCGAGGTCTTCCAGTGTTTCCGCCAATCCGGCGGTCCGATAGGCGTCCGGGCCCATCAGACAGCCTCGCTGACCAGCGCCTTCGTCAACCGGCGCGCCAACAAGGGCAATCTGTTTTCCGACAACGTCCACGCCATTCTCCGCCTGAATTCGCAATATCTGGAAAGTGTGCGCAAACGCCGCGGCGGAGTAAATCCGGCAACTTGATCAAATGTGCGGTAAGATTTATCATTTTGATAGCTTCAATTACTCAAAATGGTTCAATGGATGATCTCGATCTTCGCCTAGTCTCGCATTTACGCCATGATGGCCGTCGATCGGTGTCCGATTTGGCAAGTGATCTGAAAGTGTCCCGGGCAACCGTGCGTGCGCGCATGGAGAAACTGATCGAGTCGGGTGAGATACTCGGCTTCACGGCGGTCTTGCGCGATGATTGGCGCGATCTGCCGATCAGGGCCGTGACCCTGGTTGTGGTCGATGGTCACAACACCGACCCGGTGTCCAGAGCCCTGGGTGCCATGACGGAAGTCCGAGCCATTCACTCCACCAACGGCAAATGGGACCTGGTTCTGGAAATCGCAACGCGGGATCTGGCAGCCTTTGATGATGCATTGAACCGCATTCGGCTGATCGAGGGCATCACGGGCACGGAAACCAATCTTCTGCTGTCGACCAGAAAAGGTCCGGCTGCATCTGCAAGTGAGTTCAGGGATGTTCTGGGTTGATGGGCCTTGCCCTCTAAATCGTCGCCCAGGTCGGATCGCAAATCGGGTCGCGCTGGTTCTGCTGGCCCGCTAGGATCAACGCAGACTGAATAGAGCTGATGGATCTGACATGACCAAAGCACTCGACCTTACGAGCCTGACTTCTGATCCAACGCCGATATGCGTTGGTGCGGAAGCCGCCGAACACTATGAAATCGTACGTAGAACGTTGAAGCGTATTACCGAAGACTGGCGCGAGCAGCCGTCACTTGAGCAATTGGCAGGAGAGGCAGGGCTTCAGCCCATCCAGTTGCAAAGAGTGTTTTCCAGATGGGCAGGATTGACGCCAAAACAGTTCCTGCAGGCCATAACACTGGATCACGCCAAGGCTCTCTTGCGAGACAGTGCCAGCGTCCTGGATGCGTCCTACGAAGTTGGTCTTTCTGGCTCGTCCCGGCTGCACGACCTTTTTGTCACGCATGAGGCAATGACGCCGGGTGACTACCGCAACAGGGGCGCAGGACTGAAGATAGCCTACGGATTTCACCCTTCGCCGTTCGGGCAGGTTCTGGTCATGGCAACGGACAAGGGACTTGCCGGTCTTGGATTTGCCGATCCGGGCGGTGAGGAAGAAGCCCTAACGGATATGTGTGATCGTTGGCCGGCTGCGCAATTCGTTCCCGATCAGGACGCGACCGCTACGTATTCGGATCGCGTGTTCGATCCCGACAAGTGGCAGCAAGACCAACCTTTGAACGTTGTCATGATCGGAACGGATTTTGAAATTCGGGTCTGGCAAACCTTGCTCAGAATTCCAATGGGTCAGGCAACAACCTATTCCGATATCGCCACCTCGATCGGCAAACCGAAAGCCTCGCGGGCCGTCGGCACAGCAGTCGGCCGCAATCCGATTTCCTTTGTCGTGCCGTGTCACAGGGTGCTTGCCAAGGGCGGAAAACTGGGCGGCTACCATTGGGGGCTCACCCGCAAACGGGCAATCCTGGGCTGGGAAAGCGGTCTCTCAGGACCGGTTCTGGAGTGTGTTTGAGGGTGTTCCCTAGGTGGTCACGTTCGACCATCGAGTTAAGGGCGAAGGCTCCTTCGTCTAATGCACGGGCCCTTTGGGCATCGGATAGTCTCCGGTGATCTCCCAGCCAAAGGAGGTGATCCTTTCGGCAGCCATCGGGGTCAATTCGCCTGTGATCAGGAAGTCGACGCCCGAGGGCGGAAAAGGCAACTGGCCAAGGCCGGTGTGAATAGCCGAAAATGTCTGTGCCACGGTCTGCGTCCAGGAAACTTCGTCAAGCGGAAGCACAACTGCGGCCAGACCGTCACGACGGATGGCAACCGGTATGTTTGAGACTTCCTTGATCTGACTCAGACCCGAGATTTCACGATTGTAGGTCTCCAGAAGCACAATGCGGCGCAGTTGAAAATAGGCAATGTCCCTGCTTTCGGCATCTGCGGCTTTGGCTGCGATCAGGTCGAGGTCCTGAACACCGGGCATGGCCTGAAGCTGATAAGCAATCGCGGCCTTTTCGGAGATCGTATAAAACGGGTTGGCAGCAATTCTTGAGATCGTCTGATCGCTGATACCGGCATTGCGCAGAGCTGCAGCGGTCCGTTCTTCCAGCTCCGAGGGAGAGCTGTCGATGATGAGCGTGCTCAAATTGTCAGCCTGACGTGCTGCCGACACGACCAGTCCGCCCGGAAGCAATGCCGTAATCGCGCTGACTGTCCAGTTGCCCGCTGTTGTAACGCTCGCTGTTTCGTCCAGCTTTTCAGACAGTGGCCGATAGAAAGTATAGGGATCGACGCTGAGCTCAACCGCAAGTTCACGGCGTTCGCGGGCCTGCCCGGTTATCGCCTTTGCCAATTCAGCGGGAGATCCGCCTTTGCCGGTAACGGCCGACTCTACACCTTTGGTCAGGCGGCCGAACATCCGACCGACGCCGGAAACCGTGTTTTTGGCAGTCCCTACCGGGTCAGTCACCGTGTTCTCGACGAACTCTACCGGCTTCATCGCGGCCTGCTTCAATCCATCGACGAAGCTGGCGTCATTTTTCAGGCTTTCCAGGGCGACCAGAACCTTGAGCTCGGAGAGCCGCAGTTTCAAAAGGCCATCGCCCTCAATCCGTTCCACACCGAGATCTGTTTGCAGCTGGTAGATGCGCAGGAAGCCGTCACTTCGAACCGGAGCGAGAACCGCATAACCGGGTCCAAGCTGCTTGCCGTCCAGCACAACCGCAGGGTCCTGCTCTGGCGGCGTTTCATATTGCTCGCTCAGTGACATCGCCGGTCCCGCCAACAGGGCCGTTCCAAGCAACGCACCGGCGAAACTGGCAAGGATACTAATCGGGCGTTTCATCCGGCTGACCTCCTGATAGCCTTGGCCGGAAAGTGCTCAATCTGGCGCCATTCCGTTGCGCGCCAGGGCCTCACCGGCCAGATAAAGCGAACCGCAAATCAAGATCCTGGGCGCTTCGCCGTCCTGTTGCGCACAAGCTGCCACATCCGCAAGGGCTGCGTCCAGCGATTGAAACGGTGTCGCCTCAAGTCCGGCGCAACGGGCAAGGTCTGCCAGGTCTTCGGGTGTTCTCCCAGTCGACGTTGTCGAGATTGGCACAGTGCCCACATGACGGACCAGTCCGTGAAAGGGTCGAAAATACCCGACCGGATCTTTGGTTGTTAGCATGCCGGCGATCAGATAGAGCGGGCGCGGAGTGCGTTCTTCCTGTTCACCCATGAATTGGGCGACCGAGATTCCGGCGCCCGGGTTGTGGCCACCATCGATCCAGACTTCAGCGCCCGCCGGGCACATGTCGAGAAGAGCACCGTGGGTCAGCGGTTGCAGACGACCGGGCCAGTTCACATGTTTGAGCCCATCGGCAATCGTTGCTTCGCCGGGCAGGAGATGAGCCACTTTCAGAGCGGCGATGGCAAGGGCCGCGTTTTCGAACTGATGTCTTCCGCCCAGCACGGGAAGTGGCAGGTCGATCAAACCTTCCTCATCCTGAAACGCCATGCGCCCCTGGTCTTCCTGGGCGATAAAGTCCTGACCAAAAACCTGGATGAGTGCGCGGTTGCGTGCGGCTTGTCGTGTGATTTCAGGCAGGGCTGTGTCTTCTTGTGCTGCGCAGATGACCGGCACGCCGTGCTTGATGATGCCGGCTTTCTCCCGAGCGATGACCGCCAGATCGTTGCCAAGGAACTTCTCGTGGTCCATGGACACTGGTGTGATGATCGAGACCAGGGGCTCGTCGACCACATTGGTTGCATCGAGACGGCCGCCCAGTCCGACTTCAAGCAGCAAAATGTCTGCCGGTTGTTCGGCAAAGAGGAGAAGCGCCGCTGCGGTCGTAATTTCGAAAAAGGTTATTTCGGCGCCAGCATTGGCTTCTTCGCAGCGGTGAAGCGCGTCGAAAAGCAAAGGGTCGGAGACGAACTTTCCATCGCTTCCCAGCCGGATGCGCTCATTGAAGGAGACCAGATGCGGTGAGGTATAAACGTGGCATCGTTTTCCGGAAGCCTCCAGGATAGCCCGCATCGTCGCCGTCACCGATCCCTTGCCGTTTGTGCCGGCAATATGGATAGCCGGGGGCAGGCGTTGCTCGGGGTGATCGAGGGCTGCCAGCAGCCGATGCATCCGACCAAGTGATAGATCGATCTCTTTGGGGTGCAGCGCCAGAAGGCGGTCCAGAATTTTCGTGATTTGATCCAAGGCGCCCTCCGCAGGGTCCTGTCATCCGTTACAGCGTCTGTTACGCCTTTAGGATATGGCTGCTCGCGAGACAAGCGAACAGCCCGGAAATGTCGTGAATTGCCGCATTCGCGACATTTTACGGAAAATTTGCGCGCTTAGGCTGACGCTTCAGCTTCCTTGGCGGGTTCTTCAGCCGCCTTTTCAGCATTGTCTTCAGTGTCCTGCGCAGGCTCTTTGGGAGCTTCCAGGCGCGGCAGCTCGACTTCGCGTTTCATGAGGATGCCGCAGACACGAGCGATGGTGTCTTTCATCTCCTGTCGCGGCACGACCATATCGATCATGCCATGATCGAGGAGATATTCAGCGGTCTGAAAATCTTCCGGAAGTTTTTCGCGGACGGTCTGCTCGATCACGCGGCGGCCGGCAAAGCCGATCTGGGCACCCGGCTCTGCGATATGAATATCGCCGAGCATTGCATAAGATGCAGAAACACCTCCGGTTGTCGGGTTTGTCAGCACGACGATGTAAGGCAGACCCGCTTCACGCAGCATTTGCACGCCGACTGTCGTGCGTGGCATCTGCATCAATGACAAAATGCCTTCCTGCATCCGGGCACCGCCGGAAGCAACAAACATCACAAACGGTGTTTTGTCTTCAACGGCTTTCATCATGCCTGCAAGGATGGCCTCGCCGACAGCCATGCCGAGCGATCCGCCGACAAAGGTGAAGTCCTGCACGGCAACAGTCATGGCCATGCCGTTGACATTACCCTGCGCCACATGGACGGCCTCGTTTTCGCCCGTCTTGGAACGAGCGTCCTTCATGCGATCCGTGTAGCGTTTGCTGTCACGGAATTTCAAAGGGTCTGCCTGAACCTCTGGCGACTCGACAGGGGTATGTTTTCCACCATCGAAAAACGAATCAAGTCGTTTGCGCGCAGGCATGCGCATGTGATGACCGGAATTCGGAATCACCCAAAGATTGGCCTCCAGATCCCGATGAAAAACCATTTCACCGGTTTCCGGACATTTGATCCAAAGGTTCTCCGGAACTTCACGTTTTTTCCAAAGATCCCGGATCTTGGGGCGTACAATAGAATTGATCCAGTTCACGTCAGGCGCGTCCCAATACTCGAGTTACCTATGGCGGAGATATGGGGTCCGCCGCAATTCCTTCAATTCATTTCAACCGTCAGGCCTGACGGGCTCGGGCACAACCGGAGGCCAGGTCACTGACCACGTCCGACACTGCCTGAACGGTTTTGTCGGTGGCCTTGCCGGCTTCGTCCAGGCTGTCGCGAATGGCATTAACAAGAACCGACCCGACAACGACACCGTCTGCATCTTTGCCGATGACGGCGGCCTGATCGGCCGTCTTGACGCCAAAACCAACCGCGACCGGCAGTTCGGTATGGCCCTTGATGCGATTTACCGCAGTGGTCACCCGGCCGGTATCCGCAATGCTGGCACCGGTAATTCCAGTCACCGAGACATAATAGACGAAACCTGAGGTGTTGGCCAGAACGGCCGGAAGGCGCTTGTCATCGGTCGTCGGCGTGGCGAGACGAATGAAGTTGAGACCGGCTTCCAGGGCAGGAATGCAGAATTCATCGTCCGCTTCGGCCGGAATGTCGACAATGATGAAACCGTCCACGCCCGCGTCCTTGGCAACGTGTACGAATTTTTTGGGATCGCGCACATAGATGGGGTTGAAGTACCCCATTAAAATGATTGGCGTATCCTGATCCTGCTTCCGGAAAGCCCGCACCATGTCCAACGTCTTGTCCATGGTATGTCCGGCAGCAAGAGCGCGCTGGTTGCCTAATTGGATCGGAATGCCTTCTGCCATCGGGTCGGAAAATGGCATTCCCAACTCAATCACATCGGCACCGGCGGCAGGAAGCGCGTTGAGAACGGCTTGCGACGTTTCTAGATCCGGATCTCCAGCGGTAATAAAGGTGACCAGCGCCGGTCTTCCGGCCTCTGCACAAGCTTTAAAACGGCGATCGATGCGCGTTTCCGTCATTCACTGCTACCCTTTTTCCGCCCGGCCATATCACACAGGCTTTGTCATCTGAGCGATGTACGGGCGCAGCGTGCGGAATGTCAATCTATTGTGCAGGAATTCGGTTTGGTTTTGAGACCATCGGGGTCGGCAGGCCGAGATCTTTACTTGCTCGGATAATCAATCAATCCGATTGCGCGAAACTCAGCGTCGGCTCGATAGACGTGTTCGCTGCGGATGCCCCTCGCTTTTGCGGCGCGCAGGCACGGTCCGCCCGTACCGCGAAAAACCGTCGAAAGCGGTGCAGCGGAAGGTGCACTTAAAAGGATAGCCTGCAAAACACTCATCTTACACCGGAGGAACCAGATTTATAAAACCATTCGAAGCAGGATACTTATGAGATTTTTGCACTGCAGCAATAGCGCTGACTGCAAATCAGGCTTGCTAAAAATGCATGGCTGGATTGTCAGAGGCGCATCAATTGCCTCTGGAAATATGCACTCTGTGCGTCTATTTTGTTTGAACTAGAAAGCCATCGAAGAAAACAAGGAGCTGAAAATGGCCCATTCCCTCTTTGAACCAGCACCGAAGCCACTTGGTGAGCGGTTCTGGAGACGCGTCATAGAATTCAACATCAACGGATCGCAGCAACCGGAAACCGGGTCACACACAGCGCCAGAGTTGACCGCTCAGGTTAGATCGCTTGATGCTCGCGGGAGGCAGCAGTTTCTCCAGGCTGCCTTTGCAATCAAGCCCATCAAATGAAAAGCCGTGCGCTGATGAGCAGGCGCACGGCTTTTTCATTTACGAGGTCCGTCAACCGGATCGTTTAGCGGCTCTGTCCGCCAGCGATCGTTATCGCTTCTTGAAATATTTACCGAAGGCGTGGCTCGCGATATCGCTGCGCTCCAAGCCGAGGTCAGCAAGCTGAGCCGTGTTCATGTGGTTCAAGCGTTCAATTTCGTTTGCCGTGCGGTGTGCGGCGCGAACATCGCGAACAAAACCGCTAATCATGTCGAATGCCATTGGTGTGTTCCTTTGAGAGGGGCGGATGAGGTGTCGTGCACGGTTTTTCTTTGCACATAATTTAGTCCCGCCATTTTTGCGGACAACGCACAAGTTTGCATTGCAGCAATGCCGAATTGGCTGAGCAGGTTAACAAAGCCCCGGAACAGGGGTGCCAGGCGTGAAAACGAAAAAGCCGCGCCATGGTCAGGCGCGGCTTTCCAAAAAAATGAGGTGCGACGAGATCGATTTTACAAATCGAAGCCGAGCATCTGGCCAACGGCGAAGACATCCTTGTCGCCACGACCACAAAGGTTCATGACGATAATCTGGTCCTTGTCCATCTGAGGTGCCAGCTTGGCGACATAAGCCAATGCGTGCGATGGCTCGAGTGCCGGGATAATGCCTTCGACACGTGTCAGAAGCTGAAATGCTTCCAATGCCTCATTGTCCATGATCGGAACATATTCGACGCGGCCGATGTCTTTCAGCCAGGAGTGCTCAGGCCCGATGCCCGGATAATCGAGTCCGGCCGAAATGGAGTGCCCTTCCAGGATTTGCCCGTCATCGTCCTGAAGCAGAAATGTTCGGTTGCCGTGCAGCACGCCCGGTTTGCCTGCAGTCAGGGAAGCGCAATGCTCCTCGCCTTCCAGGCCGTGACCACCTGCTTCCACGCCGTAGATTTTGACATCCTTGTCATCCAGGAACGGATGGAAGAGCCCGATGGCGTTTGACCCGCCGCCAACCGCGGCAACAAGCGCATCCGGAAGCCGGCCTTCGGCCTCAACGATTTGCTCGCGCAATTCTTTGCCGATTACTGACTGAAAGTCGCGGACCATTTCCGGATAGGGATGTGGACCGGCAGCAGTTCCAATCAGATAGTAGGTGTTGTCGACATTGGTGACCCAGTCGCGCAGTGCTTCGTTCATCGCGTCTTTCAGCGTGCCGGCACCAGCTGTCACTGGAACAATTTCTGCACCTAGCAGCTTCATGCGGAAAACGTTGGGCTTTTGCCGTTCCACATCGGTCTTGCCCATATAAACCACGCACGGTAAGCCGAAGCTTGCACAAACCGTGGCGGTTGCGACACCATGCTGTCCGGCGCCCGTTTCAGCAATGATCCTGGTTTTACCCATGCGTTTGGCAAGCAGGATCTGACCGAGACAGTTGTTGATCTTGTGAGATCCGGTGTGGTTCAGCTCATCACGCTTGAAATAGATCTTGGCGCCGCCGAGTTCTTCAGTCAGGCGTTCAGCGAAATAGAGCGGTGACGGCCGACCGGTATAATGCGTGTTCAGGGATTCGATTTCGGCATGAAATGCCGGGTCGTCCTTCGCATCCTTGTAGTGCTGCTCCAGATCAAGGATCAGCGGCATCAGGGTTTCGGCCACATAGCGGCCTCCAAAAATTCCGAAATGTCCGCGATCGTCCGGACCGGTCCGGATGCTGTTCGCCATGTCGTTCACGCGTATTCTCCTTCGTCCGGCAGGTCAGGCCGCTTTGACCGCTGCCATAAATGCGCGAATTAGATTGCTGTCCTTGACGCCTTTGTCTCGCTCGACACCCGAAGAGACATCGACTTCCTTTACGCCGCTTACGCGGATCGCCTCGGCGACATTGTCTGCATTCAATCCACCCGAAAGCATGAAGGGCTTCTTCAGGTCAAGGTCTTTGAGCAGCGACCAGTCATAAGAAACACCGTTTCCGCCTGGCAGGTCCGATCCCTTTGGTGGCTTGGCATCAAATAGGATCCGGTCTGCGACGACCGAATAATACAGTGCCTTTTCCAGATCTTCCTTCGCGGCCACCGACACGGCTTTCATAACGCCGGTTCCGTGCATCACCTTAGCGGCCGCACATGCTTCGGGTGCTTCACTGCCGTGGAACTGGAACGTGTCGGGCGCCACCAGTTCCTTGATCCGCGAAAGACCGTCCAGATCCATATCCACCGTCACGGCCACGATTTCAGCACGGCCACGGGCCATGTCGGCCAGCTTGCAGGCATCGCTCAAGGAAACGTGGCGTGGGCTCTTTGGAAAAAACATCAGGCCGACCATGTCTGCGCCGGCATCCAGCGCAGCTTCCATGGTTTCTTCGGTCGACAGGCCGCAAATTTTTACTTTTATATCCGACATGGGGTTGAGGTATCGCCGCTGCAGCGCGGTTTGTCAAAAGAGGAATTGGCGTTTCACTTTTTCAAAACGTGACGGCATCGGCGAAGCCTTCGGCAGGCTGTGTGATGCTACCTCGGTAACGAATGTCAGCTAGAGCATTCCGTCGCGTTTCAACTCGTCCGAAACCCAGTCACGGAACAACCTGACTTTGCGGCTGGTCCGGTTGATCGGCGGATAGCTCAAGAACCAGCTTTCGGCCTCCACACGGCAGGTCAATTCAAACGGCTGGATCAGTTGGCCCGTCTCTATGGCGCTTTTGCAAAAATAAGGCGTCAGGATAGCCACGCCCTGACCTGCAATGGCCCTGTTTGCTTCAAGCGCCTGCGAACCCATGCGTGAGTTCGGATAATTGCTGAGATCCACATCCGGAATACCGGCTGCGGCAAACCAGATTTCCCACCATGGATCCTGCGGATCCACGAGCGGCAGTTTCAGAATGTCCTCTGGTTGTTTGACGCCCCCGATGGTCTCGGCAAGCACGGGGCTCAGCATAGGGGTAAAGGTCGCCTTGACGACCTCATGCGCGATCCAATCTTTCGGAGGTGCCTTGCATGCGGACACGACGACATCAGAACTTTCAAAACGAGGATGTGCGTCAGGACCATAGGGGAGAATGCGCACGGCAATGTCGGGATTTTGCATCTGAAAATGAACCAGACGATTGGACAGCCAATTCACAGCGAAGGTGGTGTTGCTGGAAACGACAAGTTGGCCAGCATTCTTGTCTGTTACGTCTTCGAAGGCCTGTCTCAGGGATGTGAAGGACTCAACAACCTTTGCCGCAAGTTCAGCGCCATGCTCTGTCAGTTCGATCCGGCGCGTCTTCCTGGTGAAGAGCTGAAAACCGAGTCGTTCTTCCAGAAGCCGGATCTGGTAGCTGACGGCCGCCTGCGTCATGCCGAGCTCCTCTCCAGCCTTGGTGAAACTGAGGTGGCGGCTTGCGGCTTCAAATGCGCGGATAGCTGAGAGCGGCGGCAGATTGTTTGACATGCATAAGTTTCCCTTATGCGTACTTATCGAGATTTCGTTGGTAAGACAAGCATACCGGATCGATATGTAACTTCCTAAAGCCAAGGAGTTACAGAGATGTCAGAGTGCATTCGATGTGAAGTCGATGAGGTGTTGGTTGAAAGACAAACCCCAGGTTTCATAAAGAGGTTTTTTGCGATGATGTTCAACCGGCGGTCCCACCGACGCCCGAAACGCATTGCTCCCGGCGACTTGTCACCAGCTCTGATGCGAGACATCGGGCTTAGCGACACCTCGTTTGAGGCGGCTTCCTTGCACGAGAAGTGGCGGTTGGAAATGGACCTGCAGTCAAAGTGACTTGAGGTCCAGGAGCTTCAAAGCAGAAGAGCCCAGGCAGTTGCAGCCAGCATACCGGCAGCCATGACAACGGTGATGGCGCGCATGAACGGTCCCTCACCGATAACTGCAAGAATGGAAACGCCGACAAGCGCCCAAAGCGAGTGAAAAACCAGGCCGCCTAGTGAAAATCCAACCAGCAAAATCAAGGCGTTCTCGTGTATGCCGAGGCCGTTTCCCGCAAGGAAAGTCGAGAAAGCAACAAGGTTCATCGCCCACGTCTTTGGGCTGAGTGGATGAATCAAAAGCCCCTCCCAGAAGCTTGGCAGGGCAACCTCTCCTTTCGGTTTGATCGAGAGTGAGACAATTCGCCATGCAAGATAGGTCATGTAGGCCATGCTCAGAACCTTGAACACGGTAACAATTGTTCCGCCGCCTGCCATGACGTGACCTAATCCGTAAGCGACGCTGAGTTTCAGTGGCCATGCGCCGACAACAGACGCCAGGATGACCGGAAAGGCGGTTCGATATCCCGCCGACGCGCCGATCGCCAGAAAAGTCAGATTGCCCGGACCGGGCGTGCCGGTCATGACGATGATGAAGACCGCAAAGGCTAGAAGTGTCGCGGGGTCCATTTTGTCTCCAGTCATTGTATCGTCTGGATAGATACAATTGATACAAAGTAATGAAGACTCTAACTGTCTTGAAAAATTGTATGCGTCAATGATAACATTGTTCTCATGACAATGTGGATCCCGAACATAGAGGCCGCTGCAGGTCCCATTTATCTTGCAATCGCCGACGCCCTTGAAGGCGACATACAGGCCGGGGCGCTGGCTCAAGGTGACCGGTTGCCGCCGCAGCGCGAGCTTGCTTATCAGCTGGGTGTTACACTCGGAACGATTACACGCGCCTATGGTGAAGCTGAACGCCGCCGTCTGGTGAAGGGAGAAACTGGTCGGGGAACCTATGTGGCCTCAGAAACGCAGAAGGTTTCTCCACTCGTACCCCAAGAGGACGAGCCAGAAGCTTGTGACCTCGCCCGAAATTTTGCTTATCCGCACCTGAATCCGAGCCTTGCCGAGGGTCTGGTGCGCATGGCGAAGACGAACGGCATCGATCGATTGAACGGGTTTGTCCCGTCTGAAGGCCTGAGGGCTCATCGGGAAACCGGAGTGCTGGTGTTCAAGGATTACGGGCTCGAGGCCGATCCTGCCCGCGTTGCTGTGACTTGTGGTGCTCAGCATGGAATTCAGGTGACCTGTCAGGCCCTTTTCAGAACCGGAGACGCGGTTGCGGTCGACCGGTTTACCTACCCTTCGATCTTCAGCTCGCTCTCCAGCCTCGGGCTGAAAGCTGTGCCACTTCCCGCGCTCAGGCGAGAAGATGGCGGCTTTGGAACAATGGATCCGGACGCATTGGCATCTGCCGCCAGGACTCATGGCGTCAAGGGTGTTTTCCTCATGCCCAACATGCAGAACCCGACAACCCACACCATGTCGATCACAGAGCGTGAAGATCTGGTGCGTGTGGCACGTGAAAATGATCTCAAGATTGTCGAAGATGATCCCTATACCCCTTTCCTGCCGGAAACGTTGCCGTCTTTCGGCGCTCTCGCACCTGAATTGACGGCCTCGATTGCAAGTATCTCCAAGGTCTGTTCGCCAGGAAGCCGGATCGGTTTTGTTCATGTGCCGGCGTCTTTTGGAGACAGCATCCGCAACAAGATTGGTGAAAGCACGTGGATGGCGTCGCCCATAACGGCGGAGCTGATCGCAGGTTGGGTGCGCGAAGGATTGTTGTTCAGAACCCTGCGTCTGAAGCGAAAGGCCAACAGAAGCAGGTTCTTGAACGCACGCGAAATTCTAGCGCCTCATTTCCTGCAAAGCGGCACCGACAAGGTGTTCGGCTGGTTGCGCTTGCCGGATCAGGTCGACCCGGACGCCTTGCAGGCAGCCCTTGGCCATCAGGGAGTGTCCGTGTTGTCGTCCCGCCATTTCCAGGTGAAGGACTATGAATCTGCCCCGTATGTGCGCCTCACCTTCGGGTCCGAGCCTTCCGATGACCGCTTCGTCTGGGCACTGAAGCGCATCAGGTCGACAATCAATCAATTAGCTGATCTGCCTGAGTTGACACGTCCGGTCGGCTAAGTCCTCTCGCAGCGCCTATAGTTTTGGAAAAGCGTTCGTGCGGCCGGACGCCGACGGAACGCTGTGCGCAAGTCGGTGAAATGGTGAATGCCCCTATTGCCGATTTGCTGCTTCTGCTGCGTCACGTAAAATGAAGCGTCTTTGACACAAAAGGGTTTCCGGTCGATAAGCGGCGCGAAGCTAAGAGAAAACTCTTGAAGCGGCCGACTGGCGGCGAGGTGATATGGCGTTCTGGCCAAGGAAAAGCAAACAGACTGAAACGCGTGTCTGCGACCCGGACGCCAAGCCGTTTGCTGCCTTTGAAAACGTCACTCTGGAAATCGCGGATCGGTCAGTTCTGAGTGATCTGACATTTCGTCTCAACGAAGATCGCATCGGTGTAATAGGGTTAAACGGCTCTGGGAAAAGCACTTTCGTAAGGCTTCTGAATGGGCTACGCACTCCCAGCAGCGGTGACCTTTCGCTATTTGGTGCACCGGCAACGATTGCCGAACCAGAACTGCCACGTCATGTGGGCTTCGTGTTCCAGAACCCAGATCATCAAGCGATCTTTCCAACAGTTGAAGAAGAAATTGCCTTCGGTCTCACACAGCTTGGATACGAAAAGGATGAAAGCCGCCGCCAGGCGCGGGTGTTTCTCGCCACCCATGGGTGTGAAGCGCTGGCTGAAAGGCCGATTTCAGAACTCTCGGAAGGTCAGAAGCAGCTGATCTGCATTCTGGCGGTGCTGGTTATGGAGCCTCGGCTTCTGGTGCTCGATGAGCCCATGACCAGTCTTGACGCTCTTGCGACCAGCCGCATTCGATCAATGCTGATGTCGTTGCCGCAAAAGATCGTCCTTGTCAGCCATGATCTCAGTCATTTTGAAGGCTTTGACCGGATTCTTTGGCTTGAGGAAGGGCGCTTGCGCATGGACGGGGCACCGCATGAAGTGCTTGCGGCCTACCGCGCTGATCTTGACAGCAGATTGGGCAGCAAATTGGAGCTTGTGGCGCTGTGATCGCGATGCAAATTCCTGGTGACACTTGGGCGCATCGGCTCCCGGCGGGTCCGAAACTGGTAGCGGTCGCTGTCGCCAGTATCGTGCTGTTTCAGGTGACGTCGTTCTGGGTCCTCTTGCCGTGTTTGGCTGTCGTCATCTGTCTTTATGCCAGTTTGGGTCGACAAGGTCTGGCCCGGTTAAAGCTCTTGCACGGGTTGTCGGTGCTTCTTGCATGTCTGCTGGCACTGCACTGGCTGTCCGGAACGCTCCTAGAAGGATTTGCCATCATTTTGAGACTTCTGGTCATGATCCTCGCTGCGAATTTTGTGTCTGTCACGACGCGCATGGACGATATGATGGCAGCCGTGCAACCGCTTTTCCGGCCGCTGGAATGGTTTGGGGTTTCATCGCGCAAGCCTGCGCTCGGGGTCACTCTCGTCCTTCGCTTCACACCCTACATGCTGCAAGTCTTTTCAGTGTTGCGGGAAGCTTATCGGGCGCGAACGGGATCAACCGGTTCCTGGCGTCTGTTGGCACCATTTGCCATACAATCCCTTCGCATGTCGGACCATGTCGCAGAGGCATTGAAAGCACGGGGCGGCTCAAACGGACTGACAAGATAGTTGAGTCGCAGGTATGGCCAGGTCTGGCATCCCGGTTGAAACTGGGGTATCCGGCGCCCGACACAACTGCGTTGGACGGAACGGCTTGTACGAAAGTGTTCTGTGGCAACAAAAGAGACAAGACACTCAAGAGGAATGAACGATATGGCTGATCGGTCTTTGGTTCACGTTGCTTTCTATGCCGCTCTCATTGCAGCGCTTGGCCTGCTGCCTCCGGTGGCCATACCGTTTTTAAGCGGTGTCCCGATCACCGCGCAGACGCTTGGTGTCATGTTGGCCGGTGTCATGCTCGGCCCGGTTCGCGGTGCTCTGGCGGTGCTTCTGTTTCTCTTTATCATTGCCTTGGGGGCACCTTTGCTTGCCGGCGGCAGAGGCGGTCTGGGCGTGTTCTTCACTCCGTCCGTTGGCTTTCTCATCGGTTGGCCGGTAGGTGCATTTGTTGCCGGCTGGATCATGCGCGCAACCGGACGATTGAATGTGCTTACGTCCTCTACGATTGCTGCGGCAATCGGAGGGATTGTTGTAGTTTACGCCTTCGGCATTCCAGGACTTGCCTATAAGGCTGGATTGTCGCTCACCGAGGCAGCGGTTGGCAGCGCAGTGTTCATTCCCGGCGATTTGCTGAAGGTCGCCATCACGGCACTTGTCGCTGAGACCATTTCAAGAGGCCTGCCGGCTGCCTTCCTATCCAGGACCTAGGACGTAGGGCGATTGGACCGCTTGGATGACCTTTGTTGGCGACCGGCTTGAAGCATATGCGACGGCAAAGCCCGCAGACACCGCGCTAAAATGCGGTCCGGCCTCTCTTACCTGGCTGGAGTTGTTCGACCGGATTGAAGCGGCGGCGGCGGTAATTTGCCAAGAAACGATTGCCGGTGCCAGGGTCGCACTTGCCCTGGCCGACCCGATGTCGTTGCTGATTGGCCTCTTCGCGTCAGCGCGCACGGGTCGTGTCGCTCTGATTGTCGACCCGGAGTGGCCGGACCGTTTGATGAAGTCTGTACTGGCGGAAGTGAGTCCGGCCCTTTTCATCCAACACGGCTCGCAACTGTTCAATCCGGTCAGCGGCCAACGAACGGACGACAGGCCTGATGAAGAGGCTCTCTTTTTTGCAGGCTTTACCTCCGGCAGCAGCGGTTTTCCAAAGGGATATGTCCGCACTCATAGGTCCTGGCTCAAGAGTTTTGAGCTATCAGATCGTGAATTCGGCAACGCTCTGAACAACAGGATCGTCATTGCGGGTGGGCTCACCCATTCGCTGCACCTTTATGGCGCTGTTTATGGATTATCTGGCGGCCATCAAGTCGTCCTTATGGAGCGTTTTGATCCAAAAGAGCTTCTTGCCGAACTTTATCGAGCCCGGGAGGGAGCCGTCCTTTATGCAACACCAACGCAGGTTCACTACTTGGGGCAAGCGGCCAGGCGCAATGGCCCTGTCGAGACGGTCAGACAGATCTTGGTCAGCGGTGCGAAATGGCAGGATGGGCAGCGAACCGCGATGGCCAGTATCTTTCCAGATGCCTGCCTGACGGAATTTTACGGAGCATCTGAAACGAGTTTCATTTCAATTTCACGGCCGGGCGATTATGTTCCGCAAGGCTCAGTCGGCCGCGCAGCGCATGGGGTACAAATTGCAATTGGCGACCCGGCGCATCCCCTGCCAAGTGGCAAAGCCGGAGAGATCTGGGTCAAAAGCAACCTGCTTTTTGCCGGATATTTGTGTGGCCAATCGTCGGATACTCGTTGGTCCGAAGGCTGGTTGACCGTCGGCGATCACGGCTATCTGGACGGAAGCGGTTTCCTGTTCCTGACCGGTCGATCAAACCGCATGATCGTAACATCGGGCCTCAATGTTTATCCCGAAGAAGTTGAGGCTCAGCTTCTGAACCACGCCGCAGTGGCGACCGCCGTGGTGGT